>JAUJNL010000067.1 GCA_030448185.1 Cytophagales bacterium | reverse complement strand
GGTACTATCGATGGAATACGAAGACGTGCAGCCGGTGCATCCTACGCTGTACAGTTACCAGATTGAGGGCAAAAAAGGCCTCCTCAATGAAAAGGGCAGCCCGATTACGGAGGCTAATTTCGATGATATTTTCCCGTTTCAAAAGGATATGGCCATTGTCCGCAACGAAGGCAAGTACGGCGCCATCACCTTGAAAGGACAGGTTTTTTTACCCATAAAATACCAGGCGGTTTCCATTGATGAACGTACTTCCCTGCTCAGAGTGCAGGAAAATAACCAGTGGGGCGTGGTCAACCGGGCCGGCAAAACCGTGGTGCCCGTACAGTATGATGCCATCCGGATCCAGCCGTATGGATTATTCACAGTACGCAAAAACGGTCAGTGGCACCTGCTCAACGAGTCGGGAGGGGTAGCCGGGCACCTGCAGCTTGACTCCTTGAGTGATTATCAGAGCCTGCATGCCGTTGGCTTACGTAATGGCAAATATGGCCTGCTCAATATCCAGGGAGACTGGGCCCTGGAACCCGCCTACGACAGCCTGCGCATTGTCAACGAATTTCTGGCGCTGTACCGGGGAGACGGACATAAAGGACTTATTAATATCCACACCCACAAAACCCTCTTTGCCGTAGACGAGGTAGAACCATTGCGCAACTACTTCCGGGTAATTTTAGCGGGAAAATGCGGGGTGGTTAACTACCGCGGCGACGAAGTCATTCCAATGAAATACGACTTTATTTCGGATTTTTCAACGGATAGTATCGTTACGGTGGTGCAGGGAGTAAAAAAAGGCTTGGTAAGTCTGAGTGGCAAAGTGATACTGGCGCCGGATGCTTTGTACCAGGATCTGTTTGTAATGACCAACGAACGGGTAGGCGTCCGGATCAAGAACAAATATGGCTTCGTGGATGACCGGGGCCGTCTCCGGATTGCCAATCGTTACGAAGGAGTCGGAACGTTTTCGGAAGGCATGGCCGCCGTAAAAATCCAGGGTGGCTGGGGCTACGTCGATAAGGAAGAAAATCTGCGGGTGCAGCCGCACTACGAAGAAGCCCTCCCCTTCCACAATGGCGTAGCGGCAGTAAAAAGGTTCGGAAAATGGGGATTTGTGGGCAAAGACGGCAAAGAAACCGTCAAGCCACAGTACGATAAGATTGAGTGGTTATCGACTGGCCGGTACCTGGTTTATAAGAATACCTTGAAAGGGTTGGTCAACGAAAAAGGCAAGGAGCTGTTCGGTACTAAATACGATTTCGTCTCCGACCACGCCAATGGCTTTGTATTACTGGGACGGAATGCCAAGCTGGGGCTGGCCGATACGGGAGGCTTTGACGTACTACCCGTGATCTACGACCGGTTGTATTTCAATGCGTCCAAAAACTTTTACGTAACGGGCATTGAACCACTTATCCAAAAGTTTACTTATAATCCGAATTAATTGTGTAATTTCTGTTGCAAACCGTACGGGGTATCAGGTGCTGGTCATTAGTCATTGGTCATTAGTCATTAGTTTTTACCCTGAAAGATCTTTTCTTTTCTAATGACCAATTAACCAATGACTGCTTACCAATGACCAATCAATTAATGACAGCAACCCGATACCCAGTACCTGATACCTAGTACCTAATACCTAATAGCTGCTATGAAAAGATGGATTGCTTGTCTACTCTTTCTGATACTGGTTTCTCCCCGGCTGATGGCCCAGTCAGTACAATGGGCGGCGAAAGTCATTGGGTTTTCGTCAGAACTTTCCAATCTTAAAAATCCCCGGCAGTATAATGCCCATCAGATATTAGGGAAACC
Organism: Cytophagales bacterium; assembly: GCA_030448185.1. Taxonomy (GTDB): domain Bacteria; phylum Bacteroidota; class Bacteroidia; order Cytophagales; family 172606-1; genus CADCTQ01. The sequence goes on along the minus strand of JAUJNL010000067.1, from coordinate 35,951 downwards.
CAGCAAACTTCCCACCATCGGCAACAGTCCCTGTGCCTGGTCTCCGGCTTCCGATGCCTCGCCGGTGGAGGAATGGATTAAGGTAGGTTACAAAAATCCCATGCCCATCAAGCAAATTGGGGTAGCCGAAAACTTCAATGCGGGAGCCATTACCAAGATCTACGCCTACGACCCGCAGGACAAAGAGTATCTGGTGTACACCAATCAGAAAGATACTACCCACGTGCCCGGACGCATGCTCAATATTTACTTTAAAGAAGCCACTGCTTTTAAAGTAGCGGCCCTAAAAATTGTGCTGAATACCCGTCGCATTTCGGGCTGGAACCAGGTGGATGCCGTCGGTATCTCTACGGACATGAACCCTATTCGTCCGGTGATTAACCTGAGCAAAGATGCTCCTACCCAGGCCAAGAAAGAAAACCTGGGCCGCAGCGTCAACGGACCTTTCGACGAAATCTGTCCGGTAATTTCGCCGGATGGCAAAACCCTCTTCTTCACCCGGGCCGAAAGACCGGATAACCAGGATGTATGGTACGCCGAGATCAGTCCGGACGGTTCTTTCGGACCGGCCAGGAATATGGGGCCTCCCGTTAATACCAATGCCCACAACTCCTCTTTTTCCATCACCCCCGACGGGAATATGATGCTGCTCAACAATGTGTACAAGCGGGATGGCAGCATGAAAAAAGGGCTTTCTATGACCCGGAGAACGGCCAGCAGCTGGAATTTTCCGGATGAGGTCATGATTAATAATTACTATAATGACAATGATTACGCGGAGTTTTCGCTGGGACAAAATGGCCGGGTACTCATTATGACTGCCCAGCGCAGTGACTCGTATGGCTCTAAAGACCTGTATGTATCCTTCCTGCAGGGTGACGGCATGTGGAGTGAACCCAAAAATATGGGTTTGGCCGTCAACACGGCGGATGCCGAAACTTCCCCTTTTATTGCCTCCGACGGCATGAGCCTATATTATTCTACGGCCGGGCTGAGCGGATTTGGCAGCAATGATATTTTCGTCAGCCGCCGTCTCGATGATACCTGGCTGCGCTGGAGTGAGCCGCAGAACCTGGGGCCGGGACTCAATACCGACGGATGGGATGCCTACTTTACTATTCCGGCCTCCGGCGAATATGCGTATTTTGTTTCCACGAAGAATTCTTTCGGCGAAAACGACATTTTCCGGGCCCGGTTAACCAAGGCCATCCAACCGGAGCCGGTAGCCCTGGTTTTTGGGAATGTGTATGACGCCCAGACTAAAGAACCCCTGGAAGCGGAAATAGAATACAGCGCCTTACAAACCACGGCCAAAACCCAGACCCAGTCTAACGATAATGGCAAGGCCGTGTCGGCCCCGCCAAATGGCTACAAAATTGTGCTTCCCCTGCGTAAAAACTACCGTTTACAGGCAAATGCCAGTGGCTTTGCCTCCGCTGAAGAATCCGTTGAACTAAGCAAGGATACAGCCTACCGCGAAATCCGCAAGGATTTGTACCTGGTACGCTTAGAGGTCGGGCAGAAGGTACGGCTCGACAATATTTTTTTCGAACAAAGTAAGTACGACTTGCTGGAGCCCTCCTTTGCGGAACTTGACCGCATTGCGGCCCTGATGAAGACGAACCCGAATATGGAAATCCAGCTGGAAGGCCATACCGACAACCAGGGCGATTTTATGCTAAATGTGGAGCTTTCCAAAAACCGGGTAGTTGCCGTGAAAAATTACCTGGTCAAACAGGGCGTTGAGGAAAATCGAGTACATTTCAAGGCCTATGGCAGTACCCGTCCGCTGGCCAGCAACCATAGCGAGGAGAACCGCAAAAAGAACCGCCGCGTGGAGTTTGTGATTCTGAAAAAATGATATGAGGATCGATGTTCGATGCTGGTTGTTCGATGTTCGTTATTGGTTTTATTAACGTAACAGTCGCTTGCCTCTGGAGGGTGACGACTTTGGTAGGGGCATATAGCATACGCCTTCCAGCCCGTCCTCCCGAAATGCAGGAATCAAGGTCCGGCAATACTGACAGACACAACAGAAACCTCTATCCCAGTTATAGGTTTCTCACTAAATGCCGCTTAAGTTTCGGACCAGACGTAAAAACACCACTAATCAAGTGAGCAAAGTATGCTACTGAGATTTTATTATTTCACATTTCTCTACCACTATACTCATCAGGCTTCCACTAAAAATGATGAAGGTAAATGGTTTAGAGCACTCGGAGTAGTGTTATTAACCTTTTTCTTTCTGGTAATGTGGATATATGTTATCCTGGAGCATTTCTTCAATGTCCCTATGAAAGGTTTGTACCAGAACAGGTATTATGTCATAATTGGTTTTGGTGTACCGGTTGGCTATCTGCTGTATTTGATCTTAGCCCAAAACGGAAAATATAATGCTATTTATGAGGAATTTGAATCCAATCCCTGGAATACCAAAAAGAACCGGGTAATCTGTTGGGTAATTTGGGTAGCAAGTATTTTTGTAGATTTGTAACTAGCAGGCTATTACTCAGTAATAGAATAACAAAGTTGCTGGGAGTGTGCACTCTATAGGATGGAACTTAATTCCAGCATTTTGGGAGGAAGGGCGTATGCGATACGCCCCTACCATAGGCGTCACCCTCCAGAGGCAAGCGACTGATTCTGCTTCGTTAACCTTTTTTACCTGTCACTTGGAGGCAGTGGCTCATTTGGATCATAAGTGGCCTTCATCCGTAAGGCATATTCTTCTACTGTCTGTGGAAAGCCTACTTGTTTGCGTAGTTCGTTTACTTTAGCCGGATCTTGAATGGGCCAAATAAACAGTTTTCTGGTAGGGGTACCATAGCCCTGGGTTCCGTATTTCTGTTTTTTGCCTTCCCACATCAATAACCGGTCCTCCATCATGGCTGCGTGAATCGGACTGGCTTCCTGTTGCCGGGCCAGCTTTTGCAGATCGGGCAAGTACTGCTTCATCAGCTCTTTATTCGAATGCTGCACCACGTAGAAGATTGCATCGGAGGCCTTTTGCCCTACTTTACTTTTGGCCAGCCAACCGTATTGATTTAATATCGCTTTCACCTGTACTTGGTTGACCGAATCTATCTGGTGCATCTGTCTGATGATCTGGCCGCGTTCCTCCTCTTTGACTGAACCCAGTTTCTGCCGGATGTCCTGATCCGTGTCAAATATCTCTTCCAGCACCCGTCTTAAAGAGTCATAAGGCGGAGAATCTTGAAGCTGTTTTTGCTCATTATTGCTAATGCTGCCGGCCTGAAGACATGTTAACTATAGTTAGTAGTATGACTGATAAATGATTAAACAGGGTGACAAGTGGTTTCATAATATTATTTCCTTTTGATGATGACAATAGACAAATAGCTGCAGTAGAATTAGTTAGGTATACCGTACCTCGAATAAGCGACACCAGACAATCTTATTGCCCGGTTAATTTCCGGAATAACGTACCCGGCAATTCTACCCTGGCTGCGGTATCCGCTTGGATGCTCAGTGCGGCGAAAACATCTTTCTCAGCCGTAAAATGCCCTATATTATTTATCGTTATGTCTGTTTTTCCGAGCCGATTTGCCCCATTGATCTTTAACAGGCTTCCCCATCCCACGCTGGCAGATAAATGATTAATCGTATTGTCGGTCAGCAACAGGCCACTCTTACCGCCTTCCAGTTTCAGAGACCAATCTCCTCCGCGCCAGCCTTTTAGTTTGGCGGTAGCCCCTGACAAGTGGACGCCCAAAAGCTCCGGAGCGATCACGTAAACTATCGGCGGTTGGTTAAAGGCGCCTCCCGGCTGATACAACACCGGGTTGCTCTCTGACCGGAACGACAACTCCAAAGTATCGGCTTTCACCTTCCAGATAATATTGTCTTTCAAGCCGTGAGCTACTTTTACCGCAAAGGTTGCGCCAGGTTGCAACTGCACCAGTTCGGAGTAATATCCTCGCAGCCTGACGGCTTTAAAAGGCGGAGTACCTACGTGAAAATAGCCATAAAAGGGGTCTTTCCGGTCGATTTTATCGTACTCAGCTTTCAATACCATATTGCTACCCAGAATAGCCACAAACGTGAGGACCAGCAGGAAAATAAGGAGTTGATTACTTTTTTCATTTAGCATTTAGCTTTTAGAATTTAACATTGGTTGTTGGATAGGCTTCCAACAAAAAGGCTTTATATCGTTCCTGCAATTCTTCCATACTGATATTGAGCAGGTAAAGCGTGCGGAAAAATTCCGGAAGTTCGCTTTCCAGGAAACGTTCTTTGCGATATTGGTGGATACGGGCCGTAGCATCTTCCGCCGCGAAGTAGCCTAAGCCGCGTTTATTAAAGATGATGTTCTTGCTCTGCAGAAATTCATATGTCCGCATCACCGTATTCGGATTCACTTCCAGGGTAATGGCCAGGTCCCGTACCGAGGGGATCCTTTCATTGACGGGCCATTTGGCAAGCAGCAATTGTTCGCAGATATAATCCGCGATTTGCAGGTAGATGGCCTGTTTATCTTTAAACTCCATAGGGCAATTAGTTAGGAATGCTAAATGCTAAGGGTTAAATGCTGAATGGGATTTATCCGGAATCAACTGGTCCTGACAGCCGTAACCCATTTAAAATTTAGCACTCAACATTTAGAATTTATTAAATCTCCTTCTCCCGCAGCCGCACATAGGCAATACCCCAAAAGGCAACAATCAACAGCAGTAGAAAAATCCAGATTAAAGTATCCACTGGCTCTGGATAATTAACCTCATACCATCTTCCCAGAGAAAACCTCCAGCTGGTAAATGGCACCGTAACTAACTGTGACGGATTTCCTATAAACTGGTTGGCCAAGGTATAATGAAATAGAGAAGCTATCACTGTTACAATTAATAATACCACGGCTGTTTTGAGGAAGGCATTTTTAGGGAAGTAAATTGACCCCAGGAACATACTTCCCTGGATCAGAAAATAAGCGTAAGTAAGAAACTGGGAAGGATTGGGTGGGATAGGACGATAGTTGGGGCCTCCAGCTGGCAGTCGGCTATTAGCCAGATCAAAAATTCCATGGTGCAGTTGCCAGAATAGGACAATGAAAAGCAGGCTAAAAAACAGATTCACCAGCCAAGCAGCCCCAAATTTTTCCATCTGGGAAGCCGGCAGCATCAAGGCGGGTATGCCCTTGGCCGGCCCACTGTATTGCGCAAACGTAATACTGGTAAATAGACTTCCGCCTAACCATACGCAAACAAAGAGAGCCAAGGCGTGTAACAATTCTCTAGTATTACTATACCCATTAGAATACAAAACTGGAGTCATCAGCAACAGCATTAATCCAATAATGAGTCCGGTAATAAGTAGGTAACTTTTGCCATTCTCGGCAAAATCCAGTTTTAAGAGTAAACCAAACCGGCGAAAACTAAAGTATTGATTCATAAGTGAATAGGCTGATTAGATGATGGGCGGATAAACAATTGCCTGTATCATAGATTTCTGCATTAGTGCTTAATACAGTGTTAAGAAAGTTATATGGTATTTGCCGTACCTCTTTTTTGTCATCCCCGGAGGGGATCTTATCAGAATAGGGTATCCCCGACTTAAACCGAGAAGATTAGCTTCGGAGATGACAGTAAACAGAGATTGCTGTGAAATAGCTAAAGACTTTCTCTCTTAGTATTTAAGCAGGCTGGTGATCAGAACATGATCCGGCAAAAAGGCAGAAAATGGCCGGTCATCAGGACGATAAACAGTAGAGCTAAAAGCATCAGAAGTTCCATAGTGATTACTTAAAGAGTTGACGGATACGGTCCGGTTGGTGCATTACGGCATTAAAGAGCTTCTCCAGATCAACCCGGCTTTCTTCCCGTTCGGAGTTTTCCATTACTACCGCGTACCCCCGCAGAGAAGGCTCGGCGTACAATACCCTTCTATCATCTTCCGTGCTTACCATTGTGCCAAACCGCAGTCGTTCACCAATTACATCAAGGCTATGATGCAATAGGATCTGACTGTCTTCCAGAATAATGACTGAATCGATCAGGTTGTCGAGGTCCCGCACCTGATGGGTGGAGATCAGCACCACTTTGTCCTAAGCCAGGGCTGCGCTTACCAGCTTCCGGAACTGGCTTTTGGAAGGAATATCCAGGCCATTGGTAGGTTCGTCCATAATCAGAACCTTGGTATTGGTGGCCAGTCCGAACCCAATCAGGGCTTTCTTTTTCTGCCCGTAGGACAAGGCGTTAAGCCGGCTGTCTGCGGGTACGTCGAATTCAGCCAGGTAATACCGAAACTGCTCTTCATTAAACCGGGGGTAAAAGGGCGCCAGGTATTAATGTACTGGGTAACTGAAACCGGGGGCAGGTAAATTTCTTCCGGAATGAAAAACATTTCCTGCAGAAAAGCGGGTTGTCTCCGGGCCGGTTCGTAGCCTGCCACCCGAATGGTACCAGTAATGGGGAATAGCAGCCCGGCCATATTGCGGAGCAGGCTTGATTTACCGGCGCCGTTTTTTCCCAGCAGGCCGTAAATATGTCCCGGCGCCAGGTGCAGACTCAGGTTTTCGAATAGCCGCTTATGACGGGTATATCCGAATGAAACACGTTCCAGATGAATCATAGGAACTGCTTTAGTGTATTAGTTAAATAGTACACTACAAACGTAGAAAAATATTTTTATATAGCAAGCAGGTCCAAGAAATAAAAGCAAAAATTTTGAGGATAAGTCGATTGAACGTTTCAACCGCTGAAGTATGGGGCGGCAGTTGTGGTGAGGAAGAATTGGCTGTTAGGGTAATGGTCATTGGGGGCTCCCCACCTATCCATTAATTCCTGCATGTATTGAAATGGATTCTCATCTTTATTTTGTTTTCGCCACTCTATAAAACCACAAAAGGCATCATCATTATGGCCATCATCATTGCCAAAGGGTGCTATTTCTTCGGTAGGGTCCCAATAAAATCAGCCACCAGTATTTGTTGTGCTTTTGGATGAGCGTTCTCTGGCTCTAACTCAAAATATTCATCTTCCATTTCTATCCTGCGGTTTTTGCTGCAACGCTACTAATTATCCAGGTGCTTGCCCGAAGGTAACTCTAAAAAGGTCGTTCGTAGGAGTTATCCTTTCTGGTAGATTTTACTTCTTTGCCTAACTTTTTACGCAACCAGACTTTTATTGCAGTAAAAATCACACTCCCGATGAAGCTGCCAATGATAAATAATACGATGAAAAGCGGCCAATCCATAAATAATTGTTTCTTATGAGTAAGTAGTTAATTTCAGGTGACGAGAGAACGCCCCATTTTGTTTCTCCCGAAGCCCAACGTTATTTTACTTCGCATAACTCAATGTAGTGCCCATCAGGGTCCTGGATGAAAATTTGCCAGATACCATCCGGCCGGAGTTTAGGGCCGTGAAACGGAACGCCTTTGCGCTGCAATTCCTTTTCAGCCTCCCGGATATCCGGAATGTGCAAGGCAAAATGCGTCCCTCTCGAATGAGACTGTACTGTATCCCTGCGGTGACCGATCAGATGCAGCTCCTGGCTATCGCCGATCCGGAACCAGGCGCCGGGGAAATCAAAAGCCGGACGAGGCATGGGTTTTAATTCCAGGATGCCGGTATAGAAGTCACAGCTTTGCCGTACATCCGCCACGTGAAGGGCTACGTGATTGACCGCTTTAATTTCCATATAATTCCGCTTGGGTGGTTAATCTGCAAATGTGCAATTTTTCTGCATTATTTCAGATTAACGAGAAGGCAGGTTCAATGTTAGATGTTGGATATCTGTAGTCTCTTAGTCAAGCTACACACCTACCCAAACGGGCCAGAGGCCCTACCAATAGACTGGTTCTGATTTGCATATCAATTAAGTTGTAGCATCAACCACCCCTGCCCCTCCTTATCTAAGGAGGGGAGTTTGACTATTACTGCTCCATGGCCGTCCAGTCGAAGGCCGGGTTTTGAGCAGGACTTTTGGCTTGCTGCATCAGGGCATATAACTCTTTTACCTTGGCTTGATTGCCCGCAGCTACATTCTGTTTCTCAGATACGTCTTTAGCCAGGTTATACAATTCCAGTACTTCCGGTTTGTTCTTTTCCTTCAGCCGGACCAGCTTCCAGTCGCCTTTACGCAGGGCTTCCTTCAGCATTCCTTCATTAAACTGCCAGTACAAGTATTCATGCTGCTTAGGCTGGGTTTTACCCATTAAAGCTGGGGAGAACGAAATACCATCAATGCCGGAAGGAGCCGGAGTAGCCGTGAGTTGGCAAACGGTTGGCAGAATATCCCAGTTAGCCCAAACCTGGTCGCTTACCTTCGCTGCCGCAACGCGGCCAGGACCCCAGGCAATCATTGGTACCCGGATGCCGCCTTCGTACAGGTCCCGCTTCACGCCCCGCAGGTGGGCACTGCTCTGGAAGTATACCGGGTCGGCACCAGCCTCCTGATGCGGTCCATTGTCGCTAGTGAAGAAAACGTAGGTATTCTCGTCCAGCCCCAACTCCTTCAGCAACGCCAGTACCCGGCCCACGTCCTGATCCATTTTAGTGACCATGGCGGCAAATGCGGCGTGAGGCTGTTCCTGCGTCCGGTAGGTACCGCCATTCCATTTGAAAGGTTTTTCGGGCGGAAACTTACTAGTCCCGTCAGCATTGCGGAACGGCTTCATATACTGATCAGGAATCAGCAACTCGGCGTGCGGAATGGTGATGGGCAAATAGACGAAGAAAGGGTCATCCTTATGCGACTTGATAAAATTCAGGGCCCGATCCACAATCAGGTCGTGGGTGTACTGGGTAGAATCCAGGGGCACTTTGCGGACTTGCTGGTCTTTTACTTCCCAGAGGTGATCCGTAAAATACCGGTGTGCGTGGCGGTGGTGCAGGTAGCCAAAAAACTCGTCAAACCCTTTCAGCTGCGGGGAACCCGTATTGTCGGCTTGCCCCAGGCCCCACTTGCCGAACATGCCGGTAGCGTAGCCGTTTTTCTGGAGGCGCTGCGCCATGGTGGTGTCCGAGGGCCGCAGGGGAATTTCGCCATTGCCCCGGATGTAGGCATGGCCCATGTTCAGTCCGGTCATCAGCGCACAACGGGAAGGCGCACAGACCGTACTGCCGGAATAAAACTGCGTAAAACGGGTGCCTTCTTTCGCCATTTTGTCGATCTGGGGCGTCGGAATTTTACTCCCCGGCTGGTAGCAGGTAAGGTTGCCATAGCCCAGGTCGTCAGCCAAGATGTAGATGATATTAGGCCTTTTAGCCGCTGTTTTTTGCTGAGCCTTACCATCGGAAAATGCTGCAACCGCAAACAGCAGAATTAACCAGAGTGTCTTTGATGCTTGATTGGTCATAGAAGAAAATAAGTGAATGTACTGATGAAAATGTGCCGGTTAGACGATGTGCTAATGTGCTGATAAAAGGCCGGATTACCAATACTGTCAACTATTCAACAGTCGCTTGCCTCCGGCGAGTGACGACTATCGAAAGGGTCTCTGGCCCGTTTAGACTGTAATGTTGACTTGAAAGTACTATTCGGTAACTACTCTTTCCCGCAGGCGAGACGCCTGTTTCCTAAGCGTCACTCGCTGGAGGAAAGTGACGCTTAGGAACTTATTACGAACATCGAATATCGCCCATCGAACAACGTACCCTCAAATCAGGACTACCTGCCATAGCCCGGATTCTGGGAAAGGTTCCCATTATTCTGGATAGCCACGGAGGGCACCGGCCAGTAATAGTCGCGGGCCGGGTCAAACTTGCGGGTACCAATTCTGGCCCCTTTGGCATTGAAAATATCCGTATTCATAACCATTTCGGCCGTACGCCAGCGGCGGATGTCAAAGTAGTAAAGCCCCTCCCCTGCCAGTTCAATCCTCCGTTCGTGCCGTATTTCGGCCCGCAGTTGCTCCTTGGATAAACCGGGTACTAATTCGGCTATCTTGGCCCGTCTGCGTAGCAAATTAATGGCCTCATACACGGAAGGATCCGGTCCGGCCGCTTCGTTCTGCGCCTCAGCATACATCAATAATACATCTCCGTAGCGAAGCCAGATATAATTGAGGTCCGACTGGCCCTCTACTTTCGTCACCGAAGGGCGTTCCGTATCCTTATAAATCGTGTATTTCTTCTGCCCAAAGCCCGTTTGCGGATACTGGCTTTCAGTTACCGGAGCTCCTTTATACTGACTACCCACTACCATAATAGTGGCATTCAGACGAGGGTCGCGGTTTTCATAGGGCTTGGCCGGATTGTACAAAGGCGATGCTGCAATGGGTTTTCCATCAATTGCGTAATAATCATTTACTAAGTCGGGCAGCGGGGCAACTACGTTGAACTGGTCCAGGTTGATGTCGAGACCGTGGGTAAACTCCGGAAATTTGAACTGAACGTCGAAGATCACTTCCTCGTTCCCTTCATTCTCCAGGTAAAACAGTCCGCGGTAATCAGGGAAAAGGCGGTAAGTATTTAGGCTCATGACAGCTTTGGCGGCAGCGGCGGCTTCGGCCCAACGGTTGGCGTACAATAAGGCCCTGGCTTTTAAGGCTAAAGCGGCTCCCCGGGTAGCCCGGCCCTTATCATTCCCACCGTACGAAAGGGGTAGTTCCGATGCAGCCTCGTCGAGGTCTTTCAGCATCTGGGCCAGCAACTCTTCGGAGGAATTACGGGACAAAGTGCCCTGCGCCTCCAGATTCGTTGCATCCAGGATCAGGGGAGCACCGCCGTACAAGGACCACAACGGGAAGTAAAAAGCGGCCCGCAGAAACTTGGCTTCGGCGATGAAACGCTTTTTAAGAGCATCTTCCATTTTTACGTTTTCAATATTGGCCAGCAAGTTATTGGCCCGGCCAATGCCTCCGTAGCAGGCATTCCACTGATTGTTAATTACGGCTGTATTGGCCGCGTCATGCGTTCCCTGGGCAATGTTGCCAAATCCGCCAGTGTTATTGTACGTATAGGCGTTGGGCGTAGCCGCTTCAAACAATACGGGCGTATTGCCCCCAAACAGGCCATTGTTTAACAAGGCCGCATACGTAGCACTCAGTGCCGCTTCCGCGTGTTCCCGGGTCTTCCAGTAGTTATCCTGGGTAAAGCGGTCAGTGGGCTGCACGTCCAGAAACGAATCCCGGCAACCGGTCACCAAGCTACCGGACAGGGCCAAAAGAATGATATATTTCTTCATAAGGAAGTTAAGTAGTAGGACAAAAAGGAATATAAAATAAATTAAGAGAACTTGACCGTATATTCTTGTCCAAAGCAGCTAAAAATAGCAGTAAGGGCCTCTTTGAGGAGGCTAAACAAGCGTAGTGTTCCGGCTTAAACCACTCATATTTCACCTTTCGCCATAGGGTTTCAATTTTATTGAAGTGCGGACAGTAGGGCGGTAAAAAGAAAATGAACAAGTTTTCTTCCTGCCAGTGGGGGATTTTCTCTTGAAACTTCTTGGCTTGATGCACGGGAGCGTTATCTAAAATAAGTACGGTAGGCTTGGTTAAGGCAGGTATCCAGGCGTCAATGGAATCAATGATAAAATCAGTGGTAATACTACCTTCTTTCTGAAAACTTCTCAGTTGGTTAGCTTCGCTCATCATGCCAAAGACATTAATTCGTTTTCCTTTCTGGGGTAGTATCCAGTTTCTTCCCTGGATACTGCCAGGAATAAGCCATTACCGGCGTTAAACAAAACCACTTTCATCTCAAAACACCTCAATATGGTTCTGGTCTTTGAGTTGTTCAATCTCTCTCAAACACTCCTGCTTATAAGCTACTTGCTGAGCGTCCTGCTTGGATTTCAAGCACTTTCGCCAGCGTTTCCATCCGACACCAAACTTTTTAAAAACGTTTTAACGTTCTCTCTGAGAACTCTTTATCGAGTTCAGCCTTGATTGCTTGCCGGGCCAAAGACAACTTCTGATGATTAGCCTGTACTTTCTCTTTGATCACTGCCTGGTCAGAGACAGTGAAAATGGCTTTGCGACCTACGCCTTTTTCGTTAAATAATCCTACCAGTCCTTTTTCTTCCCAGCGAGAAAACCACTTATACACTGTCAGGGGGATCACCGAGAATATGGACGCTAATTCTTTGACTTCTTTTCCCTGATTACTCAATATTAAACAGTGGCAGCGGGCCCGTACCTGGGCTGAAGGATGGTTTTTATGACCTTGCGTTAATGTCTCAACCTCCGCTTCATTTAACAAAATGAATTTCTTTTGCATCCCGAAAGATAAGCAACATCCACCATCTTATATTCCTTTTTGTCTTAGTACTTAATGTGTAGATTAGATTATGTGCTGATGTGCTAATAAATAGGTTTATACTTCTTATAGTCTTAATAAGTCTGATAAAAGTGAAACAGGAAGACCGTCATTGCGAGGGAGGTACGACCGAGGCAATCTCGAAAGGCTCAGTTAAGTAAATTTTCCGGTAGCCTCAGTGATGTTTGTCTGTCAATCTCCGTCTGGATTACCTTCGGTGAGAATAGTTGCTTCAGTCGTACCTCTCTCATAATGACGTTACTCCACACGTTAAAAAGCTTTCAGCTCTTTTCTCTCTAAACTTATTTTATTAACACTGTAATTAGAAAGTCAGGTTAAGTCCGCCGGAAAGGGTCTTGTAATTCGGATACTCGATGAGGTCCCCGCGGGTAAGTTCCCGTTCGGGATCACCCAGTTTAAACTTAGTGAAGGTCAGGTAGTTTTGCGCATTGACAAACACTTTTACCCGGCTTAGCTTCACTTTCTGCACCAGGGAAACCGGCAGCGAGTAACTAAGCTGAATGTTTTTCAAACGCAGGTAGGAAGCATCCTGCACCCAGAAATCGGCCGTCTGGAAATTCTGCGGATACCCGGTGGCCGTAGTCAGGCGGGGCAGCGGGGCATTGGGCCGATCCGGCCTCCAGGAATCGTTGAGCCACTCGCTGGTCACCCCGGCACCGTTCCGGAAGGGTTGAGCCAGGTTTCCGCTCACATAGGTATCAACGTCCTGTACGCCCTGAAAGAAAGTACTCAGTTCAATTCCTTTGTAATCGGCGCCCAGCGAGAAGCTATAAGTAAACTTAGGAATGCTGTTGCCGATCACGACGCGGTCATTGTTGTCAATGATATTGTTGTTGTCAATATCCCGGTACTTAAGATCACCGGGTACAGTTACCTTGTTCTGGAAGGCGTGGTTCTTGATTTCATCTTCACTCTGGAAAATACCTTCTACCTGCAAGCCGTAAAACGCGTCAATTGGACTACCTTCCTGGATAATCCGGCTGTTATTAAGGCTGAAATAGCGTTGCCCGCGGAGATCAACCACTTTGTTTACAATGTACGTGACGTTACCGCCTACATTGTAGCCCACCTGACCCACTGTACTTCGGAAGCCGGCCGTTACTTCAAATCCTTTATTGGATACGCTGCCAATATTCTGGTAAGGACCCAACAGATTACCTACCTGCGCGGGCACGCTGATCTGGCGCAGAATATTGCTGGACCGTTTATCAAACCAATCCAGTTCCAGGGTCAGGCGATTATTGAAAAATCCTGCATCTAATCCGATATCGGTCATGGAAGTGGTTTCCCAGGTAATATTGGGGTCGCTCAACTGGATAATGGCCGCCCCGCTGAGGATGGTATTGTTAAAGGAATAGTTGTTGTTGTACGTCGGTGACTGGAAACCCTGCTCATTCTGAAAGTTGCTTTGGGCATTGCTTTGTCCCACGGCTACGGCATCAGCATAGCTGAACAAGGTAATCAACTGATTGCCCAGACGGCCCCAGGAGGCCCTTAACTTCAGGTTGGAAACAATCCGGTTATTGCGCAAAAATGCCTCTTCACTGATCCGCCAACCCACCGATAGGGAGGGAAAAAAGCCCCAGCGATTACCTTTGGCGAACCGGGAAGAGCCATCGTACCGGAAATTGGCTTCTGCCAGGTATTTTCCGGCAAAATCATAATTGGCCCGGCCAAAATAGGAGAGCAGGCGGGATTTACTGGAAGTGCCGCCCACCAGCGGGGTAGTACTACCGGCATTCAGCTCGGTTAGTTCATTGCTCAGGTAGCCCTGATTGGAAGCCGTGAAGGTACCGTTGTGAAAAGTTTCTACGCTGAAGCCAAGCAAGCCCGTCAGGTTATGCACCGAACCCAGCTTTTTATCCCAATTTAAGGTGTGAAAATTAGTCAGGTTCACCGTTTCCAGGCTGGTCTGCCGTACCCCGCGGGCCGGGATATTGCCCATCGGTGCAATCGTGCCCGTTTTGGTATTGGTCAGGTCAATCTGCGGATAAGCAAATTTCTGAATGCCGTACCGGAGATTGGCCGAAGCAGTGATCCGATATCGTAGATTGAAAGGTAATTTGTACTCGGCGAAGAAATTGGCCAGCGTCCGCAGGGAAGTATTGCGCCGAAAACCCTCATAGGACAATGCCAGCGGATTACGGAAAAAGTTATGGCCCGGTACCCGTACCCAGTGGTCGGCATAAGATCCATCCTGGGCGTAGGGCGCCTGCATGGGCAATCCCCGGTAGGTCAGACCCATAATTCCTCCTTCTCCGTTACCTTCATCCGCCGTATAGGCGCTTTCGCGGTCTACCCAGTAGGTACCCAGCAGGCTGGCCCCGATTTTGAGTCGACTCGTGATATCCGAGGTAATATTGGAACTGAGGGTGTATTTCTTCGCCCAGGTATTGATCATGATCCCGCCCTGGTTGAGGTAGCCCATCGAAACGGAAAAGAGGGTTTTCTCATTGCCTCCGGAAAAGCGGAGGTTGTGCTCTTGAATGGGTGCTTTCCGGAACATCACCTCAAACCAGTTGGTATTGGGGTAGATATACGGGTCAGTCCCGGCACTGTATTCTTCAATCAGGGCCTGGCTGTATTCAGCCGGTTTTCCTTCGTTGGCCAGGGCCTGGTTCTTGTTTGTCATATACTCCACGGCATTAGAGACCGCATCGGGGAACTGGGTGGCCTGCTGGCTCCCGGCATATACGTTATAATCCACCTGAAACTTGCCCTGCTTGCCGGTTTTGGTTTTAACCAGCACGACCCCATTGGCAGCCCGGTTGCCATAAATGGCCGCTGAGGCCGCATCCTTGAGTACCGTAATGCTTTCAATGTCGCTGGGGTTCACGTCGCCCAGCGGAAATTCAATGCCGTCTACCAACACCAGCGGGTTGCTGTTGTTGAGGGTACCCACGCCCCGGATGCGGATGGTGGCTCCTTCAGCCCCCGGACGGCCTTTGGTCTGGTTAATAAACACGCCCGGTACCCCTTGTAATGCCTGGGTGGAATTGGTAATCGGCCGGTTGGCCCAAACTTTAGGGTCGATGGTAGCCACGGAGCCGGTCAGGTTAGCCTTTTTCTGCTCTCCGTAACCTACTACGACAATTTCACTCAGGCTATTGATATCAAGCACCAATTGGACGTCCAGGACAGACTGGTTACCTACCGGGATTTCTTCAGTGGTATAGCCTACAAAACTAAAAATCAGGGTGCTTCCTTCCGGAACGGTGATTTTATACTTCCCGTTGCCGTCGGTCGTCGTGCCGGTGGTGGTACCCTTTACGACAATACTTACTCCCGGTAAGCCTTCCTGCGTATCCGAAGCCAGGACCGTGCCCGTAATACTCCGGTCTTCCGGCTCATCAGGGGAAATGACCGAACTATTTCCGGCAGGCGGCAGGGGCTCTTTCTGCGGACTCAGGATGATTTGTTTTCCCAGCGTTTCATACCCGATATTCAGGGGCCGGAATAAGCGGTCCAGCACCTGCGAGAGGGCTTCATTAGTAGCTGACAGGCTTACTTTCCGGTGGATGTCAAAGAGCTTTGCGCGGTAGGTAAAGTGAACCCCGGCCACTTTTTCAAGCTGGAGCAACACGGTCCGGTAGTCCTGGTTCTCGACTTGCAGGTTCACTTTGATGGTTAAAAGATCATCCTGGGCCAAGGAATCCCTGGCAGTGACCCCTTGTGTGAAAATTACTGCAAACAGAAGTTGAAGCAGCGATATTTTCATAAAGAGCTGTAGGCACTGGGTTGTTTGGAAATGTTTTTTCATAAGGTCAGGTGCTGAAATGGTAAAAAAGGGCAATAACAATCCACGCACACCATTCAGTGTGGAAATCAGGCGTAAGGACAGATGGAAACAGACTAATCTGGAGAAGATTTTTCCTGGCGGTGAGTAAGGAGTTAGGATTATATCATAGACTATAAAGTTAATGTGCTGATTAGTTTATGTACTGCTGGGTAAATGAGCAACTATTTAGTCATTGTCAACTGTCAATTTCACATGGTCCATTTACTTAATCGTTTACCGGCATCCCTGGCTGGTAATCACGATCTGGGCATCGACTACCTTATAGGAAGCCCCAATTCCCTTGCAAACAATAGCCAACTTTTCGTGTAGAGATTCGTCACCCAGCGTAGTTGTCAGGAGGCAGGTCTGTAATACTTCCTCGTCATAAACAATGTCCACTCCGTAAGTTCGCTCGATGATCTTAAAAATATGGCTAACCGGCGTTTCGTTGAAGGATGGGGATTGAGTTCCCTTATTTTCCGTCACCACGGCCGGATTTTCTACTAATGTCCGGCTCAGTCGCCCTTCTTCCCGCCGGTATACTGCCTGCTGGTTGGGCACGAGCACAATGCCGGTTGTTTCCGGATCGGCATGACCGGTAGCCTGGTGTTCGTATACCGATACCCGGCCGGTACGCACTGAAACCTGCACTTCCTGGCCTTTGTCAAAAGCCTTCACCCCAAAACTGGTCCCTAGTACTTTAGTTACCAGTTCATTGGCATACACCAGAAAAGGCCGGGCGGGGTCTTTGGTTACCTTAAAAAATGCTTCCCCTGAAAGAAATACTTCCCGCTGCCTGCCGGAGAATGATTTGGAATAACTCAAGCGGCTGTTTTTGCCCAGTTGAGCCGTACTGCCATCCGGAAAACGGACAGTCATAGGCCGCGGCTGGTGGTTGACTACTTCCACCAGTCCGGTACCGGCTTCCTTGACCAATCCCTGATAAACGGTAGGACCAGACTTTACCCGTGGTTGATACCACCAGCCCAATCCGACTATGAGTAGCACTGACGCCGCTGCCACCCAGGACCACCACGATAGGCGCCGTACAACGGGTTCAGCCGGAGAAGCTTCCAGTTCTAGACCCGCGGCTACCTTTTCCCATATTTCATTCACATCCCCGGCCGGAAATGGTTCACGGGAAGCCAGTGTCAATTGCTGTACGGTCCGGATGGCTTTACGAATGGTTTCCTGCTGATAGGGATACGCTTCCAACACCTGTTCCCAGAAATAGTCACTGCCCGCATCCGGGTGATTTACCCAGTGGACAAAGGGGTCATCCTGCACAAAATCTTCCAACTGGTACTGGGCGTACTTTTGAGTCATGCGTGGGCAGCTAACTAACCTCTAAATCAAGAAGGGATTCGTTTGTACTCATTTTTTTTACAAAAAATTTAAAAATTATTTTTGTAGGTCTCTACCACTAAAAACGCCAGCAATAAGAAGAATGCCTTAATTGCTCAATGGCCTGGTGCAGCAGGTTCCTGACCGACTGGTAGTTAATGTCCATAATCTGCGCAACTTCGGCGGGGCTGAACGCATGGAAATAGCGCAATTGAATGGCTTCCTGCTGGCGTTTGGGTAATTTCCGGATGGCCTGCTGCAAGCGGGTAACCTGCTCCCGGTACGCATCTTCTTCTATCCAGTTAGCCTCAAGCGGCAATTCGGTAAGCGTCCTTTCCAGGAAATCTTCTTGACCGGTAATTTCCAGGTGCTTGTATTCCAGGTTGCGGATAATACGGTTACGCAGGGACCGGTACAGGTAAAACTTTACGGAAGTGGTATTCCCTATTGT
Source organism: Cytophagales bacterium (assembly GCA_030448185.1). Classification (GTDB taxonomy): domain Bacteria; phylum Bacteroidota; class Bacteroidia; order Cytophagales; family 172606-1; genus CADCTQ01. Next base: position 18,140 of record JAUJNL010000067.1, on the reverse strand, counting down.
ACTACGGTGGTGCCAGAGGTGCAAGAAAAGATCCTGAATACTGTCTTTGATCAATGCCCGGTTGGGGGTGATGCGGTACCCGTAAGAGAGCAGTTCCTGGATGTGCAGGCTGTACAATTGCGCCAAGGCATGACGGTCACCTTCCTTCAAGGCCTGCCATAATTCGGCATCCTTGTCGTGATGGTCAGTTTCCTGATCGATGGATAGCACCGGGAGCGTAAGGGGTTGGATTATAAAAAATAAAATTAATCCTTTATTTTATACAAATATAAATAAATATAATCAACCCTAGTGTATTCTGAAGTAATCCACCTTTTGTTTTTTACTAACTGAGGTGGAGTCGTTTTGACGGACAGGATTTGTGCTTAACATAGCACATGAAAAAGGAAGAGCAGAACAAAACCGCCGTAAGTTGAGGTGGTATAAAAAAGCGAGACAGATTCCTTGCTTAACTTAGACCACCTCATGATAATGCCTTTCATCCAAAGCAAAAACCTTTATTCTGTAGTAATAATACCCGTATCAGCTTCCTTCTTCCTCTTTTTCCTTGATCTCCTTAAGCAATTTATTGGCAAAAAGGAATTCTTTCAGTTCGGGAATATTGGTCTCCGTGATGGAATTACTGTCGCCTTCCCAAAGTTTGCGGCCCTGGTAGAGGAACATGATGTACTCGCCGATACCCATCACCGAGTTCATATCGTGCGTTACTACGATGGTAGTAATTTCGAATTCATCCGTGATTTCGGCAATTAAATCATCAATCTTGATGGCAGTAAGCGGGTCCAGCCCGGAGTTAGGTTCATCGCAGAACAGGTACTTAGGATTCATTACAATGGCCCGGGCAATGCCCACCCTTTTCTGCATCCCACCGCTGATTTCCGAAGGCATGCGCTTACTGGCGTTTTCCAGTCCCACCCGTTGCAGGCAGAAAGCTACCCGGTCACGCTTCTCGCTTTTAGGCATATTGGTCAGCATATGCAACGGAAACATCACGTTTTCCTCCACATTCTTGGAGTCGAACAAGGCGCTTCCCTGAAACAGCATTCCTATTTCCCGGCGTACGGCCCGTTTGGTTTCTGTATCACCGCTCCAGAAGTCCCGGCCATCGTACAAAACCTGGCCCTCATCCGGCTTGACCAACCCAACAATGCACTTGAGGAGCACACTTTTGCCCGTACCGCTTCCGCCAATGATCAGACTGGTATCGGAATTTTTAAACTTCCCGCTAATCCCGTTCAGCACCTGTTTATCGTTGAAGGATTTACTGATATTTCTAATTTCAATCATAATTTAGATGGCTACATTGTCTAAATTGTTTGATGGTTAAATTGTTAAATGGCTGGAAAAAGCCTCAGGAAGATAATCTTTCATAAAGAATCTTTTAGAATGAAAACAATTCAACAATTCAACAATTCAACAATTCAACAATTCAACAATTCAACATAGGACAATTCAACATAGGACAATTCAGTCCTTCGATAATTCAATCCTTTTTAAAGTAGCAGTTGCGCCAGCATGTAGTCAGCCAGCAATACGGAGATACAACTGTTGGTTACGGCATTGGTGCTTGATTGCCCTACTTCCAGAGCCCCGCCTTTCGTGTAAAACCCCTGAAAAGAAGAAATGGACGAGATCAGGAAGGCAAACACCACTGACTTGATCAGGGCAAACGGTACATTGAAGGGTTGGAATGAATCACGCAAGCCGTAAACGTATTCAGTAGGGGTAACCGCACCAGTTAAAGTACCAGCCAGGTAGCCACCGTAAATGGACAGAAAACCTGACAGGATTACCAGCATCGGGAATACAATGACGGCGGCAATAATCTTAGGCAATACCAGGTACGAAGCCGCATTGATCCCCATTACTTCCAGCGCATCAATCTGTTCGGTAATTCGCATCGTGCCTAAACCGCCGGCGATACTCGATCCCACTTTGCCCGAAAGTACGATGCAGGTAATGGTCGGAGCCAGTTCCAGTACGGTCATATCCCGTACAATCAGCGCTATAGTGGAGTTAGGAATCAGGGGGCTGATCAGGTTATAGGCCGTCTGGATGCAGGTTACCGCCCCGATGAAAGAGGAAACAATGGAAACGATAAATACGGAATCAACGCCAATCAGAATGCATTCGTCGAGTACCCGGTTCAGGTACACATTCATCTTTTCACGGTTTTTAAACAGCGATCCCAGGAAAATCAGGTACTTGCCAAGTCTGTTCATGAATGAGGATGGGAAAGATCTTTTTTGTGATAACTCCAGTAGTAGCCATTTAAGCTGAAGTTTCATGAGTACTTCCGTGGGGAACCCGTAAAATGTCGGATTACCTGCGGTTTTAAACGTAAAACGGCCCGTTTGGATTTTGTTGCTAAAATACGAAAGGACGCTAACTTTAGGCATTCTTTCTCTATCTTTCCGAATGATGGCTCTTCCCAACCGTTACTTTGTTTCTAACCAGTCTTTAATAATAGTTGAGTGCCAGGGCTGAATCAAATTATTCAATAGCAATCAAATTATAATCAGCCCATCGGCACATAAACTCATCAGCACATGACCCCTCTTATCGTAGTTACCGGCGGAACCAAGGGCATTGGCAAGGCCATTCTGCAGACATTTGCCCGGCGGGGTTTTGATGTTGCCACTTGTGCCCGCAATGAGAAGGACCTGCAACACTTGCAGTCAGCGTTTGAACAGGATTTTCCGGACCGTCAACTCTACTGGCAAAAGGCTGATCTTTCGGAGCGCCGGGAAGTAGATTTATTCGCTGCGTTTATCGGGCAACTCAACCGGGCCGTTGATGTGCTGGTGAATAATACCGGTTATTTCTTGCCGGGGCAAATCCACAATGAACCCGAAGGTACCTTTGAGCGCATGATGGAAACCAACCTGGCCAGTGCGTATCACCTGACCCGGGCAGTGCTGCCGGAAATGATGAAGCGTAAACACGGGCATATATTCAATATGTGTTCCACGGCCAGTATCATGGCTTATACCAATGGGGGTTCGTATTGCATCAGTAAATTTGCCCTGTACGGCATGACCAAAGTGCTGCGGGCCGAGTTACAGGAATATACTATCCGGGTGACGGCTATTCTGCCCGGAGCAACTCTGACGGCCTCCTGGGAAGGAGTAGACCTGCCTCCCGAACGGTTTATAAAGCCCGAAGACGTAGCCGAAGCTGTGTGGGGCGCTTTTTCACTCTCCCGGCAGTCGGTAGTAGAAGAGTTGCTTATCCGTCCTCAGCTGGGTGATTTGTAGGAAGTATAGTTGTGCAAGTGCATTATATATATCCACCTTACAACTTTGATTTTATGTATCCTGCCATCTGCCCGCATGTGAAAGACGGCTCTTGGCAATGCATTCGTCTTTTCCCGGTTAAAACGGAGCATTTCCGTTTGCTTTGCCCAATGCCAGATATTGATCCGGAAGAATTCATATTAATTTATTGACTATCAATCTTTTTCTTCCGTAAACATATACCAGAATACCAAAGCTCCTCAAACATGAAAAAAATACTAATAACCTTTAGTACGGTGACGGCAAAAGGATTGGTTGTCTTCTCCCTGATAAGCATTTTCATCCTTACGGTAGGTAGTCCCGCCGTGGGGCAAAGTGGCAATACCGGCACAAGCGACGGAAAAGGTGTGCAAGAAACGGCTAAGGAGCAGGATGCATCGCCTTTGCAACAAGGAGCCAATATGGATAAAGGCACCTATACGCAACAGGATTCAACAAGGGGGAAAACCCATGGCAACGCCGGCACTACGGGTGCCATTCAGGACACTACCCGCAACGGTGAGCGTACCGGAACGAGTGGCAACCGGACCGGCGTGTACGGCAATACGGGCGGTCGTCTGGATAGCAGCCGCACCGATGGGCAGCAAATGAGCAATACCGGCAACCGGAATGATACCCTGATGGGGCCTACTCAGGGGAAGGGCAATACGGGAATGGGCACGCAGCGCAGCGGAAATCAGTCTGGCACCAATTCAAACCGAAGCGGAAATAAGGCTACGAAAGGCACCCGGAACGGGAATAATAACTCCGGCAGCCGTAACTATCAGTGAGCAAAAGGAATGACCTTTGCTAAAAATGGGGCACGAAAAGCTACCCTCTTCATTCATTACGCTGCTTATCAGGCCACTATTCTTTCCGGCAGGGATAACCGTATCATCTATATGCCGTATACCCCATAATACAATCCGGAGATTTGAAAAAACCTCCCTGAAACATTCATTTTTACAACCAATTCTTTTATTGTATGTCACTAATGAAGAAAATGAAAAGAATCATTGCCGGTGGTTGTCTATTGGCATTGACAGGTGTAAGCCCTGTTGTTTTTGCCCAGCAGGTAACTCCTCAGCAAACTCCGGCACAAGGTAATACAGGTGCGCAGCCGCAAACGCAGGATTTCTCGGATGCCGAGTTAAAGCAGTTTGTGCAGGCGGGAGCCAAAGCCGCTGCCGTGCAGGAGGAGAATAAAAAGGCGATGATGGCCGTTGTGGAAGAATCGAAGTTAAGCGTGGAAAAGTTCAGTGAAATGGCGCAAGCCCATCAGCAGAAGAAAATCGATGAGGTCAAGGCCACTGCCGAGGAAAAGGCAGCCTTTAGTAAAGCGGCCCAGCGCATTATGGAACTGCAACTAAAGTAGAGCAGCAGATGCAGCAGGCCATTGAGGGGAGGGCATCACCATGGCGAAGTTTGAACAAATTATGCTTGCCTACGAGCAAAATCCGTCCGTTCAAGCCAAAGTGCAGAAAATTTTAGAACAATTATAAAGCATAAAATGGTAGAATCTGCCCGGTAAACAGCTAAGGCTCCTCGAACTGGGGAGCCTTAGCTGTTTACCGGGTGGATGATCAAGAACACACATTGAATACGGCAGGGAATTACAACACTTCCTTTATCTTCAATTGCTTGTTATTAAACAGAAACGCTTCCCCGGCTTTGAGGCCCTTAAGCTTGCTCCCGATGGGAGAAGCCGCCGATACCGCAAAATAATCAGCCTGGTCGAGTTGAATCTTACCCGCACTGACGGCAAGAAAATAATTGCCCTGGCTGGTGCGCACCAGGCTTCCGGGTTGTACCGCCTGATACAACTTTCCCACCTCTATTTGCGCTAATTCCTGCTTCACTTTAACCGCTTCGGCCATTTGACCCGAATACCGTTCCATGTCCAGGTGCATCATCGAACGGGTTGTTTCATACTTGTCTCCGGCGCTGCTCTTTTCTTCCTCATTTGCTGCCTGCCGGGCATTTTCCATTGCATGCGCAATCATTTCGATTCGCTGGTTCACCATCTCCAGGCAGCGATTGTATAACTTTCTTTTCAATTCTAATGCCTCCGCTGGTATTGATTTTTTCATTTCTTTACGTTTTTGCCTCGTAATGAGGAAAATGCTTACCCTTCCGGCAGGCACTTTCCCCTGAATTTTATACCCGTATGTTAACTATTTTTTGTGGTTTTGTGCGGCCACAATCATTTGGACATCCTTGCGGGCCAACCACAGCGGAATGATTCCAATAATTCCGAATGAACAATCAATTACCCGCCAGTAAAATGGAATCCCCCGGATCGGTCCGCAGATCAAAGCCAGGGGAATGACCATCAGGCACGAAATCATGCCGAACTCTATCACCCATACATTCCGGACCGGGTCTTTAATTGGCCCCCAGAAGGCAACCGCAATCATCAGGTGGGCAAACGCCAGCCAATCAGTACCGTATAAGATAAAAGTATAGTTAGCATCCGTTTCCACCACCCCCTGGTGTATCCGGTCAATCCAACTGGCAAGTGAAGGCCACCAATTATTCACTATCGTTCCGGGGCCCATGAGCTGATGGAGCAGCTTTACTTCCCATACCAATGGAAAGGCAGTTATGCCGCTTAACACTAAGCCTGCCACAAACCAGAGGAGCAGCAGACGTATACGTCTTCTCAAGTAAGCCTCCTGAATTTGGTCTCTATTAATTGCTATCCCTGGGGTCATAAAAAATGGAATGCGTAAAAATGGATCGATTTTCCGGGTCTGATTGGAACGAAGTCATAAAAAAAGAATCACAGTCTGACCGGTTACATAAGGTGATGGGTATAACCTTTCTGTACCGGTTGCGTGAGGCCTCCCAAACCTCAGCCGCCTATTCAGGTCATCAGCGCGTACATAATAATATTTACCCCGAATTTAGTATTATCCTCCGCCAGGAACCGTTTATTACGGTAATCATAATCCCACTCGCAGCCGTAGTCTTTATTGCTATACAGCAAGGCCATCCGGTTATTAATGAAAATAGCCTTCAGATAATCGTGAACCAGGTCATCTCCCCAGCCATTCAGTTCAAAGGAGGGTAGTCGGCGGCCCCTTCTCAAAATCAAAAGCTATGGTAGAGCGGATGGTTATCGGGAATTTTCTGCAAGGCTTTCGGGCCAAACAAAGCGGTTATCTGAGCCTCAAAGGATTTGGCAAACAGCCCGTCAATGTCATGGTTACAGTCATCCACAAACACAAAGCCCCCGTTTTCCAGGTAATTCTTAAAGTTCTCCTTCTCCTTACCGCCAAATTGTACCAGTTTATGCCCGCTCATATAGCAAAACGGAAATTTAAAAAATTTCAGTACTGCTCAGCGCTACTACCTTTTCCTGCGTCTCTACTTCCAAAGTAGTGTACTCAATCAGTGAATTAAGTATATTCGCTGGCATCCTCGGGTCAGTATCCCAATCACCGGATTCGTACCGGATACGGGCAAAAGTAAACTTATTGGGGGCAGGCATCTACTATTAAGAAATTGTCCTATGTTGAATTGTTGAATTGTTGAATTGTTGAATTGTTGAATTGTTGAATTGTTGAATTGTAAATACTGGCGCAAGAATCTTTCTTGTGCCTTTAAGAAGTTGCCAGTCTCTGACTGGCAGGAAGTCGGAGACTTCCTTTTATCTTTCCGCACAAGACTGAAGTCTTGCGCCAGTAGTGAGTTTTATACTAAGTGATCTTTTTTCTGATTTTCTTCCTGAAGCTTATCTGAACTTTTTATCAGCCATTTAACAATTTAACCATCAAACAATTTAACAATATAGCCATTTCATAGGATACGGTACTATATTCAATCTTTTCCCTTACATCTGTTTTCGCTGGCCCTACATTTGCTTGGGTACGGCAGGTGTTTACCTTTTCTTTACGCTTATTTATTCCAAACGTATGACCAGAACTATTTTTTCCATAACCCTCTGTGTTTTGATTGCCGGAAACGCTTTTGCCCAGATAAACTGGAAGAAAGTAAAGCAAACGGCCACTACGGTAGCGACCAGCGCCACGGCTGCGCCCCTTTCCGAAACGGATATTGCCAAGGGCCTGAAGGAGGCGCTAACCGTTGGCTCTAAGAACGCCTCTTCGCAGTTGAACCAGAAAGATGGCTTTTTCCTGAATCTAAGGTTAAAATTCCTTTTCCGGAGGATGCGCAGCGGGTAGCCACCAAGCTTCGTGAAATAGGCTTCGGCAAAAAAGTAGACCAGTTTGAAATGACGCTGAACCGGGCCGCCGAAGACGCCGCCAAAGAAGCCGCTCCTATCTTCGTGAATGCGATTACTTCCATGACGATTACGGATGCCAAAAACATTCTGACTGGCCCGGATAACGCCGCAACTTCGTATTTGCAGGGAAAAACAACGTCTCCGCTGGCCCAGGCCTTTTCGCCTCACATTAAAAGGCTCTTGATGCCACCTATGCTACCCGCATGTGGGGCGAACTGACGACTTTGTACAACCGGATTCCGCTGGTGACGAAGGTGGAAACGGATTTAACCAAATATACCACGGATAAAGCGCTGAAAGGCATGTTCACGGTGGTAGCTGAGGAAGAACTGAAAATCCGGAAAGACCCCGCTGCCCGTGGGTAACCGACATCCTGAAAAAGGTATTCGGAACGCAGAAGAGCTGATTTTCTACGTGTTGTTTCAATTTATTCTGCCTATACCATCTTCGATCCGGAACGGCAAATGCAAAAAAGGAATGCAGCCTCTATGAGCTTGCATTCCCTTTTTGCGTTATAACCAAACAACTGCCAGTAAATTCAGTTTGTTTCTTATGGCCTTTCGCACAATTATCCCGGAAATTCCGGATACTCAGATTACTACCTTTACGCTGTTCAATTATCCCCCGGCACCGGTTCTGGGCGTTCTCCCAAATGGGAATGCCAGCCATTCCATTCAAGTCCATACCCGGATTACAATTCAGCAAGCTGATGGGAAGTGGCAAGCATGGCTTCAGCTTGCAACCCGACTTCTCCCGCTACGCCTTGCTGGCGGTCTGGGAATCAAATGAAGCGGCCAATCATTTTTTTGCTTCTCCCCATTTACTGCCTTTCCGGGAAAAGTCAGAGATGTGGACCGTAAAACTCCTGCCCCTGCGTTCGCACGGAAGCTGGGACCACAAGAGTCCTTTTACCAATTATGCCGACGCTCCTTTTCTCACCTGCCGGTTGCCGTACTGACCAGGGCTACCATCCGTCCGCAAGCTCTATGGGACTTCTGGAAGCACGTACCACTGGCCAATCAAATGCTTACCCAAGCGTCTGGCCGGATTTTCTCGGTGGGCGTAGGCGAAAAACCGTTTATCCGGCAGGCAACGGTGAGCTTCTGGGAAAGTGCGGAGGCGATGGAAGAATTTGCCTACCGGCAAGCGGGGCATCGTGAGATCATCAAAAGAACCCGGACCCGGCATTGGTACTCCGAAGATTTGTTTGCCCGATTTGTTCCCCTGGCTACCGAAGGCACTTACCGGGGAAAAGATATTCTGGCAGATTATATATTGCTGGAACGGGCTTAGTTTCTTTCCCTTACGGAAGGATCTCAGCTACAGACTGGACAATTGAAAATGGATAATGGGTAAGCAGAGAATCAACAAGTCGCTTGCTTCTGGCGAGTGACGACTATGAGCTAGCGTCCCGCCTGCAGTGATGCACGGGCGCGGAAGTTCCTTCCGTGCCCGTTCTTGAACAAGGAACTTGGTTTCATCCGTAAAACGGGCCAGAGGCCCTTGCAATAGTCGTCACTCGCCAGAGGCAAGCGACTGGTTAGGATTGGTTAATTTCAAAATCCTTCACCGGAGGATCTCAGCTACAGAGGCTTGTTTACGATTCAGCTACTGATTTCTCCTGATATTGTTTGGGTTCGTATTTTTTTCGGAGCGTATAAAAATCCGAAAGCTTCGGCCCCATCCTTGGTAGCACATTTATGATGAATTTTATGGGCCCGGATCATGCGTTTCATGTACCGGCTTTTAGCCCGAAATCCCGTTTTGATCCGCTGGTGCACAATAATGTCATGGAATACCACGTAAAAAATACCGTAAGCGGTAATGCCAGCCCCAATCCAGGCTAAATACCGGAGAGAATCATACTCCAGCCCGATCATCAGACAAATAGCGGCTGGTATACTAAAAACCAGACCAAACAAGTCGTTTTTCTCGAATACGCCATCATACGGGTGGTGATGGGACTTGTGCCAGCTCCACAGGAAACCATGCATAATGTAGCGGTGCGTAAACCAAGCCACCCCTTCCATAAACAGGAAGGTAGCTACGAAAATCAGTATATTAAGCCAGAGAGGGAACATTTTATAAATTACAGAAGGATAGAATTATCGAAGGACTGAATGGCTATATTGTTGAATTGTTGAATTGTTGAATTGTTGAATTGTTTTTTTATTCTAAAAGATTCTTTTTATGAAAGATTATCTTCCCGAGGCTTTTTCCAGCCATTTAACAATATAACCATCAGACAATCCAACAATTTAACAATATAGCCATCCAGCCATTCAACAATAAAAGTTAATACGTCAGTAGTTGGTCACGCACATCTTCCATAAGCCACATCGGCGTGGAAGTAGCACCTCAGACGCCTACTGCTTCACCTCCTTTATACCAGTCTGCACGAATATCATCCACCTTGGAAACAAAATAGGTTTGCGGATTGGTTTCTTTGCAAACGTTAAATAATACCTTACCGTTGGAAGATTTGCTTCCGGACACAAAAATAACCTTATCGAATTTCCGGGCAAAGAGACGCAGTTCTTTATCCCGGTTGGAGACTTGCCGGCAGATCGTATCATTGGCATCTACTTCTACCCCGGCTGCCGCTAGTTTACCCGCAATCTCGTAGAATTTGTCGGTGCTCTTGGTGGTCTGACTGTATAAAGTGATCTTATCAGGCAGCTGACTCAGGTCCAGGTCTTCCATTCCCTGAAAAACATACGCTTCATTATGGGTCTGTCCTAGCAAGCCTACTACTTCGGCATGCCCCGGTTTGCCGTAAATAAAAATATTTTCCTGCTTGTCATACGAGTTCCGGATGCGGTTCTGGAGCTTGAGCACCACGGGGCAGGAGGCATCAATCAATTCAATATGGTTGCGCAGAGCCAGTTCATAGGTGGAGGGCGGTTCTCCGTGGGCTCTGATCAATACTTTCTCGTTGTACAATTGGGCCAGCTGCTGGTAATCAATGATCCTCAACCCTTTGGACTCCAGCCGTTTTACCTCTTCATCGTTATGAACAATATCACCCAGGCAGTATAGATACCCATGCTCGTCGAGTATGTCCTCGGCCATTTCGATGGCATATACCACACCGAAGCAAAACCCGGAATGGTCGTCAATGGTTACTTTGAGGTCCAGCATAATACTATAACCAATAGAGTCAAAAATGGTTTTAACCGAGGCGGCCAAAATTTCTGGCAACTTAGTCCGGGCCCTTGGTAACGTTAATTCCTTTGGCACATCTTAAATCAGTTATACTTGGGCATGCCAATGAAAGTAAAAAAGAAAGGATTAGTCAATCAAGTAGTTTCGCGATGAGTGTAGGATAACTTCCTCAGTAGGAGAGTTGTGACAAAGCGAAACTTTACCTATTTTTCCTGCCATGTTGAAAAAATACGTAGCCTATTACGGGGTTAGCGCTGTTAAAAAGAAAAAGATTAGCTTTCTCCGCTAAACTGACGATCGATGTCCCGGCTGCTATGAATGACCCGGCGAATAAGGACATCCTGTTGTGGGCCTTCCACAGTGTAAAAGATCATGTAAGGGTTTTCCGGGAAACTTCGGAGGTCTTTCCTTAATTCCGAACGGCTGCGCCCGATGTATGGGTTTGCTGCTAATTTAGCACAGGTGTCATAGATGCGGTCTAACTGCTGGTCGGCTACGTCGTCCGAAGCCTGCTGAGAGAGATAAAGCCAGATGGCAAGGGTATCTTCTCTGGCTTCCCGGCTTAGTACAAAACCAGCCATTACGAAACCCGTTCTTTTTTGCGCTTTCGGGCTTCCCGCTTGATTTCCTCCAAATCGAAAGGTACAGGCTCACCGACAAAGCCCTTTTCAATCTCGGCCCGTAAAGCGGCTAGTTTCTCCTCGTATTCGGTTTCTTCCTTCTGCAATAACCGAATAGCCGCGCGAACGGCCTCACTGGTATTGTTGAAACGGCCTGCTTTCACGCGTTCCTGCAAAAAGCTTTCGAGCTGGGGGGTGATGGATACGTTCATAAAATTCTCTTTTTGGGTACAATGATAACAATCTTTGTTATATAACACAAAGCCTATTCCAATGGCTGCAACAGAAGAAAGCCGCGCCTGGGCGACTAACCCAAGCTGCGGCTTCCTGAAGATAATGGGCGGTAGCTACAGTACGCCTATTGGTTCCTTCCCATTAGTGATTTCTTTCCTACCCGTGTCCAGTAGCTACCGCCTGTAAATACAATCCTTGTATTGTCATCCGAGTCTTCAACAACTTCCTTAGCATCCTTAGCTTTAGCCATATCTTTATAAAATCCCTCACGAAGAGAAGCAACGAGTCACGCGCGTTACATTAGCTCAGTGAACGCTGGGGATACCCACCGGCTAACAGAAGGAAGATAAGCGTCAGGCTACGAATTAGATTTAGCATTAACTAAACACAATTGTGCCGGGTTGAGTTCATGGAATAAGTTCCCAGGAACCCGCTTCGGGTGTGCTTCATGGTTTTCATGAGGAGGTAAGAGTTTATGGGTTTGTAGTATAAGGGATCGTGCTAATAGGGTAAATACATTAGGGGTATCACTGGCAAAGGAGAAATATTATTTATCCCCAATGTGAGGGAGATCGTCCAGATTGCGGGGTTGGAAATCGAAGGGAGAAAATAGGAAAGAATCATGATAAGCGGACTGAGGGCCATCACGCAGACTTTGAATTACGATTTGTGGCCCTGATGAACGGTAACGAAACTTTTCCGGTTGATCAAGCCATAAAGATTGGGGTGTGACAAAATGCAGAAAAGAGTAAATTAGGAAAAAGCGTATAGATGATGATCAACAGAGCCGCATTACTGGAAAAAATAGAAGCCTTGGAAAAAGCCCTGGCTGCGCAGAAAAACGGGTACGATTATGAAAAGACCTTTGATGCGCAGTGGCAGGCGATTAGCCGGGAAGTGTTCGAGCAGAGTTTAGGCCCCGTTAGTAAAGACCGTAATAAAAAAAGACTGCAAAGTAAGTACGGCTGGGTGAGTGTAAACAAAGATCATCCCTACTGCGATTGCCCGGCAGGCTTTAGCCAAAGTGCGTATCTACAAGAACAAGTGGTATTGCTGGGTCAGGCTTGCGTGTTTGCCGAAGGAGAACTGTTGCTGGAAAAGCTCTCAGGCATACAGGTAAGTGCCAAACAAATTGAAAGGCTTACCCATCACTACGGAGAGTTATGGCAGGAAAAGCAGCAATCGCAGACTGATGCGCTACAACCGAAAGAAAACCGATTACACTACGCCATGCTGGATGGCGGTATGGTGTTTACCCGGCAGGAAGGCTGGAAAGAAATGAAACTGGCTCGTTTATTTCCGGCCAGCGCCGTTTTACCGCAGACTCAGGAGCGGAATTTTATCCGGCAGAGTACGTATGTAGCGCATTTAGGCGAACAGGACGCCTTTTTGACAAGCTTGCTCCCCAGGTAGATCATCTGACGAATTTAGTCTGGATTGCCGATGGAGCTCGCTGGATCTGGGACTGGATCGGGCAGTACTATCCGACTCGGAACAGATTTTAGACTTTTATCACGCCAAAGAACGCCTGTGTGGCTTTGCCCTGGAAGCTTTTCCAGATCAACCCCCTGCGTAAAGAGTGGATTGAACAACAAGCAGAACTCTTACTGGAGGATCAGGCGGAAGTAGTCCTGACTTCTATCAGCTTGATGAGCCTGAAAGGCAAAGCTGCCCAGCTCCAAAAAGTATCTGTGGCTATTATCGTAACAATCTTAAACGGATGCGTTATAAAACCTTCCGTCAGAAAGGTCTCCTATTGGTTCGGGGCCGATGGAAGCCGCTCACCGCCATGTCATCCAACACCGGCTCAAACGTTCCCGACAGCGATGGACTGTTCAAGGAGCCCAGCAGGTGGCTAATTTACGGGTAGCCAATTGTAGTGGAATTTGGCATACTGTCCGTGAGCTTATTTTGGCCTGACCTGCAAAATGTCGTACACCCAAAGATTGACAAATATAGATTTTAACTTATGTGCCTTTAGGTCGGGGATGGATTGGACCGTACGCGGATCAGGCGTAAAGGTAATGGTATAGAGAGAACGTAGATATTCATTACTTTCATCCCAATTTTGAGCTTCGAGTTCAGTGATTGGATTAATCTGGTAAGTGCCCCGGTGGCGGCTCCATTCGCGGAAAATTTTCTCTTTGGGTCCAACTTTAACCCCGACTGCGTACTGATAAGTACCATTCCGGGTGAAAGGTAAGTAGGTAGTGGAATCTATAACCAGTGATACCAGCACTTTCATAAAATGATTCAAAAACTGGATTATAAGAGAGAACCAGGTGCCGGTAAAAAAACCGGGATTTCCCTCAACGGTGTGTCGATCCCGGATGATTTTTTTAGGCTGATCTTCAATTCCACCGTTACTAATCTTATACGTGCTTTCCTCAAAAAAATATCCATTTTATCTTTATCCGTGATTTTACCCTCCCGCATCATCTGATGCAATTCCTGATAGGAGAGTTTACCGGCAATGAACCTTTGGCTCATTTCATTCCTGATTGCTTGGGTTAGCAGATTGATTTGCGTCAGTTTGTATAACCGTTTCACTACACTTTTATTAATACCATCCCAGTCAATTTCCGCCTTGATATCGGGAGGTAACACTTCTGCTTGGGGTCTCTACCGCATCTTTGACCTGGTGGCATGCGGCGGCCACTAAGAGCAAGGCTGCGGCCAGAAGGGTTCCCAGGAACCCGTTTCGGGGGTGCTTCATCGTTTTCATGAGGTTGTTGAAGTTTGGGTAAAAAGGACGGATGATGGTTGAAAGGGATAGCTATTCCCTGGTACACCTAAGAAGAATGCTGCTAATAAGTTAGCACAAAAGATGCCAGTAGCGCGTTACTTTCTAAAAATAATTTTAGTTTGGAATTTGGGAATTAGGCCAGGTTGCTGGCTCCCCTTAAAAAATTAGCAGCACATTTTCAGTGCCAATACGTAACAACTTGTCCTTTAGTAAATTATGAGTCAAATTATTCTTTTTTTGAGAAGTGATTAACCTATTTAAATTAGACCAGCGTAACTCCTTCAAAGCGAGCTTGGTTATTTTCCCTACTGAAAGAAGGGTACTAAAGTTTTAAGGAGTTAATTTAGTCGGGACTTTGGCAACGTTAATTCCCTTAGCTCGACTTTCGCATTTGTGAAAACCAGAAAAACAGGCTTAAACAGCATAAATAAGGTATTTTTAGTTTTTGAATATCGCGTTTTAGACATGATGTTCAAAAACTATTTGAAGAATTAGCCCTCTTTCAACCCTTTGGTAGGTTGCATTATGAGAAAATGCGAAAGTCGAGCTTAGAAGCCCATTTAAATCCCCGGCCCATTAGCTCCCGTTCATCCGCATTTGCAATGCGGATGGGAGAACCGGGCATTTAAAATGCCCTTTTCGAGAGTTCCGCATTGCAACTATCTCAGCGAAGCTAAATGCGGAACAACGTTCTGATTACGGAAAATAAAGTACTACCCGAACCGGCTGATTTCCGGCAAAAAGAACAGCTTTGCAGCATTTTGCGTCCATTTATAGTTTCCAAAGCCAAGACCTCTTACCCTTCTTCCATTCGTTTACTGCTACTACATGGCGTTACTTCTCCACGCAGAAAACCTGTACAAAACCTATCCGCAGCACTCCCTATCAGCCGTAAACGGAATTTCTCTGCATCTGGCCAAAGGCGAAGTACTGGCCCTGACCGGGGAGAGTGGCAGCGGTAAAACCACACTGCTCCGGCTGCTTGCCGGACTGGAAGATTTGGATAGCGGTGGTATTCGCTTACGTGGTAAACCCGTAACGGGTCCAAGTCAGAACCTCGTACCCGGCCACCCGGATATCAGATTGGTGCATCAGCACTTCAAGTTATTTCCTAATATCTCCGTAGCGGAAAATATCCGGTATGCCCTCCGGAAATACGATACAGCTTACCGGGAGCAGCGGCTGACCCAAATGCTGCACCTGGGCCGGCTGGAACGGGTAAAACACCAGATACCTAAAACCTTGTCCGACGGGGAGCAACAACGGACCGCTTTGGCTACTGCCCTGGCCGATGAACCCTTGCTCCTGTTGATGGATGAGCCTTTCAGCAACCTGGATGTGGTTTTGAAAGGGCACATTAAGGAAGAAGTGATGGATTTTGTTCGCAGCAGCCGTACCTCCGTGATTTTCGTTACCCACGACCCGCAGGATGCCCTTTCCCTGGCCGACCGGATTATCTTACTGCGTGAAGGTAAAATAATTCAAGATGGCAGTCCCAGTAAATTGTACGGGCAACCCGCTTCGCCGTACGTGGCCCGGTTTTTCGGAGCCGTTACGCTGATTAAAACAAAAGAAATCCTACGGGCGGTGTCTGCATCCTTGTCTCCTACCTCCTCCTTTTTGGCGCTTTTGCACACCCTTGATCCTAATCAGCTGGTGGGTATCCGTCCGGAAGACGTGATCGTGCAGGCAAGGCAGGGTGAGTTGACGGGCAAAGTTACGGGATTGACCTACTACGGAGCTTATGAAGAAGCAATTATTCAGGTGAGCCGTACGGTCACGGTCAGAGCGAGGATACCAGCGGGAAGTGTACCTAAAGGTGAGGCAGTGAACCTGACGATCCATCCCGGAAAGGTAATTGTTTTCAAGTAGTAGGTTATTAAGGGTCCACCTACCTTTCCCAGTCATCCCGTACCCTCTGCCTGCCAGATAATACAGCGTCCGTAACCATCACCGATTATTCTGGAAAACGGAGGAAATTGAGTTTATAAAAAATTATTTTTATTGGAGAAAGTAAAACAGGAGAACCTTTTCCTTGTCTAGTTGCTCCTGCTACCTTTTTGTTTTCCCTTCTCACTTCTTCGGCGGATTGATCATAATATGAGCCCGGTGCGTGCCGGGGTCCATGATCCAGGGCATACCAGGAGCTTCCGGTTTCAGGGGTAGGCCGGTACTTTCTGCGGTGGCATAGGGAATATACACCACGTACCGGAAATTTCCCTCCTTAACTTCGCCCGTTTCCGGGTTAAAGCTTTCTTCGGGGGCAGAATATACAAACAAAGTAGAGCCGCTTTTAGGCATTTTCAGCTTCCCTGCCTTGACTTCCTTCTCCCGGATGTCGAATATTTCCTGTTGTGATTTGCCCTGTTTCTGCAATTCGCGGCCCCGGGCCATAAAGGGGTCAAGCTCCTTGTGGTAACAGCTGGCATTAAACCCTTTCTGATTTGGGTCGTCAGCAATGCATATCATAGAATTAGTCCCTTTCCGGAGTAGCACCAATTCTTTTTTATCATTGTATCCGTAGACCGTTGCGCCTTGCCGCTGGTCCGCAGGTGCTGCCATTACCGCGGCCTTGACCTGAGCTTCGGGAGCAGGAATGGTTGTTTGGGCGAAAGCAGAAAAGGCGGCCAGTTGAAGACCAAGAAAGAGGCAAGTAGATTTCATAGGTAGTAAAGGTTTGGGGCAAAAGTTATAGGAATTCCCCGAACAATTCAACCCAAACCAACGGGAACCCCAAAGATAAAACCACAGTTGGAGGAAGAATATAGTTCTCCGCTCCCAGACTCCGGTCTATTAGCCAATCACCCGCCGAAATTGGCCGTATTGCCTGCCAGTATTTTCTTGAACAATTAGTAAGCGCTTCCGAGCCAATTATGGCGGAGACTAAAATTGGGGAAGGTAACCTGCTGGTCAGAGAATCTACCTGAACCGGACGAACTTCAAATGAGGGGTCCTGGTTGGGAAAATAGCAGATACAAGGGGTATTTTTGTTTTGCTATCTCAAAAAATTACAGTTCTTTAGAGGTAAATACCCATTCCGTTTAAAACAATTATCCATGTCTACTACCATAAAGCCTACTACTGGTTCTGCTACCGCTGCCCGCAGCAGCACCGGACCGCTGATCATTATCGGTTCCCTGTTCTTTATTTTCGGTTTCGTTACCTGGGTCAATGGTACCCTGATTCCCTACCTCAAAATTGCCTGTCAGCTCGAAAGTAATTTTCAGGCCTACCTGGTTACATTCGCCTTTTTTATTGCCTACACGGTTATGGCAATTCCTTCTTCCTTTGTCCTGCGGGCCACCGGCTACAAAAAAGGAATGGCTCTCGGATTGCTTATTATGGCGGTGGGAGCCCTATTATTTATTCCCGCGGCCCAGGCAAGGAACTTCAACTTGTTTCTGGTAGGCTTATTTATCATAGGAACCGGACTCGCCCTCCTGCAAACGGCCTCAAACCCGTACGTGACCATTATTGGTCCTCCGGAAAGCGCCGCGATGCGAATCAGTATTATGGGCATTTGTAATAAAGTAGCCGGTATCATAGCAGTTTATATTTTTGGGTACATCACCCTGAAAGATGCCGACGGTTTTGAACAGAGACTAAAAACGATGACCCAAACAGCCCGGGAAGCGGCGCTAAACGAATTGGCCGGACGGGTAATTATACCTTATATGATCATTGCCGGAGTACTCGTTTTGCTGGCGGTGGCCGTTTACTTTTCCTCCCTGCCCGATATCAGTGATGAAGCAACTGAAGACACTGGCACTTCGTCCACACCAGCCGGCAAAACCAGCGTGTTACAATTTCCTCACTTAGTTTTGGGGGTTATTTCACTGTTTCTTTACGTA
>JAUJNL010000066.1 GCA_030448185.1 Cytophagales bacterium | reverse complement strand
AGCAGGGCATTAAAAAAATTCAGGTGCGAATTGTGAACCAGCACACCAAGGATTTCCGGGAAGAGCAATACGAGTGGCCCTAGGATGAGTGATGTTCGATGGAAGATAAAGGAAGCAAGCCATAGATCTATTCTTATAGTAAATAGAGAGTTAACAGTTTAAAAGTTCATGATTCCTATTTCAATCAAGATAAATCAAGAATAGTACAATTATCTCCCTTATCAAAAACTAACCTTCGTGAAGTAAAACACGTTACGGCGGCTCTTCACCTGTTGGTCGGAGCCATTGCGAATCTTCTGATAGCCCCAGGCCAGAAAATGATTGCCGTACCAATATTCAATCTCTTCGGTGTACGACTTGCGCACCTTGTCTCCCTGGTACTCAGTGGAAATGGGGACATTGCCCTTGGCTTCTACCACTTCATTGCCGCGAATTACCTTGGTTTTCAATTCGCTGTTGTGGTTGTAGGCCAGCAAGATATTTTCGTTATCAAAGCTCACTTTGATTTTTTCCTGCAACCGGAACGTTTTCACGTCATTAATTTCAAAACTGTTATCCCACAGCAGATTACCCTGTTCGTCGAAACCGGCAATGACGGCGTGCGTATAGACCCATCCGTCAAAAATAGGCGTATTGCGGCCATAAGGAGAGTAGCCGCCGTAGCCATAACCATACCCGTAGCCCCACGGACCGGGATACATGTAGTTATTGTTACTGCGGTATTCGGGATAATAAGCCTCGGCCACCATAATGTACTGTCCGTTGCGCTGAATAATGTCGTGTACCAGCAGGCGGTACTGGAGGCGCAGGTCCTTACCCTGCTTTTTGCGTTTCCGGATCTTGCTTTCCATTCGCTCCTGCTGCTTCCCGCCCATAAACCGGAAGAAGTTCTTGAAATCAGTGAAGCTATGATACTTGGTAAAAGCCGGTTGACCGTTTTGCAGCTTGCTGATATAGACCCCCTGCGAGTAGTCCGCCGTGCCCTGGTACACCGATCCCCCGCCATACCCGAAGTAGTTATACGTTGATGCCCGGGCATAAATCGGCCCCTGCGTGCCAAATGTGCCAATGACCAGTTCCTCCCGATCATTCAGGTCAGATACTTTACCCGACAGTAATTCATATTGATTCTTCTCCTCGGTTGCCAGATTCACAGTTTGCACGGATTGCCCTTCGGGAGTGAAAGAACGGATAATAATGCTCCGGTCCCGGTTTTTGCCGCTTACGAAAGTAGCGTGGAGGGTTTGCGTCAAGGTATCTACTTCCAGTGATTGTATTTCCGTGCGGTTCCGGAAGGCGGTAGGCAATACCCTTGCCTGCTTGGCATAAATACTGGTATGCAGCAAAACGGGCTCATTATTGGTCCTCCCCGCAATGAACATATAATTCCCAATGGCATCGAAATCAATAATCTCCAGCCGGTCGATAGAACCCCACTCGTACTTGGCCGCAAAACCAGCCCGAACATTGAGCTTTACAATCTGGTACATTGGGCTTTTGTAACGGCTGAAAAGCAGGTACAAAGCTTTGTCACGGTAAATGTACCGGGTCAAATCAAGGGCCGGATTTACGGCCAGGTCAATGGCCCAGTCTTCTTTCAGGTCCGTATTGTAACGGGTAAAACTGTATCGGCCCTGCTCCACCTCCGAAAACAAAATCAGGCCTTCTGCCCCAACCGGAACAATATTCATTTTATCGGCATTACCCCGGGCCTCGATCTCTACCCGCTGGTTAGAAGCCGGTTGGGCAGCAATAGTATAGGAAACAATCAGTCCGAAAAACAACAGGGCTAAACGATTCATTATCAAAAAGCTCATATTTTTTAAAAATAATATACCATTATTTAGAGACATAATGGATCTGATTCTCCACAATATCTTTGCCACAAAACGATGGAGTCATCGCATAAATTTCACCTTGCTCTTATCGTACCTTTGAAAAATAAACCAGATAGGTAAATCCTATTTCAAAACCACCAACGGCAAAAGCATCCGCAAGGCGTTGCCGGCTGGCCGACTCTTTGGTTTGTTCATCCCATACTGCCTTATAATTACCGAAAGGAATTGCGTAGCCGCCTCCTAACAGCAAAGCACGGTTATGCGACAGCCACCGGAAACCGGTCTTCAGATGCACGGCGGTACCAGCCGGAATCCGATACGTACTTACATCTTCCTGAGCAATCTGATTGCCATTCTCATCTTCCTCACCCCCCATATTGATCTTATTACCCGAGGCCCAGGCCAGGTGCGCTGATACGAAAGGCTTGTATTTTTTACCGTACGCCAACAAGTAATACCGGGCTCCTATTCCGGCATTAAAGCCATTGCGGGCAAACCCGAGTCCGGCCCCGATGTCCAGCTTATAGCCGATATTCCGGAAAAGCTCGGCGCCCACCCAGCCGTAGGGGTTTTCCCAGCCCAGCGAAAAACCGGCTCCCCAGACATTTTTGAGACGCTTTTCCTGCAATGTCAAGTACTGCTGCTGTAAGGTAGCCTTGTCCCGGCTGGTCTGGGCAATAGTCAGCCGTTCGGTTACCGTCTGGACAAAATTACGGTACTGGGCCTGCATGGAAGCCGCCCGGATATCTCGGGATAAGAGCGAAGCCCGTCCGGCGGTGACAATCGCCAGGTTAGGGTTAAAAATCTCATAATCAATCGTATGCCGGGTACGGATATCAGGCGTCAGGAAGGTAGGAGTATATCCGCTGATTATTTCGTAAAAGTTAACCGAGATCAGGAAGTCCGCCTGGTACGCACGCATCAGGTTCCGCATATGCAGATCCTGCGCCGAGTCGGACTCCAGCGAAGTATAGGGTTCCTTGAATTCATTCCGCCAGTCTACGTAGTTGCTATGGGCATGGATACCCGCCGCAGCCTGCGATTCTACCACTATAAAACGATACTGGGGCGAAGAAAAACCCGCAAAGGCATTTAGCAACTGCTGGTTATACGTACCAATTACCCGTTTGGCGTTAGCGCGGGTCAATCCGGTACTATCATTGAGAAAAGCCAGTTCATCCACCGAGTACACATTAGCGTAAAACTGCGACACTTTTAAGCCTAGCACCAGTACGGTTTTAGGCGCCGGCGCAGACTCGGTTTGGGCAGCCAGTGGAATGACGGGAAAAAGCAGGCAGATAGTGCCAAGTATACATTTTACCAGACTTTGGCGCAGCATGATTGGTAGAGATTGAAGTGGTTTTCTGGTAAACGCCTCCGAGAGAAAGTAAGTTTTTTCCATCAAAATGAATTTACAGCCTGAAAAGTAATGGGCAAAATTTGTCCTGCAGAAAGTTTAGTAAAACTCTGCGGGTTTCCCCAAATTTGAATAAAAGTAAGTTTTCATGCCTCACCTATTCGCTTTTAACCGAAAAATGATTTTATGCCTGGCGGCTTTGGCAATGCTTGCAATAGGTTGTGGGCAAACCAAGGAGAAATCTGCCTCAGCACCAGCCGGTCCTCAGTCGATACCAGCCGAAATTTACGTGGTACGGGATACTTCTATTCAGGAGCAGATACGATTGGTAGGTAGCCTGGTAGCCAATGAAGAAGTGGAGTTAGTAAGTGAACAGGCCCGGCGGTTAACGAAAGTTAACTTTCCCGATGGCGCTTATGTACGGCGGGGTCAGCTTTTATTTAAACTTGACGATGCCGACCTGAGGTCACAGTTAAAAAAACTGACTGCCCAGCGCAGACTGTCTTCCGGGGAGGAGTCCCGGTCAGCCTCCCTGCTGAAAGTAGAAGGGATCAGCAAACAGGAATACGAACGGGTAGCCAGTTCTATGGAAGTACTGGACGCGGAAATAGAAGCGGTGAAAATTCAATTGGCTAAAACGGAAATACGGGCTCCTTTCGGCGGAAAAACGGGGATCCGGCGGGTAAGTGAAGGCGCCTTTGTGCAGCCTAATACGCCATTGGTTACCCTGGAAGACATCAGCCAGGTAAAAGTAGAATTTGCCGTGCCCGAAAAATACGCTAACCGGGTCCATCTGCAGCAGGAGATTGATTTTACGGTCGAAAACAGTGATCAGCCATTCAAAGCCCGTATTACGGTAATTGAACCTAAGATTGATCTCAACACCCGCAGTTTGTATATTCAGGCGGCGGCTGATAATAAAAAAGAACAATTGATTCCCGGCTCATCGGCTACCATTCTGCTGAATCTTAACGTTCTTGAACATACTACGCTGATTCCCACTCAGGCCTTGGTTCCGGGATTGGAAAGTAATAGTGTACTATTAGTAAAAGGCGGTAAGGCCGAAAAAGCAGCAGTGGTTACGGGTATACGCACCAACCGTAGTGTACAGATCGTAGAAGGCCTCAGCGCTGGTGATACGATTATGACTACCAATATTCTCCGCGCCAAACCCGGAATTCCGGTCAGAGTAGTCTCCTCCCGGGGTCAGTAATTGTCTGAACCAGGATTTATGGGATTAAAGGATTACCAGGATTTAGTAGTCTGAATCATTATTTACAGGACAGGTGTTACTCCGCATTTGCAATGCGGAAGGTTCTTGGAGACATTTAGGGGAAAATACTCCCTACTGTTTCGCGTTTAGCTTCGCTGATCTAAAGATTGTGACGCGAAACAGTCTTTTGATCCATTCATCTAAATGCCTCTAAGAACCAGTGCGGAACAGCCAAAGAATTTTAATTCAGACTACTAAATCCTGGTTCAGACAATTTATTCCGGTTTACGGGAAGCCAGTATCCCTGGCGGAACGAATAACTCACCCGTGTGATCGTCCATGAGGCCGTTGCGTTCATCCTCGATGTTGGTAGCCTGTGTGTAAATATCGCCGGCGATGGGCCTCTTGCGCAGCTCTTCTTTAAAGAGTTTGATCCGTTCGGCCCGGTCCTCTGACTGGCTAGGGCCACCGTAATCCGCGAAACCAAATCCACCCCATTCACTTACGAGCAAGGGAACCTGTTTCCGGTAGAAGAAGGGATCGCCGACCACCAGCGGCAGCACTGCTACGTTATTCAACTCGCCCTGCACCATCCGGTCGAGCAACTCCCGCCAGCGTTCTACATCAGGCGTGTACAAATGGGCTGTCAACAAATCTGATTTGAGCCGCCCCTCTGAGGAGATATGCTGCCAACCGTCATTGTCTACCACGAGAAACTGCGGATGATTGATCTGCATGTAGTGATACATATCGGTAATGTACTGGCGGGTTTCCGGATTGGTGGCGATGTCCTGGGCTCCCCAGTCTTCATTATATAAACTCCAGATTACTACCGAGGGGTGCATTTCAATCAGAGCCAGCATGCGCAGCAATTCGGCCCGGTGATTCTCGCGACTCCGGTGACTCGAACTATGCGGGCTAGGCACCTCTACCCATAGCAGCATACCCATTTCATCGGCCAGATTATAAATGCGCGGATCGACCCCGGCAATGTGTACCCGTACCAGGTTGCAACCCAGGGCTTTCATGCTCCGCATATGCCGCTGCATCTCCTCGTAGGTAGCCATACCGGGCTGATATAGAATGCCATCCAGATAAACCGGCTTACTATTCAAATACACATACCGGCCCCGGGCCTCGATTTTCCGCAACCCGAAATGCGCTTCGACCTGGGCGACATACCCATTAGAATCAATCAATTGGGCCACCAGCCGGTAGAGATTAGGTGACTCGGGTGACCAAAGTTTGGCATCAGGTACTTCTACTACCACCCGTTGCTGTTTTTGCCCCGCCTCTAGCATAAGCGGAAAATCAGAGGTAGCTACTGGTGCGGCGTTCTTAGGCCCCCGATCATATATGCTTACCCGAAGGATATAATGGCCCGGGTCATGAATACGGGTAGTAAAATTGAACCGTACCAGCTGGTCTTCCACTACACTTACCACCCCAATACGGGACCGCAGCCGGTTGCGTTCAATCGTCTCCAGCCAGACACTGCGCACCGCTCCCGAATAACTATGGTACCAGATACCACCGCGTTTATATACATGAGACTCCTGTTTACCCCGTGGTATTTCGGCATCCATTGTGTCGGCTACCCTGACTGTCAGTCGGTTAACCGGGCGGAAGCGTTCTGCCTGTAGTTCATAGGAAAATGAAGTATACTCCCCGTAGTGCACTTCTTCCCCTTCAATTGTGGTGAGTAGGTGACCGTTTAGCCAGACCCGGGTTTCGTACCCGCAGGCGCCAAACGTTAGCTGAAATATCGTAAGATCCCGGGACTCTTTCCGTTCGGGCAGGGTAAATTCGCGTTCATACCAGGCAATAATTTCATCATTCTCATCTGAATCTTCCTGTTGTTGTACCTTGGCAGCGGCCATGTGCGCTTCCACTGTTCCGGGCCATTGGGCAGTATGTTCGTAATGGTGTCCCAGATGCCATCCTTCGCGCAGTCCCTGATCGTTGAGGTCTAGTGAAAACCGCCATTCCCCGTCGAGCAGCAGAAAGGTATTGGGGCGAAAAACCGCACGGGGCAGCGGATTGGTAAAGCCATCTGTATTCAGCGGTTCTTCCTGGGTTTCGGGTAGGTTGGGATTAGGGTTCTCGGATTGCATATCAGTTAATAGATTTAGGTCCTAAGTAGATTCTCGTATTTTACGGAAGATTCGGAAATAAGTATAAGTATTGCTTTTACTGCACAAAAGCAGATCGGTATGGTCCCGCATATGGCAGGGCGGAATTACCTTGCGGGAGATAAGATACGGATTCCTTCATGACGCACCAGCATTTTATCCTGCATAAACCAGACGGGTATCTGAGTCAGTTTGTAACCGATACCAAAAAGAAGCGGGTTCTTGGGGAATTGTATTCTTTCCCCGAAGGTACCATGTGTATCGGCCGTTTGGATGAAGACAGTGAAGGACTGTTGCTGCTTACCACGGATGGGAAAATGAGTAATTATATCCGCAGTACCGAAATTGAGAAGGAATACTATGCGCAGGTAGATGGATTAATCACCAAGGAGGCCCTTGGGCAGTTGCAAGCCGGAGTAGAAATCGGTGTGAGAAATGAGAAGTACCAAACCCAACCCTGTACCGCATTTCCGCTTGAAACTCCTCCACCATTTGGGCCCCGTAGCCGCCGAATCCGGGACGACCGGCACGGTCCGACCAGTTGGGTATCCATCACCTTGACGGAGGGAAAACTCCGGCAGGTCCGGAAAATGACGGCAGCCGTCGGCTTTCCTACCTTACGGTTGGTCCGGGTACGCATCGGCCCCGTACAACTTGGTGATTTACCAGCCGGTGCGGTGAAGGAAATTGATCTGCCTGCGTATTTCGATTACCAATCCGGTGTAAGCCAGTAATTATCTCTTATACTTTCTTCTGGCATAGATTACTGGCAGTTACTTCAAAAAGCAGGCTCAAACGACCAACTACGTAAAACCTCCTATGTGATTAGTCGTCTGAGCCACAACTTTCGTAAGCCTTACAGCGCGTCCGTTGCAGTTTATTGGCCTGCCCCGGTGAAAAGCCGGGCTTTCCGTTAAAAGTGAATTCCAGCAATTTCGGGAGCCGAACCATTAATAGCTTCAAACATGGCGCATTCCTCCCCGATGTTAGCTGATCCGCCCAAGCCTACGTAATCCAGTTGCCCGGGTACTCAATGAAAACGGAGCGTTTGGCAAAAATGGAGCGTTTCGCAGGAGCTCGGTTACTTAGTACTACTTTAACCCTTTAATAAGTGGATGACCAATTTCAGGTGTTCATCCGCATTTAGCTTCAGGCGTTCATCAGGCGTTCATCCGCATTTACAATGCGGATGGTCGAACGGCGCATTTAAAATGCGCTTTTCCTTCGCTCCGCATGGCAACTATCTCAGCGAAGCTAAATGCGGAACAACCACAGATTTAGGGACTTTGTGCAAGCGCCCTTATCCTAATATACTTCTAAGCGACTGGGCATTGCGGACGGCATTGCCGCCGCCATCGTTGTTAAAATAGACAAATACCTCTTTACCCATCCCTTCCCACTCCCGGATGCGGTCCGCCCACCAGCGCAGGTCATTATCGGGATAAGAGCCTCCGTACAGAAACTGCTGGTCAGGGCCGTGCATTCTCACGTACACGAAAGGCGCCGTAGTCCGCAGGATACAAGGCAAATGAGCCCCACTCATAATGCAATACGCCGCCTGAAAATTCTCCAGCAGGGAAAAAACGCCGTCGTGGTGCCAGCTTGGGTGCCGGAACTCTACACTTACCCGGATCCAGGGCGGAACCTGGGCTAAGAAATAGGCTAAGCGGTCATAATCACAGGCAAACTTAGGCGAAAGCTGCATCAGTAACACGGCCCGCTTATCACCTAACTCATGCCAGCAATTCCGGATCCGGGCCATCCACCGTTCGGGGGCATACAAACACTTGGCGTGGGTAAGTCCGCGGGGCGCCTTCACACTGAGCAAAAACCCGTGTGGCAGGCGGCGCTGCCAGCTTTTAAAACCAGCATGAGTAGGCCAGCGGTAAAAACTGCTGTTTAATTCAACCGTTCCAAACTGCTGCACGTAGTATCCGAGCCGCTCCCAGGGAGGTATGCCATGCGGATACAGAACGCCATGCCAATGGTCGTAGCTCCAGCCTGAAGTACCAATGTGAACGCGCATAGGTTTTGTAGCGGTAAACCTATTAAGAATTAACCAAAATCAACTTACTAAAAGCTCTTCCCCGACTCAATTGGTAAAATTTTCGCCTTTCTCATTCATTTTCTGCCCATCTCCGTACATAAGGTTTCCAGTTTAAAGCGTGATTGCAGCCAGGGATACGTATTCCCGGTTGGGCAATCCGTATTTGGTTAAATTTAAAAATAATACTATGACAACTACTGATGTGAATGATAAGGCGCAGGAGCCCCAAAACGAACAAACGGGTCAGAAACCACCAGCCGAAAGTAGTCCCCCGGCTGGCGCAGAAGAAACCAGTGCAGAAGGTTCCATTTTTACCGCTGATGTCGCCAAACGGGTCATCAGTACGGACCAGAGCATTACTCCGGAAGCTGTAACCGATGCCGAACTTAAAGATAAAGCTTCGGCCGGCCCCGCTAACGCGGCCGGAGACCTGGTCAATAATACCGGAGCGGATGCCGGAGGGCCTCAGGGAGATGCTGATGCGGCTACCGGCTGATCCAGCTGCCAACCGCATTCGTAAAAACGGGAGCTTTAGCAGACAAATTACTTTGCTCCCACCTAAAGAAACGCGTGAAGTAAATCATAAAAGCCGTAACAGATGAAAGGATACGAATTTGATTACCAGGCATTTGTATTAATGGACCCTAAGGAGCAGGAGGCTTATCTTGAGATTTGTGAAAGCATGCTGCGGAGTGGGGTCGCCACGATAGTGGTAAACGGTCCGGACTCCGGGAAGAAATTTGATCGGGTTGATGAATTAAAGGAATGGTTGACTTTAGAATAGCCCAATACAACTATTTTGGGTCAGGCGTTAATCAGAAGCCGTACAACCAGATGGTTTCTATTTGACGTCGGGCCGTAAATAAAAAGCAGGCTTCCCAGGGAAGCCTGCTTTTTTGTAGCAACCAATCGTTATCGGCTGATGATCAGTTTTTCGGAAACCTGATTCCCTATGTTAATAAAATAGATGCCGACCGGCAGATGATTTACATTAATGTCAGCAGTATTCTCGCCGGAAGCTACTGTTTTCACTGTATTATGAAACTCGACGCCGGTTGCATTCGTGATCACAATCCGTACATCTTCGTTAGTCTGCCATTCGAAGTTAAGCGTTACCACCGAAGCAGCTGGATTCGGATGAACCTTGACCACTGAAGGTATCACTACAACACGACCCGCTGCCGCATCCGATCCATTTCCAGAAACAGACTCCAGTTTCCACTTCTGATGGTCGATGCCTACGTATTGCCACTGAATAATATTAGCACCATTGGTTTTTAAACCATCATATACTTCCAAAGCTTTACTGCTGCATTTGGCAGTCAGCTTATAGTATCCGTCTCCTACTGGTTCAATCTTCCACTTCTGGGCATCGGTGCCGTTGTCAACCCATTGCTGGATATTGACTCCGTTGGCTGTGCCGGACAGGGTTACATCCAAAGCTTTACCGCTGTGCTTGGCAATCAGTTTATAGTAACCGTCTCCGGTACTTATCACGTGCCAGATCTGATTAACGCCGCCATAGTACTCCCACTGTTCGACATTTGCCCCGCTGGCCGAAGAAGCCAATTGTACATCCAAAGCTTTGCCACTGTGCTTGGCAATCAGTTTATAGTAACCGGAGAATAGAGGATTTGGATCCGTTCCCGGAGAAACTACCGGCGGATTAGGATTTGCCGGCTCGGTGCTATTCCCCGTTCCCCAGACCTCAATTCCCGAAATGTTGGCATGACCACCAGTGGTAGTAAGTTCAATATTTCCATCTTCAACAGATACAGGATAGGGTCCGAGTTTAGTCCAGGTACCGGCTGCACCGCTGTTATGATTGGCTTTTACTACTTTTCCTTCCAGGCTTATGCTAAAAGTCTCGGCATCATTATCTTCCCACACGTACAGGTACACTTCATAATTAGCGGAGGGAACAGAAGTCAAACTTACTCTCAGGCTGCCATTGGCGTATACGGATGACCGGATCATGGCCGTACGGCTGGCGTCGGTAGCCGGCTTCAGGGCCACACTATTGTCGGTAAAAGAAAGACCACTGTAGGAATAATTGGCGGCATTGCTGCCATCCCAGCGGTTTCCGTCGATGGTGACGGCCGACCCGTTGAGGTTAATAGCCCGGTAGAAATTCTTTTCATCTTCCTGAGCCGGAGGCGGTGTCGTCCCGTTAATCTGGACGCTTACGCCGGCAGAAGTAGCCGTGGCGCCATGATTGTCCGTAGCCTTTGCCGTCAACGAATGGCTGCCCTGTGGAACGTCTTTCCACTGGAAGCTGAATGGACTTTGGGAAGATTCGCCGATTCTGGTTTGTCCGGCAAAGAATTCAACTCTAGTAACAGCACCATCGTTATCCGAAGCGTTTACCTGCAGATTGATGGTACTGCCCGCCGCAAAACTGCTGTTATTGCCGGGAGCCGTAATGCTTACGGCAGGCGCTTGATTAGCCGGAGGTAATGAAACGATTACCTCCCCGTGGCCCGGCGCCGGATAATGCTTCGACTCGTCGTCCAGCACCAACACCCAATCATTGCCTCTGCCATTCGCACCGGGTGCGTCAAAAGCTTTGGTCCCACTGTTAGGAAAAGTGCCAATCTCCGTTACTTCTTTATTACGCGGATTAAACCACCAACCTTTTACGGTGTTACCGGAGAATTTACCCAGGTTCACGGTCAGGTTATTTCCGGTAGGAATGTAATACATGGCATAGTCTTTCCCCTTGGCTGCGGTTACATAGCTTTCCCCATTGCCCTGTCCGGAGGCTATCAGTGACTGGTCGGGATTCAGGTCAAGCCAGGGTCTGGACAGAAAGAGGTCTTTCATATGGCCCATATGCCAGGCACCTTGATGGTCAAGGGCCTGCTTCCAGGGAGTACGGGCAGCAGAAATGCCATTCCGGCCCGGCTGCCACATTTGCCAGATGTTATGATCGCCGTAGGTGTGCCCGGCAGCACCAGCCATCACGGCCCAGTAGGCTCCCTGCCGCACATCATAATCGTTAAACCAACCGTGAACTGGATTCCAGTCGACCGGATGATCTTCGTAACGTGATTCGGCATCGAGCACGGGCTTGGCCGGGTTGAGGCTGCGGTCGTGGCCTACCCACTTATAGGCAGCGACATCATAGGCACTGTGCCCCGACTGGAACATGTTAAAGTCAAGCCAGGAGTCGTTGTGAAAATAGGTAGAAGAACCCCGGTCAATGTCGGTAGTCCCCCGCATACTTGGCCCGGCCGGGTGGTAGGTGATTAATTGTCCATTTCCGATGGCGCTGCGGATTCCTTCAGCCATTGCCCGGATAATAGCCAAGTGCGTGCTATTTTCAGGCATCCGGTCACCACCAAGTATCCAGATAACCGGCTTGTCTTTGTAACGGTTACCGATCCAGCTGCCAAAAGCACGGGCATTATCTGGCGTAAACACTTCCGGTCCGACACCGTGTGCCAGCCTGAGAAACTTATCACCCCAGGTAGGTAGCATTCCTACATACATTCCCAATGATTCGGCCTTGTTCACGATATAGTCAACATGCTGAAAGTACGCATCATTAGGAGTAGCGGGGTTATTGTTATGCAGGGGCTTATGCCCGTAAGCGTTAGGAGTGTTAAGTCCGTCTAATTCTGCCAGCGCCACGGCCTGTATCACCGTAAACCCTTTGCTGGCTCGGTTCTCCAGATACAAATCCGCTTCTTCGCGATTCAACCGGTGAAATAACTCCCAGGCAGTGTCACCGAGGTAAAAGAAAGGAGAACCATCCTCGTATTCAAAATGCCTTTTGTCGGCGGATACTCTGATACGCCGCCAAGACTTAGGAGCAAACCGGGTAATCCGGTCAACAGGGGCAGCTAGATCGACCAGCCGGTTCAGTGAAACTGATTTATTGCTATTGCCCGGTAGCGTTCCGGAATTTACTGTACTACCTGCATTTCTCAGCCCGCTTCCATCTACCGTTGGAGATATATAAGTAGTTGATGAAGATAAAGTTGAATGAAGCAGCAGGAAAACAGTATAAATCATACATAAAAATTCCCTTTGGCGATCTTTCATCGCCATTAATATAGTATTGTGTTCCATAGCTGTGGTATTGGTATTTGTTTTGAAGTAACTGAACCTGAAATCCGGGGGAGTTTGGTATAATCGCCCCGCAGTGTAATCATCCCTTTCCTAGACAGGTGCATCATGGGTGGGTATTAGCTGTATCTTTCTGTTTTCATATTTGGACTTTTTTAAGATTATACATATTTACTTTCTTCAGTGGGACTAAATTATTAACAAGTTGAAGTTTACCAACGGGTAAAGTTTATAAAAAAGGCACGTACACAAACACCCTAATGGGACTTGCGTCAGGCAGGCAAATTAAATTCGGTCGCAGACCAAAAAATAGTGGGAACGGGCCGGCAGTGATCAGGCTGAGCACTGGAATAAAAGCGTGATTTATTCACTTATTTGCGAAGAAAAGTCTAGTGTAAGCTTACACGCAACAGAACTGTTATTTACCCGTATAAGTCAGTACATAGCTGAGATTTGCCTGGCCGGAAAAGAATATTTTGCGGCTGAGGTACACTCTTACTAGGCTTAAAAGCTTCATATTTCATAAAAAACTTACGCGATTACAATAAGTAAGAAGGTTACTTTTTTATATTCATTCAGGAGGGTTTACGTGATAGCTCACGCTATAATTAGGATTATACTCATGCAGTCTTTAACTTTAACTATAATGAGGCAGCCAGCTACCAAGAAAATGAGTCAGGGAAAACTATTATAAAACCAAGAAGTATCCTACTTCAGCTCTCTTGTTCCCTATGCGGCTTTACTTCCTGCAAGTACCACGTAAACAGGCCACTGTCCAATAATTTTTACTAAGCCCTTCTGCTTTAAAAGCAGCTAAAACCATACACCAACGGGAACAGGAATCAGTTTTGCCTCTTGCAGTAATTTATCCGGTTTCCCTCGGCGCTAAATCATCAATACTACTCACTTTCGGCCGCAGGTGTGGCATTCTTTTTAAGTAAAGTACTGCCATAGGAACCGCCAAAACGTCAACAGCTTCACCAAGCAGGTCTACGCCCACTTTATGAAGCTGTTTAAATGATGAATAACTGGTCTACGCTGCCAACCCGACAATTGCTTCCAGTTTCGCTACTTTCGGAGCCAATAATATTAGCATTCTTGAATTAGTGGCAATAACCACGCAAGATTTACAGCACCTGGCGGGGTCAGTCGGTAAGCGTTGTTGTCCGCTTATTCGGACTTCACTTCGCCCGTAATGGATAGTTGCACCGGGCTACCGGTATTAGCGGTAATCGTAACTGTTTTATGAAAAGGTCCCGCCGTGGCTGCCTGATAGGTAGCCTTAACGTAGCCCATTTTTCCGGGAGCAATGGGCTCTCTGCTATATTCAGTAGCCGTGCAGCCGCAGGAACCTTGCACCTGGCTGATAATCAAGGGCACGCTTCCGGTGTTCGTGAACCGGAAAGTCGTAGAAACCGGCTTGCCCTGGGGAATGCTGCCGAAATGATGGGAGGACTGATTCCAGGCAAATACCGCGGCGGCTCTGGTTGGTGCACTGACGGTGGAAGCAACGGCTACTGACTGCGCAGTGGCAGCCAGGTTAGTCATTAACAGGAATCCGGAAAGAAATAGTAGCTTTTTCATATTAACTGGGGTTTAAATTGAACGGAACAAAGGTGAAAAAGGGATTGCAATCCCGGCGTTAATGATTTCCCAATGATTGTTAATGAGTTGTTAAACTTTCCCGCGGCGGCGGTTTATCCCTTACCTTTATCAGACAATCACCCAAACTTCCTTCGCATTGAAGCGGAATACGATCCGGCTGGTGGTAGTACTGGCCACATTATCGATCTTCGGTATTGTTATTACCCAATTGTTTTGGGTCAAGCGGACGTTCGACTTCCGGGAGAAGGAATTTGACCAGCACGTAACCGATGCCCTAAGGGAAGTAACCAAAGCCATTTTGCAATACAACCATCATCCCTACCATCTGGTCAATCCGGTCCGGCGGCTATCGGGAAATTACTACGTGGTCATGGTCAATGACGTCATTAATGATGATTTGCTGAGCGCCTTGCTGAAGAACGAACTGGGCAAACGGGATATCCGGCTTAATTACCGGTACATGATCTACGACTGCGCCAGTAAGGATACCACGTATGGGGATTACATTTCCTTCGACGGAGCCGTAGCGGGACCCAACGACCTGAAGAAACTCTTTCCGCAGTGGCGGCAGGATAACTATTACTTTGGTATTTACTTTTTCAACCGGGAATCCGCCATTCTGGGGCAAATGGGATTCTGGTGGTTTTCGTCCGGCGTTTTACTGGTCGTGATTGTATTTTTTGCCTATACCTTGTTCGTAATTCTGCAACAGAGAAGGCTGTCGGAAATCCAGCATGACTTCATTAACAATATGACGCACGAATTCAAAACGCCCATTTCTACCATTGCCATTTCTTCGGAGGTACTCCGGCACCCCGGAAGTATTATACATTCCCCGAGCGGCTGCTGAATTACGCAACCATTATTGGCAATGAGGCCGACCGGCTGCGGAAAGGCGTAGAGCGGGTGCTGCAGATGGCATCGGCGGACCGTGATGAAGTAAAGCTAAAGAAGGAAGCGGTAGATCTCCATGAACTGATCCGGCGGGCCGCCGAACCGTTTCAGTTAACGCTGGCCGACCGGCACGGGCAGTTTCACTTTGACTTGCAAGCATTTCCCTTTACCCTGCAGGCCGACCAGCTACACCTAACCAGCCGTACTCTATAATCTACTGGATAA
This sequence comes from Cytophagales bacterium, assembly GCA_030448185.1. Classification (GTDB taxonomy): domain Bacteria; phylum Bacteroidota; class Bacteroidia; order Cytophagales; family 172606-1; genus CADCTQ01. Next base: position 17,509 of record JAUJNL010000066.1, on the reverse strand, counting down.
TGCCGTGAAATACAATGTGAGATCCGCCCTGTATTCAGATTCGGACCTTTACGGAAAAGAATGGAATCTGCCTGCGGGTGGCCGACAATGGATTGGCATCCACGGTGGAACACCAGAAAAAAATATTCGAAAAATTTTGCAGGTTCCCACCGATGGCACCCGACCTTTGATGTAAAGGTTTTGTACTGGGCCTGCACTATGTACGGTCTATGGTAAAAGTGCACGGCGGTGGCATCCCGGCTCGAAAGTGAACTGGCCGGGGCAGCACTTTTAGCGTCTTTCTGCCCATTAAGTAGTAAGACATTAGATTTTAGTAGCAAGACGTTAGATATACGAGTTTTACTTTACATTATATCCAACATCCGCATTCCAACATCTGAAATTATTTTAATCTATGCCAGGCCACTATTCTGCTAGTAGAAGACGACGTAAACTTGGTTTCGTAGTTAAGGATAACCTCGAAGTAAACGGCTTTGCCGTAGTGTTGTGTGAGGACGGGGAGAAAGGCTGGCACGCTTTTACGCGAAGCGTTTGATATTTGCGTGTTGGACGTAATGCTGCCCAAGAAGGATGGCTTTGAACTGGCCGCGAGATCCGGCAACGCAACGAGATCGTTCCCATTTTGTTCCTGACGGCTAAATCCATGAAGGAAGACCGGATTGCAGGTTTTAAAACCGGGGCGGATGACTGCCTGACCAAACCATTCAGCATTGAAGAACTCGTATTGCGCATTGAAGTATTCCTGAAGCGTTCCCGATATCTGCCCCTTTCGGACCCGCGCACCACGATTGGACATTACCGCTTCGACCACGCGAACCTGCTGCTGAAGGGTCGGTCCCGTACGCTCCTGCTGCCCAGAAGGAAGCTGATTTGCTGCATCTGTTTGCATCCATCCCGGCCAGGTGCTGCGCCGGGAAGATATTCTCCTGCGGATATGGGGCGATGACGACTATTTCGCGGGCCGCAGCCTCGATGTGGTTATCTCGCTCCGCAAATACCTTCAGGAAGACACCAGAATCGAAATCCAGAATCTGCACGGGGTAGGATTCCGGCTGCTCATCCGGGAAAATGAGTAAACGGTAGATAAGCAACCAAGCGAGAAAACCCATATGACTCTCTGTAGGATGACAACAATCTTAATTCTAGGGAACCATGCGGGTAATCAGGTTGTCTATTCCGCCAGCACCTGCCGCTGCTTCCTACTTTCCTCATGCTGCTGGAAATCTACTCGGTCATCTGCAAAAGCGGTTCTATTGATTGCAGAACAGTACTGGCGTTTGCAAAAGCGATTTTAGCGACTATAAAACCGGTTCTACCAGCCTACAAAACCGGTTCCGGATGCTCCAACAACAATTCTATTGCCTGCAAAACCCGTTTTAAGGTGCACAAAACCGCTTCTTCTGTGCAGAAACGGCTGCTGAACAGGCTTGCTTACCCCCCTTAAATTACATCACCCTCCGGTGAGCTTGGGCCTGCGAGGTTGCTACTTTATTCGTGGGTGTATTTTTCTCTTCGTTATTCTACTCTTGGTATTTTTTATGAAAGACAACACCCGCAAATTTACCTGCCGCGCGGCTGATCTGCCCGTATTGGCCGGATTTTTAAAAGAGACGTATCTGCGTGACCGGACCGATTTTGAGCAGTACTCACCGGATTTTAATGCCGATTATCTAAATCGCTTTGAGCAATTGCTGCTGAAACGGAAGCTTTGGTGAGCCCAATACAATTGACTAAGGAAATGAAGGCCGTAAACGTACAGTTGCGCCAATCTATGGAAGAACTCAAGCCGCTGCTGAACCGGCTGGAGGGATACGCCCTGCGGATACGGCCCCTGACGGTCGCTTCGGAGGATTTCGGCTTCAAGGCCGTGCGCCGGGAATCAATGCGTCAAGTGCCGAAGACGTACTGGCCGACCCTGAAAGTGCTCTTGCAACACGTAAACACCAACTTTGCGGCCTACCCAAGCAAAGGGTATTCAGAGGAAGCCAGGTATCTTTGGTTACCCTGCAGGTAACCATTAAGGCAAGTAACCAGACTGGTAACCGCTTGCTTGACACCCGTGAAATCCAAGTGCAGAACAACCTGAAAACGCTGAACGCCCTTTGGGAACAGATGAGTGATATTTGCGATGCGGGCAAACGACTCTACAAAGGCATAGATGCCGTTCGTACGAAAGATTATACGCTCTCGCACCTCCGTCGCGGGTTCGCCAGAGGCAGGAGACTGCGCCTACCGCACCAGAGGCCGTCTGAATTGGGATTTTTAGGATTAGGGATGATAGGATTAGCTGGTCTTATCTTATCAGAAAAGTAAGGGGTAGCTGCTAATATTCAGTATCCGCCATGTCACTTAAGGAAATTATACTTCTGCCATGAAACATGCAGCCTTGACTCACCCGATTAGTGGGTGTGCCATGAGGGTACTAGTGCAGCAAGAACGAGTTAAATGATAGATCTCGCAACTTTTAAGTTTTTGATATTCAATGAATTGGTGAAAAATAAAACTGTCAGATAACTCATACTTAATGCACTAGTAATGCCTTTTTAGATTTATAAACAACATTTTACTAGACGGGAAGTGAAACAAGTAATGCCTGAATGGCCGAAAAGCATTGGCGATGTCCAAGTTAAATCTAAACAACGGGTTAGCAACTATGGAGAGGTGTTTACAGCCCGACGGGAGGTAAATGCCATGCTTGATCTGGTCAAGCAGGAAACGGAACGGATTGATTCCCGTTTTTAGAGCTGACCTGTGGAACCGGAAATTTTTGGCAGAGATTCTGAACAGAAAGCTGGCCGTAGTAGCAGGCCGGTACTACAAAAGTCAACTGGAATTTGAACGCTACGCAGTTTTAGCAATTTCAAGCATTTACGGCATTGATATATTACAAGACAACGTATACGATTGCCGGGAAAATCTGCATTTCATTTTTGATACTTTATATACATCGCTATACGGCGATAAATGTAAGATAGCGTGCAAAAACGGTACGGTTTATTCTAAACCGCAACATCTTGTGGGGCGATGCGCTAAATCTGAGAACGCCCGAAAACAAGCCAGCGCCTATTATCTTTTCGGAATGGTCTTTTTGTCAAAGGTAGTTTTAGTGAAAAAAGGCGTGATTACGTTTGAAGAACTCACACCGCGTCATCAAACTGATTTATTTTACCAACCCCTGCGTTCCAGACACCGGCCAAATTGCCTTTATTCCTACTCCCCTGCAGGAGTTTCCCTTAACTCATTTTTTACAACTTGCGGATGATCCCGGAGACCCATATAACCCCGATGTACTCACTGCTTAGCTAACCTGAGCAACGACGAGGTATTTACGCCGCCCCAACTGGCTAACCAAATGTTGGACTTATTGCGGCATCCTTTGGCGCAATAAACGCAACCTTTCTGGACCCCGTGTGTAAATCGGGAGTCTTTCTTCGGGAAATTGCTAAACGACTGATGTTTGGCAGAAGACCAGATACCCAACCGGCAGCAGCGCATCAATCATATCTACCAGAAACAACTATTTGGGATTGCTATTTACCGAACTTACCGCCCTGCTTTCCCGCCGGAGTGTGTATTGCTCTAAAACCGCCAGCGGTAAATACTCCGTTTGCGAAAACTTCCAGTTGGAACAAGGCAATATTTTGTACAACCGCATAGCGCATACCTGGCAAAACGGTAAATGCGTGTATTGCGGAGCCGGCCAGAAGGAATATAACCGGGCGATGAACTAGAGACTCATGCTTATCAATTCATTCATACTCAACAGCCTGAAGAAATATTTACTATGAGATTTGATGTAGTTATAGGAAATCCTCCTTATCAATTAAATGATGGTGGTTATGGAAAAAGTGCTAGTCTATATATCAGAAATTTGTCCAACAAGCAAAGAGGCTTAATCCACGCTATTTGACGATGATTATCCTTCGCGATGGTTTGCTGGCGGAAGGGATTAGACGAATTTAGGAATGAGATGTTGAATGATGAACGTATAAGAAAAATAGTTGATTTGAAGACGCATCAATTGTTTTCCAGGCGTAGATATTGCTGGTGGAGTTTGTTTTTCTTTGGGATAGGGACTCATCAGGGATTTGCGAAGTTGTAAATAAACAAAATGGTAAAGAAGATGCATCCTTTAGAACTTTTAAACGAATTTGGTACTTTCATACGTCATGGAGGGGCAGTGCCTATTATTAGAAAAGTACTTCAAAAGACGAAATGTCAATGAGTACACAAGTTTCAGTAGAGAGCCGTTTGGATTATCTACTGATGTAAAACCTCTAAATAGTGGTGATATTACTCTCCGTTGGCAAGGAAGAAGGTCATATTCCCGCAAAGCAGTTACTATTGGCACTAAGTTGATTGATGACTGGAAGGTAATTACATCATATGTAAGTTACGATCATGCGGGTAGTCCCGGTAAGGATGGAAGGCGCCGTGTCTTTTTTCTAAAATTGATATTCTTCCACCAGGTACGATATGCACAGAAACCTATCTTGTTATCGGTAGTTATAAGACAGAAACCGAAGCAAAAAATCTTGTGAGATACATGAAATCAAAATTTTTTAGATTTCTTGTATCTCAATTTATGTATTCCCACCATATTACTAGAGAATCATATTCTTTTGTCCCCATCCAAGATTTGAAACAGGAATGGACGGATGAGAAGCTATACGAGAAATATGGTATTACCACCAAAGAAATAGAATTCATAGATTCTTTAATTCGTCCGATGGAAGTTGTCTGAATTGGGATTTTTAGGATTAGAGGATGATAGGATTGAGTGGTAAAAACAGGCGGGCAAATTAGTCCTGCAAACATTCCCCCGCTACGGCGGCTACGAACAAGATTATACTATCATGAAACACGAAGCATTGACTCACAAAATCATTGGTTGTGCCATGAAAGTACACGGCACCTTGGGCAACGGCTTTCAGGAAGTAATCTATCAACGTGCCCTGGCCATTGAAATGGAGAAGCAAGGCTTAGGATACCAGCGGGAGATGGAAATGGCAATATTTTATGAAGGGATTGATATTGGTACCCGGAGAGTAGATTTTTTTGTGGAAGATACCATAATGGTCGAGTTGAAAGCCCTCATCAAATTAGAAGATGTGCACCTGGCGCAAGCCATGAATTATTGCCAGGCTTATCATCTACCCATCGGTTTACTCATCAACTCTGGCGCGAAAAGTCTGGAGTTCAAAAGGGTGTACAACGTAAATCATCCGGAAAACAAAGCAAATGCCGGACACAATTCTAAAACCTTTTAAGTATAGGACAATCGTAAAATACCCCTAAATCCCCTAAAGGGGACTTAAAGAACGTTTTTTTTAAGCTCCCTTCAGGGGCCTGGGGTAAGTCTTGAAGTATTGAAGCGGTAAGACCTGTTCTAATCCTCACCCGGCATAATCCTACAATCTTTTAATCCTGAGAATCCTAATCCTGACAGATGAGCAACCCATTTTTCCCGCAGCGCCCTGCGGCAAATCCGACTATTTACGCTTACGAAGACACCAATCCGCAGTACAAGGGGCTTCTCAAAGTAGGTTTCACCAATTCCAATGTGCAGAAGCGGGTAGCCCAGCAATACCCCACCCTGCGTCCCGGCGCTTTGCCGTACAAAATTGTATTGCAAGAGTCAGCTATACGTACAGACGGCAGTGCATTTACGGATCACGAGGTGCATCGCTACCTAAGGAAGAAAGGCATCAAAAACCCGGACGGCGAGTGGTTTCAGTGTACCGTTGAAGAATTAAAAGCGACCGTACTTGCCGTTAAAAGCGGAATCAAAAACGAAGACAATCGTACCCTTAGCTTTGGGATGCGGCCCGAACAAGCGGAAGCAGTTGACAAGACAATTGCCTACTTCCAAAGTTATAAGAAGGAAAACCCGGATAAAACGCCTCATTTCCTGTGGAACGCCAAAATGCGTTTTGGTAAAACCTTTGCTACCTATCAACTAGCGAAGAAAATGGGTTGGAAAAAGATATTGGTGCTGACATTTAAACCGGCGGTGCAAAGTGCTTGGGAGGAAGACTTGCAAACTCACCTGGATTTTGCCGGCTGGCAGTTTATTTGCAGAGGCGGGTTGACCTACGACCAAGCCGACAAAACCAAGCCAGTTGTTTGTTTTGGGTCTTTTCAGGATTACTTGGGTAAAAATGAAGCGGGTGGTATTAAACCAAAAAATGAGTGGGTGCATACCACTAACTGGGATTGTGTAGTATTGGATGAGTACCATTACGGGGCCTGGCGGGAAAATGCCCGTGACTTATTTGAAGCGGAAGACAAAAAAGAGGTAGCGTTTGGGGAAGGCGTGGGGGTGGATTATTTCGACGAAAGCATCATGCCCATTACTACTGATGCGTATTTGTATCTGTCGGGAACGCCTTTCCGGGCCATTGCATCGGGTGAGTTTATCGAGGAACAAATCTATAACTGGACCTATTCAGACGAGCAAAAAGCGAAAGAAAACTGGAAAGGAGATAATAACCCGTACGCCTCACTTCCCCGCATGGTGATGCTTACCTATCAGCTACCCGACTCCATCCGGGAGATCGCCATGAAAGGGGAATTTAATGAGTTTGACCTGAATATATTCTTCTCAGCTAACGGCGAAGGGGTATTGGCCCGGTTTAAATACGAGGACGAAGTACAGAAGTGGCTTGACCTGATTCGGGGAAATTATTTAGAAACCACGATTGATAATTTGAAACTAGGGGCTAAAAAGCCACCTATGCCCTTTTCGGATGCCCGGCTTCTGAATGTGCTTTCGCATACCTTCTGGTTTTTGCCAACCGTGGCTTCTTGTCATGCCATGCACCATTTGCTGGCGCAAAAACAAAACAAATTTTACCACGATTATAAAGTTGTCGTAGCGGCGGGTACCAGTGCCGGATTAGGAGTAGAGGCATTAGCCCCGGTTCAGAAAGCAATGGATAATCCGTTGCAGACCAAAACCATTACCCTCTCCTGCGGTAAATTGACTACGGGCGTATCCGTAAAACCGTGGACGGGTATTTTTATGTTGCGTAATTCTTCCAGTCCGGAAACCTATTTTCAGGCGGCGTTCCGGGTGCAAACTCCCTGGACTATTAAAAACCCGGACAGCCAATTACCCAACAAAGAGGAAATTATTAAGCAGGAATGCTACGTATTTGATTTTGCTCCCGACCGGGCACTGCGTCAAATAGCTGACTACAGTTGCCGCCTGAACGTAAACGAATCAAATTCTGAGAAAAAGGTAGAAGAGTTTATTCACTTCTTGCCGGTGCTTGCCTACGATGGCAGTTCTATGAAGCAAGTGGATGCCGCGGGTATATTAGACATGGCAATGAGCGGTACTACGGCTACTCTACTGGCAAGACGGTGGGAAAGCGCACTGCTGGTAAACGTAGACAACAATACGCTGCAACGCTTAATGAGTAATGCCGAAGCCATGAAAGCATTGATGGGTATTGAGGGTTTTCGTAGCCTGAATCAGGACATTGAAACCATTATCAACAAATCGGATTCAGTAAAAAAAGGTAAAATAGGAGCAAATAATAAAAAACCAACGGAAGAGGAAAAGAAAGAGCTGACTGAAGAGGAAAAAGAATATAAGAATAAACGCAAAGAGATTCAGGAAAAACTAATCAAATTTGCTACCCGAATTCCCGTATTTATGTACCTTACTGACTACCGGGAAAGGAGTTTGAAGGATGTTATCACGCAACTTGAGCCTGCGCTATTCAAAAAAGTAACTGGTTTAGGGGTAAAAGACTTTGATTTATTGGTAAGCCTTAATGTATTTAACAGTGCGTTAATGAACGATGCAGTGTACAAATTTAAACGGTACGAGGATGCCAGTCTGTCATATACAGGTATAAATAAGCACGAAGGGCAAAATGTCGGTTTGTATGATACAGTATTGAATCAGAAAGAATACCAGTTAAATTTTGTGAATGAGGACTAAGCCAGTTTTCCAAGTAATCATTATCCAAAGCCAAACCCCGGAAGGTTTGTAAACCTTCCGGGGTTTTAACTAATCTACTCAGCCATTACCACCACTTCCTCCAACTTCCCATTATTCAGCACAGTCTTCAGACTACGCTGGCTGAAGTACCGGACTTAGTCCGGCGAAATGCGAAAGAATTTCAAAGGTGTGTGCTAGTTGAGTTAAGCAATTGATAAGGATTACTATTTAATCCTCTACGTAGAATAGCCAATAGGAACGCAACAAGTTGACAAAGAACCATACGGCAACAGCGGCCAGAATTGCAAAAAAGACTAATAATGGGAACGCCAGAGGTTCAGTTAAGAGAAATAGGCTCCAAGTGAGAAAACTTAGGCTGAACAGGCCTAACATGTGCAGAGGGTTAGGATCTTCTCCGCGTCCGGACCGATACAGCCAGTAACCTATTCCTAACAGGGCTACCACTCCGGTAATGAGCATGATAATGGATAGCTCAGTGTGATAAGTCTGCAAGGGTACCACTTACTGACGGATACATCTTCTTGGAGATACACTTTCTTTAAGGGCAACAGCCGTTTGGCAAAACTTAGTTTTGCACGTAAAAAGGCATAGTCGGAAGACTACGCCCAACGATGTGTAGTATACTATATCAATCATCCGGAGAACAAAGCCAACACCACACGCAATCCTAAAATCCCCTAATCCTAAAATCTAATCCTGACAGATTTACTCCGCCAGTACGGCCATTTCCTCTGACAGCTGCACTGGGAGCCAGCAACTTATACAGCACCGGCGTAACCACCAAGGTCAGTAGTGTGGAGCTAATGGAGCGCCGATCAGCACCAGGGCCAAGGGGCGAGTAAAGGGGAATGTTCGAGTACCAGTGGAATCAGACCGCCGATTGCCGTTAATGTAGTTAAGATAATGGGAACCGAAACGGGTTTCCCCGGCTACCTCAATGGCTTCGTCAGACTCATGCCCCCTTCGCGTAGTTGGTTGGTGTAGTCCACCAGCAGAATCAATTTTTAATCTCAATCCCCATTAAGTCAATCGAGCCGATAGTGGCCGTGAAGGACAGCCGTTGCCCGTAAACAGCAGCATCAGCACGGCTCCCACAATGCCCAGCGGAATCACCGAAGAAAGTACAATCAGGGTACTCTTGAAGGTCTTGAATTCAGGATCAGAATAGCTAGAGCTACCGAAAACTGTGATAATAATGATGGTACCCAACCCACCGAAAGACTCGAACGGCACCAGTTCGCCGACCGGTTACGTAGCGGTATCCTTCGGGAAATTCATTCTGGACAAAGTATTCAATACTTCCCGGTTGTCACGTTGTCAGTCAGGTAGCCCATTTCGCACGAAGGCCGAAACCACCACGAAGCGGTCTTTGTCGTAGTGCCGGATAGTAATGGGCGAGTTGCTTAGATTCTACAGTAGCCAGTTGGTTGAGGGGAACGAAGTTACCCCCCACCGAACTCACATTTTGTCGAAGCCGCTAATGTCTGTTTTCCGGTCGCGGGAGCAGGCCTGACGTTAATGGTGTATTCGTCGCCATTGTCTTCGCGGGAAGGTTCCGGCGGGAATCCCGGCAATGCCCATACGGATGGTCCGGTCAATGTCCACGATGGGGATGCCCAGCATAGCGGCTTTGTCCTTGTTGATGCGTACCTGCAAGTCCGTTTTCAGCGAGGTCAGCGGATTTTCGACGTAAATGGTTCCGGGAGTGTTTTTCAGCACGACCTTTACCACCCAGCCAGAGAACGCAATGAATCAGGTTTTTCACCGAAAATACGGATGGCTATGGGGGCATCTACGGGAGGACCTTGCTCAAATTGCTTCACCTGGATAGTGGCGTTGGGTACATCGGTAAAGTCTTTCCGTAAATCATCCACCCAGACTTTCGATTTCGTCAGGGAATTTCGTCTAGCTGCACGAAAAGTTCGGCGTAGTTGGCGGCCTCGTTCTTGGGTATCACATTGTAGTAAATCCGCGGATTACCCTTGCCTACATTGGTCGTAAAGTTCTTAATGTGCGGCTTTTTTTGCAGCACCTTTCCCGCAATGCGTTACCCGGTTGGTTTCATCTAGGCTGGTACCCAGCGGGGTATCAATGGTAATCATAAACTGCGGCTTGTCGGACCACCGGAAACAGGCTAAAGCCCACCGAAGGAATCAGAGCAATGCTACCCACGAAAATCAGCATGGCCTCCAGCAAGGTCACGTACGGACGGGTAATGGCGGCATGCAGCAACCGGCGGTACGAGCCGCTGATGATCATGCAATCCGCGCATGAAAGAGAGTATTACCGTGTTCGTCTTCCGACTCTTTCCAAATCAAACTAGCCAGGAAAGGCACAATCGTTAGCGACACGAACAGGGATGCCAGCACGGTAGCTACCCTGCGCGGCGGGCAGACTCCGGATAAATCCCCGGCCACATTCGGGCAGAAACATCAGCGGCAGGAAGGCAAAAATCAGGGTGGCGTACAACCTACCACTGCCACCAATTTGCCTGGTTGCTTCAATGGCGGCATCCCGGCGGCTGTAGCCCTGTCGCGGAAAACGGGCAATATTTTCCACCACCACAATCCGATCAAATACCAGCGAATGGGGCCGCCACCAACCGGCAATGCTTAACTGATTGATACTGAATCGAAAAAATCAAAGCAGCGCCAAACCAATCGCTAAAGAAGCGGAATCAAGAATCATCACGACCACCGAGGCGGAAGCCCAGCGGCAGTAAGGTCAGCAGCACCAGGAAAATGGCAATGGCAAAGTCCCGGGTAAATCCCGATAAGCGGTGCGACACACTTTCGGATTGGTCGAAGCTCTTGACATACCCAATATTGGCCGGCACTTCCTTCCCAAATTGTTCCAGTACGGGATTTATTTCGTCCCGAACTTTGAAGATATTGCCGCCATCCTTTTGGGAAGCAGTCACAAAAACGGCTCGTTTGCCGTTTAACCGGCCCAGATAGCTTTCTTCCTCGTACCCGAAAGATACATCGGCAACGTCCCTGAGAAAAACGCTTCCCTGTGGCGTCGCCTGCACAATGGTATTCCGGATTTCGTCAATGGAACCGTAGTCGCCGCTGGTTTTGACGTTGAACCGCATCGGTCCCACTTCCACGCTGCCGCCGGGAATATTGGCATTTTCGCTGCCGATGGCTCCCAGTACCCGGTTCAGCGGAATACGGCGCTGGGCCATTTTCTGTAAATCCAGCGATACCCGGACCTGCCGTTCGGGATAGGCCCAGGTATCTACGTTCTTCAGGCTTTTAATCTTCTCCAGGCGTTCCTGCAACTTCTCGGCCTGCACTTCCAGATCTTTGTACGGCGCCGTTTCGGAGACCAGAGCCACTTGCAGAATGTTTACATCGGACGGCGTAATGCGCTGTACCTCCAAGTCATATAAGCCTTCGGGCAAGGTAGGGCGCAGGTTGTTGACTTCGCGGAGTACCTCGTCGTACTTGTCGTCGGGGTTGGTGTCGTAGGTAAAATCTACCCGGACCACGGCCACGCCATCATCAATGCTGGAGACGATTTTCTTGATGTTTTCCAGTTCGTTGACTTTGTCTTCGATCTTATCCACCACCAGTTCCTCCATGTCGGTAGGACCGGTACCCGGATAAATGGCCACAATAATGAAGGAGGGCGACTTGAAATTGGGATCTTCGCCCCGTGGCATGTTGAACAGAGAGTTTATACCAATGGCCATGACCATCACGAAGATGATGATGGTGAACTGCCAGTTTTTAACTGAAAATTCGGATATTTTCATGATTTTACGATTTTGAACTGAGGGCCTGGGGATTGGAATCTTTAGTACCACTTTGAACACTTGCTCTCACGCCTTGCGGGTAGGGAGTTGGCCGGAACGAAAACCTTTTTTCAAACTTTGTGCTGTCAAATACATACTCCCGGTCGTACAGATAAACCATCTCATGCAGCTCCCGCATGATGGGGATGAATACACCCAGCAAGCGCAGCATAAAGGCGGGGATAACCGAGTACCTGGGTGCTACTCCCATTTCCTCGGCAAATAATTCGATCCATTGTTTGCCCGTCAGCGGATTTCCGGCAGTTGGCAGGTGCCATACCTGATTAAAGGCGTCAGGTGTGTTGCCCAGCAGGGCGGTTGCTTTGGCGGCGTCGGGGGTATAGGTAAAAGAGTGCTTTTTAGTTACGTCCGCAAACCAGTTGGCTTTTTTTCCCTTCCCAAAGTTTTTATAAACTGTTTCAAACAGGATGCTTTTTTGATTATCCGGTCCGTAAAAATCCGCTGAACGGGCAATCAATGCGGTCAGGTTACCCGCTTTCACGTCGTCGAGCAGCATTTGAACAATACGGGCCCGAACTTCGCCTTTTTTACTGGTTGGTCGGATGGGCGTTTCCTCCGTCATGTGGCCGAGATGGTCCCGGTCGTATAGGTAGATATTATCGAAAAAGACCAGTTTCGCCTGGTATTGCTTGCAGGCAGCAATGACGTTCTGCATCAGGGCCGGCCATTTTTCCTGCCACACTTTTAGATCATACTCAAAGCCAACCGTCAGGTAAACCACTTCGGAACCTGCCACGGCCTGGAATACCGCCTCTTTCCGGGTAAGATCAGCCGGAAACAATTGGTCGGTGTCGTTGATCTTCTTGGGATTACGGCTCACCAAGCGGATTTTCCGGGTATAAGCGGTTAGTTCTCTGGCAAGGTCCGTGGCAATGGTTCCCCCTGCGCCCAAAATCGTTTGCATAGTTGAATGGATAAGCTGATGAGATGATATGATATGCGGATGTGCTGATTAGTAAGACTTTAGACGTAAGGCATTCTTCCCTTACTGTCATTCCCGGAAGGAATCCTCTCTGATTAGGTCAATTTCTGTCGTATAGAAAGAAGATTAGCTTCGCTGAGAGAGTTCCCTCCGGGAATGACAGTGAGAGAGGGTGAATCCTGTAATAAAGACTTAGTTTATGCTTTGTCACGTCTTGTGTATAAAATCTAGCGTCTTCTACTGCGCCTTTACCAGTTGTAAAGGGCTGTTGACCACTTTCACCTTTGATTGATCCGTCAGGTAGGAGGTGCCTTTGGTGACGATGACGGTTCCTTCCGCAATACCTTCCCGGATGGCTACTTTATCCCCGTAGATTCCGGAGGTAATTACCGGAATTTTCCGGGCTGTTTGCTGGTCTTCACTCAAGGTATACAAACAGGCTTTGTTGCCATCGGCTTCAGCCAGGGCTTCTATGGGCACCACCAGCATTTCGGGCTGACCGGAAGGGAAAGTTTCTACTTTCGCCACCAGACCGGAAACTAGCTTTTTGCCTTTGGAATTCACTTTCAGTTCCACTTCAAAGGTTCCGTTCATGGGGTCGGCAGCTCCGGCTATCTCAGTAATGGTAGCCGGGAAGCTTTCCCCGGGATACGCATCCAGGGTAAGCTGGGCCTTATCCCCAATCTTCAGTTTCACCACATCCCGGTCGGCAATGCCCGTCCGGACAATCCAGCCATCTGCCTCACCGGCCCCGGCAAATTGGAAGATGGCATTACCCGGATTAACCAGTTCACCTTCCTCTACCAGGCGGCGTAGAATCCGGCCATCAGACGGGGCTAGTATCGTGGAATATTGCTGGTTAAAACGGGCCCCGGTTAAAGCGGCTTTGGCAACTTCATAGCCGGTAGTGGCATTCTGCATCTGTTCCAGCGTAGCAGCACTGTCGGCATAGAGGCGTTTGGTCCGGTTCAGGTCCCGCTGGGCTTTTTCAAAGTTGTTCCGGGCCTGACTTACCTGCGCATCAATCTCGGTCAGATTCAGGCTAGCCAGTAATTGGCCCTTTCGTACACTTTGCCCTTCATCCACGCGGATATGAGCAATGATACCACCCGTTTTAAAGGATAATTTAGCTTCTTTCTTGGAAGCAAGTACCCCGCTGGATACAATAGCGGAAGTTAACGGCTGGCGGGTCACCTGCCCGGTACTCACCACCGTAACGGTTTCAGGAACTTGTGATTCGGGAGCTTTTTTCGGCTGACAAGCAAAGGCAACAGCCAGCAGCGATAAGAATAAAAGGGTGGATTGAGGTTTCATATTGTGTTGATGAGTGAATGAGCAGATGGGAATGTTCGATGTCCGATTCTCCTGCTTCTTACATCGAACATCGCCAATCGAATATCGAACATCGTAAATTACTGCGCCGTGACCCGTTTGAACTCGACTTGCCGGATCTGATAGTCGTATTCAGCCAGGATGAGGCTGTTTTCGGCGTTGGTCAGGGTGGTCAGGGCCGCCAGGTATTCGATGTACAGGGCGGCGCCTTCCCGGTATTTTTTGTCTACGATTTCAAAGTAGCGGCGCGAACTGGCAACCCGTTGCCGGTTGGTTTCTACGGCCTGTCGGCCCGTATGCAGGTTTTCGGAAGCTTGCAGGGCCTGCAGCCGGAGTTGCTGCTGTAATTCAGTGTACCGGGTTTCCAGTTGCAGCTTGTCCAGGTTGGCCTGGGCAATGCGGCTCCGGTTCTGAAATCCGCCGAATAAACGCCAGTTAAGCACCAGAGAACCTTGGATAAAATCATCTTTCGCCGTAAAGCGGTACTTTGGCCCCTGAAAGCCGTAGTCCACGGCCAGATTCAGCGTGGGCAGCACATTGCTCCGGTACAGTTTGGTTCCTCGTTCGGCGGCTTGAATGCCAAAGCGTACCTGACTCAGTTCTTCCCGGTTTTCAATGACGGGAATCAGGTTCTTTTGGGCAAGGACTTCGGCGGGAACCGCCAGTGCTGTCGTGGTATCCACCTCAATGGAAGTTTCTAAAGGTTTATTGAGCAGAAAATTGAAGTAAGCCGCAGCTACAGTACGATTTTTTTCGGCATCAGCAATTTTCAGTTCAGTATCACTTAAATCGGCTTTGGCAGCGTACACCACGTCCGCTGTGATTTTCTGGTTATTAAGCAGTTTTTGATTCAATTGAAGATTGGCCTGCTGTAATTCCTTCACCCGGTTATACAGGCCGATGGCCTTCACCGATTTCAAATAAGTAAAATACCCCGTCCGGATATCCGCTTCGAGTTGCCGGCGGTAAACCGATACAGCTGCCTGCTGACTCTGATGCTGCAAGGATTTAATTTGAGAATTGTAGTAGAGATTGGGTTGAATAATGGGTTGAATTAAGCGCAGCTTGGTTTCGTGTTCCTCGGGTCGCAGGAATGGCACATCAACGTTTTGTAAGGCTGGGAAGCGGTCACTGCCCGTCAGTTGGTTTAGCGTACTGTATGCCGGATTGAGCAGGTCACCCACCGGAAACCCAATAGTTCGGCCCCCGGCGGCCCGTGAATACCGGGCATTGAGGTCAAGGCTGGGCATAAACAAACCCCTGGCTTCTTCCAGCGCCCTCAGGCTTTTTTCTACGGATAAATTTTGTTGCTGAAGAGCCAGATTGCTCTTCAGGCCTTCTTCAACGTACTGGTCGAGCAGGGCGGACTGAGCCTGCAATGCGCTGACAAGGAAGAAAATAAACAGGGCGGAAAGTAGAGAGGTGAAGTGTCTCATGGGTAAGACTGGTTTGGTAATCGAAAGACTGTCGTGCATAACAGCGGACTAAAGATGGCAGATTACGTAAGGATTGCATGGCCATTTTTGCTCAGGCGGCCAAAACCAATGTTGAGGCTACCATTTCGCAGGATGAATCGTAAGTATATTTTAAACATCAAACAAATAATAAACACTGTTTAGTAAAAGGACAAAAAAATTATTCCTTCCGGAACAAGTGAAGCATCGTATCCACCGCCTCATCCATGAGTTGCCTGACTCTTTCGCCTTCGTACATTTTAAACCGGTTCCGGATGGCCAGCGAAGTCATGCCGTGCATAAAGGACCAGATGGATAGCGAAGCCAGATCTACATCTATTGGTTTCATATACCCCCCTTCCATGCACTCCCGGATCATGGCTTTTAACCCTTCGTGAGCCTGATGTCCGCAGTCCCAAGTGTCGCCTTTGATAAATTCCATTGGAGCCCGCATAATGAACATCAGATCATAATACTCCGGATATTCGTAAGCAAACCGGATGTATTCTTCGCCTAACTTTCGTAAGCGTTCAAAAGGATTTTTGATTACGGCCAATGCTTCCATCCGGTGAAAAAAGATGTCGAATCCTTTCTCGTGGATGGCATGGAAGATCTCGTCTTTATCCTTGAAATACAGATAAATAGTTGCCGGGCTGTACTCAATCCGGTCGGCAATCTTCCGGATAGAAGTTTTGTCATAACCCTCTTCAATAAAAATTTCCGTCGCGACCTTCAGGACAAGGTCCCGCATCTCTTGTCTCTCCCGTTCTTTTCGTTCTGTAATTCCCATAGCAAAATATTAACAATTCAAATTTAATGAACAGTGTTTAGTAAACAAGCAGAAAGGGATGAAAGCGCAAATTTTATTATAGAACTACCACTTTTTCGTTTAATTGTTCTATTACTACCTCGTCACCCACCTTAATCTGGCTGCCTTCCCGTCCGAATACTACGTTTTGCCCGAACAAGATTTTATGTTCCCGTTGCCGGTAAGAAGCCAGCGTTTTGAGCGGTTCCTTGCCCTTTCCGGCTGTTTCCTGATCAATAGTAGTAACCACGCAACGGGCACAGGGCTTTACCCCGTAGAAAAGACATTCGCCAATCCGGAACTGGTACCAGGTATCCTCAGCAAAAGGAGTAGCCCCCTTCACCACCAGGGTAGGCCGGAACCGGTTCATCGGCACGGCTTCCTCCAGCCGGGTATTCAGGTCAGCCAGCGATTCTTCCGAAATTAGGAGAAACGGATACGCATCGGCGAAGCTCACGTAGTTATGGGCAACGGCATACCGCGAATCAACGGGACGGACGGAGTAATCGGGCATGTATACCAGGCGGCAGGAGATTCCCAGGGCTTCGCTGAACCACTGGTCAGAAGCCTTGCTTACCGCAATGGCTTCGCAGGTATCATCCCAGACGGTAACCCGGAGTTTGTCACCGGTTGCCCCAAAAGGAATGGGTAAATCAGTCTTGCCGCGAGCCTGAACCAGTAGTCCTTCGTCAGTCAGCTTTACCTTCAGCAGGGCCATTTGGGCAAATTTGCGCTGCGTCAGAAAAGTGTCAGAGTCGTCGACCAGCATCCAGCGGCGGTCGTACTGGAGGCCACGTTCCTCAACCAGACTGGATGAGAGAGAAATACCGGCAAGGCCCTTAACGGGATAAATGTAAATGGCGGATAGGGTAAGCATTGAAATGTTAAATGTTACATTTTGAATGGTAAATGAGTATCAGATGTTAGGTTTTTGGTGGATGATAATTTCCCGGCGATTAATGTATTAATGACCAATAATATCAAATACTGAACAAGGAATGACGAAGGAAAAATTTACATCCTCTACGTACAGATGCGACGCATTACTTCTCTAACGCCTGATATCCAGTACCCAATACCTGATACCCATTTAGCATTCAAAATTTAACATTTAGCATTATTTATCACCGTGTGGGCCCAGGTGACGGCTTCCGGAAGATTGCCGAGTACCACGTAGTGAGCAACCGGCGGCGGAGAA
>JAUJNL010000065.1 GCA_030448185.1 Cytophagales bacterium | reverse complement strand
TACGTGTAAAAGGTGTATACGCCATCTCTGGGAATATCCACGTAGCCGGTGAAGCGGAAAGCAAAATTGTCCTCCCGGTTGTAGCCCGAAATCTCGAAATTAGTCTTCTGACCCGTTTTGATCGGGCTTACCTCTTCGAAATCTCCCAAGCGCCGCCATTCATCACCGGAATTTTCGTAATAAGCGTAGTCCAGGCCGTTGGTGGCGTCGGCCGGATTTTCGGGATCACGGTAACCGTAGATAAAGTTTACGGGAACCAAGGCGCTGCCTGGTCCACCGGCGACTACCCAGCCGCTGCCATCCCAATAGACACCGCCCTCACAAAAAGCTACCTCCGTAGTAGTCACCTTAGAATCAGCGCCGTACCACGAGTCGCCGCCTTCAGTCTCTTCACTAACGAGGTAATAAGTCGTATTGGGCAGCAAGGTTACCGTTTGGGGCAAGCTGGCATACTTAAATTCCCCAACCGTACCACCGTCCATCGAAAGGCTCACCGAACTACCGGATACATCTTTACCATCACTTACATTCACCAATTTAAGCTGGTGCGTCTGGCTGTTACCGGGAGCAAAGGCCCGTCCGAGAGAATTTACCGAGATAGGGGTGCTACCCGTCGTAAATTGAAAGCCCATCCAGGTCGTTTGCCCCACGGCAAACGGGCTCTGCATAACCGACAGCAAGCAAAGCAGCAGCACGTAACGTGCAAAAGCGGCTGGCTTCGCAGAAAGATCTGTTTTAACTGTATTTGAAATGAATAACTGTTCCATAGCTAATTTTTTTGGAGTGAGTAGGAGACCCTGGTATTACATTACTTCGGTTACCGAGAACATAAATGGCATACCGGGTACGGGAGTTGCCTCCGTGAACTGAAAACCAGGATCCTGGACTGCGAAGCCGGAAAGTCTCCGGGTGACGTAATTCACGGCCTGCTTTCCGCCAAAATCCATTACAGATACATACATCATCCCTCCGCACCAGCGCCAGCCCGTAGAAACTTCCGTCGAAACCGGATCTACCAAACGGCTGTCCCTCAATATTTTCGAAACGCTGCCATCGCTGTGTACTTCGTAAATGGCCCGGTCGCCGCGGCAAGTAATGGTTAGGTCATTGGCGACGGAATTGCCCTGGGTACCATATGCAATGGAGCAAGGATTTTTTCCGATTAGTACCGTCCTGGTTAAAGAGGGAGTTGATTTAGTGCCGGTAGAATAGGTATTCAGGTTGCCTACATCATACAGGCGGAGGTTACCATCCATCGTAGCGACGAAAGCGGTATTGGTAAATGTTTCGTCATCCCATCCGTTGTCGTCCCAGAAGAACATATCCGGTCCTTTGGCAAACCCGGCGGCTACGGCGGTAGGTGCGTTTACGGAAATGACGGCGGCTACCACGGGCTTCTGCTGGGGAGCGTGGCTGAAGCTATGCGGCCACTGATTGTCAGCCATACCGGAGTTTTTCACCACTTCATAATTGGACTGTGACGTAAACATCATGGTTCGCACGTACTGAAACAGTGGCTGCAGGTTTACAAAAGCTACCTTGTTCTCGGCCCGGGAAGCCACAATGGCATAGCCAGCCTTAGCTGTCCGGCGGTAGTATCCACCGGTCCAGTTATACCACTGGTCACGCTCAGCCTGCGAATTAAAATCAGGATTCTTGTTGTATTCACCGGCCCGGCCGTAATCTATACTTAGGTCGGAAGAGGCTTGCACGGAGGTAGGCGCCGCAAATGGCAAGTCAACGTAACCTAACAGCTTGATTTCCGTTACTTCCGGCCAATTGGGTACGCTCCAGAAGAAAGGATAACCCGTGCCGTCGGTAGGTGAACCGTCCGAAATCAAATCGCCCTCAATGGCAATCACGGCCAGTTGGCCCTTGTGATTAATTGTGTCCCAAACAGTCACCAGACCAAACTCGTGGTTAATCGTCATCGCCACACTGGTAGGCACTTTACCCGCATCCAGCTTCAGGAAGGGATAAGATTTTCCTTTCCAGCCGTAGGTATCGTTACCCGTAGTAGTGATACCTACCAGACCGTTAGGGAAGATGGTAAGGCCAGTTACACTATGGGTGAATTTTGACCGGGCTACTGCAATCGCCGGAGTTGGGAGTTTACCGCCAGAGGCACTGATCCAGGAAGGCGTTCGGGTGGCGCCATCCTGGCTTTCCATCCAGTGGTGAGCCGGGTCAGGGGTCCAGGAGATCCGCATGTCAGAAATCACACCCGGATTACCATCAGTGCAGAATAACGCGCAGCTCCGGGCCCGGGCCATACCCGGATCGTCGCTGCCGTCGGGCGAGTAAAGCAATTGACCGGACATCTGCGACCAGTCAGTCTGCTTCGGAGAAGTGTAATTCCAGGGAGCCGGATCCCAGCCGCCGGAACCAGTTTGTTCCACGGTCGGAAAATTTTCGGGAGAAGAATGGAAGTGGCTGTACTTAGGGCCGAAGCGGTAATCAATGATCTCGGGCTTATTAAAATTGCGGGCTACACTACCATACTGGCTCCAGTTGATTGAGCCGTCCGAATTTAAAATTAATTCTTTCCATTTGTTGGACGGAAATGAGTTTTGCACTGACCCGAGTTGCTTTCCCGTAATGTACGGTGAGGGCGACTGGGCAAATGTCTTCCCCATACTAAAAAGAAGTGCCGTCAGCAGCACAAGCTTTCTTAATCCAACTGGCTTGGTCTGTACGAGTACAGAATTCTCCGCAAAAGCGCCATTTGGATGAGTACTTTTTAGATTTTTCATAAATTTATTATTGCTGGTTTAACATCTGATTTTCACACAATCGGCTAATAATCACCAACAAAATAAATGAATAGGCCTATCTTTTGAGGCGCTTTTGTAATATTGAAAGCAATATTGCGCTCAATGCACACAAAAAAAATTTGATTATTCAGGCTAAAGAAGTAACCTCTTTTATTAGGTTATCGTATGTATTACCCGATTTTGAGGTCGAAACATCGAAGTTGTTAAATATTTAGAATTTCACAGATTCGCGAAAAAATAGCTTGTAAGAAATTTTTAAAAAAGCCTGTATAAAAATTAAGTTTTCAATATTAGTATTTAGTCTTTTTTAGTAGATTTTCACGCGCACGAGTTACAAAAAGCGAATGGTTGAAAAATCATTAGCTATTTTTTTCACCTTCGTAATTCTGTATTCGACTGTGAATCAGGACTTATGCACTGTTTGCAGCTTTCTTAGTGTAGTTAATTCCGGGGAAATCATAGTACGCTTATTTGGCTCTTGCTTCTGGCATTTCTTACGCCGACGCCCAACAGCATGTATTTTTGCTCACAATTACTTACCATTTTTTACTGCTATTACTCACATTTAAGTAAAAAACCAGGAACTCTATATCGGTCTTTACTTACGAAGGCGGGTTATTTATTCGAGAATCATGGGATATATTTTCCTAATTGTTTTAGGAGAAGTTAAAACAAAAAACCCGGAGAGCTTAGTAGCTCTTCGGGCTATAATCATGGTCCGTACCGTTTATTTAGCGTAGCTCACGGCTCGCATCTCACGAATTACGGTTACTTTAATCTGGCCGGGGTACTGCATATCTTTTTCGATCTTCTGGGAAATGTCATAAGAGAGCAGATTAGCCCGTTCGTCGGTCACATTTTCGGCATCTACCATCACCCGCAGTTCACGGCCCGCCTGGATTGCGTAACATTTGGTTACCCCATCAAAGGAAACGGCCAGCTCTTCGAGTTCTTTCAGACGCTTGATATATGACTCCATTACTTCGCGCCGGGCACCCGGACGGGAGCCGGAGATAGCGTCACATGCCTGCACAATGGGCGAGATCATAGTGGTCATCTCAATCTCATCGTGGTGGGCTCCGATGGCATTGCAGACCTCCGGGTGTTCCTTGTACTTCTTGGCCAGTTCCATCCCCAGAATCGCATGCGGTAATTCCGGTTCTTCGGGCCATACTTTTCCAATGTCGTGTAACAGGCCAGCCCGTTTGGCAAACTTTACGTTCAGTCCCAACTCGGCAGCCATAGTGGCGCATAGCTTGGCTACCTCGCGGGAGTGCTGCAGCAGGTTCTGCCCATAGGACGACCGGAAACGCATCCGTCCTACCATTTTGATCAATTCCGGATGCAATCCATGAATGCCGAGGTCGATTACAGTACGTTCCCCGATTTCTACAATTTCCTCCTCGATGTTCTTGGTTGTTTTAGCAACGATTTCCTCAATCCGGGCGGGATGGATGCGGCCATCCTGCACCAGGCGGTGCAGCGAGAGGCGGGCTATTTCCCGGCGAACCGGGTCAAATCCGGAAATAATAATGGCTTCAGGAGTGTCATCTACAATAATTTCAACGCCGGTAGCTGCCTCCAGCGCCCTGATGTTACGCCCTTCCCGGCCGATAATTTTACCTTTGATGTCGTCACTTTC
Source organism: Cytophagales bacterium (assembly GCA_030448185.1). Classification (GTDB taxonomy): domain Bacteria; phylum Bacteroidota; class Bacteroidia; order Cytophagales; family 172606-1; genus CADCTQ01. The sequence continues at coordinate 23,277 of JAUJNL010000065.1, read as the reverse complement.
AATATTGAAAACTGAAACGCAATTCTCAATCGCATGTTCCGTAGCAGTCCGCTGAATCGTTTCCAGTACTACTTTCTTCGCATCTTTGGTGGCAGTTAGCTTGGCTTCCTCCACAATATTTTTAATGTAGGCAGATGCGTGGCTCTGGGCTTCGTCTTTCAATGCCTCTACTAACTGATTCCGGGCGTCTTCGGCAGTAAGGTTAGCAATTTTTTCCAGTTTCTCCACCTGCGAATTACGAAGTTTTTCGGCTTCCTCCCGTTTCCGGTTAGCCACTTCCATCTGCTCGGTCAGTTCCTCCTTTAACGTGTCCAGTTCGGATTCCTTACGCTTAATTTGCTCCAAGCCCTTAGCCAGGTTCTGCTCCTTCTGCTGAATGCCCTGCTCACGTTGCTTGAGTTTACTCTCATTGGTAATGATTATCTGCTTCTTCTTGTTGGCGTCTTCTTCAAATTCGGCTTTCAGTTTAAGGTATTTTTCTTTGGCCTCCAGAATCTTGTCCTTCTTGATATTTTCAGCCGAAAGCTCAGCTTCTCTGATAATGAGTTTCGCTTTTTCCCGGGCTTCTTCTTCTTCTTTCTGAAACACTTTGCGTAAAAGAACCCGTCCGATTGCGACTCCTATAACCACCCCTACCAGGGCGGCCAGGATTAAGTATACTACCTCCATTGCATTTTGCTTTATAGTGAATTAATTACTCAAAGCAGAAGCAGAGATAACCGGCAAAGTGAAAGAAAAGTAATGGCAGGAGCCTGCCACGGATGGGAGTGCACAGAAATATACGCCCATCACCTGAGACTTTACAGTACTGACGATACTAATGTTTGTAAGTGATCAATTTTATCCGAAACAACATTTTGCAAGCCCGCATGCTCTTCTTCAATGCGTAGCTTTTCTACGGCGTAGTGAATAGTAACCATGGCAAGTAAATCCTGTTTATCATCCAGCCCGTTAAACTGCTCCCTAAGCTTACGAATATATTCATTAATCTCCTTTCCAGCCTTCCGGAGCCTTTTTCCTCACCGGAGGCAGCCGTACGAATGGGATATTCACGGTCAGCAATTTTGATTCGTATGAATAGCTCTCCCATACCGGCTTTTTATGCTAAACTTATTGTTTCAGATAAGTTATACACTTATCCAGCTCCTGTATATATGCATCTAATATTACCTTCCACTCAGCAGTTTTCTGCGAATCTGCATTTATCAAAGATACAAGTTTATTTATTTTATTTAAACTTCCCAATTCATTCTGCCGCTCAGCCCCCTTTTCGCCAGTTTTTTAATTTCAGCCGCCTGCTTACCCAGTTCAACAGCCTGTTTTTCGATTTGGGTTCGTAGTTGCTCTTTTTCCTGCTCAGCCTGCCTCAACTGACCACGAAGTCCGGTACAAATCTCGGTGAGTTGCCGGACCTGCCCTTCCAGTTGTTCAAATTTTTCCAGCAATTCTTTGTGCATGGGTACTGGGTATTTGGTAGTAGGTACTAGGAAAATAATGGTACATTTTATCTCTCTTATAGAGGACTAAATCTAGTACCTGATACCTATTACCCAATACCTATTTGCGAATTACCGCATTCAGTTCTTTCTCGTAGATACTGATGAGCTTTTGCATGGTACGGTCGATTACCTCGTCGGTCAGGTCTGGTTTTCGTCCTGGAGGATGAAACTAACGGAATAGGATTTCTTGCCGGTTCCCAAATTCTCTCCTTCATATACATCAAATATATTGATCTCTTTCAACAAACGGCGTTCCTGCTTGCGGGCCAGCAATTCGATCTGGCCGAAAGAAAAAGGCCGGTCCAGTACCAGCGAAAGGTCACGGCGTACCTCGGGAAACTTGGGTACTTCGCGGTACTCGGCCTTGGCGCTGTATTGCTTCACCAAGTAATCCCAGTCCAGATCAGCGTAGAAGACAGGCGCTTTGAGTTCCAGCATCTTAGTTATATCTGGTCTGACTAATCCGAGGTGGGCTACTTCCCGGTTGTTGAGCCGATAGCTGGCTCCGTAACTGAATATTTCCTGCGTAGTTTCGGCTGCTTCCGCATTCCGGACATTCATCCGGTAGCATACTTGGGCAACCGCTTCTTTCAGATCGTGGAACTGCACGGCACGGCTCTTTTCCGCCAGGTTTCGGCCTGCTGGTCACCGGTCAGGAATATGGATAAACGGGTGTGTTCGCGGTACTGGCCTTCTTTGCGGTAATAAATTTTGCCGAATTCAAACAGTTTCAGGTCAAGCTGCCGCCGGTTGATATTGTGGGCTACTACCTCCAGTCCCGAAAACAGCAGGCTCTGGCGCATAACGCCCAAGTCTTCGCTAAGCTTATTGAGAATTTCCACGTCTTCTCCACTACGGAATGCACCCAACTTCTGGTTGTAAGCTGGTTTGGTCAGGGAATTAGTCATGATTTCGAAAAATCCCCGGCTTGCCAGCATTTGGGTCATCTTGTACTGCAGTTGTTCCCGGTCGGTTACCGGAAATTCAGCCAGGTAAGCGGCGTCCATCCGTTCGGAAAGCTCGATATTGTCGTATCCATAAATGCGCAGAATTTCCTCCACCACATCGGCTTCCCGCTGTACATCTACCCGGTAGGGTGGCACCCGCAAATTCAGTCCTTCGGTGGTTTCCCCTTCGATTTTACTATCCAACAGTTGCAGAATAGTCTTAATTTCTTCCTTCGGAAGCTCCTTACCAATGAGCCGATTGATATTCTTCCACCCTACTTTCACCGAAAAATCCGTTACTGGCTGCGGATATACATCTACCACATCGGAAGCAATTTGTCCGCCGGCTACTTCGCAGATCAACAGGGCAGCCCGTTTTAGGGCATACACCGTACCATTCGGGTCGGTGCCGCGTTCAAAACGGAAGGCGGCATCGGTTTTCAATCCGTGGTGCTGCACCGTGCGCCGCACATAATTGGGTGAGAAGCAGGCACTTTCCAGGAATACGCTGGTGGTATGCTCGGTAATTCCGGAGGATACTCCACCAAAAACTCCGGCAATGCACATAGGCTGTGAATTACCATCACAGATCATCAGGTCATTCTCCTGCAGTTTCCGCTCCTGCTTATCGAGGGTGGTGAAGACAGTGCCTGGTGGCAGGGTTTTTACCCGGACTACGTTACCCGCAATCTGATCAGCATCAAAAGCGTGCAGGGGCTGGCCTAGTTCATGCAACACAAAGTTAGTCACATCGACCACGTTGTTGATGGGCGTAAGCCCAATGGACTGCAGTCGTTTTTGCAACCAATCCGGAGACGCTTTTACTGTAACTCCGGCAATGCTAACGCCTGAATACCGGGGACAAGCTTCGGTATTTTCCACGATTACTTCAACCGGTCTGCCACTGCCGGGTTTAAAACGTTCCACGGAAGGCAATTGGTAATCCCGCCGGAGCAGAGCCCGTAAGTCGCGGACTACGCCCAGATGGGAAGCAGCATCGGCCCGATTGGGCGTGAGTCCAATTTCAAGAATGTAATCGGCTTCGAGGTTGAAGTATTTTGCCGCTGGAGTTCCATTGGGCAGATCAGTATCCAATACCATGATTCCCGCGTGGGAAGTACCTAGTCCGATTTCGTCTTCAGCACAGATCATTCCTTCAGAAGCTTCCCCCCGGATTTTGGCTTTTTTGATTTTAAATGGCTCTCCTCCGGCTGGATACAGCGTAGCGCCAACGGTGGCTACCACTACTCTTTGCCCAGCCGCCACATTGGCCGCACCGCAAACAATTGGCAGGGCGGCTCCATTCCCCACGTCTACCGTTGTCAAGCTGAGCTTATCGGCATCAGGATGCTTGCGACAGGTGAGTACTTCGCCAATTACTACGCCTTCGAGTCCACCGGGAATGGCCTCTACCCTTTCCACGTGCTCCACTTCCAGGCCGGAATGCGTGAGCAGTTTAGCGATTTCCTCCGCGCTTTCAGGAAGGTCTATATATTGCCGAAGCCAGTTCAGAGAGATTTTCGTGGGTTTGTATCAATAAACAGAAAGGGGATGCGTTTTATATTCGTCAAGCGTCAAAATTACCTATTTTCCATAGAAACGGAGAGTACCGGCAAGCTTAATTCAGGCTTGTCCGTTAATACTCTCTTTTTTTCTTCCCTCCGGTAAACAGGTAACCTCTCCCAAATCTCAGATCTGTTATTCCTGTTTGATGTTTCCTCAAACCTCATTCTGGCTTCGGTGGCTGGTACGCTATCCATTATGGGTATTCATTTGCCAGTGGCTCCTGGTCACGCTTCCCGTGCTTTGCCTTTCCGGGGAAGCACGGGCTCAGTCGGGCCGGTATACCCTCAGCGGGTACGTAAAAGACCAGTCTACGGGGGAAGTATTGATTGGGGCCAGCATCTACGATGTACACAGCCGGCAAGGCACGGTTACCAATGCCTTCGGGTTTTACAGCCTGACGCTATCCGCCGATAGTGCCTCGCTGGTATTTTCCTACGTAGGATATCAGCCCCAGTCAAAAAATTCCTGTTGTCGAAAAGTATTACTCTCCATGTGGATTTAATCCCAGCGGTTGAATTAAAGGAAGTGGTAGTTTCGGCTGAGAAGGTGAACCGCATTGAGGAAAGCACGCAGATGAGCACCATTTCGGTGCCTATTGAGCAGATACGCCGGTTACCCGCTGCCCTTGGTGAGGTAGATGTACTACGAACCCTGCAACTGTTACCCGGTGTGCAGAAGCGGAATGAAGGCAGTACGGGTTTATACGTCCGCGGGGGTAGCCCCGACCAGAACCTGATGCTGTTGGACGGGGTACCCCTGTATAATGTCAGTCATTTGGGCGGCATGTTTTCCGTATTCAACTCTGATGCGATCAGCCAGGTGAGTCTGATCAAAGGCGGCTACCCGGCCCGTTACGGTGGCCGGTTGTCCTCAGTGCTGGACGTACGGATGCGGGACGGCAATCTGAAAGAGTGGCACGGACAGGCTTCAATCGGTCTTGTATCTACCCGTCTGGCGCTGGAAGGCCCCATTCGTAAAGACCGGACTTCCTTTATGGTTTCGGGTCGCCGCACCTATCTTGATTTATTTTCCCGGCCTATTTCAAAAATGGCTACCAATGGAGTGGCTTCCGTAGGGTACCATTTCTATGACCTGAATGCTAAAGTCAATCACATCCTTTCCAACCGAAGCCGGCTATATCTGAGCTTTTACGGAGGCGATGACAAATTTATAGCCCGTACCAAGGATACGTTTGGGGATGCGCAGACCCAGTATACCAGCAAGGGCAAAAGCCGTTTATTATGGGGTAATCTGCTTACGTCGCTGCGCTGGAACCATATACTGAATGAGAAACTATTTTTTAATTCTACCCTACACTATTCCCGGTACCGCTACCTTGTGGACATGGCTTTTGAGCAAAGCGGTACGGACGGCTCCGGTGAAAAGGCGTATTTCGGCTACTTTTCGGGCATCGAGGACTGGAGCGGCAAATGGGAAGCCGAATATTACCCCCTTCCCCGGCATAGTGTCCGGTTTGGCGCTCAGGGCATATATCACACTTTTCGTCCGGGTGTATCGGCGTTCCGGGCTAATGATCAGACCGAACGGACTGATACTTCTTTCGGCTCCTCCAATGTGCGGGCCTGGGAAACAGCGGTATACGCCGAAGATGACTGGGAGATCACGAGCCGGTTAAAAGCAAACGCCGGACTGCATTTTTCTACTTTTCTGTTGCCGGGCCAAACCTATAATTCCCTGCAGCCCCGGTTGGCCCTGCGCTACCTGTTGCCCGGCCAGATTGCCCTAAAAGCTTCTTACGCCACTATGCAGCAATATTTGCACTTGCTCACCAACTCTGATACCGACCTGCCTACTGATTTATGGGTACCCGCTACGGAACGAGTAAAACCCCAATGGTCGGAACAAACCGCCGTAGGAGTAGCCAAATCCCTGCGGGACAATACCTACGAAGTAAGCCTGGAAGGGTATTACCGAGGCATGAAAAACCTGATTGACTACCAGGAAGGCGCCACGTTTCCGGGTAGTACTACTGACTGGCAGGAAAACGTCACCACCGGAGGAAAAGGCGAATCGTATGGTGCGGAGGTATTGTTGCAGAAGAAGCAGGGAAAACTGGGTGGCTGGGTGGGTTATACGCTGTCGTGGACCAACCGGCAGTTTGCCGACCTGAACAATGGCCGCCCCTACCCTTTTCGCTACGACCGGCGGCACGATGTGGGCGTGGCCCTAACGTACCAGCGCAACGCCAAAGTAAGTTTCTCGGCCAGTTGGATGTACGGTACGGGAAATGCCATCACACTAGGAGTGGCCCGGTATCCGGCGTACAGTGAAAACAGGCGCCGGTCTTTTTACTGGCAGAACGACATTGAGGTGTACGAAGGCCGTAACGGCTACCGGATGCGCAGTTACCACAAGCTGGATTTTGGGGTGAGCTTTCACAAGAAGAAAAAACGGACTGAACGGGATTGGAATATTTCAGTCTATAACGCCTACAACCGGCAAAATCCCTTTTACTACTTCGTAGACTACGATTACGGACGCGGTACGGGTGACCAGCGGGTGTTAAAGCAGATGAGTCTTTTCCCGCTGATTCCGGCGGCCAGTTATACAGTGAAATTTTAAAATGATGCGCAACTACATTTGGACCGGGTTGATTGGAATACTAGCGTTAATGAGCTGTGAAAAGATTATCCCGCTGGAGCTACCGGACCGGGCTTCGAGATTGGTCATTAACAGTATTCTGAATCCAGATAGTTTGGTGCGGATATACGTGTACGGGAGTCAGGCACTGCTGGCGCCCAGGGGTGTATCGGTCATTGATAACGCTGCAATAGTGCTTTCAGAATATGGGCAACTTATAGATAGCATTGCCTTTGATCCCCAGTCCAAAAGTTATCTTTCAAGGAATTTTCATCCTAAACCGGGACGCTTTTACGAATTAATAGTTTCAGCTCCTGGATTTGAAGAAGTTTCGGCCTCTTGCCAGGTTCCGTTTGCGGTTCCTATTCTGCATGCAGAGGCAAAGGACTCGGCCGGTATTGATGAATACGGCGACTATTATTCGCAATTCAAAGTACAATTTACTGACCCGGAAGGGACCAAAGATTTTTACGGTTTGGTCGGCACAGTTCCGCGTACCCGCCTCCGCTGGAAATCGTCACAGCCAGGACAACCTGCCCGGTACGATACTTTGTATGATGAGGTTGATATTTATATGTACAGTACGATCTCACCAGTAGAAGATACCTACGACAACGGGGTGGTTTTCACCGATGATTTGTTTGATGGAAAAACGTATGAGTTAATCATTAACTATTATCCGTCGCAGTGGTCATCCAATTCAATCAAAGATCCCCGCCGCCGGCAACTTACGCTCTTGCTGAATCATACGGATGCTTTTTACTACGAGTATAACCGTAAACTAGTTAAACACCTCCGTAACCAGAATGGCGGCCTCTTTGCCGGAGAGCCGGTATCGGTACCCAATAATATAACGAATGGGTACGGTATATTTAGCGGATACAGCCAGACGAAAGTGGAAATTCCACTGCAGGAATGAGGGTATATGTACTATTACCCATTTATATTATTTTTCGGGCCTACGGGCGGGGGCCGCTACCTGCGTCTGCGGCTCAGTGGGCTTGTCGTCTTTCTCCTCAGGGTCTTCTTCTATGGCTGGTGGTTCCCGGTGCCGTTGAAATAAATCTTTCAACGAATTAAAACTCTGGGTATGCAGCAGGCTGAAACCGGCTACAATATTGGTGCTATTGGTGTATCCAGCGGTTAGCAGATTCTGGGAGTTGCGGCTGAACATTTTGACCCGTAGGGCACCATCTTTAGAAAGCGTATATTCGATAGTCCAGTCGCCAATGATACTCTGGGCAGTAGTTGCATCCTGCACATTGGTAAAACCGCCATTGCGGGTCACCCGCAACCGGCCATCAAGTAAAGAATACGATAGCCGTAACTGAAATGTGTTAAACGCTTCCTCGGAGAACCCATTAATATTCAGGTCTATTTCCAGGTTTTCATTTACCTGGGACGCCCAGTAGCTTAGCTGGTTGGCCAGCAATTCGCTGAGACTATTGCCAACCGAGCCTTGTATTCCGCTGAAGGTACCTTCCGGGGAAAGTTTACGCAGAATCAGCAGGCTGAAAACCTGCCGGTTCAGTTCCTGTTCATCGGCCATTACCCGGTTTTCAAAGTCCAATATGACGTTAGAAATCAGGGCATCATTTTTAGGATAATTGGTAAAATCAATGCCTAAGTCAATGTCGGGTTGGAGCAGATTACCCGTTAGTTTAAGCAATACTATCACCGGGTAGCGGCGGTTTAGTTGCGGCTGATTCCGTTCGGTTTCTGACAGATTACCCATTAATGGCAGCAAAGAGGCCGTTTGTTCGTAAGTGGCATCAATGTTTAACTGGGCTCCATACGGATCGCCGGACCAACTGACTGTACTACCTGGCCTGATTTCAAATTCTTTGTTTACGGCATTGAGCAAAGTAAAATTATACCAGCCTTGGTTGATGGTATAATTGCCAAACATAGAAAAGTCACCGTGGGTGTCAATCAGCATTTTAATTCTTCCTCTGCCATTGCCCCGGATAATGTCTCCCGCTTTCTGGTCAAAAATGATTTCGCAATAGGCATCGGGTGTCAGGTCAAAATTGAAATCAAGCCGGATTCCGCTCAAGTCCATTCCTTTGACTACTGTGTCCATAACGCCGGGTTGAATACGCTGTTTTTTACTGATAAAACGAATGTATTCTTCCTCGCCGGTAATTTCGCGGGTATCCGTAACCGGAATGGCAATGCGGGTTCCTTTATTACTCTTAGCGGTAACTCGTACGTCAAGGTTTTCAAAGGCACCCAGCAGCGTGAGTGTTCCTGTGACGTAGGCCGTGCCATAAAACAAATCGTTATCCCGGAAAGTGGTATTAAGCACCTTGAATTCCTGCATGTTAGCAGTTAAATCTACGCCGAACTGTCTGAATCCGTCATGATAAACTCCACCCTTTACAATGGCTACATGATTATCTTCGTCGTACAGGCGCAGGTTGCGAACACCGATTTCATTTTCCGTAAAATAGATGGGGCCATCAAAATGATACAGCGTGTTGAGGTAGTTGTAGTTAAACTGTCCGTTGCTAACGATCACACTTCCCTTCACAACTGGGGCATCCAATGTTCCGCTGATGCTTAACCGCCCGGTAGCAGTTCCGGCAACTTTTGAAATTAAACCGTTGAAAAATGACTGCAGTACATCAATATGCGTTTGATTCAGTACAGCCCTCATATTAATCTTATCCGTCTCCGCCTTCGGATCATACGTTCCGGTGAGCGTTACGATTGCTTCATCCTGCCTGAAAACGTTGTAATTGACGTGTACCCGCTGATCACTGCTTTCCCACTTTGCCACGCCGTCAATATCACCAATGAGAAAATTGTCTACTACCAGTTCTTCAATTTTGAGCTCACTTTCCAGATTCACACTGTTGTAAAAATCCCGGATATTGATGTAGCCATTGACTACGCCGCGTAACTGGTGCGCCAGCAGCGGATTTAACGTACGCAGATCAAACTCACGGAGGGTCAGTTCAGCATCTTCATTCAGGGATTCCGAGACGCTACCCTCCAAAGTAATCATCTGATTCTGGTTGGAAACGGCCAAATTGGAAAATGTCACTTCACGTCCCCGGATATCAATCAGGTTATTAGCCGTAATGTGCCATTCATTATTTAGTATCCGGAAGTAAGACGGCTTGAACTGTACTTCGATCCGGCCGGGCCTGAACCAGAGATCACCCTTTAAATCGGCCAGATTGGTGTTATTTGCCTGTGCAATAGTGCCTTCAAAATCAATGTTTTTGCCACTCCAGATCGCTTCTAAGGCCAGTGAATCGGAAGGAGGTGCAGTACTGAGTTGCTGGTGCCGGGAGAACAAGTACGTAGAAGCCAGTACATCAGAACTATCAGCCAGCTTAGAAGTAGAAATATCTATCTCATTACCGTAGAAATGATAATTCCGGAAGACAATAGTGTCAATTTGCGAATTTATCCTCGCAATAGAAGTGAGACCATTTGCGAAATTACCTTCTACCCGAGTGTTCCTGGAAATATATACTTCCGGGTAGAATAAGGAGAGTATAGGATTAATATCCTTGAGGTCAACCAAGTACTCCAAACGGTAACGTTGCCGGGCTTGCGATTTCTTTTTACGGTAATACGTCTGAATGTTTGCCTCGTCATTACTGAAATTGAGGCTATACTCACCAATGAGTTGCTTAACGTCCTCAAACAGCCGTTTAAATTCAAAATCTCCTTTTGCGCTTACCGTAGCAAAGTCAGACTGAACGCTAAAATCACGCACAGCCGCTGCATCTTTATTAGTGCGAATAAATAAGGAATCAATGCGGATATTCCGGCTGCCATACGTTACAAATCCGTCCGTAAATAACCCGTTTCCGATTATTTCATCTTTTTCAATCCCCCTTACATTTACATCCAGCCGGGTACGAATAACCGTATTTTCCCTGGTGAACCGAAGCCCCTGTAAATCCGCATGTTGAAGATTTCCCTGTACATTAATCAAATTACGCCCATTGCGCAGATCAATTTCACCTTTGGCGGCAAACACCAGATTGGCATCATTCACGGATACATTGCCCTGGAATTCCTGCTGGCTTAATCTGCCATTTATATTAATGCGGCGATAATTATATCCACGCAGTCCGATACGATCTACGTTTGCATTGATCTTAAAGGTAGCCGAACGAATTTTAAGTCCAGTTCCTTCAATCCGTCCGTTCATGTCCAGCCGCTGCACCAGCGCCGGTTGTCCGGATAAGGTTCCAATATCAAGATTGACGGTTTTCAAACGGCCTTTGTAATACGATTTCGCTTCATTCTCCCGGATCTTCAGGTTGATATTGGATACGATTTGTCCTAAGTCAGTATCAAAATTTCCATTGGCTACAAAGTCCTTGGGGAAGCCTAAAAATTTACCGCTAAGTTTTATTGTGCCAAATTTGGCTACATTCCGGAAGGCAGCGGTATCAGTCACGTACTGCTTCAGGTCAGAGGCCTCAAGTACGGAGGGCCGCAGGGCAAAGTCAATAAATGTGTTGCCAAAATCAGGCAAACCCGAGAAACTGATATTGCCATGAATCATGCTATGATACCCAAAGTGCAGATCTGCATTTCGCAAGCGAAACCTGACTACCTTTCCGCTAAAATCACCGGAAATAGACCAGTTTTCCTCGTACCGGTTCAGGTAAGGCGCAAACAAGGCCAGGTCTTTGGAATAAATACGGGTACCTTCCAGGTGCGCCTGCATAATTACCTTCTCATTAAAATCACTTAAATCACCCGGACGGTTGTAATTAAATACAATCGAATCGCCAATTATACTATTGCCAATATGGGCAGTAAGCCCGGTTAAGGCCATGGAATGCTTGGTGTACCTAAAGAAACTCTTCAGTTCTTTGACGTTAAGCTTTGTCTGCGGATTTACGCCCTGAAGTTTCCTGATATTTACTTCAATAGTGTCTGCTACCAGGCGGAAGTTACTAGCTTGCGTATGGATATTATCAAAAGCAAAATGCTGATAATCAAATCCATTTCGGATACTGTCTTTACGTTGATCGTCGAAGGAAAAATACGTGTTGCGCAGGGATACCCGGTCGATAGAGAATACAGGTCTTCTCTTACGCTGCATAGTAGTATCTGCTGAAGCAGTAAGGCGGTTTATTGCTTCGATGAATTCGTCGATATTTAACCCACTAGATCCAATGCGCCTGACCAGCCTTACTTGGGCTCCATCCAATACGGCTTCATCAATACTAATATCCCCGTTTGTTTGCGCCAATTTGGACAGGTCAAAGTCTGCACTGAGCTCCGGCACGTAGATCATCCGTACCCGTTGCCGGTCCTGTATAAGAACTTTTTTGAAGGTAGCTTTATCCAGCCAGTGAATCTCCACATAACCTATGCTGACAGGCATTCCCAGTTGCCCGGAAACCCACTTGGTCGCTTTACCAGCCAGCCATGTTTGTACTCCTGCCGTTTGTAGAGCCAGTACCAATCCTACGATCACAACCAGTATACATACCAGTGTAGTCTTGAAGGTTCTAACCACTATTTTTTTGATAACTTGCATCAGGAAATACACTGACTGTTCTTACTCCCTAACTGGCCGGGAGCAACTTTGTTAGAGCACTACAATTTTTAATATCATAGGTGGAATTAAAATTCCATATCATTACAAAATAATCAAAATTCGGGCAAAAGCTGAATGCACACCAGCATGCGACATGTAATATTAGCAATTGAATCTTCGTGCGATGAAACAGCGGCGGCAGTATTGATAAACGGCAAAATTCAATCCAATATCATCGCTATGCAAACCATTCATCAAAAATATGGCGGAGTAGTGCCAGAACTGGCTTCCAGGGCACATCAACAGCATATTGTACCAGTAGTTTCAGCAGCGTTAGAAAAAGCAAAAGTTCAAAAAACGGATCTGACCGCGATTGCATTTACTCAAGGACCAGGCTTATTGGGGTCATTACTGGTAGGCGCCTCCTTTGCTAAAGCAATGGCATTGGCGCTTAATCTTCCTTTGGTTGCGGTTCATCATATGCAGGCCCATATTTTATCCCATTTTATTGATGAGCCCTATCCAGCATTCCCTTTTCTATGCCTGACAGTTAGCGGAGGCCATACGCAGATTGTATTAGTAAAAAGTCATTTGGAGATGGAAATCCTGGGACAGACTCAAGATGATGCTGTGGGTGAAGCATTTGACAAAACCGCAAAATTGCTCGGCCTGCCTTATCCTGGCGGGCCACTTATTGATAAGTACGCAGCAACCGGCAACCCGCGTGCTTTTTCTTTTCCTATTGTGGAAATGCCAGGATTAGATTTTTCATTCAGCGGAATCAAAACAGCATTTCTTTACTTTCTCCGTAATCAGTCCAGCCAGGGTCCGGATTTTATTCAAAAGCATCTGCCTGATATCTGCGCCAGTATGCAGTATACGTTGATTCAAATCCTGATGAAGAAACTAAAACAAGCAGCATTACAAACAGGTATTCGGGAAATTGCCATTGCTGGCGGCGTATCTGCTAATGTGGGTTTGCGTAATACTCTGCACGAGGAAGGACAAAGGCTTGGGTGGAACGTTTATATTCCAAAATTTGAGTATTGTACTGATAATGCCGCCATGATTGCCGTTGCGGCCTACTATAAAGCTTTAGCCGGGCAATTTGCCAGTCAGGAAGTAACTCCCATGCCCAGAATGGAATGGAAGTAATAATTGACTATTTGTATATCAGAACAGAAGGCGTACCCGCTGCTTTAATAAATCCCCTATACATTCCTTCAGAATTAAAAGGCATAGCAATATTACCTTTGGCATCTACGGCAATTATGCCTCCTTCACCGCCCCGTTCTACCAGCTTCTTCATAACTACCTCATCTGCTGCTTTTTGCAAAGATATACCCTTGTACTCCATCAAAGCTGAAATATCGTAGGCTACTACCGAACGGATAAAAAATTCGCCGTGTCCCGTTGCGGATACTGCACAAGTTTTGTTGTTAGCATACGTGCCGGCACCGATAATTGGAGCATCGCCAACCCGGTTCCAACGCTTATTGGTCATTCCACCTGTCGACGTAGCGGCGGCTAAATTTCCATACCCATCCAGGGCTACCGCACCTACGGTTCCAAACTTCTTCCCTTCCGTAAAAATTTTCTCATTATTACTTCCTTTGTCACCAGAATGATCTAACTGAATTTTTTCTCCTTCTTTTGCTTGCTGGAGTTGCTTCCAGCGGGCTTCGGTATAGAAATAAGACGGATCTACTATTTCTAATTTCTGCTCCTTAGCAAACTGCTCAGCTCCCTCACCGGTAAGCATCACATGCTCAGAGTTTTCCATTACTTTACGAGCCAGAGTTATAGGATTCCTTACAGATTTTACTCCAGCTACTGCTCCTGCTTTAAGGGTTCTGCCATCCATAATAGAGGCATCGAGTTCATTTTTACCTTCGTGTGTAAATACCGCTCCCTTTCCGGCATTGAATAAAGGGGAATCTTCCATTATACGTATAGATGCTTCAACCGCATCCATACTGGTACCTCCTTTTTTCAAGATAGTATAACCAGCTTGCAGCGCCTGCTGGAGCACTTCAGTATAAGCTTTCTCCTTTTCCGGCGTCATGTTCTGGCGGGTAATAGTACCTGCCCCACCATGAACGACTAAGACAATTTTGCTTACATCCGGCTTTGCTATTGATTGAGCAGTTAATACTTCCATACTGAAATATCCCAGTAAAAACAGAAATACAAGCTTTCTCATAAATTTTACAGCAAAAGGAGAATACAAAGATACAGGTGTATTAAGGATAATTCCCAAGATAACTAAACATTGCTGAAAGCAGAAGAAGGATACGCTTTAAAAGAAAAAAGCGGGTTTATGGCCCGCTTTCTGTATTTCATTTCTGTTATAATTAAAACTCCCACAGATTGTGCTCAAACTCCATCAACTGCTGGCGGGCCCATTCGGAAGCCATCAAACCTTTCTTTCCTTCACCATATACATCATTCAGGCTGTTATCGTCCGGATTAGAAACTTTATAAATTCGTCCGGCAAACATGCGAAGATCAAAAGCGTCCGATAAATTTTTATGCTCCTGATTGTTCTGGGCATTAAACCAAATGGCGTTAGGGCTGTTTTTGAACAGTTTATTTAAATCTTTGTATTTGAAGGACGCCACCCGCTTATCAACACCTAACTCACCGTTCTTATCGGCTGGTAGGTAGATAGTCAGCGCCTGAATATCATAAAACATCCGGGAACGTACTCGATCAAAAATCCAGTCTTCTTTCAATTCTACCTGGGAGAAAACAGAAGGGTCATACTCCTGGCCACCACCACTTTTATCTAGTTCAGCGAGGCGTTGCTGCTTTTCAGCGGCACTCAGGAAGTCATCGTCCTTAATACGCTGCCGCTCAAATCTCTTTTCTTCTTCCGACATAGTGGTACCAGCTGCACTAATATTCTGCACAAAATCCTCAATGGACAAAGTTTGCGTCAGCGAATCACTTAGGTAAGGAGTAAGTAAGCCTGCTTTCACCGCATTGAAAATGAAACGGGTAATTTCGTTTCCGCGGGCCATGAATGGCCGGTTTTGTTTCTCTTTCATGTCCAGGTTCTGCCAAACGGTACGCTTGAACATAATGTCCGAATCGTGGATGGGCCGAACCGAATTGGGATTATACCCTCTGGTGTCCGCTTCCTGGGCTAGGCCAAAGGTTGTAGCGCTAATAGCTAAAACGCCAACAAAAACCCCCTTTTTTAACAATTTCATAGGAAAATATGGATAGAAGGATTAATAAGCCTCTTTACTGCTTTTTATAATTCTAACAGTGAGGTCCATTAAGACCTCACTGTTAGAAAATATTCTATTACAATTAGTTCAGTGATACTGAGAAAACTCCGCTACCACCACTAACCCCTGTCTCAATCAACTGACCTTTGAAGTTCATTCGCTTCACGTCTTTTACTTCAATGATCAGTTTATCACCGGGGCGGGCTTGGCTCATTAAGCCACCGATGCCGATGCGGTCATCACCACGAACCGGGCTACCTACCGGACGCTTGCTCCGAACCAGGGTTACTTCCGTAGAAGCAACTTTGAAACGGGCATCTTTTGGTAATAAGGCCGCAAAACCTTCTTCTGGCACAGCACGCATTTCGATTGAGGTAGGATAAGGTGCATCCAGACCCATCTTGATGTTCAATTCACGACCGTTGGCAAAAGGCTTCACAGCAGGCTTAGGCACCGGACGAACTTTGAATTTTTCCGTACCGATCATGTTACCGCCACTGCTCACCGAAATACTTACTTCCGTACCAGTGGGGATAATGGTTACATCACCAGCTTTAGCACCTTGCACCACTGAAGCACCGCTAGCTGAGAAGGAAGGGCGGTAGTCAGCGCCAAGGGCGGGCACGTTGATGTTCAGATCATTACCGCAATTAGCATATAAAGCTTGTACAGAAGCAGATTGCACTTGGATAACGGGCTTTACAACAGTATATTGTTCGTTGATTGGCAGTACTTTCTCTTCGCCGGAAGGAAGCCGGTATCTGATTTCGCCTTTCAAGAATTGAGTAGCTTTGCCATCTTTGTCAAATCCGCCGCCTTGTGCCGTAAATTCTACTTTACCCATCCCGTCTATTACATTTAGTGGCTTACCACCAACCACCATCGTAGGCGTAATACCTGAAGCGGAAGCAGCCATGAAGACGTCCGCTTTAAATTTGGTACCAGCAGCTACCACCCGAGCCTCTGGACGAACCATAGCAACGATTTTGTCAACCTTAACTATTTGCTCATCAATATCGCCTTTCAGCTTTTTCAGGGCTTCCGCTTCATAACGGGCCACTTCGTTCTGCTTCTGGCTGATTACAGCAAGCGCAGCAGCCATAGGAGTAGCCTGGAAATTTAGCTCCGCGAAATCTTTACCATTTTGAGCTGCGTCATTTTTCAGGCCTTCTATATCGGCTGCGGCCAATGCCAAAGGAGCTACATCCATCTTAGCCGTCTGCTTTAGGAAGTCTACGTAATCGTCCAGCTTCTTCTTCATGCCGTAGCCTTTGCCATTCTTAGAACCTTCAGCTCCGATCATGAACACTTCTACATCTGATTCTGCGTTAGGATTGACGAACTCCTGGGTACCAGGCTTATAACCACCTGTTTTAGTGATTAGCTCTTCTTTCAGCGTTTGCAGCTCAGCAATGGTCTTGCTGGATTTTTCTCTGACCTGAGCAGCGGCTTGCAAAATATTTGCTTTTGCTTTATCTCCGGAAAGCTCTTTATTAATTGCTTCCAGCGTATTCTGGTTACCTACCAGAGCCTGTGCATTGGCATGTTCCAAGCTTTTGTTAATCAATTCAAATTTCTTAACAATCTCAGAACTAACCTGCAGGGCGAGTAAGGCAGTCAGTACCAGGTACATCATGCCGATAAGTTTCTGTCTTGGTGTCTCTTTGGCTCCTGCCATTTTTTTTAGCGTCTTATGTTAAAAATACCCTTAGGTAAAAGCTATTATTGACCCTTCATAGCAGTCAGCATGCTGCCGTACACTTTATTGAGGGAAGTCAGATTAGTAGTTAGTTTAGATAACTCACCTTTGAACTGGGCGGTGTCTTTGCTGGCTTCAGCCATGTTTTCCATTGCAGACGACAAACTGCTGTAGAAAGAATTCATAGCCTTCAAGTGCTTATTAGTATCTTGCAGTTCCATTTCGTATACTGCATTCAACGCACCCAGATTCTTGGTGATGTGTTGCACCTGCGCATGGTAAGCTTTAGCGTCTTGAGAAGCATTGGCCATCTCGGACATTGCACTTACCGTATTCGCATAAGATTTATTCATTTCTACCAGTGAAGTAGTAGCAAGCTTTACGTTCTTAGCATAATCGTTAGTTGCTACAGTAGCATCAGCGATGTTGCTCATCTTATGGGTAGTATCAGCCAGACTCTTCAGACCGTTACCTAAGCTATTGATCAGTTCAGGACCAACCTTAGCATTAGCCAACATATCATCTAACTTAGCAGTCAGGCCATTGCCTTGCTGAGCAGTATTACGACGAGGTAATGACTCACCTTTGAAATCATCAGCTAATTCAGGATAAACTTTAGTCCAATCTGGTTCATGAGCCGGGGGTTGAAAAGCACTCAGGAAGAAGATTAAAGCTTCAACGCTCAGACCAACTACCAGCATCGCACTTGCACCAGGCCAGTGCATGAGCTTAAACATGGCGCCTACAATTACGATAGCAGCACCAATACCATATACGAAAGGCATTACTCTTGTGAATACAAAATCCATGGATCCACCTTTTTTAGCACTCATTTTGTTTAACTGTTTAACGTTTAAAATTAATTTAATTGAAATAAAAAACTTGGGTTTAACTAAGAATGAAACAAGCAAAAAATTTGAGAGATTTTACAGAAAAATGAGAGAGGAAAACTTAGAGTCCAGGTATGATTCATCCATGATGTATCATTGTGATACTTCCTAAACTCTAAAATAAGCACTATTAGTTCCTTATTTCAATTAAAATTCCTTACCTGAAGAACGTCCTAAATAGGTCATTACGCAGCGGAATCCAGTATAAGCATTTGAAGAATCCTGGAACTCATAAGATCTTGTACCAGTCTCCAAATAATAGGCTACATCCTTCCAAGAACCACCGCGTACTACTTTACGGGGCTCATTATCATCAATATACTTAGGGTTCAAATCCCAGGTAATATTAACGGCCGCCGGATTGTAAGCATCCTCACACCACTCAGACACGTTACCTGCCATGTCATACAGACCATAGTCGTTTGAGAAGAAAGAAGCAACCGGAGCCGTATACATAAAGTTATCGTTATAATAGTTGCCACGACCTGGTTTGAAGTTAGCTAACAAACAGCCATAAGTATTAACCAGATATGGATTACCCCAAGGGTATTTAGCCAGGTCACGTCCACCACGGGCAGCATATTCCCATTCTGCTTCTGAAGGCAATCGGAAATTAGGCATTGGAAACTTGCCTTCACCAGCCCGGTAAGCGTTCAGGTATTTAGTACGCCATTCGCAGAAGTATTGAGAAGCAAACCAATCAATACCTACTACCGGATAATCATCAAAGGCTGGGTGCATATAATAGTACTCCATCATCGGATCACCATAGTGGTGTGCGAAGTCCTTTACCCAAACAGTAGTATCAGGGTAAAGCTCCTTCATGATGTGGTCTTCACCAAGCACTGAAGCCGAATCAGTAAGCATATGGTTTACAAACTGACGATACTCATTATTTGTAATTTCAGTATCATCCATGTAAAAGCCGCCGATTGTAATCTGCTTATTCATGTTAATCATGGTATGTGGCACGTCCTCATCGGCCTGCCCCATGTGAAATGTACCAGAAGGTACCAGCACCATACCATAGGGGATTTCCTGTTTCCAACCTTCACGGCCCGGTACCCCTACCAGTTCACCACGGTCATCTCCTTTTCCTCTTTTACCCAAAAGGCCGCAACCCTGTAACAACAGAGGCGCTACGGCGACCAGGCAATAGAAGAGCTTTAAGTAATTGGGTTTATTCATAACACCTGTTAATTATTATAATTCGAAATACAAATGATTTTGGTGAAATTCAATTTGGTTTCTGGTACGAAGACAGTGACAAATTTAGAGTTTATACTTTTCTCGGCTTGGTAAAGATTCACTAATTCAACACGTTGTAATATTTGCAAAAAAATAAATAGTTACCTGATTCTAAAGTTTAGCTACAAACGCCCTTAAATGAGCAGATTGGCTATTTATCAGTGCCGGAAACGGGGTGTACGCTGAACTGATTTCACAGTCGGAACCGGCACAGGCAGGGTATATGAAAGCAATATTTCATTAGAAGTAGGCTTCTTCACCGGTTGAGCTTTAATAATGTAGTCAAAGGCGTAACCAATCCGCAAAGAATTGTCTTTGGTGAGATGTACTCCCAGCAGGGCGGTCAATGCATCTCCCTGCCGGAAAGACAAGCCGCCCCACAATTTCTGATTGTACGTAGCCACCGTACTTGCTTCAAATGAATAGGTGTTAAAATCAGATTTAAGTAGCACCGATGGAGTAAGTACAATCTGATAAGTCAGATCGTAATCGTACCCAGCCGTCACATAAATATGATTGTTTAAAGGATTTTTCAATTTATCAGTGCCAAAATTGAACTCGGACCGAACCAAATGATTAACGCTGACACCACCATAAAATTTTTCTCCCCGGTAAAAAATTCCTAACGATAAATCAGGCCTTATCTGCGATTCTCTTCCGATACGGTCCCTCAAAATTTCATCCTGATCTTTATTGATAGCCCGGTAGGTATCAAAGTTAATGGTCTGTGAATAAAGGCCAGCCCTAATGCCCATTGAAAGTTTGCCACCTTTCACAGGAAATTGATAAGCGTATGCTGCCTGTGCTTCCAGGTTACTTAAAGGCCCTAATTGATCTCTTACAATATGAACGCCTACTCCGCTCCTCAATCTCAATATAGGAGAGTTTAAACTGAAGTTCTGTGTAATTGGGGCAGTACCATCATCAAATGAAGCTTGATAGGCCGTCCATTGTGAACGATGAATCAATTGAAAACGAGTTCTTCCCTCTACCCCCGCAAAAGCCGGATTCAAATACAGTGTATTGAACATATACTGGCTGAATTGTGGATCCTGCTGAGCAAAGACCGAGAAAGCCTCTCCTAAGCAAATTATAAGTATGATAGTAAAGAGTATTCTTTTCATGGTGTGTATGAATATTCGATTTCTAAATATAGCAATTACTCATACATCCGTAAAAGGTTACTCTGCCATATGCAAAAATACAGCATTGCAAAAGCATAACTTTTGCTACTTAAACGAAAGTAAAACCTGAATTATTTGATTTTTATCTTACGTAGTTGCTAGGCAATCTGGTTCGCTTTTTTGATATACACTTCCAGGGCTCCGGTCATAGAAGGCGCATTGGGAAGAGGGGCTTCAATATCGAGAATGAGGCCATGTTCACGCACTGCTTTGGCAGTAGTGGGACCAAAAGCAGCAATACGGGTTTTGTTCTGCTCAAAGTCAGGGAAGTTAACATATAGGGAATTAACGCCAGAAGGGCTAAAAAAAGCAATAATGTCATAATTAACCTCAGCTAAGTCTGACAAATCGCTGGCAACCGTATTGTAAAGCACTGCTTCCGTTAACTGCAGGCCATTAAGATCCATAAATTCAGGGATATCGTTTTTACGGATATCTGAGCAAGGAAAGAGAAATTTTTCATTCTTATGCTTCTTAAGCAGATCCAGCATTTCGGCAGCAGTCTTCTCGCCAGTGAAAACTTTTCGCTTACGCACTACAATGTATTTTTGTAGATAGTTAGCCGTCTGTTCTGAAATACAGAAATATTTCATATCAGTAGGCACCTCAAGCTTGGCTTCATTACAGAGGCGAAATAAGTGGTCTACTGCATTACGGCTGGTAAAAATTACTGCAGTATGATCAAGAATATTTACCTTTTGCTTGCGGAATTCCTTTAAAGGAACGGGTTCTATCTGAATAAATGGACGAAAATCAATTTTAATATTATATTTTTTGGCTAGCTCAAAGTAAGGAGATTTATCGTCGGCTGGTTTAGGCTGTGTAACCAAGATACTTGATACCCGGTAGAGTCTTTCCTGAACGTCCTGGGGCTGCACTACACTCATTCTGAATTACTTGGTTAAGTGTTTCGTTAAAACCTGTTTATCTCTCTGATTATTTCATCAGAATCTTGATACCAATTAGCAACGGTACCAGTTCAGTGGCGCAAAGGTACGAAAATAAGTACAGATTTTTAACAGAGATCAGGCTGTTTAGAACAGAGTTAATAATTATAATCCGTAGAATATTAAACAATATTACCACGACAATAATCACGTGTGCTGACGCTGATACCAGCAGAGGAACCGAGAGGAAGATCAGAAAATGAAGCGGCACCAGTACAGTATAAAACAGGCGCGAGAAGAGTAGGTATTCATAGTAATGCACATTAATAATATTAGTGAGGCGGAATACACTACCGACTATATAAATTAAGATATACTTTCCCAGCAGCAACAAAAAAACGACTGTTGACATAAGCATAAAATACCTGGCGGCACCCCAGAATTGTCCTCCTGCTTCCATTTGAAGAATGTTAGCTACTGGTTCATCAGTACTTTGCTGAATTAACATGTAAAAGAAGCTTAACAGAAAGCTATGAATCAGAATAAATAATAGGTTGGCAGGACTCAAGGGTTTATTAACAAATACCGTGTCTTCACGCATGTTAAAAGAGAATAGCCTTCGGAAACTGAAGTTTTTTTGGAAAGCTTTCGGATGGAAATTCCACACAAAGGCATACATAGCTAGAATAAAAATAGCGGCTACCTGAACAAAATCAGATACTGTTCCACTCTCTCTCAAGCGGGGCTGAATAACTAACTGCTTCTGCCGCACTACAGGCACTTTACTTGCTTTCCGGTCGTGAGGATAGACAATACGGGCCCCCGGAAGTTGGGTAAAACCATTTTCACTATATAGGGTTACCAGCAGAAATGGTTTGTGATAGATAGTAACCAGGCTATCTATTTTCAATAAAAATGGTTTACCCGGTTTTATTATGCCGGTAAGCTGAGACTGCACAAATAAGTACGCTGTCTGAGGAGATTCCAGGCGTAAATGATAAGATTGATATCTACTTGCATCAATGGCCTGATTTAATATATATTGAGCAGAATACCGATCGGTTAAGTAAGGCACATACGTATGGTAGAAATCGTCGTACACTAGCCACTGATCTTCCAGATTGGCAATAATCTCAGTATAATTATCCGGCTCTTCTATTGGTGCCGGAGCAGCAGTACAATTCCATGCCCATCCCGTAAAAAGGGAAATAATTGTTGCACTGATAATAACCAGCCCTAGCCGTAACTTTTCTCCTATTCTCACCCGGAAATTCATTTTTAAGACTTTCAAAACAAAATTCTCGAATTATTCAGTCATCTACTTAAAATCAAGCTGTCGTAAAGCTCCTTGGATCATACTTCAAAGTACCAGTTCATGTCAGAAAAATGGCAAATTGTATAATAAAGCCGATAACCTGAGCAGGTAAAGAGAACAGTATTCTAATCCGGCATATTATTAAGTAGATACTAGTGCCCTAGGTAACAGCGTTAGTAAAGACTAATTAAGGCTGAAATATCAAAAAAAGCAATAAACCTTTCCTCCGAATGGTTTATGTACAAATATAAAGCAAAAATAGCGGCAACAAATCGGTTTATTTGCACTTTAATAAACCCGATGGGTTAAAGTAGGTAAAACTTCCTTTTCCCTTTTCTTCATCATTCAATTACTTTATCAAGATAGCATTAACCTATTAGCCACTCTTTCGTATAGAGAGTTCTGGCTCTTGGTAAAAGCACTTTTATTTAAATTTTACTTCTTAAAATACCATTTATGTCTAGCTTTACCATCCCTGATTTATATATTGAGTACACAGAAAAGCGCAACTTGAATTTTACATATGAGCAATTTGCTGTGTTTGCAATGTTCTACCCTGCTTTACTAGTTGCTAATACGGATGGTGAAGTAGATGAGAAAGAATGGGATTTTTTGCAATTGCTTGCTAATGGTTTGGTAAGCCTGTCAGTCCGCGATAATGCCAGCCGTGAAGAGATCAAAGAC
>JAUJNL010000064.1 GCA_030448185.1 Cytophagales bacterium | reverse complement strand
ACACCAACTGGTTTCACTGCCGCAACAAGGAGGCTTTGAGCTACGAACGGCTCCTTCCAAAAGGTTCTGGGCTACGGTCAGTGCCTTGCGCCACTACCAACCCGATTTTATTTATTACGACTGGATTCAAAGCTTTACTATTGGCCGGACCCGGACCCTTACGCTGCTTAAAAGTGTTTGTTTCCTGCTCGAAATCCTGTACGTAACATACATTCGGCGGATTCCCGTGATCCATACGCTGCATAACGTGCAGAATCATGCCGGTAAGTGGGTCCGGATGGAAAGGTGGGTGTATTACTACTTTCTGCGTGGTTGTAGTCGGGTAAGGGTATATTCAGAAACGACCCGTCGTAAAATTATCCAGCTGTATAAGCTGCCCCCCGCCAAAGTAGTAGTAGTGCAGGATGTGCCTTATCACTTTTACTATCCCAATACGGTCTCCCGGTGCGAAAGCCGTGAAAAATTAAATCTTCCCGGAGATGCCTTTGTATTTCTCTTTTTTGGCATGGTTAAGGCGTACAAAGGAATTGAGTCGCTGATTGAGGAGTTTTCGCGGGTACCAGGTTCTGCTCCCTATTTACTGATTGCCGGAGTGGGGAACCCGGCCCAATATGGCCATAAAATTGAATTACTTGCTCAAAAAGACTCCCGCATACGGTTCCATAACCGGTTTATTGAAAAGCATGAGGTGCAGTATTATTTTAATGCTGCCGACGTGGTAGTGCTGCCATTTAGAAACGTGGAACATTCGGGTTCGGTAGACCTGGCTATGTCCTTTGGGAAACCCATCATCACCCTGAAGACCCCTTTCATGGCCAATCTGTTGTCGCACCAAACGGCATTACTGTTTTCAAACCCGCGGGAATTAGGAAAAATTATGCAAACGGTCCGCGAAGAACCCCGGCTAGACGTCATCGGCGAACGAAACTTTCAACTGGCTGATCAGGTAAACTACCGGGATCTGCTCAATTTATTTTCCGTAGATTAAACTGCTTTACCCTTCAGAAAGGAAGTCAGTCCGGAAACGGTGGCATGTAACTGAGGTTCCGACTGGCTGTGGGGTAAGCCAAACCGGGGCATCGCATGCGGATGGTTGCCATACGTATGGTGCTGAACGTTCATAAAACCGGATTTGTAACCGGCTTTTTCGGCTAGATTCAATGTCTCCCGGTCGATCTCCTGCTCACCACCATAAGGGTATGCGATATAATCTACGGGTGCATGCAGATGGTCCTGTATTTCCTCCCGGGAATTTTTAAGTTCAAGCCACTTTTCTTCTTCGGGCAAAAAGCGCATGATCCGGTGAGAAAGCGTATGGGAGGCAATAATATGACCCCGTTGGTGCAAATCGGCCACCTGATCCCAGTTCATAAAATGAAACCGTGCCGGATGGTGGTTTTGGGTCCGGTAAGGTACCTTATTTTTGGTGCAGATTTCCCGTACCATTCCGTACAGGTTACTTACCTGATTAGCGTATACCCATTCCTTCACCTGTGCATTCAGGGAGTCAATAGTTGCTTGGGTAACTGGCAATGCTTCGTGGTAGTTGTTAAAAGGCAATAGAACTGATTTGCCAACCAATGACTTCAGAATCAAATAAATGTGATCACGCCAGATGTACGGAATCCGGTGGCTGGCCCCGTCCGGACAGACGGCAAACAAAGCCTGTACCTTATATTTTTCCAGCAACGGCAGCAACAAGGTATAGTTATTCAGCATACCATCATCAAAACTGATAAAGAAGCCCTTAGCAGCCTGGTTGTCTAACTGGGAATAAGGTAAAATACCAAAGTTGCGGGAAAGAAAATCCAGGTGGTACTCCATCACTTCCAGCGTCATGTCCTGCGCGTATCGGCCCCCCTGCGGACGGTTCTCTTTTTCCAGCACATTGTGGTACGTGATCATGCCTCTTTTACGTCCCCGCATCTGGTAGAAAAGATTGCTTAAGCCCGTGTCATAGAACAAGTTATAAGCAACATCGCGGGTCCGGTGGAGGAAAGATTTGGATTGGGTCGTCTGCACGGTTTGCTAAGGTGATTTACAAAATAAATAAATTAATAAGTATACTTACGAAGGTATTATAAAGGTATATACTTTTGTAAAATGAAAAGTTTTATTAAAAAAGCCATTGGTAAACGAGGTGCCAATCAACTGCGTTCCTTGCAAATAGACCTTAAGGGTATGTACTACGGGCTTGGAAATGGCGTAGAATGTCCGATTTGTGAACATACCTACCGCCGGTTCCTCCCTTTCCGGCACCGGCAGCAGGCCCTCTGTCCGCATTGCCGTTCGCTGGAAAGGCACCGTCTTATTTTTCTGTATCTTAAAAATAGAACCGATTTTTTTACCACGCAAAAAAAAATATTACATTTCGCCCCGGAGAAATGCTTTTACAAAAAGTTTAAAGAGCACCCCGGCTTTGAGTACGTGACGGCTGATTACATGGTTTCTTTTATGGACAATATCGGCGTGATGCCCGATCACGTCATGTCCATCGATGACATAAAATTTCCGGATAATAGCTTTGACGTCATTATTGCCATTGGTATTCTGCTGCTGGTACCCGATGATCAGAAGGCATTGGCCGAAATATACCGTACGCTGAAGCCTGGCGGGTATGCCGTACTGGAAGATCCGATTAATTACCAGAGCCCCGTTACGGAAGAATATGATTTGTCTACGCCCGAGAAAAAGGCCGTCAGCCTTCAGAAATACGGCCATTTGCAGTACCGTCTTTATGGTAGTGATTACAAAGAACGGATTGAAAGGGAAGGATTCAGGATGGTAGAAGAGCCGTATGGTAAGGAAGTAGATGCGCAGAAATACGGCGTAAATCCTTGGGGAATTACACACTTAGCCTACAAGCCACGGTAGTGATAAATGGGTATTGGGGTATCAGGTATTCGGTACTGGGTATTTGGTATTAGTTTTTTTCTGAATGATTCTTTTCCCACGGAATAATTGACCAATGACTAATACCCAACATGAATATTCTGACGGTTTTTGGAACGCGGCCAGAGGCCATTAAAATGGCCGTGCTGGTGCGGAAATTGAATGGGGACCCTTTTTTTACCTCAACGCTGTGCGTAACCGGTCAGCACCGGCAGATGCTGGACCAGGTGCTGGATCTATTTGGATTGCAACCGGACATCGACCTCAATATCATGCAGCCTGGCCAGGACCTGTCTGATATCACCAGCCGGGTATTGTTGGGGATGCGGGATGTTTTCCGGCAGGTACAACCGCAACTTGTGCTGGTACACGGCGATACAACTACCTGTTTTGCAGTAACACTGGCCGCTTTTTATGCCGGAATACCGGTGGGACACGTAGAGGCTGGCCTACGCACCGGTAATTTACAGTCCCCATTTCCGGAAGAGGCCAACCGGGTACTTACTTCCCGTCTGGCCGCCTGCCATTTTGCGCCTACCCCCCGCAATGTAGAAAACTTGCTTCGGGAGGGCGTAGCAGCCGATCAGATCGTGCAAACGGGGAATACGGTGATTGATGCGCTGCTGACTACGGCTGGACAGGTAAATGGGTTTTCGGCTGAATGGCAGGGAAGTGTACTGAATCAGTTAGTAAAAGAGGGAAAAAAAATACTACTCGTGACGGGTCATCGCCGCGAGAATTTCGGGGAAGGGTTTATTCAGATTTGTAATGCGCTGGCTACTCTGGCCAGCAAATACCCTGATCTGCAAATTGTATATCCGGTTCACCTCAACCCTAATGTCCGTAAGCCGGTCTACGAGATTATTCACGATTATCCGAATATTCACCTCACCGAAGCACTGGGGTACGCCGATTTTGTGTTCCTGATGAAGAAAGCCCACCTGATCCTGACGGATTCGGGAGGCGTACAGGAAGAGGCTCCCAGCCTGGGAAAACCCGTACTGGTCATGCGTGATACTACCGAACGGCCCGAAGCCGTGGAAGCCGGAACGGTTAAACTCGTCGGGGCCAGTCATGATCCTATTGTACGGGGTGTTTCGGAGTTGCTGGATAACCCCGAGGCGTACCAAAAAATGGCTACGGCCGGCAATCCCTACGGTGATGGGCAGGCAAGTGACCGGATCATTGCCTTTTTAAAAACGAAGTTTGGTAACTTCGCCGCCGATGCGAAAACCACTGCTGCTCTACATTTGCCTCAATGACGGCTCTGACACCCGAATCAATAAAGAAGTCAGGACCCTTTCCCAACAATTTGCTATTCATTATATCGGTATCGGGCGTAGCCGGGAAAAATCATTCGTGGCGCCTTTTTGCCTGAAGTTCACTATAATCCAGGGGCGCCATAAAGAACCCCTTACGCTGCTGAAGTGGTGGTTTACGGTGGCGGCTCGGCTCCTTTTCGGCAAATACGACTCGATCCACCTAATCAATGAACAACTGATCCTGTTATTTTACCCGTTGCTTCTAGTGAAATCCTCCCGGGTGGTCCTCGATATTTTTGATTCCATTTTCCTGCGTAAAAATGGCCGCATGGCCTGGCTGCAGCAGGTAGTATATAAACTTCCGGATACGATTCTGGTCACGGATGATAACCGGAAAGGCCTGATGCCGGCCTACGCCATCCCTAAAGTACGTGTGGTTGAAAACTATCCCTACGCCTATACGGACTCTATGACTAAGGATGTTCAGCGTGACCAATGGGTGATTTTCTATAATGGCTCCATGAGCCGAAGCCGTGGCACCGACCTGCTCCGGCATCTGCTGGAACAGGATAAAAACCTGAAAGTCCGGATGGCGGGCTGGGTGTACGATGAGGCTACCCGCGAACTTTCCGGGCATCCTCAGGTCGAATTTCTGGGCGTAGTACCTCAGCAGGAGTCCATGCGGGTAGCTGCTGCCTGCCAGTATATCCTGTCTTTGTACGAGCCCAGCAACGAAAATAATATCAATGCCAGTCCCAATAAGATTTACGATGCCATTCAGGTGTGCACCCCGGTTATTATTAACCGCGAAGTGAAAATTGCCCGTTTTGTGGAAGAAAACCAGATTGGCTACGTACTGGATTCATTCAGTGCCACCAACTACGACCAGATCCTGGCCGATTTGAAACGAATGAAAAACAAATTTGCTTTTCACGAATCGTTGCGGCAGCATTATACCTGGGAAGCAATTGAACGTAAACTACTGGCCGCGCACACCCGATGAAAATACTGTTTTGTACCAATGCTTTTGAGAATATTACCAATGGTCCGGCTAAGTTCGCTAACCTGATCCTTGAGATCAATGAGCTGTATCCGCCGTATCAGGTAAGGGTGCTTACGGAAGATATTACTGATGGAAAATTAGCCGGTCTAAAATACGTGTATAAGGTAAAGCTTCACATACCAGTCTTGCTAAAGCCGCTGGGGCAGATTTTACGCATGTTTATGTATTACCGGCGGATCCGCGAAATTGCCCGTGAATACAACTTCGATCTGCTCATCTATAATAATGCTTTTACCGGCTTGTATGCTTCCCGGGTTGCCCACCGGCCTACCGTAGGCATGATCAATGATGAGAAGAACCTGACGGCTACCCGGGCTAATTTTGCCTTGGATCGCTGGTGGCTCAAAAAATTTCTGTTTCGGCAACTCGAAAAATGGTCTACCCGGTCTCACCGGCTGATTATTGTCAATTCGGATTATCTGTACCGGAAAGTGGTGGATGCCTACCAGGTGCCGCCCGATAAAGTGCGCAGATTATATAAATCAATTGATTTGTCGCAAGCTACCTTTCAACCGGACCGAACTTTTGGTTCTCCCGTTAAAGTGCTTTATGTAAAGGCCGATTACCGGAATGGACAATTGGCGGTACTTATCAAAGCCCTTTCCTTATTGCCTGACTATCAGTTTGAGCTCACGATTATTGGTCCCGAAGAACAATTTAAAGACCACGTACTGTCGTTATTTGAGGGAATTGGAAATGTACAACCCGACTACCTGGGACCGCAACCGCAACGAGTGGTGTATGAGTATTTAAGGAATTACGATATTTTTTGCGTGCCTTCCGCGACGGAAGCCCTGGGAGTCGCCAACATTGAAGCCCTGGCCCACGGAATCTCCGTGATCAGTACCCGGGTGGGGGGTATTCCTGAAGTGTTGGATGGCGGCAATAACGGCTGGCTGGTAGCATCCGGCAATGCGTCGGAACTGGCGGCAGCCTTTACAGATTGTATCCAGAATCCTGCCGTCAGAGCGACTAAATCCCGAAATGGAAAGGTTTATATACAACGTTTTTCTAAAGACCAAATGCTGGGTAATTTTGTGGATATAGTAAAGGAATTATGCTGTTAAACCAGATTACCCGGGTATTCAAAGACGAAGAAAGCCAGAAAGTGGACTGGATGATTGTCCTTTTCTTCCTGAACGCATTCTTGGTGGTTTACGGATATAGCCTGCGGGGGGCTCCTTTCCAGCTGGTTAAGTTTGGGCGGTTAGGATTAGTGATTATATCCCTGATTACGCTATTCGCCACTAAGGGCGGGACGAAGTATGTTTTCAGCAGTCATAAAAACTGGGTACTGTGGATATTTCTCCTGCTGAATCTGTATGTGCTGGCTTTCAGCATCAATTTCACGAAAAGTGTGGAAAGGATTTTATCCTGGATTCCCTTTCTGATCTATATCAATTACTTTATTACCTACCTGTTCCGGCGCTATGAAAAAACGGAAGCCAGCATGAAGCTAATTCGCTTGTTTCTGTTGGCCTACGTCTTTCCATTAGTTATCTTTTTTATATATGCCAATCCGCTGGTGTCGCGTAATATCTACGGAAAAAGTATTGGGGGCTATAAATCTAATGTATTAGGGTGGGCAGGACTGGTGTTTTTCATTCTGGCGGTTGATTGGCTGATCAATGCCAATCCGGGTGGCTTGCTCAAAAAGCTCCTGATTGGCGGCATTATATTTTCGGTACTGGCTCTCATGTCAACGGGCTCAAGAAGCAGCTACCTGAGTATGGCCGTTTCAGTAATTATCCTGGTAATCAACAGTAAACGCATTAGCCTGTCGGCGAAAGGGCTGATCAGCATTTTTATTGTCGGGGTCACTTTTTATACCCTTAATGATCCCACCTCGGCAATTAATAAAAGGATTGAGAAATCAGAGACCCAGCTAAAGAAGGGAGAAGTCCGGTTAGAGATGGCCCGAATTGCCTTTGAGGCAATGGTCGAAAATCCAACTTTGTTAATAACTGGTTTTGGGTACGACAATTTCAGGGAGGGGGTATCGGTTTATAAAGGAATTGACCTGGATTTGCCTTCGCATAACTCTTACCTGGAATTATTTATCACCACGGGCTTTTTTTCCTTCACCTTCTTCCTGATTTTTATCGTGCTCAATGCGATTATCAAGTACATACTATTTGATGTTCGAAGATTTATTTTTCTCCCGAGTTTTATCATTATTCCTTTTTTTGAATCCAACCTGAACGCCGGTCAGTTCTTATTCTTTCCCTGGATGACTTTTATGTTCTTCTATGTGCACGTTACTTCTCCGCAGATACCGGTCCGGCAGTTTCTCGAAAGTCAGCAGCGCCGGTTTCCTTCATTTTCGGGATCTGGGTCCATGATGATCAAACCAATGAAGTAACTGGGTATTAGGTATCGGGTATTAAATAAAAATTATCAGACATTTGTCATCGGAAAAGGTCATTCAGGAAAACACTAATATCCAGTACCTAATACCCAATACCTAATTACCCAACCCATGAAACAACTCATTCAATCGCTCCGGAACGGCGAAACCATGCTGGAAGAGGTGCCGCGTCCGCAGGTAAGGAGAGGGCATATCCTGATTAAAACCCATCGTACGCTGGTATCCCTGGGAACTGAACGGATGCTGGTAGAATTTGGCAAATCTAACCTGATCGAGAAGGCCCGCCAGCAGCCCGATAAAGTAAAAATGGTACTGGATAAGGTGAAAACGGATGGTTTAATGCCTACGCTGGAAGCCGTTTTTACTAAACTCGGGGAGCCTCTGCCCCTGGGGTATTGCAATGCGGGAGAAGTGATGGAAGTAGGGGAAGGGATTACCGATATCAAACCCGGTGACCGCGTAGCTTCCAATGGTCCGCACGCCGAAATCGTTTGTGTTCCCCGGAATTTAGTGGCTAAAATACCCGATACTGTTTCCTATGAGGAGGCCACCTTTACCGTCATCGGCGCTATTGCCCTGCAGGGAATCCGGCTGGCCAATCCAACGTTGGGCGAGGTCGTAGTGGTGTCCGGACTGGGTCTGATTGGATTGATTGCAGCCGAACTATTGCTGGCAAATGGTTGTACGGTGATCGGATTTGACTTTGATGCCCAGAAAGTTGCCTTGGCGAAGGAAAAAGGAATCCTGGCGTATAACCTGGCGGAAGGGATTGATCCGGTGCAGACCGCCCTGAGCCTTACGGAGGGCATTGGGGTAGATGCCGTTATTATTACGGCTTCGACCAAAAGCAATGATGTGATTTCGCAGTCGGCTAAAATGAGCCGTAAGCGGGGACGAATCATCCTGGTAGGCGTAGTCGGATTAGACATCAACCGGGCTGATTTTTACGAAAAAGAACTAAGCTTTCAGGTATCCTGCTCCTACGGTCCGGGCCGCTACGATGAGGAATACGAGAAACGCGGCCACGACTATCCAATCGGATATGTTCGCTGGACTGAGAACCGTAATTTCGGCACTATACTCCAAGCCATTTCCC
The DNA here is from genome assembly GCA_030448185.1 of Cytophagales bacterium. Taxonomy (GTDB): domain Bacteria; phylum Bacteroidota; class Bacteroidia; order Cytophagales; family 172606-1; genus CADCTQ01. The sequence continues at coordinate 20,335 of JAUJNL010000064.1, read as the reverse complement.
GCGGACAATTAGACGTGAAGCGGCTGATTACCGAAGTAGTGGACTTGCCGGATTACGGACAGATTTACGGAAATATCGGCAACCGGCAATCCATAGCCTCGATTCTGCGCTTTCCGGCCACTGCGGACTGGGCTACGGCTGTAGCGACTACCTCAGCCAATAATAAAAGGGCTATTCCGGCCGGCTCCAGTATGATTGCCATTGTCGGGGCGGGTAATTTTACCAAGATGACCATGTTGCCGGCACTGGGTAAACTCAATGCCAACATCAAATACATCGTGAGTGCTTCGGGGGTAAGCGGAACCCATCTGGCTAAAAAATATGGCATTGCCTATAGTTCCACCTCTTACGGAGATGTACTCCGCGATCCGGAGGTAAAGGCGATTATTATTACCACCCAGCACAATCTGCATGCATCCATGGTGATACAGGCATTAGAAGCGGGTAAGCACGTTTTTGTCGAGAAGCCTTTGGTAATTACTGAGGGAGAATTGGCGCAGGTGAAGGAGGCTTACGAACGGGAGAATGCAACCATAATGGTAGGGTTTAACCGCCGCTTTTCCCCGTTTATTGCCAAAGCCCGGCAGTTGCTGGGAACCGAGCCCGGACTGATGAACATTACCATTACTGCCAATGCGGGTTTTATTCCGGCTACCCACTGGACGCAGAACATGGCCATTGGCGGGGGACGCATTATTGGGGAAGCGTGCCATTTTATTGATCTGGTCACTTATTTAGCTGGCAGTCCGGTAACCGAAGTGATGGCCAATGCACTGGGAACGCAGCCGGCCCAACAAGCCGATAATGTTTCTATTCTGCTCAAATGTGCCAATGGTTCGCACGGGGTAGTCAATTATTTTTCTAACGGTCATAAGTCTTATCCCAAGGAACGAATCGAAGTGTATTCGCAAGGCCGGGTACTGGTACTCGATAATTTCAGAAAGCTGGAAGGGTTTGGCTTCAAAGGTTTTTCAACGATGCGCGGAGGACAAGACAAAGGCCATCAGGCGCAGTTTGCGCAGTACCTGGAGGCTCTCAAAACCGGTACCCCGCCGCCCATATCTTTTGACCAAATCGTCAATACTACAGCGGCTTCCTTTGCCGCCATCAAATCCTTTCTGAGCGGCGAAAAAGTTTATCTCAATAGAACATCTTTAACGGCCATTGAGCAAGAAGTTTAAGGAAATTTTGGTGTGAGCAGAAATGTTTCGCTACTTTTGCGGTTCAACAAAAAATACGATTCCTTTTTAGATGGCAAAGAAGCATACTGAGGCGGTTGTAACGCAACCAGTGGAAAAAAGCGAAGCATTAGCTGATAAACTGCTCACCGGCGAGGCATTCAGCCAGCGGAACCGGAACATCCTGCTTGGGGTATTGGCAGCGGTGGTGCTGGTCGTGGGCGGTTTGGTAGGATTCAATTACTACAAGGGTATAAAGGATCAGGAAGCGCAAAGTGTGTTGTTTCCGGCCGTTTATCATTTTGAATCGGATTCTTTAAATAAAGCATTGAAAGGCGACGGGGCGAATGAAGGACTGGTAGACGTAGCCGATCAATACGGAATGACCAAAGCGGGGAATCTGGCAAAATTTTATGCCGGAACGGCCTATCTGAAACAAGGCAAATTTGACGAGGCCATCGAATACCTGAAAGATTTTGAGTCAAGTGATTTTCTGGTTCAGGCCCGGGCGTATGCATTACTTGGTGATGCCTATATGGAGAAAAATCAATTGGGCGAAGCGGTGAATTATTATGAAAAAGCGGCGGACTATAAGCCTAACGAATATTTTACGCCTTCTTATCTGATGAAATTGGCGCTGGCTCAGGAACTGAACAAGGATAACGGGGCTGCAATCCAAACGTATGAGAAAGTGATCAAAAATTATCCCGCATCGGCGGAGGCGATCAATGCCAAGAAGTATAAATCCAAGCTGGAAGGTTCAGCGGGGCAATAATTTATTACGGGCCTGCTGAACCATAAAAAGGATAGAGCCTCCGCTTTATCCTTTTTTGTTTGTCCGGGAAGGTATATTCTGCTTCAGTAAGGGAAATCACTCATTGATATACGGCGTTTCCACCAACCGGAAACGGGAAACTTTAAAACCAGAAACTATAGTATGGCTACTGCCCTAAAAAACTTAAGTGACTATTCGGATCAGAATATAACCAGGATAGCCGACAAACGGTTTGCAATTGTGGTAGCCGAGTGGAATGCCCAAGTGACGGAGGCCTTGTATAATGGAGCCCTCCAGACGCTGCTTAAAGAAGGCGCCCGGCCGGAGAATATTACCCGGAAGAATGTGCCCGGAAGTTTTGAACTGAGTTTAGGGGCGCAGTGGATGGCTTCCCGTAATGATATCGATGCGGTGATTTGCCTGGGATGCGTCATTCAGGGAGACACCCGGCATTTTGACTTTATCTGTCAGGCAGTAGCCAACGGCATTACGGAAGTAGGGTTAAAGTTCAACAAGCCGGTCATATTTGGGGTGCTTACGCCTGATACTATGGAACAAGCCCTGGACCGGGCCGGCGGCAAGCACGGAAACAAAGGCGATGAGGCCGCCATTACAGCTATCAAAATGTTAGGTTTTTAATTACTAACCAGCAAGACGTCAACCGCTAATAATAAGACGAAATTTGGTTGCCGGATAAAGTATATAACGGCATACCAACCCGTTACCCATTAGCATATCAACTTTAACCTCTTTTATTCATTTTATTAACGAGCATGAAAGTACTCAAATTCGGAGGCACATCGGTAGGAAAGCCAGAAAGAATGCACGCCGTAGCCCGGCTGATTACCCGGGACAGCGAACGTAAAGTAGTCGTGTTGTCGGCAGTTTCCGGCACCACCAACAGCCTGATCGAAATTGGCGACCTGATTTCAAAAGCCGATAAAGCCGGTGCCAATGCCGCCATTGACCGCCTGCAGGAAAGCTATAAAACCTTTATCGGGGCTTTGTACAGTACGCCGGAAGGTAGAGAGAAAGGTGAAAAAGTAGTTAAGGAACATTTTGACTTTATTCGCTCACTCGTAGGTAAGCCCTATACGGTTAAAGAAAGCAAAGAATTGGTGGCAGAAGGGGAATTGATTTCTACCCAGCTTTTTATTACCTACCTGAATGAGATCCGGGTGAATGCGCTGTTGCTGTCGGCGCTGGATTTTATGCGAATTGATGAAGATGATGAGCCCGTGCTGGAATACACCGAGCAGAAATTACACGAAGCGATTGCCTCCAACCCTGGCGTGGTCATCTTTCTGACTCAGGGTTACATCTGCCGCAATGTCCATAACGAGGTCGATAACCTGAAGCGGGGCGGCAGTGACTATTCGGCTTCGCTGATTGGAGCAGCCATCCGGTCGGAGGAAGTGCAGATCTGGACCGACATCGACGGCATGCACAACAACGATCCGCGGATTGTAAAAAATACGTTCCCCATTGCCGAACTTTCCTTTGATGAAGCCGCCGAACTTGCCTATTTCGGCGCGAAAATTCTGCATCCCTCCTCAGTTCGCCCGGCTCAGAAATACAGCATCCCGGTTCGTTTGCTGAATACCATGCAGCCCGAGGCCCGAGGTACCCTTATTACCAACCATACTTCGGAGGGAATGGATATCAAGGCTATTGCGGCTAAAGATGGGATTATTGCCATCCGGATCAAATCTGGTCGTATGCTGCTGGCCTATGGTTTCCTGCGCCGCGTATTCGAGGTGTTTGAACGATACAAAACTCCGATTGACGTAATTACTACCTCCGAAGTAGCCGTTTCACTCACCATTGATAATCCGTCTAACCTGGAAGCGATTGTGCGGGAGTTGAAGGATTTTTGCCGGGTAGAGGTAGACAAAGATCTGACGATTATCTGCATTGTGGGCAATTTTGACCTGGATAAGCGTGGTATTATCAACCGGGTATTCAATTCTTTGAAAGACATACCGGTACGCATGATCTCCTATGGTGGCAGTACCCATAATATATCGGTATTAGTGGTGACCGAGAACAAAAACAAGGCCCTTAACGCCCTCAATGAAGGACTGTTCCAGCCTGCCGAGGTTCATTAGTTAACATACTAAGCGCTAACGGGTACCTGCTGAATGAAGAATTAGCTTAACTATGTAACTATATTTAGCGCTTAGTTTCGGAAGACTGCAAGAATCTTAGGAGATCTTTGCAGTCTTTTCCATTTTTACAGGGAAGTAGTACGAAATCATCCGCAAATCAGCCATAAACTCATCACCCCATCTACCTATGCTTCCTATCCCTTTTATCCGTGAACAGAAGGAACTGGTTATTAAAGGATTAGAAAAGAAACATTTCCCCGATGCGGCCCAGGCTGTCGAGCAAGTGTCGGCCCTGGATGCGCAACGGCGCGAAATCCAGGCCGAACTGGACCGGACCCTTGCCCAATCCAACCAATTGGCCAAAGAAATCGGGGGTCTTATGAAATCAGGGAAAACAGCCGAAGCCGAGGCGGTCAAGGCCCAAACTACTTCGCTAAAAACGAAGTCCGAAGAATTAAAAGACCAATTGAAGATTACGGAAGAGGTACTGCACAATGCCCTGGTAACTTTACCCAATATTCCCCATGCAAGCGTCCCCGAAGGACGCACGGCGGAAGATAATGAAGTAGTGCATCAGCAGGGTGACTTGCCCCAGTTACCTGGAGGAGCCTTGCCCCACTGGGATCTGATCAGGAAGTACGACATTATTGATTTTGAACTGGGCGTAAAAATTACCGGTAGCGGTTTCCCCGTGTACAAGGGCAAAGGAGCCCGGCTCCAACGGGCCATGATCAATTTCTTCCTGGACGAGGCCCAGAAAGCAGGATATACCGAAATTCAGCCGCCCATTTTAATTAACGAAGCTTCCGGTTTCGGTACAGGTAGCCTGCCGGATAAAGAAGGCCAGATGTACTTTGCAACGGAAGATAACCTGTACCTGATTCCTACGGCCGAAGTTCCGGTGACTAACCTGTATCGGGATGTAATTCTGAATGCGGAAGAGTTGCCGGTTAAAAATGTCTCGTATACGCCCTGTTTCCGCCGCGAGGCTGGCGCCTGGGGAGCCCATGTACGTGGGTTGAACCGTTTGCACCAATTTGACAAAGTGGAAATCGTGCGGATCGAACATCCGGAAAAGTCATACGATGCCCTGGAGGAGATGAGCCGGTACGTACAAAGTCTGCTGCAGAAACTAGAGTTGCCTTACCGCGTGTTACGCCTTTGCGGGGGTGATATGAGCTTTACTTCGGCGCTTACCTACGATATGGAAGTGTATTCCGGAGCCCAGGGCCGCTGGCTGGAAGTGAGTTCCGTCAGTAACTTTGAATATTTCCAGGCGAACCGGCTGAAACTCCGCTACCGCGACGAAAACAAGAAAACCAGCCTGTTGCATACCCTCAATGGCAGCGCCTTGGCGCTGCCCCGGATACTGGCCGCACTGCTCGAAAATAACCAATCGGCGGAGGGCATCCGGATTCCGGAAATGCTCCGGCCTACACGGGTTTTGACCGGATCAGTTGAATTGTATGTAATTGGGTGTACGACAAATTGCAGATCAACCATTAAACTTTGTTCGTGTTGTTCCGCATTTGCAATGCGGAACTGAGAAAAAGGGCATTTCAAATGCCCGGCTATACACATCCGCATTGCAACTATTCTCAGCGAAGCTAAATGCGGATGAACGCTCTGCATTTTGTCGTACACCCATGTAATTGCACGATAGACAAAAGCCTTGCCTTCACGCAGGGCTTTTTGATCGTATCTCTTCTAACTATACAATGAGGGGTGGTGCTAAATAAAAAGGTCTAAAATAAGCTCATGTAAGGCCTTTGAGCGGATTGCAAATCCGCCATTTCCCCGGTTCGGCATGGCCAATGCCGAACCACCATCGGTTGGTCCGCATTTAGCTTCGCTGAGATAGTTGCCATGCGCACACCAGGTGAGCTCGGATTGGTAATCCGATTTATCTCCTCCCCTCATTTAAATAAATTCTGCTTTCACCTCGTTCTGAATGGGAGCAAAAAGGAGTGATTTATTACCCCACTACATCAACCCGTATTTCCGCAACAGACTTTGCAATACGGGTTCTACTTCAGCCCGGATCGATTCGTTGGCATAGCCAATCCAGTCAACCGAGGAAAGCAGGTCCAGAGGCGTATTTAACTCCTCCCCGTGAATATCAGTAATGATCAAACCGGCCTCTTTGGCAATCAGTACGGCGCAAACGTCATACGGATGACATACATGCCCGGGCACTTTGCCTTCTTTCTCCAATTTAGCGTACAGGGCCGTCCGGATGTCGGCGATGAACCGGTCGTGGCCCATGAGCATTTCGTAGAGTTGCCCGCCGGACGAAATATACTGGTCTTCAAAAATAACCGCCTTGCCCGGCTGCCGGTTCGGAATAATGATTTCGATTAATTCATCTTCGATTTTAGCCAGCAATTCACGGCCGGGCGGAAAAAAGCGGGCAATCTGGGCAAAACCGCCCATAATCGTTTTAGACCGGGAAGGCCGCACCTCTTTCCGGGTCAGGTCGCCGGTACGCAGGTTGCGGGTATACACGTGCGCACCCTTGCCTTTAATAGCCCACAAAGAATCACTCCAATTGCTGCGGGACGTAGGCAACTCCGTCATCACGGCCACTTCCACGTCGTTCAGGGTAGTAGCCGCTCCTTTGTTTGGCGCAGCAGCAGCCAGAAAAAAGGCGGACCGTTTGTCATACATAATGCCCCGGGTTCCATCTATCGGGTCCATAATAATGCGAAGCGAGGCTGACTCGGCACGCTTTCCGTGCGGGAGCACCACGCCATTGGTATTCTCCCCTATGCCTTCAGCCACCAGCACAATGCCATTCAGTTCCTTTGCATTGCGTTCGAGTATGGGTACCAGGATCTCTTCCACGTCGCGGTCAATCTGGTAAATGGTATCATCTTCGCCTTCCTTGAAAATGGCGCTTCGTTCTTCCACCGTTTGCTCCCGCAGCGATTGGTGGACTTTCCGGCAGACGGCCTCCCCGATTTGGATGAGAATGTCTTTGACTAGGTTGTGGTTCATAGATGAATGAGTTACTGAGTGAATGAGTGGAAATTATTCACTTTTATTATGGATTTTCCTTTATTAGTGAATCAAATGATGGTTTGAAGTAATGTTGAATAAATCAAGCCGGAGAATCAAAATCCCTTTTCCATTGCCCAAGGTTTAAACCTTGGGCAATGGAAATAAATTACCGGCCGTAAAGCCGTAAAAATATTGCATTTTTGATAATGTGAATTATACTCATTTCTTCCACTCACTCAATCACCCTGTCACTCATTCACTCATTTCCTAAACTCTACCCTTCTCAACTCTGCCGCTTTTTCCTCCGGTAAGGTATCGGCCATAAAGTTGCCGCCACCGATCTCCGGGCCCGCCAGGTATTTGATCAGACCGGGTTGCCGTAAGGGCGGCAGCAAAGACAGATGAAAGTGATGCTCCGGGAATTCTCCTTGTAGTGGGGCCTGTTGAATGCTCATTACGTAGGGAAAGCTCATGCCGAAATTGGCATCGTACCGCCGGATAACCTCCTGAAAAACGGCTGCCAGATCATATAATTCAGTATCGGTCATGGTCATCAGGGTAGCATGACGCTTTTTCGGAAAAATCATCATTTCGTAAGCGTACCGGGCAAAAAAGGGAATAAAGGCAATAGCTCCCTGATTTTCGGCTACCACCCTGATCTCGTCTTTTTGCTCATTCTCCATAATCTGGGCAAAAATATTCCGGCCCTGTTCCTGCCGGTAATACCTGGCGGCTTCCAATTGTTCTTCAATGTGCTTGAAAACAAAATCGGTAGCATATAGCTGGCAATGCGGATGTGGATTGGACACGCCGCTGAGTTCACCTTTATTCTCAAAGATCAGGGCGTACCCGATTGCCGGATTCCGGCTGAGTTCCCGGACCTGCTCCCGCCAGGCACCCATTACCTTAGCCACCTGTTCCGTCGAAACATCGGCCAGGGTGACATTGTGACGGGGATCGTAGCAAATCACCCGGGCAATTCCTGTTGCTTTTTCCCGCCGGTACAATCCGCCTCCGCTTACCCGGCGGGCAGGCTCAATTTCCGGCGCCTGCATCCCCACTACCGGATGGTCATTATCAAAAATATAAACGTCCTGGTAAGGTGGATTTTGTGTTCCGTGAACCCGGGCATTACCTGGGCACAGATAACACGCTGGGTCATAAGCGGGAACTTCTTTATCCGGTACCTGATTCGTGGCCGTACTCCACGGACGGCTGTTACGATGCGCGGCATATACTACCCATTCCTGCCGTAAAGGATGCCAGCGCTTTTCCCATTTCCCTTCATGCATGATTGATGTGCTGATGAGTTGAAGTGCTAATGTGCTAATTTTAGTGCAGGTTTAAAACCCAGCCGCCGTATAACTACTAAAAACACATCCGCACATTAGCTAATCAGCCCATCATATGCATCTGCAAGCAGATTTCTGCAAACATATCCTGCAATTCCGGTTTGAGGCCGGAACTTCAAGAGGCGTGCTAACCCAGCGGGATACCTGGTATCTCCGGCTCTATCATGCCGAGCAGCCGGAATTAGTTGGAATAGGCGAATCCAGCCCCTTGTCGGGCCTAAGTATCGATTATCGTCCGGACTTTGAAGCCAAACTCAGGAAGCTATGCCGGCTCATTTCCGAAACTCCTCTGCCGCCGGAAGCCGAAGTACTTACCCGGTGGATTGGGAATGAATTTCCGGCTATTCAATTTGGATTTGAAACCGCCCTGGCTGATTTACGGAACGGAGGGAAAAAGCTGATCTTTCCGGGTCTCTTTTACGAAGGAAAGCAGGAAATTGAAATTAACGGACTGATCTGGATGGGGAAAGCTGATTTTATGCAAAGACAGATTGAGGAAAAACTAAGCCAGGGGTACCGCTGCCTGAAAATGAAAATTGGAGCCATTGACTTCCCGACGGAATGTCAACTGCTGGCTTCTATCCGGGAACGCTTCCCGGCCTCCCTGATCACCTTGCGGGTTGATGCCAACGGTGCTTTTGCCCCGGAAGAAGCCCTGACTAAACTCGAAAAATTGGCCCTTTTTGACCTCCATTCCATTGAACAGCCCATAAAAGCGGGGCAGTGGTCCCTGATGCAGCAGCTCTGCCGGGAGACTCCCCTGCCTATTGCCCTGGATGAGGAACTGATCGGCGTGAGTGATTGGACTCAAAAACGGGAACTACTGCGGGCTATTCGTCCCCAGTATATTATTTTGAAACCCACGTTGCTCGGAGGATTTGCGCATACCCGCAAATGGATTGGCCTGGCCGAGAAAATGGGAATTGGCTGGTGGATCACGTCGGCTTTGGAATCAAACATCGGGCTTAATGCCATCAGTCAGTTTACGGCCTCCCTCCATCCCCCCCTGCCCCAGGGCCTCGGCACCGGCCAATTATACCACAACAATATAGATTCTCCCCTCGAAATCAACAATGGCTTCCTCCGGTATAATCCGGAAAAGAAGTGGGAAATTGGGTAGTAGTCATTGGTCAATGGTGGATTGGTCATTAGTTTTTATCCTAAATGCCTTTTCCTGATGTCGGATACCCTTTTTCCTAATGACAAATGAACAATGACTATTGACTAATTCATCCCTACCCAAACACAAAGGGCTCGGGGGTGAAGCACAGAATAAAAATCACCAGCGAAAGCCAGCCCAGCACTTTCCGTCCGGTGCTTAAGGGCTCCTCGTACATAGCCGGTGGGTGATAGACCCCTAGAAATCGGCCTAGCACGAAGGCAAATACTAACCATCCGGAATAACCTTCCAATCCCCAGAAAGAAGTTACTATGTATTGCCCCGCAAAAACAGCTACACTCAGTAGTAAGGCATTAATTGGTTTTTCAAACATCCGGCTGAATACCAGATAGAGAAAGGCGATGTAAATAGGGATGCCAATATAAATGGATACTCCCTCTCCCATGAGCACAAACTCACCCTTGACGTTGACCATAGCCACCCCTAATCCGGCATAAAACACATACGCCACGAATAGAATTGGCGAAATAATAGAATGCCACCGGTGACCAATTAACCCGTAAAGAATATGTCCTCCGTCCAATTGCCCAATGGGAAGCAGGTTCAGCGCCGTAAAAAATAAGGCCATGTAGCCGGCGAACAAAAGGGGATAATGCATCATTTCGTGCGGATTAGGCACCAGTTTGGGGTCTTCGGCTACGTAGCGGGAGAAGAACTGGAACAACAAGTTGGTACCAAGCTGTAAGTTGCCAGCCGCATATTGTTCCGGAGTGGCAGGCTGGTATTTCACCAATGCATCAGGCTTAATTTTACCCTGTTCTTTCAACGCCTTCACGTATTTTACAAACTGTAAGGAGTCTTGCAGGCGAGCATACTGATAGGAATATACGTGTTGGTCATACTCTACTCCATAAACTGCATATTCCGGGTGAATCTGAAATATATATTCTCTAGGTGGCAAATGAGAAAAGCCGTACCAGATTACCCCTAATGCAATTATAAATCCCGCCAAGGGACCGGCTAAGCCAATATCAAATATTTGCTGTTTAGTCTTCAAAGGGCTTTTGATGCGAATAAAAGCACCTAAGGTTCCCAAACTAGGCATGCCTGCTCCCAGCCAGCCAAGCCAGAGGGGAGATAATAGGGCAGTGACACCTTTATTTTATTCGAATGTGTCTACAGATAATGAACAAATTCGTGTACCGTCAGAATGGTCAAGAAGGGAATTGAAAAAAGCATGCCCCGCCAGAAATCTTTAAGTCCCAGCGGTGACTGGACAAAAAAGAAGGCATTGCCGGTCATCCATTCGGCGCCGGCAAAAGTAGTGGTAATAAAGGTGATCGTAAATAGGAGTATGTGCAGGAAGTAGCCCCTTGGATTTCGTTCAGACATTCGGGAAACAATCTAAAATCGTGTAGGTGTTTGGTTGTATCAGAACGGTTTGCAGGCCCGATTGTTGAGCGCCTAGAATATTTTCCGCGTTATCATCCAAAAAAAGTGTCTCGGAGGCCGTAATTCCTGCCTGTTCCAGTACAAACTGATAGGTAGCCGGAGTCGGCTTACTCCTGCCGATCAGATGGGAGTAGAAGGTCCGGTCAAATAAATCCTCCAGTACTTTAATCCCGGTAGTCCGGTGAAGAATCCGGTTGACCTCGGTGAGGTGGATGTTATTGGTATTGCTGAGCAGGAATAGGTTAAATTTTGACCGGAGTCTTTTCAGCAACTCAATCCGCATTGGGGGTATATCCAGCAGCATGGCATTCCAGGCTTTGTCAAGCTGCGCATCGGTCAACTCAATTTGCAGCAACTTCCGGACCGCCTCTCGGAATTCCTCGTCGTTCCACTCCCCTACTTCATACTTTCCGAACAAGTCGATTTCTTTCAAATGTCGGCTGACCGTTTCTACATCCATACCTGAAAGTTGCGCAAAAGCCATGGCCGTACGCTTTGGCTCCAGGTTAATAATTACCCCACCCAAATCAAAGAGCAGGTGTTGAGTATTTGCCAAATTCAAGGATTTAGATTTTTGTGGTTTGCCGCAAAGATGTACATTTGCGGTTCAAAACTAAAAGCCATTAGGAAATAGTTTTGGGGCCCTTAGCTCAGACGGTTAGAGCATCTGACTCATAATCAGAGGGTCGCTGGTTCGATCCCAGCAGGGCCCACCCTATTGGGCTGGAAAGCAATTGAGCTTTCCAGCCCAATTTTATTTAGTGCTAACTCATTGATATTCTGATATATTAATGCTGCTGCTTCATTCATCCGCTTGGTTCGATACTTTTTTCCGTCGTAAATTAATTTTCCCGGGAATATCGAACCAACAATACGTTGCTTAGTTTCCAGGTCAGCGGTCTGATAATAAAGGGCCAAATCTTTAAGCAGAGTAAAGGTATAATCTATTTGCTGCGAATAGTCTTCTTCCACTGCCATGAGTTTTGCCTTTTCTCTAAGCAGATCGCTGTTGGCCTGCTCAAACTGGTTTTTAATTTTTTTGTACCCCTGGGCAGAAAGATCACCATCTAGCATTAGCCGAAGTGCATTGGCAATGCGGTCTTTATTTTTCCCAATAGCCTCATCCAGTTTTTGCAATTCCTTAGAATTGTCCTTTTTGCCTTCAGCAAATACATCTTTTATTGGATACCTTCCACAAGGGGGATCATCAAGAGCGCAATGAGTCGAGAGACTCACGTTGCGTTCTTGAGCAGCTTCGGGGAAGTGCCCGAGGCTGACTCGACAAGTACATGCACTTGGCCGAATGCTTACCCCAACAAACCTTCACCCGCCGGATGGCCCACTAGTTCTCTATAATTCAGAGTATTCTTTGTTAAATCACAATCCATCAGTTGCACCATACTGGCAGTGTAACTAAACGTGAACAGAAGAAGGAAGGCCATTAAGGTTCTCCCAAGCCGGCCGGAGTGTTGTGTTTGAGCAGTCATAGAAGACGGAAGGGTGGTGCAGGGGCGATGGCAACGGCTTCTTCTTACCCGACAATCTTACCCAGTAGTGATTTTGATTAGCAGAGAAAAAGAGTAGATTCAAATGCTGGATGTACCCTTAAGTGCTGGCAGATTGCGTTGCCAGCACTTGAGGGTATAAAATAATGTTTACTTATTCTTCAGGCAAGCAAAGCGTTTGCCGATTTTAGCTACACTTTTAGTGGGCAATTACAATACTTTTCACGATCTGAAGCCCGTTGAAGCGGAAGGCGAGAACGTACATCCCACTTGGCAAGCCTTTCACCGGCAAAGACAAGCGGTTGATACCCCGCATGATGGACCAGGGCAGGTGGATAGCTTGGTTAGTAAGGACTGCCGGGGAAAGCGACACGCTCACCTGACCGACTTGTTGGGCCTCCACTTGCAGGTGAATTACCTCACTGGCCGGATTCGGAAACACTTCTACCGATAAACTCGCTGCTAAGTCGGTGGCTACCTGCCGGCTGACCACCCCAGTCGGAACCGGGAACAGCCTTTTCTGAGGAATAATCTGCTTAGGTTGAGAATCACTCGACCATAATAGTCTGGCTACCGCACCCCCCGTCTGTTGGTAATATTCCAGTTTGATGTCGTATTTCTCGCCGGCCTGCAACGCAATGGTGCCCCTCTGCTCACTCAACCCCGTACTATTCCAGGCATTAATCACTTCCACACCATTGACCCATAACCGCACCCCATCATCGGTTTGCGTGTAAAAGGTATAGGTTTGCGAGTACTGGGCATGGATTTGTCCACTCCACCGTACCGAATAACTCTCGGCCTCTATCGAGAAATGGGGAGAAGTCTGGCTCCAATCAAAATCAACCTGGGCATCCCGGCGGCTAAAATGCGTACCGGTAAAATCCATATTGTTAAAGTAGGTAGCAGAAAGGCCATGACCGCCCACGCCTACATCGGTTTTCTTTTCAATAACCAGTCCACTCAGTTGGGCTCCCCCAACCAGGGAGCGGAAGTCCAGGCTCAAAACTCCATCCTTTACCAAAAGGGTATGACTTACCCGGTAAGCCGTCCCGAAGCCGGCTTGTGCGTAAATATCCAGGCTTTTGATGAGTTCTTTTCCTTCCATTTCCACCGTAAAGAGCCGGCTCTTTTCCTTTTGCAGGGAAAGCTCAGCAAAGTGAAAATACACTTCATACACGCCACTACTCAGGGGAATGGTATAGCTAAAAGTACCTTCCCGCTGGCTCTGGTAGAGGGAATCATCCAGGGTAGCGGCAATAGCCGTACCGGATTGCTGGCTGGCTTGACCACCGGTAAAGTAGTGATCCCTTTCGTCGCGGATGCCGTGAGAAGACACATAGGCATTGTCACCTCCCGCATTGAGGGCTAAGACCACATCGGCCTGGGGCGTTAGAGCCGTTACCGATTGGGTCAGGGAAGAGGCCGGCAGATAGTTCTCGTTGCCAGGCTGGGAGGCGGTGATACGAATCACCCCGGTAGCCTGGATATGGAGTAGATTTCCCTGCAGGGTAGCCGGACCGGAAACTGAGTAACTAACCGGCAAGCCGGAGGTAGCCCGGGCCGGCAGAGTAAGCTGATCGCCGGTGAGTACATAGGTGCCCAGACTCGGAAAAGAAAGCGACTGGGCGGCTTTGCGAATGGTAAAGGTCTGGGTAGCCGTATCGGCCAGGTAGTTGGCATTGCCGGGTTGGATGACCTGCAAGGCTACTTGTCCGGCTCCCTGGATAGTGAGCTTATTTCCCGTCAGGGCAACGAGTTGGGTACCCGACAGTACCGTATAGTCAAAGGTGGTTAATCCGGAAGTAGTTGTAGCACTGAGCACTACGGCACTATCGCCATAGGTTTTCTCACCTACGGGTGCAAAGGTGATGGTTTGGCCGGCTTTGTGTACCGTAAAGGTTTGTTCTACGTCCAGTGCGGCCTGATACGTATCGTTACCGGATTGACTGGCTTTGACTACCACTACACCTGCCCCGATCAGCGTCAGGGTATCGCCCGAAAGGGTGGCCGGGCCGGAAACCACGCTATAACTAACTGGCAAACCCGAAGAAGCCGTTGCGCTTAAGGCAAAAGGAGCCTCCCCGAAGATCTTATCAGGTAGGGTAGCAAAGGTAATCGTCTGGGCTTGCATCACGGGTGCCGCTCCTTGGATGGCTCCCATGTGTACCGGAGTATTTCTGGCCCAGCCTAACGTGTTTGCAATACTATCGGGCAATAACCGGGTAGCTCTCAGCTCGGCAGGAGCCGTGGCTTTGATACTGAAGTCCAGGCCGGCCACATTGGTAAAGTAGGGATTGGTACCCCCGTAACGGGCTACGGAATTGGTTTCAAAAACGGTTTCCTGTTTGAATGTTTCCAATAAAGTATATTCCGTGGTGACAGTAGCCGTTTTCTTCCAAGTGATCAGCGGGGCACGGGTAGCCGAACCCTGGTAATACGCATTATAATCCACATACTTTACCATAGTAGCAGAAGGGGCAAATACATTCGGCTCTTTCTGCACATGGACCTGGTTGGCTTTGAAGTTCACCTTATTGGTAGAAGAGGAGTAGATGTTGTTGGCAATTACATTGTTACTGGTAATCCAGGTCATGCCTTCAGCTTTCCTGGCTAGACGGTACCTGTAGGAAAAATGCGTGGGATCGTCGGGGTTATTCTGCCGGGGGTCATCTTTGAGGGTAAAGGCCACTCCGTTATCCACTAGCGTATTGTTCCATACGCTATGGTAGGTAGCCCCCTCCATACCAATGCCCGTGCCGTTGTTATAACAGACATTGCCCAAGATCTTGATGCGGTGACCAATTTCCGAGAAGATGCCAAAGGATTTGTTATTGGTACAGATGTTTTCAATCACATCCAGCTTATCATTGGCGATATCCATCCACAAACCCGCCGCCTTGGTGTTATCAATGCGGTTTTTTCGAATGGTGGCTACCAAAGTAAGCTTAAACTTGAGTCCGCAGGCCGCCCAGGCGGGATTAAAATTTTCCCAGTTATTGGATTGAAACGTGTTTTCTTCCACTAATCCTCCGTGCATGCCTTCGGCTTCCATGCCCATCAGTCCGTTGTAAGAAATTGTATTGCCCTTTACTCTTCCGTCTAAACAGTTTTTGAGGTAAAAGCCGTAGCGGCCATTCCAGCAAGTGGTATTGTTTTCCAGGATTATATTCCGGGACCGGCCTTCCAGCGGTGTTGTGCCGTAATGGCTGAAACCAAGACCCCGGATCACTAATCCATCGGGTAGATTAGTACTCTGCCAAGGGATAAAGGCATGCTCGTAGACGGTAGATTCCACTGTTTTCCCAGCCGGATCCTCCCCCATGTACAGGGTAGACCGTACCGATTGCGTAGTGGCGTTGTAGCCCAGGGAGTCTACAAAAAATTTATCGGCACCTACTTCATTCAAGGACGCTACCTGCGTCAAGGAGTTATTATTGACAAATACCATATCGCGGCGGTCGGCCAGCGGAAAGGCATCGACAAAATAAGCAGCTACCAGTTCCGTATGCAAATTATGGTTCCAGTTCTCCAGTTTCCACACATCTTTACCGGAGAGATTTTTATTGCTCAGCTCTGGCTCAGTCAGCTTTACCCAACTGGCATTGGACACATCCAAGCTTCCCTTGATCCAGGGCTTTTCACCCGGATAAGCTTGTAGAATAATCCGGTTGGTCACCTTTTGATTGCTCAGGTGGCGGTAAGTGCCGCCCCGCAGGACGACGGTAGCGCCTGCAGGAGCCGTAGTGAGGGCTTTTACCAGTGTCCAGGGTGCATTGATGGAGCCATCATTGGCGGCATTACCCAGTGGAGCGGTGCCTGGGTAGTCATGGCGGTTATCGGGAGCTACGTATCTTACTTCATTCGTGGCTCCGCTTATATCGGAAGCGGGAATGGGATAGTTGGTTGGCTTCAGATCGACATACTGGGCCTGGGCTTGCTGCATAGGCAGCAGGAGGAGCCATAGCCAGCAAAAAACAAATTGCAAAGCGAGTAAGTGAGTTTTCATAGAGATAGCCTTTTGTGTTTACTAGTAAGGGGTAGCGTTGTGAAAGTTGGTTTGTTCCGATACTCATCTTAGTTATGGCTTTGTTGGTTATCTACCATAAGCTTAACCAGTCAACGGGTATCTTTCTTTTTTTCGTGCAGTGTGGTAAAACTTTAGAGTAGTCCTGAAGAGTGGATGTAGGCAGACGATTTTGAAAAATGAAACCGGTAGTTGCCGGTTTCATTTTTTACTATTGCATTAACTGGCAGCCACGCCGCCGATAAAGATCCTTATGGTACTATAGGACCAATGGGAACCAGCGTTATTTTATCTATGGTAAAATCGTAACCGGAACTTGCCGCATTTTTACCAGATACCTTGAAAGCAAAGGTGCGCACCCCGGATGGAATTAGGGTGGCCCCAAAGGTATATGTAATGTAGTCGGCAGGCCCTGATACGTACTGATCCAACTCTCCACCGAGTTGTACACCGGCCACAAACAATTTTATCTTACCTCTGCTGCTATACCGCTTTACCCTTACTTTTACGGTATACTCCTGCTTTACCGGAACATTGATGGAATACTGTACAAAATCATTAATGGCATCAGCATCCACGCGGTGTATAAAACCATTGCTGGCTTCCGCATCCGTAACTTTTACTACCTGGTCAGAATTGTTATAAGTTAACAGTTCAGCTTCAGGCATGATAAATGAACCCGGCCAGTTGCCATGTCGGTAAACGCTTAAAAAGTTGGAAAGTAAACCGCCAGCGTAATTATCCCCCGTTAGTAACATCCAGTTCTTACCTACAAAGGTAGGATCCATATCTGGGTTCATGATCCAATAGGTGAAACCAATGTTTTTGTCAAGAATCCATCTTTTCATGGCATTTCCGTATTCACTGGTTGTACCCTGGTAGTTTCCTGGCCCACCCCCATACGTTAACAGATCATGGTCTGTTGAATTATTATGGTGTTGGTACCCCCATTCGGTCATTATTAGCGGATACTTATCAGCCACTACCCCTACTTTCGTTTGCCAGTCAACTTCTGTCCCTTGCCGGGGATATAAGTGAGCGGCATACACAATGTTTCCACTTGGGCAAGTCGCCGATTTGCCATCTACCGGGTCAGTTACCGCACCTTCCAGGTGGCTAGCCCAATGAGGGCCGCCTACCAGAATCAAGTTATTTGCTCCCGCATTTCTGATGATATTAGTCCAGTTTTGTGCATAGTTTTTCCAGGTAGCCCAGGTAGTTTGATCTATTTTTTGATTATATTCATTGAGCAGATCGAATAATACATTGTCGTCACCTTTGAACGCGGGTGCCGCCTTGGTCCACCAATTGGAGATTAATTGATTAAACGTGATAGCTGGTAAGGTTTCCGTTGCCGGTAAGGTTTTGGCAGGATCAGCCACTGCAAAAAAGGTAATGATACAATACATATCTTTTGACTTACAGTAGTCCACAATCGCACGCAGTTTTCTAATCATGCCATCGGGGTTTTCTCTGCAACCCTTATAATAAGCCGGTACCCTTAACACCCTAACATGCAATGAATGGGCATAGTCTATTCGTTGAAAAATATCTTTCCCATATACATCTCCGTCTAATTGCCAGATATTGACTCCTCGCAAAATCACCGTATTTCCCTCCGGGTCTTTAATCCATCTCCCTTCGGTATGCAACGCAGGCAATTCACGTGCAACCTCTGCCGTGCTAAAACTTGTTTGGCTCTTTTCAGTACCTCCAGGTTCTTTTTCATATTCAGTTAATTCCAGTGAGTTTTCACAGGATGATAAAAATAGCGCTGCAAGCACCAGCGTATTAAAAAACAATCTGCGGAAAACTACAGAAAATGGTTTGGTTAATGTTTTGGTTTTCAATCGTTGGGTGGACATAAGGATAAATTAGTTATAGTGATAAGATTACAATTCGTTTTTAGCGATGAAATGGTAGTGTTGTGGAAGTTGGTTCCAATCAAGAAGTTGGTTCGAATCAAAATACTTATGAATTAGACCACATAGGTGAGCGCAAGTAAGTGGCTACTGCCGAAGAGTATATAATGGCTAACTTTTTCTATCCTCTTTATGGTAGTCGGGCACGCGGACCATACATTTTTTTAGTGCTTGTTCTTGGGTTCATAAGTTTTGGTTCAGATTTTTACGGGAGTAAAATTGTAGGAGTATTTAGTTTTTTTATTGAACTAAAATTAGAGGAAATTGCGCCTGCATGTTAGTGGACAGGGTAAGCAGAATCTTAAGCAGAATGTAGAAAGCGTAAAGCGTGGAAAAATACTTTGCGGAGGGACAAAAAAAGAATCTCAGGCAGTTGTCCAAAATCTTGTCCAGAATCTTGTCCAGAATCTTGTCCAGAATCTCCCTCAAATTCTGGACAAGATGAATGATTATGATAGGCTTGTTCTGCAGTTGCTCTCTTCCTGCCTACTTTTAGGAAAGGCGCTTGAATTATACGTATTGTATTACTGAGTAAAACAATACTCTTAAAGAAGCTTTTTCAACCTTTACTTCAGTTATTTATAAACATTAGTTAATCATAACCATTTATTGCAATGCCGTTGGAAGAACCCTTCTACATTAACCGGTGTATTCAGCAAATCGAGGAAAAACAACGGTGGGGACTAAGTAAGCATTGGAAAAATAAGGAATACCAGAAGCTGAGTGAACAGGTAATTGAGGTATCAAAGATTTACATTAGCCCGACCACCCTGAAACGGCTGTTTGGAAAGCTAGAAATGAATAAAGAATACAACCCTCAAATCGAAACCAAAAATGCTCTCGCCCTTTACCTGAATTATGAGGATTGGGTGGACTTTAAACGCCAGAATCCTATCACCGTACTTGAACGGGAAACGATGCCTATGACCAAAAACCTTGACAAGTTTACTGTAGCGGATACGGACAGACTTACAGTCGATATGGTACAGGAAAAACTCCCTAAGACTGTCCTAAAGGACAAAAAAAGGAAGAAGAATCAGGTGCAGAAAAAAGCATGGCTCCTGATGCCGGCTGGTATCATTGCAGCTTTAGTTACCGTTTACTTTGTCTTCGGCCAATCACAGGAAGTAACTGGTCTGGGAGAAGCTACACTTCGGGTGAATAAAACAAAAGCTTCCGTGCCTTTTACCCCGGTCTATGAATATGATATTTCAAAAGTAAAAGCCGATAGTATCTTTATTGAATTTGGTGATAATATGAAAGAGTTGCTGCCCAAAGACCAGAACCGGATTGCCTATACCTACCTCATACCTAATTTCTATAAAGTGAAACTTACCGCAAAAAAGCAGACATTGGCCCAGTTGAATGTTCATGCCATGAGCAATGGATGGAAAGGGGTAATCTTTTATACTAACAATGGCTGGCACGGGGTACCAGTAAATAACCAACAAGTTTTCAGAAAGAAAGGCAAGTTGTACATGTCCCAAAAATATATTGATTCCATTGGAATTGACCGGCTTGCCTACTGGGTGTCTTACCGGAATATAGACGATTTTGCGGCTAGTGGCGACCAGTGTACCATCGAAACCCGGTTCTTGAATAAGGATAGTACCACCGTATGGAAGTTTTGTGATGTATTAACTCAAATTATCGGGGAAGAGGGTGTGCATCGCTCCCATTTCTTAAACCCGGGCGTAAGCAGTCATGCTGCTATAAGGGCAAGCGAGGTGAAAGTGTTGGGTAAATATAAAGATCTTGCTGCTTTTGGCCAGGATATGTCGCAGTGGCATACGGGCCGGATGGAGGTAAGAGATAAAAAAGTAACGTTTTATATGGATGGGAAACCGATCTATAGCCTCAGCTATACGGTGCCAATCGGGAAAATCAAGGGAATTA
>JAUJNL010000063.1:7415-43590 GCA_030448185.1 Cytophagales bacterium | reverse complement strand
CAATGCGGACACCAAGTGAGCTCGGATTGGTAATCCGATTTAGGACCTCCCCTCATATAATTAATATTTACGAATCCCGTTTTCCGGATTGTGCGGCTTCTTCATGCACCAGCAATTTACTGGCGTAGGTTTCTGCCCAGCGGCTGGCATTTTCCATCGTAAATACGTAGCCGATCTCAAAAATTTCTTTGGCTTTAGAGCTGTCCAAGGTAGTGTATTGGCATAGGGATGGCGGCTCAATAAACACATCGCACATACGGGCCCGTTCCGGTACATTATTATGAATCGCCAGCAGGAGGCTTCGTTCCATCACGGTCCGCATATTGGCCATGGTACGGTGGCTACCACAAGGATTGGTATGAATGCCGATGATAAAGTCGCAGTTTCCCAGTAAAGGCTCCACTGGCATATTGTTCAATATACCGCCGTCCACGTAAATGCGGCCATCAATTCGGACTGGCTCAAACATTACCGGAATGCTGCCCGAAGCCAGTAAAGGTTTAATAAGTGATCCCTGAGAGAAATACACCGTCTGGCCGGCTTCAATATCGGTAGCGCAAATAACCAGGGGAATTTTAAGTCCTTCGAAGGAGTCATGCGGCAGGTAGGTTTCGCAGAGCTTAGCCATCCGGTCGGTTCGGAAAAAACCCATCAGACTGGTAGCCGGCCGTATAAATTTGAAAAGTCGGGTCTTAAGAAAAATATCCAGGATTTGCTCGGGGGTATATCCTTGCGAATATAATGCCCCGGCAATAGCTCCGGCACTTACGCCCGAAAGCATGTGCGGCTGAAAGCCCTGCTCAAGCAATGCTTTTAGTACGCCCAGATGCGCAAATCCCCGGGCACCGCCCCCGGATAAAGCCAAACCGATCTTCAATGGAGTAAACAGTTAAAAGTGAAGAATAGAAGAACAAAGTTATAGAAGGATAGAATAGTTGAAATATTCTGTAATTCACTCATTCAATCCTTCTGTAATTTACGCACTCATTCCCTCATAAACTCCCTCAACGTTCCCATCCGGTCGGCCCGGATGCCTTTTTCGGTCATAGCTACGGTAGCACATTCTACCGTTGGATCGTGTTCAAACAGGAGCAGGTAGTTTTCCCGGACGGCTTCATTGAGAAAGCTGGTCTTTTCTTCCATCGTCAGTAAGGGCCTTACATCGTAGCCCATCACGTAGGGAATGGGAATGTGACTTGCGGAGGGGATCAGGTCGGCTACGTATACCAGCGTCTTTTCGTGGTATTGAATCCGGGGAAGCATCATTTTTTCGGTATGCCCATCTACAAACAGAAAATCCACATTCGTAAATGGGGAAGATTGGCCCGGCTCAATAAAGTGGAGGTGGCCGCTTTCCTGCATGGGCAACAAATTTTCCTTTAAAAAACTGGCCTTCTCCCGCGGATTGGGGTGCGTT
This sequence comes from Cytophagales bacterium, assembly GCA_030448185.1. Classification (GTDB taxonomy): domain Bacteria; phylum Bacteroidota; class Bacteroidia; order Cytophagales; family 172606-1; genus CADCTQ01. The sequence continues at coordinate 42,173 of JAUJNL010000063.1, read as the reverse complement.
GCCCATTGCCAGTGACCCGGGGTGGACCAGTACCGGGCATTAGGAAATGTAAACTCAAAACCGGTACGGCTGGCATTATACTGCACGCCGCCTCCGCAGTGGTCGAAATGCAGATGGGTAAGCACTACATCGGTTACCTCCGCTGCCGAAAAACCGGTTTTGTGGAGAGAATCAATCAGATTCGCATCGCCGTGCAGATAGTAGTGGCTGAGGAACTTGGCATCTTGCTTGTTTCCGATGCCATTGTCCACCAAGATGAGATGGTCGCTATCCTCGATCAGCAGGCAACGCATAGCCCAGGTACACAGGTTGTTTTCGTCGGCTGGATTAGTGCGTTGCCAGATCGTCTTGGGAACGACGCCAAACATAGCCCCGCCATCCAGTTTAAAAAAGCCGGTATCAATAGTGTACAGGTGCATAGGAGTTGGTTAAATGGCTTCAGGTACAAATAAGTTATACTCAACTGTAGGGCAAAGGTTCATTAAAAATGGGAATCAGTACGCCATTTTTCAAGCACCGGACAGCGCCAATCGAATGCCGAGAATGGCTGTGTGCAATAGGGCGAATGCAATTCGCCCCTACATTTTGAACATCGTCAATCGGACATCGCACATCGGAAATCGCCATTCTTCCTCTCCTTTCCTTCACAGTGCGTTTTTGTAACTTAGGCCACTTTATTCCTGTCTATGCACATTCGGATAGCTTTCCTTTGGTTACTGCTGTTTCCCTTTACTGTTACTGCCATTGCCCAAACCTTACGCTTGTCGGGTAAAATTACGGATACGCAGGGCCATCCTTTGCCTTTTGCCACCGTCTATCCGGAGCAAACTACGCAGGGAACTACGGCTAATGGGGAAGGAGCCTATTTCCTGAACCTGAAGCCCGGTACCTACCGCATGGTATACCGCTACATTGGGTATCAGACCTATACCCAGACGATCACCCTTACCGACCAGCCCCTGACCGTAGACGTGCAACTGAAACAGGAGAGTCTGCAACTGGCCGAAGTAACGGTACGGCCCAAAGGCAAATACGAAGACCCTGCCTACCCGATCATCCGCAATGCTATAAAGAAGCGCAAATTTTACCTGGAAGGAACAAGTACTTTTGCCTGCGATGCTTACGTAAAGGGCATGGTACGGCTGCTGAAAGCTCCCAAAAAAATCATGGGGCAAGACGTGAACATTCCCGGCGTGGATTCCTCCGGCAAAGGAATATTGTACTTGTCAGAATCCGTTTCCAAATTCTATTTTCAGCGGCCTAAGACCAAAGAAGTATTGATTTCCTCGAAGGTTAGCGGCAGCAACAATGGTTTCAGCCTCAACAATGCCGTCAGCATGAACCAGTGGAATTTCTACGAAAACCTGATGAATCCCGACCTCAACGAACGGGGATTTGTATCACCCATTTCGCAGAATGCTCTGCTCTTTTACGAATACAAGCTCATCGGTACTTCCACCGAGAACGGGCAGACCGTCCACAAAATTGAGGTTATTCCCCGGCATAAGACCGATCCGGTATTCCGGGGCTTCATTTACATTCAGGAAGGGAGCTGGCGCATTCACGCAACGGATCTGCTGCTGACCCGTGATGCCGGGGTAGAAGCCCTGGATACCTTGTCCATCCACCAGATCCATATTCCGGTTGCCAAGGACGTTTGGATGCCCGGTACCATGGAGTTCAACTATAGATTTAATGTGTTTGGTTTTAAGGCCGATGGCTATTTTATTGGCAGTTTAACCGGCTACCAGATGAATCCTCCGTTTGAGAGGGGTTTTTTTACGGGAGAAATCCTGAAAGTGGAGCCCGGTTCGAACAAGAAGGACTCGGCCTACTGGCGGCAGGTGCGGCCCGTGCCGCTGACAGCGGAGGAGATAACCGATTACACCCGCAAAGATAGTTTATCTAAAGTTTGGGAATCGAAGGAATACCAGGATTCGCTGGATACGAAGAATAACAAATTCAAATTTCTCAATGCGCTGACCGGTTATACCTACCGCAACAGTTACCGTAACTGGTCGCTGGGGATTGGTTCCCTGCTGAACAATGTGCAGTACAACACCGTAGAAGGGCTGGTACTCAATACCGATCTCACCTATAACCGCCGCGATGAAGAAACCCGCAAGTCATTTTCGGTTACCAACAACCTGCGTTACGGCTTTTCGGGCAGGCAGTTCTACATTAGATCGGGCATCCGGTATTTGTACAACCCCACTAAATCCGGCTCTATTCAAATCAATGGCGGCCGTTCGGTTAGTCAGTTTAACCACCTGGACCCGGTGCCCTACCTGGTCAATACATTTTATACCCTGCTGGCTGAACGCAATTACCTGAAGCTCTACGAGAAGCGTTTTGCGGAAATTACCTGGCGGCAGGAAATCCTGAATGGACTTACCCTCGGAGGGGTGCTGGAATTTGCCCGTCGGCTTCCCCTGGAAAATACAACCCGGTTCACCTTCCGGGATATAGAGGAACGGGAATTTACGCCTAACAACCGGCTGCCTTATGGGCTCGATTCGGTTCGTATGCCGGTGCACAATGCCCTGGTGCTGCGCCTGGGACTTCGGTTCAATTTCCGACAAAAGTATATTTCCCGGCCTAATCTCAAAATTAATCTGGATTCGCCGTACCCGACCTTGTACGTACAGTACCGCAAAGGTATTCCGGGAGTGTTGGGCAGTAAGGCAGACTTTGACTTCCTGCGGGTGGGCCTCGACAAAGACCTTCGCCTGGGGTTGTTCGGTGAATCGCGGTTCGACGTTTCCTTCGGTACTTTTCTGCGAAAGAAAGAAATCTACTTGCCTGACTTCCGGCATTTTATCGGCAACCAGACCCTAATCGCCAATAATCAGTTAGATGCTTTTTATCTGCTTGATTACTACCGTTTCAGCACCGTATCCGATTACTGGGAAGGGCATTACGAACACCACTTCAATGGGTTTATCTTCAACAAAATTCCCCTGTTTAAGCAATTGCGGTGGCAGGAAGTGGTAGGAGCCCATTACCTGCGTACGCCCTACCTGGGCAATTACCTGGAACTGACTGCGGGAGTAGATCAGCTCTTAAAAGTAGGCAAAGTGCTGCGCGTAGGCCGGTTGGATTTTGCCGCGGCTTTTAACGAAGGTCGCCGCGTCCGGACGGGCATTTTGTTCAGGATCGGATTCTAATCAGATTTCGGATGTCGGAAGCTGGATGTCGGATTTTGCTTCTCGCGCCAGTGGGAGACTAGTAACTACTCTTGGGCACAAGTAGGATTCGCCCAAGGCGTGTCTAAATAGCTTCATGAAGTAAAATCATACAGAACCAAAAAGACTTATGCGTCGACGGACACTCCCCAGTGAGTCCCCAGCCTGTTTGGAGGAGCTGAAAGCAAACAATCAATCAGCAGAGATTCAAGCTGCTCTTTCGGTTAATCAACAATTGTTAGCTCTCTACTGGGAATTGGGAAAAACAATTGTGAAACGATTACGAACTGCCGATTGGGGAGAAGCAATCGTAGTGCAACTGTCGAAAGATTTATCGGGCGCTTTTCCAGATCTGAAAGGCTTCTCCCGCACTAACCTGTATGCTATGCGGCAATGGTACTTGTTTTACGGAGAAGCAGAAACTGTCCCACAGGTTGTGGGACAAATTCCCTGGGGCCATAACCGCTTGATTCTGGATAGAATAAAAGACAAAACGGAGGCTTGGTTTTATGCACAAGCCTGCTTTGAGCATGGTTGGTCCCGTAATATCTTAGCGCATCAGATAGACCTTAAACTATACCAGCGACAAGGTAAAGCAGTTACTAATTTTAGCCATACACTACCTGCTACAGAATCTGAGGGTGTACGACAAATTGCAGATCAACCATTAAACTTTGTTCGTGTTGTTCCGCATTTGCAATGCGGAACTGAGAAAAAGGGCATTTCAAATGCCCGGCTATACACATCCGCATTGCAACTATTCTCAGCGAAGCTAAATGCGGATGAACGCTCTGCATTTTGTCGTACACCCGAATCTGATCTAGCTCAACAGACTCTCAAAGACCCTTATATATTCGATTTTCTTTCGATAGGGAACCAGACTCACGAACGGGAAGTAGAAAAATCGCTGGTCGATCATATCACCAAGTTTCTACTCGAATTAGGAGCTGGCTTTGCTTTTCTGGGCAGACAATATCATTTGAATGTAGATGGAGAAGACTATTACCTGGATTTACTCTTTTATCATGTCAAACTTCACTGCTACGTAGCTATTGAATCCTGAACACCTGCGCACCCAATTACCCACTATTGAAGAACTTGAAGAAGAACTTAGGAAGGGAAGGTCAAAGGAGGAAAAACAAACTAAGTAATTCACGTTGCAGGGTAGATTCACGTTAGAGTCAGCTTAAGATAAAGCCTGGTCAAGTGAGTAAGCCAACAAAATACAGGAGGATTTTTAAGAGAAAACCTTTCTGGGTAACAGCATGGATAGGTTTAGGAAACAAGCGGGTAATTCGCGAGAAGGTCGGTTCAATTTTCTGTCGAATCACCTTTTTGAGGTATTGCCAAAAGGGTTCATCTTTTCGGTGGCTGTTTTTGAAAAGTAAAGGTATTGTTTGAAAGCACCACCGCTTAATTTAAGGAAATGGCCGGAAAGGCAAAACGTACTGAATTGTGGAAAGCCAGTTCAGTCACTACCGGATCGGCATACTGAATCAAAGGCATATCGGCCAGCAGGTGCATTACCTCAATTTCATCCTTGGCATTCATCACTGCCCAAACCCTTGACCGGTCGGCGGCCAGCGAGTACATCAGTACTTTCTGATCTTCCAGCAACTGATTGACTTTGGCCCGCTGCTCAGGAATCATCGCGATAAAATCCGCCGGAAGCGGCTGCAGTAAATCGAACTCTACCATAAAGTAACTCATATCCATTTTATTTATATAAGAAATAGTCTCCTCTGCGCAATGTTACAGAAAAAACCTTGCCAAAGGTTAATTTATCGGGCAGAGCAGGAGTAGTTTAAGATTTTCAGTTTATACTATACAGCTTTTACTTGTCCGCTGTAAGGTAAAGTTTTGGTTCCCGTTCTTTTATATACGAAAGTTTTAGCAGCAGCGGGAATACTTTTGCTTATATATCTGTTTACAACCGGGAAATCACCCATTGCCATTCACCGGGGATGGTTGCCAATAATAGATAGCAGCTAAAAAAAGAGCCCAGGTTAAGCAACCGGGCAATTATCGAATTGGTGTCTTTGAGTAAAGGAGAGATTGCTTGAACCATCCCTTATATGGACCCATAGTGTTCATCAGGAGAGGGGATTTCGAAAGCCGTACACCGCACCCTTATTTCTGTTTTGCCACCTGTACGTTGGCAATTAGTTTAATTTCGTCTCCCACAACTACACTGCCTGCTTCAGTAACCGCATCCCAGGTCAGACCAAAAGCCTTACGACCCACTTTGCCGGTAATTTCAAAGCCTGCTTTATCGTTGCCGTAGAAATCAGTGGCTTGTCCGCCGAATTCCACCTCCAGTTCAACGGGTTTGGTATTACCCTTGATGGTCAGGTTTCCGGCCAGTTTGTAGGTGTCATCCGACACTTTACGCAGGGAGGTAGACTCAAACGTAAGCTTAGGATGGTTTTCGGCATCGAAGAAGTCAGCCGTTTTCAGGTGGGCATCCCGTTGTTCCTGGCCAGTAGTAATGCTGGCAATATCAGCCGAAAACTTAATTTTAGCCGTAGACCAGTCGTCGCCTTCAGTGGTAGCGGTGCCTTCAAATTGCTTGAAGTAGCCAGTTACCGTTGAAATGACCAGGTGTTTTGCTTTAAACTGTATTTCAGAATGGGTAGGATCAATGTTCCAGGTAGTCATAATTGTTTGATGTTAAGGGTTAGTTGTTACAATGTTCATTCCTGACGAAACAAATATATGTATATACATATAATGTTACAACAGATATTTAATCTTTTTAGTTTCCTTTTTTACCTCATCCTAAATCCTTCTCCTGCAGAGAAGGACTTTACCATTCCCAAATTCAAATCCTTCCCACTGGCTGGCCCGAAAACGGGAGTTTTCGGGCCAGCCAGTGGGAAGGATTTGAGGAAGGGCCGGGGGTAAGGTGTAGTGATCTTTACCGGAATATTTTGCATTACGGGCAACCTCTGCCGGCAATTACGCATTGTTGCAGTAAAAGGCCCGTACATCCCCGCATTTTCCCGATGACCAAACAACTGATCCAGCACTGCAAAAGAGGGGATGCGGGCCCAGCAAACCCTTTACGAACGGTATGCTGCCAGAATGTACCGGATCTGCTTCCGGTACGTGCGGGAAGAATTACAGGCGGAAGACCTGCTGATTAGCGGATTTATGAAGGTATTTAATCGGCTGGATCAGTTCGAATACCGGAATGACGGCAGTCTGGAAGCCTGGATCAAGAAGATCATGGTCAACGAATCGCTGATGTACCTGCGGAAACGGTACAACTTTAATCTGGTGACTGAGGCAGAAGCCCATCACCTGGAGGCTGACACTACCCTGGAATCGCAGCTGGCAGCGGAAGAAATCTATGCCTTGATCCTGGGTTTGCCTACCGGCTACCGGACGGTGTTTAACCTGTTTGTGATCGAAGGGTATTCGCATCAGGAGATTGCCGAACAGCTGAATATCAGTGAAAATACTTCAAAATCGCAGCTCAGCAAGGCCCGGGCTGCTTTGCGCAACTTATTACTGCAACACGGTTTCACGCACGAAAATGGAAGAACTGGATAACTTATTCCGGGAACGGATAGACCAATTACACACGCCTCCGCCGCAATCCCAGTGGACGCCCGGACGGAGTTGGGACCGGCTAGAAGGATTGATACATAAACGGCAAGGCCGGTACGTTACCCCTATTATACCGCTGCCCTCATTGCCCTGCTGCTGATACCGGTGGGATGGATGCTGATTCGGCTTGCGTTTGGGACGGAGGAAAAAGATGCGGTCAGCGTGGCGCAGCAAGAACAGAGAAGTCCTGCAATTTCTATTCCGCCCCAAGTAGTGGAGGATACCCTTCCGAAGCCATTAATTACTGAAAACACCCTGGCCCGAATCCCAAAGGAACAACCGCATATACGGAAGACAGACCAGCTAAAAAAGGTAGCACCCGCAGAAAAAGCTTCCCTGAAGCAAACGGAAGAGATAATGCTTCCGGAAAATCTGACTACTCATCATGAACCAGTCCGTGACCAATCGGAAAACCGGGGTGAGAAAGTAGTTATCCCTGCTAAGATTGCTTCTCCTGTTGGGCCGGAAGACGTACAATCTTATCTTTCTCAAACTGCGAGTTCTGATTACAAAAGCACGACCACTACCGTTACGATTGTCTTTCCGGGAAAGGGTGACAGCGCCGAAGCAACTTTCTCCCGTGAAACGGTTAAGCCGCGCCGAAATAAAATCCTGCGGTTGTTTACCAGCGGCCAGACCGAAGACCAAACGGAGCCTGCCGGGGAACCCACCAACATCTTTTCCATTCTGACCGAAAAAAAACAATAAACCTTCCCTGACATGAATCAAAAACGACTGCTTTGGGCAGCCATGACGCTGCTTTGCCTGTACTTTCCGGTTAAAGTCAATGCCCAGAATAGGAGCAACCAAACCCTGCGGGATACCCTTACCCTGGAATTAGGTGGTAAAAACCGGCTCGTGATTCCGGTAAAAAGTGTCCGGCAACCTGACCAATTACCAGGTATTAATGCGTTAGTCAGGCGACTCAACCAGGATTTGAGAAAAGTGGGTGATACAATGGTGAATGCAAAATATACCACTACGGTATTGTACCAGGAGACCAGTGGCGGAGGGCGTACGCTTAAAGTAAATGCCAAAACCGATGAACGATCCGTACTCTACGTGATGAAGGAGTCGGGTCTGATCAAAACCAAACTGAACGCTGACAGTGTAATTGTGGAATTGCCCGAAAAACGCAAGCTATTCTTTATCCTGGACAGTCTGGCCGTGCTCCGGCAACTGGAGAACCGGGACATCGACGGATTACTGACCCAACTGCAGGAGGAAATTTCGGAAGAACTGGCCCGGCGCAGTAAGCGGAATCTGATTGCCTACAATGGGCCTTACATGGCCACCTATACCAGTGAACAGGACGGAACCAGAAAACTGAAATTGAATAGTCGACCCGGCGATACAGACCAACTGGCCATTTTTGGCAATACCGGTGTAGGACTGGTCCGGGATAAGCTGGTACCCGAAATTGGGCTGGGTGTTGGCATCTTCACGCGGCGTCATACCTATTTTGGCATTACCTCATCTATGCACTACTTCTTTGACCGCCGGGAAGATGGCAAATATGGGATGGCGATTAATACCTTCGTTACCCTGGAAGTAGCTCAGGGAGTGGGGCGTACAGCGAAACTATGGCAAAAAATAGGGGTCGGCTACCTGGTAAGCCGTCAGGGTGATTATTTTGGCAAAAACACTTTTAAGCTTTCCCTGAGCCTGACAACCAAGCCCCGGCATGGTTCGCTGCACCTGATCCCGGAACTGATTATCACGGATAATTTTAAAACGGCGTTCCCCGGCATCCGCATAGGGGTAGGCTTTTAACTTGTAATATTTCCGGATAAGTCAAACTTTTGGGTGATTTTAAGCTGAGAACTGTTGCACTTTTGGCATCAGGTTGCTATTCTGTAGCTCGATTAATCAGGCAATCAGGCCGGCGAAAAGGATCATAAAACCCATGAATCCTTTACTATTTTCCTTTGTACGTCTAGTTCGGCAGTATGCAAGGCATTGGAGTAAATAGAAATAAATAATGGTGCGCATGATTCTGAATGGCATATTCCTGATTCAGAAGCCCGCCACTAAATACACCATTGTTGCTACGATGCAGGAAGCTATGGAGTGGGCCGATAAACAAGTTGCTCAGCAGTCGGCAAGGGCCTAATCAAGCTGATACCTTCCATTGATCAAAACCCTTCTAACCGGAAGGGTTTTTTGTTTAGCCTTCTTACACGATATTCTGCAAGTGCAGCTGCCGGAGTTTAGGAGCTACCCGGGCGGTAATTCCTACCACTGCTACCGTTATGGCTCCCCCGAAAATTACCGAAGGAATCAACCCCAGTAACCGGGCGGCTACTCCCGATTCAAACATCCCGATTTCGTTGGAAGACCCGATAAAAATGCTGTTCACCGCCGAGACCCGGCCCCGCATCTCATCGGGAGTCATCAGTTGCAGAATGGTGGACCGGATAATCACGCTGACATTGTCCACGGCCCCGCTAAGTGCCAGAATAATCAGGGACAGGTAGAAGTTTTCGGAAAGGGCGAATAAAATCATGCACACGCCAAAGGCGGCGACAAAAAAGAGCAGTTTGATGCCCGTGTTCCGGACCGGCGGCCGATGCGCCAGAAACAAGCCCATAAAGACTGACCCAAAAGAAGGGGCTGCGCGTAGAATTCCTAAACCTTCCGGGCCTACGTGGAGAATTTTATCCGCAAAAATGGGTAACAAGGCTACCGCACCGCCGAAAAATACGGCAAACAAATCCAGCGAAAGGGCGCCCAGAATAATCTGATTTTTAAAAACGAAAGAAATACCACTGGTAAGCCGGGTTTTCAGGGACTCTTTGACGCCGCTTCGGGGAGTAGGCCTGGCATTGATAAACCAAACACAGCCCATAGACAAGGCAATCAGCAAAACAACCATCAGGTACGCCCAACTGATGCCGGCCAGGCTTCCGGCCCATCTGCCTAAGGCAGTGCCCCCGATACCCGCCCAGGCAATAGACTGGTCTACTACTTTTGCCGCAAAACCATAAATTAACCCACCCAAGGCGGGACCCATCACCGCCGCCGTTTGCCAGGCAGTACTATTCCAGGTAACGGCGTTGGCGTAGAGTTCGCGGGGAATTAGCTGGACCACAAATGAGGAAAAGGCGGGTCCGGCAAAACCACGGGCTACCCCAATCAGGCAGATCACTACGTAAATCGGCACAATCCCAAAGCGGCTGATTACCCAGGAAAAATGTAAGGTAAACAGCAGCAGCACCGTGGCACCCAGCAGGTAGGCCAGCCCCGAAAACAAAATGATCCGTTTGCGGCTCACCAGATCCGCCAGGTGACCCGCGTACAGAATCACCGACATAAAAGGAATGGCTTCGGCCAGTCCGATCATCCCCAAAGAGAGTGCATCGCCGGTGAGGTCATAGATCTGCCAGCCGACTACGGTACTTTGAATCTGAATGGCAACCGTGAGAAAGAAGCGGGCTACAACGAATAAATTAAATTCCCGGTAGCGTAAGGCCGCGTAGGAATCACGGGTAGGGGCAGGGGGCTGTGTAGTCATGCAGGGGAATGGTGCCCCGCAAAACTAAACCAATTGATGGGAAAGGATAAATTTTAAATGCCTAATGGAAAACCTAATGATTGGTAAACCATGAGATTACTTTGCAAGTAAGAAGATAGTTGATGAGGACCGGATAAATTGCCCCCGAATTAAGATATGCATGATCATGGAGGCAAGTGTTATTGCCTAGCCCTTGGCAATTTATCCTTATCCTATTCAATGATCTGATACTAATCGGTTAAGCTGTTGGAAACCGGCAACTTGGAAACTTCAACCGGCAACTCTAAACCAGAAACTGTAGAAATGACACCATTGAACCCGCAGGAAGCTACCATTACGATTCCCCATTCCGTCAGGGGAGCCCGGATTGCCATTGCTACTATGTTTTTTGTCGGAGGGCTTACCTTTTCGACGTGGGCCGCCCGGATTCCGGCCATTCAGGAAAAACTTGAGCTGAGTGCCAGTACTTTGGGTAGTGTTTTACTGGGATTAACCATCGGAGCTATTGTCTCCATGCCCTTTGCCGGTTGGCTGGTGGTGCGTTTGGGCAGTCAGCGGGTCACTACGGTAGCAGCGGTCATTCATTGCATGACTTTGCCCTTGCTGGCTTTGGCTACCGGGCCCTGGACCTTACTGTTAGCTCTCACCCTGACCGGGGCTGCCAATGGTATTCTGAATATTGCCATGAATGACCAGGCTGTAGCAGTTGAAAAACTGTATGGCCGCCCGATTATGTCTTCTTTTCATGCTTTGTTTAGTCTGGGCGGCATGGCTGGTGCGGCCATCGGTGCCGGCATGTCCTACCTAAAAGTGGTTCCGCTCTATCATTTTGCCGGCGTCGGCCTTTTTGCCAGTTTATTGGTATTTACGGCCTTGCGTTCACTGTTAGTGACGGAACCGACTACTCAGGAAAACACCCCCTTGTTTGTCCGGCCGAAAGGGGAATTGATGGGATTAGCCATCATTGCCTTCTGCGTACTGTTGGGAGAGGGAGCCATGGCCGATTGGAGTGCGGTGTATATGGCGCAGGCTGCTCCTAAAGATCCGGGTATGGCGCCGCTGGGGTATGCTGCCTTCTCGGGGGCAATGGCCTTCGGCCGGATTAATGGTGACTGGCTGATTGCCCGAGTGGGATCTTTAACGATGCTGCGCACGGGAGGAATGCTGGCCGCAACTGGCCTGAGTGCCGCTTTGATTTTTAATGAGCCGCTGCCGGTGCTGGCCGGCTTTGCTTTTGTCGGGTTCGGCTTTTCTACCGTAGTACCTATTGTATTCAGCGCGGCGGGTAGTACACCCGGCATGCCTTCCAGTACGGCCCTGGCGGCAGTTACTACGCTTGGCTACTTCGGATTTCTGGCCGGACCTCCCGTAATCGGCTGGGGCGCCGATTGGATTACGCTGCGGGGTTCTCTGATGATTGTGGTCGTACTCAGCGTAATGATTGCCGTGCTGGCTTCCAGCGTCAGGAAAAGGAAGGCATGATTTTGAAACCCCATCCCTAGTCCCTTTCTCAAATCTGTCCCTGAGGCTGGCCCGAAAACTCCCGTTTTCATCTCCTGCTGAGAGGGATTTTAAACTAACATTAGCAACTCCCTCTCCTTGAGGAGAAGGGCTGGGGGTGAGGTTCTTCCACTGACCGTATTCGTGCAAATATGTCCGGAGATGAACAGTATAAGAGTTTGGGCATGGCTTATTTGGTAACATAAAGGAGGAATTCTCAATTGGCACAAGCCTTGTTTGCAAGGAACTATGTTATGCAACGTACCATTCGTCTGTCCCTTGAAGTTGCGACTATCCGTTTGCTGAAAAACAATCTCACTTTCCCTAAAAGCCTGCTCTTATGCTGTACAACTATCTGAAAGTAGGGATGCGCAATATCCTTAAATACAAGGTATTTTCGTTTATCAACGTCTTCGGTCTGGCCGTAGCCATGTCCGTGTGTCTGCTAATCATCCTGATGCTGGACGACCAGAAAAAGTATGACCAGTTTCACGCGAACAAAGACCGGATATACCGGATCGTTTCTGACCGGGAAGGTTCAAAAGTACCTTCGGCCACTACGCCCTTTCCCCTGGCCGCTACCTTAGAATCGGAATACCCCATCGTAGAAGACTCGACTCAACTGATCAGAGGAGTAGGAGGAGACGCCACCTACCATGGGAAAACCATCCAAATGGGCGGTTACTTTGCGGATGCCGCTTTTTGGGAGGTATTTGATTTTCCGTTGGAAAAAGGCAGTAAGCATGGCTGCTCCCAATACTATGGTTATTACCAGTGAAATAGCCCGGCAACTATTTAATCAGGAGGACCCGATTGGAAAAACAGTGGTTTATTACCAGTGAAATAGCCCGGGGAGGAAGGAAAAACAGTCCGGTTTACGGACCGTGGGTTATCGATTTCGGGGGAAGGTTCCGGTGGCCTTCCGGTTGACTGGGGCGTGTTTACCATTACGGGGGTTATGGCGGATAAACCCTACAAATCCCACCTGAAGTTTAATGTGTTGGTGTCTTCCGCTTCCCGGCCAATGCTTTATAAAGCGAACAAAGCGGAAGATCTGACGGGGAATTGGGGAAATAATCACTGTTATACGTATGTACTGCTCAACCCCGGAAAAGAGGAATCCAATTTGACTGCGGCCCTCAGTGACCTGATTACCCGTAAGCGGGACCAATTGAAAGACATTCAGGGCTTTACATTGATCGGCCAGAAGCTGACCCAAATCACGCCGGGAATGCTGGTGAGCAACGAGTCAAGGCCCAATTTACCCTTTGTGGCGTATTATTTTCTGGGTTTCCTGGCCTTGGTCATCATGCTTTCGGCCTGCCTCAATTATACTAATCTATCTACTGCCCGGGCACTGACCCGAGCCAAGGAAATCGGGGTACGGAAAGTAACGGGAGCAAGGCGAAAAGACCTGATTTTTCAATTCCTCAGCGAATCGGTGATTATGTCGTTACTGGCCCTGGTGATGGCCGTATTGCTGCTTTTTCTCATCAAACCGGCATTTACGGGGCTCTGGGTAAATCAGTACCTGAATTTTGAATTAGAAGGAAACCTTTCCGTCTATAGTATCTTTACCGGATTAGCCCTGTTCATTGGAGTGGTGGCCGGTCTTTATCCCGCATTGTACTTATCCTCCTTTCAGCCCGTCAAAGTGCTTAAGAGTCTGGATGCTATGCGTCCGGGCAAGCTGGGGCTGCGTAAAGTGTTAAGTGTTTCCCAGTTTGTGATTTCCTTGTTATTTATCACCAATTCAGTGCTGCTCTACAATCAGTTCAAGCATTTTCTGTCATTTGACTACCGGTTTACTGCCAAAAATATCGTGAACATTCCTCTGCAGGGGAATGATTACCGGAAAGTCTCCCAGGTATTTAGTGCCGTACCGGGAGTGACTTCTATTTCAGCCTGCGATTACCTGCCCGCTACCTATACCCAGAATGGGATCAGTTTAAAACCGGTGGGTAGCGGGCAGGAGCCTACCAAGATGACGATTATATTAGCAGATGAGCATTTTGCGGGTAATCTCGGCGTGAAACTACTAGCGGGGCGGCAACTAGCTCCTACCCGTGACTCGGCAAGCCGTTTTATTCTTGTCAATGAAGCAGCCGTAAAGGCGCTTGGCTACAAACATCCCTCTCAAATGGTAGGACAAGGGGTGCAATCCCAATGGGGCAACGAAACGCTGGAGGTTATTGGCGTAGTGGAGGACTTTGTTTTCCGGGCACCCATGGGAGGAACCGATAAAATTGGTCCGCTGGTATTACGCAATGAGCCTCACGGATTTAGTTACGTGAATGTCCAATTGGTTTCGGTTGATCTAAGGGAAGCCGTAACCAGATTAGGGAAGGAATGGAAACGGATCGACCGGGTTCATCCGTTCCGGTACGAATTTTATGACCAGCAACTGGCCGAAACCAACCAGGGATTTTTTGATCTGGTTTCTATTCTGGGTTTCCTGGCATTGATGGCGGTCATTATCTCCTGTCTGGGATTGCTGGGGATGGCCACGTATACGGCCGAAAGGAGAAGAAAAGAAGTGGGCATCCGGAAGGTGCTGGGCGCTGAGGATTTGAGTATTGCGTTTTTGCTCTCCAAAGAGTTCTTAAGGATACTGTTCTTCTCCGTGTGCATTGGGGCGCCGCTGAGCTATTTCCTGAATAACTTATGGCTGCAAAACTTTCCCAACCGGGTTCATTTTGGTTTGGGTACCGTCTTACTGGGTACGCTTTTCTTATTAGGTCTGGGGCTGCTTACCATCGGTTCCCAAACGCTAAGGGCCGCCAGAGCCAAACCGGTTGATGCGTTGAAGGTGGAGTAATGGTTTCGGGTTTACGGTTGATCGTTTCCAGTTTTTCGTAGCCAGATATTGGAAATGTCAATTGATAGTTAACGCAGGAAACACCCACGTATACCCGTTCCGTCGCGGCAGAGCCTGTGGTGAAGAAGCCCGGTTAACAGGAATGAGGCGTTAGCATCTGTTATTACTTTTTCTAGTTTTTATCCTCATAAATTAAAGGAGGATCTTTCATAATAAAGCTTTCATCTCTCTGCTCAAATGTCTCCCCATTAATCAAATATTGCTTGATAGCTGAAACAGGTAAATTCTTGATCTGGTAAGTAAACACAAAATAACAATAGACTTGCTGCAAGTTGATTTAGAAGGAGTTACAAAACAAGGGGTAAAATTAGGGAATAGAGCCGTAATTTAGCTTCTAAAAAGCGGATGCTTAGTTATCAGCAGATTCGGAACGAACGACAGTGGAAGTCGAGTACCGGTTTGAGTGAACAACAGTTTCATCGTCTGGTGAAGTATTTTGGCGAGACGTATGAGTTTTTTCAAGGAGTGTCTTTGAGTACCTTAGCGGCGCGAACCGAAGTAGACTTACTGCTGCCTACCTACGCGGACTGCCTGTTTCTGGTCTTGTTCCAGCTTAAGAACGGCTTGTGCTAGGATAATTTAGGTTTGTTAATCGGTACGGATGGCTCGAATGCCCAACGCAATTTTGAGAAATACCTGCAGTTGCTCACTTACACGTTAGAAAGAGAAGGGGCAATGCCCAGACGTAATTTTAAGGATGCTGCTGAATTTAAGGCGTATCTACAGGAGGAAAAGGAGATTATCGTGGATGTAAGTGAACAGGCTACGCAGCGTCCCAAGAACCAGGAGGCGCAAAAGGAGCAGTATTCCGGAAAAAAAAAGCGACCTACCCATAAAGAGTTAATCATTAGCACTAAAAACAAGCAGATACTCTATATTAGCCAGTCTTACAAAGGCAAGCAACCTGACTACAGCCTGTTACAAGCCGAATTTCCACCCGATCAAGACTGGTTTACCCGAGTAAAAGTACGCTTAGATTTAGGTTTTCAAGGATTTGCCGACCTATATCAGTGTGAACAGCTCTGTATTCCTATCAAGAAGAAGCGAACACCTAAAGGCGTCTGCAATGAGTTAACCGCGCAACAAAAAGAGCACAATAAGCAAGCTGGGCAAGAACGCATTTATGTCGAACACGCCATTGGAGGCATGAAGCGTTATCGAATTCTGGAACATCGGAGCCGGATTAAGTCGAGGAAAATCATCAATCAAATTATTGGCGTTTGCGCTGCCCTTTGGAACTTTTATCTGTTAAACCTTTGAGTCTCAACTTACAGCAAGTCTAATCACATTCGGCCCTCTCGAATCCAAGAATCCATTTTCCATCCGAGCTTTTCATTCGGACGGGTTTATCTTCGATTAATAAGTTTAATACCTGATCTTTTCGATATTCTACTCCTCCTTCAAAATTTCCACTACAGTTTGCATACGTGCCAATTTCAAGAACTATCCGGCCTCCTTTTTGCCGTACGCTTTTACCCGAGAAATAGAATTTTCCGTTTGAGGAGCTGAAGGTTGGCATTTACTATAAATAAAACCAGCCAATTCAACCTTGTTCTTACCCTCTACAAGTAAGAAACTTACCATCAATACAGGGATCCATACCTTCATTAATTTTCCTTTATAGATGCTAACTAAACAAAAACACTTGATGGCGGGCCTGTTGCACAGCTGGTCTTGCGGTGAAGCAAGGCCGCTGGTCGGAGTGTTAGGGCCAGCCTTTCCGTTTATATTCCTCCAGATTCCATTCTATCCAATTTAAATGTCTTACTATCGCAATCGTATTTAAAATATACTCTTACCCAATCAGAGAGCCCTAACATATAGCCCTTCTTTTGCCCCCATAGGAACCGTGGTAGGGGGTAATGTGGATAAATAGTTCGTTATCTTCCACCTTCATAGGGAATATCTTGACATGAATGAGGGTGTTATTATTAGCTTGATAAATCTTTTGTTGATTCTGATAGGTCAGCAGAACCAGCTTACGATTACCCACCTTCTCTGGAAACTTATCGGTGATTGTCCCCGCATCTTCTACAAAAAGAGTATGCGTTTTAGGGTTTACAGTATCAACATACTTGTTGTATTGTTCTAGAGCCTCAAAGTACAGCTTATTACTCCTGCTTTGACCAGAAGCAGGTGCTTGAAACAGTGCCAGTAAAAGCAACAACAATATTTTTTTCATCTTTTTAGGTTGGACCTAACATACGTACACCCGAAACCACCCTAATAATTTCCCCCGGCACCACCGCCACCGAACTGACCGCCACCGTATAAAGTATCCTGTCTGGAAAGGGGAGTAGCTCCACCAAAGCTTTGCGTGATCAGCACTGCCTCTGCATTGAGTATACCCTGATTATTAGATTCATCCTCAGCGTAAGTATAGACCGGATGACCTTTCTTAAGAAACTGGATGGAGAAATAAGCCAGGACGACTAAAAAGGCTCCGGATAGGGTAATCAGTACTTCCGTATGACCTAAACTGAAATAGTATTTGAACGTGAATACCGCTGCAACCACCAGAACCAGACCGATACGCAACAGCAGCCGGTCTTTGTACCGAAGCCCGAAGAAAATATAAACCAGAGGCATGGCCGCCGTAATGAGGTAAAACAGGAAAGCTCCCGGTACGCGGGTTACACCAAACCAAGCTTCACTCAATTCTCTGACAACCAAATAGTTGCCACTCAGATAAAATAGGATCAGGCTCAGCCCTTCCAGTATAGTCATAGACTCCTCCCAGAAACGCAGGCTTTCCTTTTGCTTGTTCCGACGCAGCCAGTAGCAGGCGGCTCCCGAGAACGCCATAAAAATAAAGGGCAGGACAATCTTCACCCATTCTCCTAGTTCCAGCAATCCTAGAAACACAATTCCACCCAAACAAAGAAAAACCAGGGCTGCTACGAGTTTATCCAGATAACGGATGGCTCCGAAAAAGAGTACCGGAAATGCCAGCATGAAATACGTCAGGGAATCGTCAAAAGAAGAAAATATCAGGCAAAGCCCCGTAATTCCGGCGGCCAGCGCCATGTACAGCAGGGCATCGTCCAACCCGGACTGGTAGTGCTTGCCGGTGCGAATAAAATACTCTAACCCAGCTAATGTAACGGCGCTGAAAAAAAGCAGAACTATTCCAATACCTTCTTCGCTAGCCACCATTTCAGTCAAAATAGTTACACCGAACAGGCCGAAAATGCTTGACGAGAGAATCCAGCACATAACGGCCAGCACTACCCTTACAAATATATTTGGCGTATAGAATCCTACCGGGTACTGCGCTTGAATAGCCTGAAGCTGTTCCTGATTAATCATTCCTTTTTTATGCAACTGACCCGCCTGTTCTCGGACTTTAAGCGCATCCAGCCATTGAGTATTATAAGCAATAAATGAAGACATACAACTTGATTAATGTGCTGATTTAGTTACTGTGACGATGTGCCGCTTTCATACTTCAATAGCTTCCGGGATTGCACCAGGAACCAAATGACGCCCATACAAGACAAAATAAAGTACCAGAATATCAGTTCTGACTGGAAAACCTCCAGTTGAAATACCAGATAACTGGCCCCCCAGTAGGCGTACAACACGGCTACCATCAGAAAATAAAAGGACTGTTCACGCCGGGCATATAGGATAAATAGGGTGGTAATTGCCGCCAGTAGCGGCACGAACAGCCATCCCTTCTCCAGCACCATCAGCCCGGACAGGCACGACAGGAACAGAATATGTACGCCAAAATTAAGATAGGTAAAATCAAAGTGTTTTTTGATATCCTGGTAAGTAAAGTAAAAGGCAGCGCCGCAAAGTAGTACACCCAGCAGTAAACCGGTATAAATCAGCCGGGAGCTGGAAAAATCATTGTCACTGAGCAGCGCCATTGGGGTTACAGCAATGCCCAGCCACGAAGCCAGGGCCGTGATGCCAAGGGATAATACGCCACGGTGGTCGAAGAAGTACGCCGCCGCGAAGAACAGCACCATTGGGATGAACGTTGCCAGGCCGTACTTCTCCCCGAACAGATTATATTGATACTGCAGGTAGCCTTCCAGAATCAGGAAGGTAAGGCAGCCCAACAACAGGGCATAATCATAAAATGGCGATGCACTTTTCGTCTGGGTGAAGGAGAAAGGCTCCCGGTGTCTCCAGGCGAAGGCAAAGCTGGCCGTACAGAGGCCCGCAATGGCTGCAATCACTGCTCCGTGGCCTATTTCGTCAATATTCAGATAAATCAGCCAGCCCAGTCCCGCATTAAGCAGCAGTACGCCCAGGTACAGGATGGTTTTCAATTCCCAATGCAGGGAAAAAAGGGCGGTACGTTCTTTCTCGGTGATTTGCGCGGCCTGTTGATCAGAGATGAGTTGCCGTTCGGCAAGCTCACGCAGTAGGGATTGATTCATTCGTGTAATCAGTAAGGGGGTAGCTGGTAGAATTGATTCTCTTGCTTATTTGGAAGAGGAAAGGGTTTTACTGATCCGTTCCCCTTCCGCATTATAATCCCTGAAAATGCTTTTTATATCGCCATCACTGTAAAAATTAACTTTCAATTTATTCACTACTAAGGGGCAGTCGGCGAAGTACCGCGTAAAATACTCCCGGAAAACCTCTGTGTTCTGCGTTATTTTGAATTGTAACCTGCCCATGGCCTCGGGATCATTGCTTCCCTCGGCATTTCGTCCTTGATTACCCACTTGCTCCACTTTGCTCACTATTTGCCCATCCCACACAATAAATTCCCTTTCGCTGCTTTTCTTGAAGAAATATTTCCCACCGCCGGTCGGCAAACCGGGATGGTAGTAGAGTTCTGCCCTCCCACGGGTGATTTGTTTAATAAAGATTCCCGTCCGGGGATAATCACCGGATATCGGCCGAAGGCTTCTGAAAACTTCGCCTCCTTTTACGTAGCCGACTATATCCACCGGATATAGCGTTTTTAGGGTCCCGTTAGCTTCTTGTACCTGAACTGACAGAAAACTTTCCTGTGCTTCCTGCTTGCGGCTTTTGTGCTTGAGTAGTTTACTAATTATTGTATCTCCTTGGGCTATAATGATCTTTCCTTCAACATATTCCTGCGCATTGGCGTAATCAAACAGAAAAATCAGTAACCCCACAATTGGTAGAAAAAATCGCATCATAAATGCTGGTTTAATAATTTACATGTTGGTAGGACCATATGGCAATTTTGAAATTAATAAATATTCAGGCTTCTTAACCTACTCTGTATTTTGCTACTACTATTTCTCTCAGGTAACTAATTGCCTTCAGGAATATTAATCCTATTATTACGCCTCCCAATAATCCAGCCAAGCTGCCCGGTAGAATAGTGGTGAAAAGGAAGTCAGGATACTTACCGGCTTTTATCCATTGCAGCACAAAAACCATGACAATTCCCATCGGTATTCCAAGTAATCCGGATAGGAGCATGACCAACGTTTTTAGCCCTGTGGTAATAGATCTATTTAAATAACCTGCCAATACCGAAGCTGATAATATTCCGAAAGCCAGACTGATCATTGTAAATACAATCATGCATCCTGCGATTACAGCTCCGGCACCTATCAGCACCAATATAACTGCGCCAAATAATAAAACGCCAATCAACAAACCTGGGGAAAAATCGTCTTCCAAAGCAGGGGCTGTATCTGTGATAGCTATCAACAAAGAAAGAATGGAGGATAGGACAGGGAGGGTAAAAAGGTTAGTCATAAGACTATACATAATTAGTATGGGAGAACTTGGCACTACAGATGTCACTTTGGGCCGTTCCGTATTGCAAACGCGGAACAAATTTAATTTCTAAAGCTTCAGCAGGGATAGTTGGACGCCGAAGTGTACCGGATTTTCAATATGGCCTCCCCTATGAACTTTGTAAGTATATACTCTAGCTTGAGGTTCGACATTGATGCCTATCTTATCCGTTCTGACCAGCATGCCAATTCCTAATTTTACACTGGTTAAAAAGCCCTTGTAGGGCGGATTCGTTGAAATCCCCTCAAATGATTCGGTACTCTGAAACTGATAGCCTACCCGTTTTGAGCCTACCAATCCGAGTGAGGTATAGAAGTAACGTTGCTTGTTATCTGAGAAAATATAATTGAGACTTACCGGAATATCCAGAAAGCCGTGGTTATAAAGTAAGGTGGCACCTCCAGTGAAGTTTAAAGCAGGGTCATTGGGAGTGATAGCCCGGTATTTACTGAAATCTACTTTTTCTTTGAAGTTTTTGGTGGAATAATTTATGGCCGCATCTACCGACCAGCGTGCTGAGGGAAAATAGCGGAAAGTAATTCCAGCGGAAAAATTAGGTCTGCCTTTAAAATCAATTGGGTCCAAATCCTTCACTCGGAAATAGGAGTTCCAATCGCCTGAAACATTGAATCCGTATAAAACCTTTTTATCCTGCCCAAAAACACTGAATCCCGTGAATAACAAAATGACCAGTAATGCTTTTATTCTCATGAATATTCCCGTTAAAATAGTTTTGCTGCGTAATCTTCATTTAATGTTTATTTCCCCTCTTTTACCCATCTCCATTTTTTCAATAGCGCTATTGGAAAGGATCTCAAAATGAAATCTATTTTCTTCCTAAAACAACTTCTGTTTTCTCCAGCCTTGCGGAGGTAATAAAAAAGATTGAAAAGCATTCATTTTGTGGGTTACCTGCTCGCAGGTGAATGGAGGAGAGAAATTTCAACTCTCCGATGACCAATCATCCAATACCCAGTACCTTAACCCCTTTCTTCCGGGTACCATTTGCTCTTTCCGGCTCCTTTTGGCAATTTCGTAGCCCAAGCCATAAACCGCATGAAAGTCAGAAAAGCCGTTATTACTGCCGCTGCCCGGGGCGAAAGACTCTACCCCGTAGCTGATACCGTTCAGAAAGCCATGTTGCCCGTAGTGGACACGGATGGGCTTCATAAACCCGTTATCCAGATTATTGCCGAAGAAGCTTTTGCCAGTGGCATTGAGGAGATTTGCGTGGTCTGTGCTCCCGGTGATGGTGTCCGGTACCAGGAAGCGTTCCGTTCTTTGCGGGATAATTTGCTGCAATCCTATCAGGGCAGCGACTGGGCCAAGGCACAAGCTGCTAAAGTAGACCATCTGCTGAGTCGCCTGCACTTTGCCGAACAAACCCAAGCCCTGGGGTATGGTCATGCCGTACTATGTGCCAAAAACTTTGTGGGTAATGAGCCCTTTTTGCTGCTGCTGGGGGATTATCTATATGTTTCCAACATGGCCGGAAAACGTTGCGCCCAGCAACTGATTGAACTAGCCGTGCAGGAGGAATGTTCCGTAGCCGCTGTAAATCCTACCCCGGAACACCTCATCAGCCGTTATGGTACCCTTACCGGCCGCCACGCCGCCGGAGTATCAGGCGTGTATCAGATTGAAAAGATTATTGAAAAGCCATCCCTTAGCATTGCCGAACTGGAACTGCAAACTTCCGGACTTCGCCGGGGCTATTATCTGTGCTTCTTTGGAATGCACGTGCTGATGCCGGCCATTTTCACGATGCTGGAAAACCACCTGCACAACAACGGCCGTACTTTAGCCTTAACCCCGGCCTTACAGGAACTGGCCGGGCAGGAGAAATACCTGGCCCTGGAAGTGAAGGGGAACCGCTACGACATCGGCAAAAAGTTCGGCTGGCTGCAGGCCCAGATTGCCCTCGGCCTGGCCGGTGAAGCCCACGACCAGACCCTGACCACCCTCGTAGAAATGCTGGCCGAAGCCAACCAACGCAAAACGAGTTAAAAATTAAAAACTATTCCATGCGGGTTGGCCCGGCAAAAAAGCGGGGTGAGTGTGAGCCAGTAGCGGGGAAGCGTTTTTTTGCCTAGACCTTTTTTTGTTACTTTTTTTGGGGCAATGCCAAAAAAAGTAAGCGCCTCCCTTACAACAATTTATGTAGCAGAGGAAAAGGTAGAGCTATACAACTAATTAACCATCTGCCCAGCTTATCAGATTCATGAATATATTCATAGAAACCATCACCACTACCGACCCGGACAAGCGTAACCGTTCGTTTTACGACTTGTGCCGGGCTTTTTCGCAGGAAGACCTGCTGCAGGCTTTCCGTGAACTCGACGATTTCCGGAAGCGCAGCGAAAACCTGTACGAACGGGTCCGGGCCATTTTATTTCTCTATGCCGGATACCGCTTCTTCCTGATGGAGTCGCCGGAAACTCCTGAAACCGGCAAAGTTCCCTACGAAGGTTTCGAGGACCTGCTTGCCCGGCGTTACGAAACGGCCATTACCCGGTTTTTGAAAGAGATAGAACGGAAAGGTCCTAACGCCACGCTATTCAGCGGACTGGCGGAAGCCTATCACCATCTTTCCTTTCAGATTCTGGCCGACCAGGTACGCCGGAGTGTACGTTCCAGCAAGGGCAACCAGTGGATGTTCCGCGTGGGACACCTCGAAGACCATCCCATCCGCATTCATCCGCAACTGCTGCAACGGGCTGAAGGAACACTATTTTACCCGGTTCTCGAAGAGAATACCTCCGTCCGCATGGATTTGACCCATAGTGGCTGGTCCGATATTTTCTTTCTCGGCATGGACTATCCGGAAGGAGCACGGGTCATTAACGTATCCATTGACTTGGGCGTGTACGGACGGGACAAGGAAATTAAGCCGCCTATTCGTTCCTTTATCCGGGTGATTCCCGAGCCGGTACTGCGCCTGACCAGTATCGACCTCAATGCCACCAAAGACGTAACCGACCTTGCCGACCTGTTTAACTTCGGCAACGACTACCTGAGTCTCATAAAAGCTGGCGTAATTGCTTCCGGATTGATTCCGCCTTCCTTTGAAGGTACCAATCAGTCTTTAGCCCAGCTGCTGGCGAAAATTGTGGCGCCGGGCATGGGTATTGAGGTCGTTACCCAGGTGAATGACATTCCCAAAGGCTCCCGGCTGGCCGTTTCTACGAACCTATTAGGTTCAATCATTTCCCTGCTGATGCGGGCCACCGGGCAAACGGCTTGCCTGGAAGACGGTTTACAGGAACACGAACGGCGCTTGGTTGCTTCCCGGGCTATCCTGGGCGAATGGCTGGGCGGTTCCGGGGTGGCTGGCAGGATTCCGGCGGTGTGTGGCCGGGCATTAAGGCCATTGAAGGACAGCGGGCTCAGGAAGGCGACCCCGAATATGGCATCAGCCGCGGGTGTCTGTTGCCTCGGCACCGCATTATCAGTGGGGTTTCGGTTCATCCCGAAATTGACGAAAAACTCAATAAATCGCTGGTCGTCATGCACGGTGGCATGGCTTCCAATGTCGGCCCGATTCTGGAAATGGTTTCGGAAAAATATCTCCTCCGGGGCGTGAAAGAATGGGAATCACGGCAGCAGACCAACGAGATCTACGATAATATGCTAGCCGCTTTGCAGGAAGGAAACATCCGTAAGCTGGCCGAAAACACCTATAACAACTGGCAAGGCCCCATTAAAACCATTATTCCCTGGGCTTCCACCCACTTTACCGAACGGATTATTGCCAAAGCCAAAGAAGCGTTTGGAGAGGATTTCTACGGATTCCTGATGCTGGGCGGCATGTCGGGTGGCGGGATGGGTATGTTCGTGAATCCGGAACGACACCACGAGTCACGGGACATTGTATTAAATATTCTCCGCGAAACGAAAAAGAGCTTTCCGATTCGCTGCCTTTCGCTATGGAACCCGTGGTGTACAACTGGCGCATCAATCACAAAGGTACCTGGTCCACTTTGCATGAAGGCGAAAAAGCCTTAATGCCCGCCCCTTACTACGCCCTGCACGTTTCCGGGCTAGTCAAACAAGACCCGGCTACTATTACTTACCTGCGGCGGGCCGAGTTTGACTATTTCTCCACGCTGTGCGGCGAAGAAAACAAAGCTTATCCGTTGTTGCGTACCATTGTCAGCAATCTGTTCAAGGTATCTGAACCGGCGGGCCGCACCGACCGCAAAGCCCATGACGAGGAAGCTGACCGTATCAAGCGGGAAAACGGATTTGATTTTATCCAGCACGAACAACTGCGCGAAGCCCTGCAAAAAGGACGTATCGGCCTGTCCCGCAACCGGTTACCGGACGAAACCAGCATCGAAGACGTACAGCAAGGCGATTTTGCCGTTCTCTCCGGGCTTACTGACGAAAATGGAATCGGGGAAAAAGCCATCCGGGCGGCAAAGTGGCCGTGCTGTCATTGGCCGCTGGCGTAGGCAGCCGCTGGACCAAAGGAGCCGGGGTAATCAAGGCATTAAATCCGTTCGTGATGATGCAGGGCCGTCACCGGTCTTTCCTGGAAATTCACCTGGCGAAAACCCGTAAAGTGGCGGAGCAGTACGGGGCCAACATTCCGCACCTGGTGGCCACCAGTTACCTCACTCATGCTCCCATTGAGCAGAAGCTCAAACTCAACCGGAATTACGGTTATAAAGGAGGTATTTACCTGTCCGAAGGCCGTTCTATCGGGCAGCGTTTTGTACCTATGGAACGGGACCTTCGCTTCCTCTGGGAAGAAATGCCTCAGGAAACCCTGGACGAAAACAAGCAGAAGGTCCGCGAGTCGGTACGGCAGTCGCTGATTGGCTGGGCCAAATCCAAGGGAGAAGGCTCCGATTACGCAGACAACGTAGCCGGGCAGCGGTTTTCACCCTTGGGTCACTGGTATGAAGTATCCAATCTGCTGCGGAACGGTACCCTAGCCCGTCTGCTCTCAGCACATCCGCAGGTAGAAACGCTGATGCTGCACAACATTGACACGCTGGGAGCCGATATTAATCCTACAGCTTTGGGTTATCACCTGCGTTCAGGCAATGTGCTTACCTTCGAAGTCGTACCCCGTCGCATCGATGACCGCGGCGGCGGATTAGCCCGGTCAATGGACACGTGCGACTGCTCGAAGGTTTGGCCCAGCCCCGGGAGGAAGACGAACTCAAACTGAGTTACTACAATTCCATGACCACCTGGATTGGGATTGACCCGTTGCTCAAACTCTTCGGCCTCACGCGGGCCCATCTCCAAGGTGATGATGCACTGCTGGCCGAAGCCGTCCGGAACGTAGCCAACCGCATGCCGACTTACGTGACTATTAAAGATGTTAAATACCGCTGGGGTCATGGTCAGGAGGATATTTACCCGGTCGCTCAGGTCGAAAAGCTGTGGAGTGATATGTCGGGACTGAAAGATATCCAGTGCGGCTACTTGGCCGTGCCCGTCTCCGCGGCCAGCAGATGAAAGATCCGCCCAGCTTGACTCCTGGGTCAATGATGGCAGCAAGGATTACGTGGAGAGGTTGGGGGTGTTTGGGTGAGCGAATGATGTTACAAAAAGTATAATTTTGAATAGATAGGTTGCCGGTGTATTCGGGCAACCTATTTTTTTCGTTTATTTACAATAGGCATCTTTATCAGACTTCTATGCGGCTTTTGATTTAACGCTTAAAAATATTGGTCCTTTTTAAGGAGGCCGAACTTACTTTCATCGGAGAGGACGACGATCAGAAGCAGCCTCCGGTAACGATTATTACGGGTGAGAATGGAACTGGTAAGACTATTATCTTGGATGCAATTAGGGCAGTGTTAATAGGACCTTATGGAAAGATTGAAAGGGATATCATCAGAAAACAGACAGATTTTGCAATAGAGATTGAAACTGCCTATAGAGGTGAAAAAGAAATAATAAAGACAACAACTCTTGATAAAGAAAGAAGCTTTGAGACAAATAATAGAGATCTGAATATAGTCTTTGTTGGAACACCCAATCCTCTCGAATACCTGAAAGATATAAGGTGGGTAACAGATTACTGGACATCAAGGCTTGCCACCGATAGGCGTTTGAAGTTAAAAATATAGTATTCCCCAAAGCAGAAGACTACTTGGTAGATTCATTAAGTGGAATTCATAAGAATGTTGAAGTAACTGAACTTATTTGCTACTTCGACTATCTAAAAGGAAGTGAAGCTCCGTCTGAAAGAAAAGTTGGAGAATATTTATATGAGCAGTTAAAGAAGATTATTAAGCTTAGCCTAAATAATGGGGAATTAGCCTACGTTTCGAGGACAAGGCTTGAACCTATTATCCGCCAGAATGGGCAGCAAGTTACCCTCGACAAATTGAGCAGTGGCAACCTATATCTGATTCAACGCATGGTTTCTTTGCTCGGGAAAATGTACTCCGTGCATTTATTAAAAAATACTCCTGTCGAAGAGATTTGCCATACGCATGGCTTATTACTAATTGATGAAGCGGAAAATCACCTTCATCCTAAGTGGCAGAAAACTTTTATCAAAAGTGTGCAGGAAATCTTTCCCTACCTACAAATCATCCTGACTACGCACTCTCCTTTTATCGTATCTTCCGTGGAAAATGCCCGGATTTACGTCTGCGAGTCGCAGGGTGACCATTGCATTGTAAAGGACGAGACGGCTGAATATAGTAACAAACCCATTGAGGAAATCTTGCTTTCACCTCTGTTTGGGGGTACTTATCCCTTCAATGCGGCCATTTCCGATTTGCTTCGCAAAAGAAAGCAAGCCATTCAGGAAGGGAATAAATCGGAGGAGCAACGAATTGAGAGTCAACTAAAAGCTATTAATCCAGATTACTTTGCCTATCTGGACATAGATAATTTGTTAGGAGAACTGAGTAAAGCAACTAAATAATGCGGCACCTTAAACGGCTACCTGAACCGGAGGTTTTAAGCCAAAAAAAGCAAGAATGGACGCAAAATTTTCTTAATAGTGGAAAAAGCAGGCCAGATAACAGTAAGTATGCACATAAGAGCATCCGGGAAAGCCTCAATGCAATGAGTTTTCATAAATGCTTCTACTGTGAGAGAAAACTTAAAAATATGCCAAGCGAAGTAGACCATTATATAGAAGTATCAGAGCAACCTTCCCTGGCATTTGATTGGCACAATCTCTACTTAGCCTGTAACCACTGTAACAATAAATCCACCAATAAGGCCATTCCAAACGAGGATATATTGAATCCTTGCGTACACAGTGACGAAGAGATAATGAATCACATCAGCTTTGAAGATGAGCAGATAATCTCTAACAACGATTCAGTAAAAGGCAGGCAGACTATTCAAAAATACAAACTTGATAGTAATTCACTAGACAAAGTGCGTTATGAGCACCTTAAACAGTTTCATAAGGTTCTGATACAAATTCAGAGAATATGTATGGCAGAGGGGCGAAAAAAGATGAATGAAGCCGAAATAAATGTTCTAAAACGCTTTCAGCAAGCAGAGCAGCCTTTCTCGCTTATGTTTAAAATAGTACTTGCCAAACACGATGTTTTGTGACCTCGACGGCTAAAACGTTCTTCTCTGTTACTCATTCGTAACATATTCCCCCGGAACTTTTTACCCGGCCTCCTTGTCCCTCAAGCATGGATGCTACCACGCAACAACCCCTGAAATTAAGCGTACTTGACCAGTCTCCCGTCCGGAAGGGTGGTAC
This sequence comes from Cytophagales bacterium, assembly GCA_030448185.1. GTDB lineage: Bacteria > Bacteroidota > Bacteroidia > Cytophagales > 172606-1 > CADCTQ01. The sequence goes on along the minus strand of JAUJNL010000063.1, from coordinate 14,040 downwards.
GGCCCGGCAGGCCATACTGGAGACTACCCAATTAGTCAAACTTGCTGACCAGCTGGGTTACACCCGGTTCTGGGTCTCGGAACACCATAATGCCCGGGGTCTGGCGGGCTCTACGCCCGAAGTACTGATTGCCCACTTGGCCGGAGAAACCGGACGCATCCGGGTAGGTTCCGGCGGCGTCATGCTGCCGAACCACAGCTCCCTGAAAGTGGCCGAAAACTTCCGGATGCTGGAAACCCTGTTTCCGGGCCGGATTGACCTGGGCATCGGCCGGGCTCCCGGTACCGACCGGCTTACGGCATCTTTGCTCAATCCTTCTAATACCTTTAGTGAACGGGAGTTTATGGAGCAACTGGTGGATTTACGACACTATCTGCATGACTCTTTTGAACCGGGAACGGTGCAGGAACGCATCCGGGCCATTCCCGTGGCGGATACCGTGCCGGAACTCTGGTTGCTGAGCTCCAGCGGACAAAGTGGTTTGTTTGCGGCCCATTTTGGCATGGCTTTTTCCTTCGCCCATTTCATCAACCCAGTGGGCGGTCCGGGCATGGTGCAGGCGTACAAGGAACATTTTACTCCTTCCGAACAACTGGCCTCCCCGAAAGTCAGCGTAGGCGTATTTGTGCTGTGCGCCGAGACGGAAGAAAAGGCAGCGCAACTGCAGGCTACCACGGATTTGATGCTGCTACGTATTGAGAAGGGCATCAGTGTGGGCGTGCCGCCTTATGAAGATGTAAAGGCCCAAAACTATTCTCCCGAAGAACTCAACCGGATCCGGTACAACCGTCAGCGCATGATTGCCGGAACGCCGGAACGGGTAAAAGTGCAGTTACAACAGTTGGCTGCGGAGTACCAGGCCGATGAACTGGTAATCGTGACTATTACCCACGATTTCTCCGACCGTATGCGTTCTTATGAATTATTGGCCGACGTGTTTTCTCTCTCCCGAACCCAACAATTACCGGCTGACGAAGTGGTAGGGGAGGTTCACTGACTGGACTTTGCTTAGCGGGGCTAGCAGACTTACAATCAGAAAACCGCTATCCATAGCAAACTTCGGGCTAAGTACGTATTTTGCTGCCTGTATCATTGTAGCTTATGCCTCGTACCCCCAGAATAGAAATTGAATATTGCACCCAGTGCCGCTGGCTGCTCAGTGCCGCCTGGATAGCGCAGGAATTATTAACGACCTTTGTAGATGATCTGGGCGAAGTAGCCCTTGTTCCAGGTACCGGAGGGATATTTGACATCCGTCTGAATGACGGGTTGCTCTTCTCCCGCAAAGCAGCGGGCCGTTTTCCCGAAGCTAAAGAAATCAAACAGTTGATCCGCGATAAAATTGATCCGGAGAGAAGCTTAGGGCATAGTGACCGATAGAAAATCTTTCCCGCAAATGAAGTTTTTATTACCAGCCCTGATTACGCTACTCTCCATGCTGATGAGCACTGCCCAAAATCCCTTACTAACCAAGTTTGAACGTACCCAGGGACGCGAAACGGTTACCTACGAAGAAGGAATCGCCTACTTTCGTTTGCTGGACCAACGGTTTGAAACAATCCGACTGACGGAGGGTGGCCTCACGGATAGTAATATTCCCCTGCATACAGCGATTCTTTCACCCGATGGTATTTTTGAGCCGTCAGAAATCCGTAGACGCGGAAAGCGGATTTTGCTCATTAACAATGCCATTCACCCCGGGGAACCCGATGGCGTAGATGCGTCCATGATGCTGCTCCGCGACCTGGCGCAGGACCAGCAACTAAAGGAGAAAATGGCCAATCTGGTGCTGGTAGTGATTCCTTTTTACAATATTGGTGGCGTACTGAACCGGAATAGTACGACCCGGGTCAACCAGAACGGGCCGACCGAGTACGGTTTCCGGGGCAATGACCGCAACTACGACCTGAACCGGGACTTTATCAAATGTAATACCCGCAATGCCAAAGCGTTTGCCCAGATTTTTCATACTTGGCAGCCCGAGGTATTCGTAGATACGCATGTCAGCAACGGGGCTGATTACCAATATGTAATGACGCTGATTGCTACGCAGCACAACAAACTGGGCGGTGCATTGGGCGAATACCTGGAAAAGGAATTTGGACCTAAACTGACCAGGGAACTGGCCTCCCGGAAAGTGGATGTGACGCCTTACGTAAATCCGGTAAAGGCTAGCCCTGATTCGGGTATTGTGCAGTTTATGGAATGGCCCCGGTATTCAACGGGTTACACGGCCTTATTTGGTACGCTGGGTTTTATGCCCGAAACCCACATGCTCAAACCCTACGACCAGCGGGTAAAGGCAACCTACGCCCTGCTGCAATCTTTCGTAAAACTGGTTAATGCGGAGCACCAGACCCTGGCCCGGTTACGGAAAGAAACCGAAGATGGAGTTCGGCAACAGCGGGAATTTGTAATTGACTGGCAATTGGACGAAGAGAAGTTTACCCGCATCCCTTTTAAGGGGTACGAGGCCGCTTACAAACCCAGTGGCGTCAGCGGGTTGCCCCGATTGTACTACGACCGCAAGAAGCCCTATACTAAAGACGTTCCCTTCTATAACCAATATATCCCTAAAACGACCATTCAAGCTCCGGAGGCATATATTATCCCTCAGGCCTGGCAGGAAGTAATTGACCGGCTGCGGCTCAACCGGGTAGAACTGAAACCACTGGAAAAGGATACGCTACTGGCGGTAGAGGTTTATTTTATTGCTGATTTCAAAACAGTGAATAGCCCTTTTGAAGGGCACTATCTGCACTACAACACCACTGTCCGGAAAGAAACAGGGCAAATACCGTTTCGCAAGGGCGATTACCTGGTCTATACTAATCAGCTGGTTAACCGGTATATTGTGGAAACCCTGGAACCACAGGCCCCCGACTCCTTCTTCAACTGGAATTTTTTCGACTCGATTCTTCAGCAGAAAGAAGGGTACTCGGATTATGTATTCGAAGACCTGGCGACTGACTTATTAGCTAAAAATCCGCAGTTAAAAACCTTGCTGGAGCAAAAGAAGCGGGATAATGCGCCATTTGTCAGCAATGCCGGGGCACAGCTGGAGTTTGTTTATCAGCATTCACCCTATTACGAAAAAACGCACCGCCGTTACCCGGTATTCCGGTGGAGCCAAAAGTGATTAGAAGGGATAAAGTTACGGTAAGGGTGTAGGACAAGTTCTCCTACCTGATTTCATTTCTCGCAGATTTACCCAGATAAGGTCACAGATTAGCTTCGCTGAGAGAGTTTTCGCGGAAATGCCGTTTTTATCCGCGGAAATCTGTGCTTTAATCGGCGAGAATGAAACTTATCGTACACGCTTACAATAATCAAATGGGCAATTAAAGATGGATAATGAGTAAGTTGCTGACTGCAAAAAATTTAACTGGAGGTTATTTTATGATTCTTCAGACCGGGTACTTAAGTGCGGGGACATACATTTTTTTACCAGTGTGCAACCTGACCCTTAGTTGCGGCATCTTATAACCTGAAGGGATACTATGGTTTTCGTACATTATAAAAACCGGCTATAAACTCCGGTTACATTTTATCCAAATTTCGGATCGCCTGTCTCTTTAATGAGTACCTTGTATTACAAGTTACCTATGGATTACTTTCAATTTCCAAACCCGTAGCCGATGATTCAGCTTACCGACATCAATAAGTATTATTCCGTAGGGCACAATAAATTGCACGTGTTAAAGGGAATTGACCTCAACATACAAGGCGGGGAGCTGGTTTCTATTATGGGTTCTTCGGGTTCCGGTAAATCCACGTTGCTAAACATTCTGGGGATTCTGGATAGCCATGATTCAGGCGAATACCGGCTGGCAGGTCACGTAATTGACAGTAAACTCACCCAGAAGAAAGCCGCCTGGTACCGCAATCATCTGATCGGCTTTGTGTTCCAGTCGTTTAACCTGCTTTCATTTAAAAATGCTATGGAAAATGTGGCGCTGCCGCTGTATTACCAGAAGGTGAGCCGCCGCGAACGGAATAAACTGGCCCTGGAATACCTTGATAAAGTAGGGTTGAAGGAGTGGGCCGAACACCTGCCCAGCGAAATGTCGGGTGGACAGAAGCAACGGGTAGCTATTGCCCGTGGCCCCTGATTTCCAAGCCCAAAGTGATTCTTGCCGATGAACCAACCGGCGCCCTCGACACCAAAACTTCCTATGAAGTAATGGAGCTGTTCAAGGGCGTAAATAATGAAGGCATGACTGTGATTATTGTAACTCACGAAAACGACATTGCCGAAATGACGCACCGGGTAATCCGGCTGAAGGATGGCATTATCGAAAGCACTCACCGGCCAGCAGATCGGCTTAAGGCAGAACTGGCCGAAGTAAAACCTGATGCATTTCTGAATTAATGGCAGGCGCAGGAAGTAAGAAGCTAAAAACAGGAGGAGACAGAATATAGAAGTATGAAATAGAGGTAAGAAATTATGATTGCTCCGGCTTTTAAGCCAGGGAATGTCAGAATCAGGATTTATAGAATTATGGGATTAGCAGGATTAGAAAATTGAAATCCGGAAAATTCTGATTCATACGAATTTAATTCAGTCGCTTGGCTCTGGCCGAGTGACGACTATTTGCAGGGCCTCTGGCCCGTTCTTATCACAGTGCTGGTTCCGGCAGGTACACCATCACATCAGCACATCACCCTTCAACTTATCATGAAAAAAGTTTTCCTTACCGGCCTGTTCTTCGTAGCAGTGCAAGCCGCTTTCTCACAAAGTGCTTCCCTGAAGCAGAACAACCAATGGCTTGAAAAGAACCTGAACGCCTTGGTCGGTGACAAAGACAAAAGTAAAGACAATGTTAATCCGGTTTTCCGGTTTAACGACTGCGATGCTAAGATGGAAATTGGCACCAAAACCGATGGAGGCTTTAACTTCGGAATGAATTTCGGTACCACCCTGGACCAAATCGAAAGGGTTTCCTACCAGAAGGAGGACAAGGGTTACAAACTGAACCTACATATGAAGCCCGACAAAGACGAAAAGGAAAATGGCGGCAAGATGGATTTCTCCCTTTCGACTTCGGACGAAAACATGATGAAAGAAATTAAGAAGCGCCTCGAAACATCCATTGCTGCCTGCAAATCCATGAAGAAGCCTTAAAGAATTGTCCTATGTTGAATTGTTGAATTGTTGAATTGTTGAATTGTTGAATTGTTGAATTGTTGAATTGTTGAATTGTTGAATTGTTGAATTGTTGAATTGTTGAATTGTTGAATTGTTGAATTGTTGAATTGTTGAATTGTTGAATTGTTGAATTGTTTTTTCTCTGAATGATCTTTTTCTAAAGCTTGTCTGAGCTTTTTATCAGCCATTTAATTAACCATTTAGCAATTTAACCCTATAACCATTTAAACCATGTTTGACATCGACAACTGGCAGGAGATTTTTGCTACCATGCAAAAAAACAAATTGCGTACCTTTCTGACCGCATTTGGGGTGTTTTGGGGAATTTTTATGCTGGTGCTGCTATTGGGTGCGGGCCAGGGAATGCAGAATGGCATCCAGTCGGAATTCGGACGCTTTGCCGTAAACAGCGTCTGGGTTTGGGCGCAGCGCACCTCCATGCCGTATGCCGGGCTCCGGCCGGGTCGTGAAATCAGCTTCCGCGACGAAGACCTGAAGGCCATCCGGCAGGAAGCGGAAGGTATTAACCTGATGTCGCCCCGCAACTGGCTTACCGGTGAGTTTACCCTCACTTATAAGAATAAAAACGGTTCCTTCTCAGTCATGGGCGTGGGCTCTGATTACTTTGGTATTGATATGATCGACCTGATTGACGGCCGGGTTTTTAACCGGAATGATGAAGCCGATCACCGCAAAGTGGCCATTCTCGGCAAACGGGCCAAGGAAATCCTGTTCGGTGACAAAGAAGCCTTAGGGGAATACATCAATATCAAAGGTGGATATTTTAAAGTGGTCGGCTATTTCAAAAAAGAAGGCAACAACGGCCGCTTTGAAGAGCGGGTATTTATTCCCTTTGCCACCTACCAGGCTGTTTTTAACCCGCAGCGTGACGTGCAGGTGATGACCATGACTGCTAAAGATGGCATAGAAGCCAAGCAACTGGCCGATAAAGTACGGCAAGTACTGGCCCGCCGGCATCGGTTTGATGTCAAGGACGAACAAGCCATCGGAGTTGAAAACAATGAAGAAGAATGGAAACGCTTTCAGGGGTTATTTGCCGCCATTAAGCTGTTTGTAGGCGTAATCGGAACGCTTACTCTGATTGCGGGAGCCGTTGGGGTAAGCAACATCATGCTCATTATTGTAAAAGAACGGACCCGGGAGATCGGAGTCCGGAAGGCAATCGGCGCTACGCCCTGGTCGATTGTTAGTCAGATCATTCTGGAATCGGTATTCATCACTTCCTTCTCCGGCTATCTGGGACTGCTGGCAGGGGTCGGACTGCTGGCCGGAATCAGTTACGCGATTGATTCCAGCGGCACCAAGCTGCCCTATTTTACCCGTCCGGAAGTAGATTTTGGGGTTGCACTGGCGGCTACGGCCGTATTGGTCATTGCTGGCGCCATTGCTGGTCTCGTACCTGCCATCAAAGCTGCCAGCATCAAACCGATTGAGGCACTGAGAGCCGATTGAATG
>JAUJNL010000063.1:0-7315 GCA_030448185.1 Cytophagales bacterium | reverse complement strand
TGTTCGACTTAGATAAATGGACTGAAATCTACGCCACGGTTAAGAAGCACAAGCTGCGCACTTTCCTGACGGCCTTTGGAGTGTTCTGGGGAATATTTATGTTAGTAGTGCTGCTGGGGGCTGGCAATGGATTTGAGAATGGAGTAGTTGGCAGTTTTGATATCGCCAAAAACACCGTTTTTGTCTGGTCACAGCGGACTAGTATTGCCTACAAAGGCTTAAAACCCGGCCGGTTCGTGCAGTTTACCAACGATGATGTAGATGCCATTCGGCGAACCATTCCCGAAGTGGCTATTCTGGCGCCCCGCAACTTTTTGCCGGGGAACTATACCGTTAATCGTAAGACCAAAAACAGTGCGTTCAGTGTATACGGCGAATATCCCGACTACACCGGCGTAAAACCGGTAATTATTACCGAAGGAAGGTTTATAAACAACCTGGATATCCGGGACCGCCGCAAAGTGGCCGTGATCGGCACTAAGGTCCGGAAGGTGTTATTTGGGGAAGATGAAAATCCAATTGGCCAGTACATCAGCATCAAAGGCGTGTATTTTATGGTGGTGGGCATGTTTAAGGGACGTGGCAGCGCCGAAGATACCCGCGAAGACGCACAGACCGTCTTTATTCCGAGTACTACCCTGCAACAGACTTTCAATCAATACAACAAAGTAGCCTTTTTTGCCATGGTACCCGAGCCGGGAGTCCCGGCGGCTCAGATCGAAACCAAGGTGAAGGAGTTGCTGGCTAAGCGGCATAGTATTTCTCCCGAAGACAAGCGGGCTTTGGGTTCGGCCAACGTGGAAGAGGAGTTTAAGCGGGTACAAGGCTTATTTACTGGCATCCGCGGATTCAGCTGGGTAGTGAGCATCGGAACTATTATTGCGGGAATTATCGGCGTGGGGAACATTATGCTGATTGTGGTCAAAGAACGGACGAAGGAAATTGGTATCCGCAAAGCGTTGGGGGCTACACCAGGGTCTATTGTTAGTCTTATTATCCAGGAATCGATTGTGATCACCAGTGCAGCGGGGTATTTCGGATTAATGGCTGGTACGGGCCTGATTGCCGGAGTAGATTACCTACTCAAGAAATTCGAGGCGGAAGGAGAGTTCTTCGCTAACCCGGAAGTGAACCTGACCATTGCCGTTACGGCAGTTACGTTACTGGTGGTAATGGGGGCCTTGGCCGGATTGATTCCCGCTACCAAAGCAGCCCGCGTTGACCCCGTAATTGCCCTTAGAGATGAGTAAAAAATAATGACCAATGGACAATGGATAATAGACAATACCCATACAGACGAAAATAACAATGTCAGTCAAAGAAAACCTAATTAGAGATAAAAGTTATCGTTTCGCATTGAGAATTATTAAACTTTATCAGTTTATTGTTCGGGAAAAGAAAGATTTTGTATTAGGCAAACAAGTTTTGAGAAGCGGTACGGCGATTGGGGCACTGGTTGAGGAGGCAAATCAAGCTGAATCAAAGCCTGGTTTCATCCATAAGTTATCTATTGCCAATTGATTGTAATGAATTAATAAAGCTTCTAACGGCTGCTATTAAAACCACTAAAAGTAATCTTAACAAGGGTGCGTTTCAAAACTTCGCTTTTACTCCATGAATGCCTTTAACCTTGATTTAAACAGGGTTTTATGCCAAAAAGCGAAGTTTTGAAACGCACCTAAGCTGATTTCTAGTTTAATTTTATATATATGACGTTATTTGCCAAACACCACCCTCACCTAAAAAAACATACAACAATATTTTTCTTGTCTTCTGCCATGTTGCCTTACTGCTTTTACTCCAATGCAATTCCCCGGCCGATCAGACATCCTCCACTGTTAGCAACACCTTGGCCGATCAGGCATCCTCTCTTGTTGTTCAAGCCAGGGAAGTAACACTGATTTTTAACCACTTTCCAAAAATGGAAAAAGAGATAAAAACGGCTAGTGGTTTTATGACTTGGCATTTGAATTCAGGCTTCTTCTATTTTGATGATTTGAGTATGGAGGCTATAGATACTCCGGAGAACTCAAAAGTGGATACCATTACACTCTTACCTGAAAATGATAACATTATTGTCAGATGCCGCTACAATTTTGCGGACTATTATGAATACTTAGTGCGGAAAGGAGACTCGCTCACCTTTACCTACCAGAATGGATTTCCCTCCGTGTCCCTATCCAATAGAAAAAGCTTGCCCTATGATTTAACCTTCGATGATCTGGTACGGAAACGCTATATCAAAGAAAAATATGCGCCAGTAGCTAAGTACACGCATACATATGCATTTATTAATGCTAGCAAACCTCGTAAGGAGATAAAAGAGAGCATCCGGGCATTTGAAGCACACACCTACCAAGAGGCTATTCCCTTTTTGGACAACAGACAACGGCTCTTAGATTCTCTGAAAGCGACTGATAACATCGCTCAAGATGTGTATGATTTTTACAAAAGCAGAGATTACTATTTACTGCAATGGTTAAATGTGAAGGAAGACAAACTGACAATGGAGCAAGTCAGCAGGTTACTTCAAAAAGATATACCAGCCAATATTCCTGCTTTTTTTACCATCAGCAATTTTTAGAAGCGGTAGCTGATAAATATATTATTGAGAAAGTAGATTACCTGGATTTGAAAGATGGAGTCAACCGCGATTACAGACAGGCTTATACGGCAATCAGGAACAGCACACTTTTTACGGAGAAAGACCGCAACTACTTACTCACCCGAGAAATCCAAAGAATAGCCAATACATTCTCTCAGACTGATTTTCTTAAATACTTTGCCCTCTATGCACAGGATGTTACTGACTCAGTTGTGGTTAATTCAATCAAGGACAAATATGCTTTACAGTTCGAAGAGAAAAGCAGGGAAACCAACACGTTAGTATTGATGAGTAAAGACAAAAAGCAACTGGACTTTGAAGATCTTAAAAAACAATATGCAGGCAAAGTAGTATACGTAGATTTTTGGGCCAGTTGGTGTGGCCCCTGCCGGGAAGCCATGCCGCAATCGGTTCAATTAAAAGAGGCGCTAAAAGATCACGATGTTGTCTTTTTATACTTTTCTATGGATAAATCGTTCGACGTCTGGCGAAAAGCTTCAGCGAAAGAAGGAATTGATTCTTATCCTGAAACTATTTGATGATGAACGTTGCCTCTTCCGACCTTATTAAAAAATCAGAAAATAAATTCTATTCCCCGGTATATGATTTTCAATAAACAAGGCAAGCTTGAATATACCAACGCCGTGGGCCGAAAAGCAAGGAATTGAAGACACTATTGTTAAAGTTAGCTTCAAATTAAACAGATCCATTAGATGACGAACAGATTATTAAAACACAATCAGGCAACGAAAGGTGTAACGGTGATCCTGACGGTTTGGGAGCGCAATCTTTTCCCCGAATGCCTCTTTCATTCAAGTATAATCTCTTGGATTTTAGCTATATGTATATAAAAACAATTGTCAGTATATGCTAATGCACAAGTAAATACACTTATACTAAAATCTATAAACCCAGCAAATTCAACCTCAGAGTTTTATACCAGTATCAGTTACTTTGATAAATTTGGCGATTTAGCAGATACAAAATTAATTCATAGAACATTAGCAAATGGAAAGAAAGAGAAAACAGGAGTACAACTTTTTAATCTCCCTCCTACTATTATGTTATTTTCAATAAACTGGAAAAAGTTTCCAGTTTAATATTAAACAAAAAATCAAACCATTCATATACAAGAGGTAGCAGATAGTATTCAATTCAAAGAATTGCCTCCCTGTGAGGTAAGAGTACTTTCAGAAATGAATAAACAAAGTGGGGTATGGGTGCATTTCAAAATTACGCGGTCAAAAATTTAGCCCGAATTTTCTTTGCACGTAGAGGTAAAACGGATGAACGAGGCACAAATTTAACCCAATTTTCAATTCAGTTTTAGCAGAACTAGGTTCGGAATCGCTGGGAGACCGCATATATTTTTGCACTTTTAAAGGCGCGTAATTTTGAAACGCACCCTCTTAACAAGCAAACTTAAAAGTAAGCTTAATAGTGTCAATTGTCCATTTTCAATTGTCAATTCTTAAATCTATGAGACGAGTACTTATTTCCCTTTTTCGTATTGATTTTCTTGGGTTTGTCGGGTTGGTTGGGGTATTATTTTTATAAGAAATCGAAGACCGACCCCGTAGTTTATAAGACTGAAAAGCCATTTACCACTTCCATTACCAAAAAAACCGTAGCCACCGGTTCTATTATTCCCCGGCGTGAAGTGCAGATCAAGTCGCAGGTATCGGGCATTGTAGAAGAACTGTATGCGGAGCCGGGCAAATTGTAAAGTCCGGCCAACTAATTGCCAAGATTAAAATCGTTCCGAACATTGTGCAGGTAAACCAGGCCGAAACCCAACTGGAAACAGCCCGCATCAACTTTAAAGAGGCGGAAAGAGAATTGGCCCGGCAGCAGCAGTTGTTCGACCAGAAAGTTATTTCTGATTCCGAATACCGCAAGTTTCTGGTGGATTTTAATTTGAAAAAAGAAAACATCCAAGCGGCTGAGAGCAATTTGCAGCTGGTTCGGGAAGGATCTTCCCGCCGGAAAGGGCAGAGCTCAAATCTGGTTTACTCCCCCGTAGCCGGCATGTTACTCGACGTTCCCGTGAAAGTGGGTACTTCGGTGATTGAGCGTAATACGTTTAACTCGGGCTCTTCCATTGCTGTCGTAGCCGATATGAAAAACCTTATTTTCGAAGGTTTGGTAGATGAATCCGAAGTGGGCAAGCTGAAAGAAGGGATGAAACTAAAACTCAATATTGGCGCCCTGGAAGGTAAAGTCTATAAGGCCGTACTGGAATACATTGCCCCCAAAGGCGACACTTCCGAAGGAGCCATCAAGTTTCAGGTACGGGCTCAGATGCAACTAGATGAGAAAGACTTTATCCGGGCCGGGTATTCTGCCAATGCCGATATTGTCCTGGATAAAAAGGACAAAGTGTTGGCCATCAAGGAAAGCATGCTGCAGTTCAAAAAGGATAGTACCTTCGTAGAAGTGGAGATAGCTCCGCAGAAATTCGAAAAACGCCTCGTTAAAACGGGTATTTCCGATGGAATAAACATTGAGGTGCAATCCGGCCTGACGGCTAAAGACAAGATCAAAGTGCTGGAAGCCCCCGGCAACAATGGTGGTCCGAAGGGAACCTGATTGAGCTGATTGGTTGATACGAGTATGTGCCGGTGTATAATCTCGATAAAAAGCATCTGGCTCCGCAGGATAGAATTAAAACGCTATTCAATGGAGCCAGATGCTTTTTTGAAGAGTACCCCAACGCTTTGCTTCTCCCTTACCCGCAAAAACGAAAACCCTTCCCGGAATCCGGAAAGGGCCACAATGTCTTTTAATGCAGGTAATTAAACCAATTGGTTGCCTTTTTTAACGGCTTCCTTCAATACCGCTTCAATTCCTTTTTTAGAAATGGTACGGATGGCGTTAGCCGAAACTTTCATCGTAACCCACTCATTCATCGAAGGTACAAAAAAACGCTTCGTTTGCAGGTTAGGATAAAACTTGCGCTTTGTTCTATTGTTAGCGTGGGATACGTTATTTCCAACCCGCGTCTTTTTTCCGGTGATCTGACAAACTCTGGCCATGACGGTAAATGTGATTTCTTCAAAAACAGGCTGCAAATATCGGGTTTTAAAATTAAAATTACAAGGAATCAGGGTTGCGTTTTTCTTTTTTAAATCCGTAGGGACAATGTCGGCAACCATTGTGGCAGCAGTAGCCCCTTTTGAGGTGGTATTTTTCAGTAAATATCATTAGTCCTTGTTCGTTAAAATAATAGTCATCCGGCGTGAGGCCTTTGTTTTGCCACATCCGGCGTTGCTTTTTGTTCATGTGAGGTGCCCATATTTTTTGCTACTTTTAAAACACCTACCTTGCAGCGATTGTTTTGAGTAAATAGGAAAGGGTATGCTACAAACCATTGGCAATTCTACGAATAATCTGATTGAACTGGAGTACCAATACGCGGCGCATAATTATCATCCCTTGCCCGTGGTACTGAGCCGGGGAGAAGGCGTATACGTATGGGATCTGGAAGAGAAGCGGTACTTTGATTTTTTATCGGCGTACAGTGCCGTCAACCAGGGACATTGCCACCCCAAAATCGTGAATGCTCTCATCAAACAAGCCCAAACCCTTACCCTCACCTCCCGGGCATTTCATAGCGATAAGTTGGGTGAATGTGCCCAGTTTATGTGCAAATACTTTGACTACGACAAAGTATTGATGATAAACACCGGGGCGGAGGCTAATGAAACGGCCTTGAAGCTGGCGAGAAAATGGGGCTATCAGGTAAAAGGGGTTCCGCCAAATGAAGCAGTAATCGTAGCGGTTCAACGCAATTTCCATGGACGGACATTAGCAATTGTGTCTGCTTCTACCGATGCCCAGGCTACCCGAAATTTTGGCCCATTCATGCCCGGCTACCAAATTATTCCTTATAATGATATAGAAGCTCTGGAAAAAGCGCTGCAAAATCCCAACGTGTGCGGATTCTGGGTAGAGCCCATTCAGGGCGAGGCGGGAGTATTTGTACCCGAAGACGGCTACCTCGCCAAGGCACAGGAGTTATGTGACCAGTACAATGTCCTGCTGATGATGGATGAAGTGCAAACCGGTATTGGCCGGACGGGTAAACTGCTGGCTTCGCACCACGAAAATGTGCAACCCGATATCCTGATTCTGGGTAAGGCTTTATCCGGCGGTGTATACCCGGTGTCGGCAGTGCTGGCTAGTGATGAAATTATGCTGACGATTCAGCCCGGTGAACATGGTTCTACCTTTGGCGGCAATCCCTTGGCTTGCGCCGTCACGCTGGCTGCCCTGCAGGTAGTGGAGGAGGAGGGATTGGTAGACAATGCGGCCCGCATGGGAGAGTTGTTCCGGCAGCGCATGCGTCAACTGCAAAGCAAAACCGAAATGATTTCTGCGGTTCGGGGCAAAGGCTTACTTAACGCCATTGACATCCGGGAAACGGCTGATGGCCGAAGCGCCTGGGATGTATGCCTGGCTTTGAAAGAGAACGGGCTGCTGGCTAAGCCTACCCACGGTGACAAAATCCGGTTTGCCCCTCCGCTGATCATCACCGAACCGCAACTGCAGGAATGCTGCAATATCATCGAAAAAACCGTGCTGGCGTTTTAGTCTCAAACGCCAGCACGGTTCTGAGTTGGGCAATCGATGTTACTGCCTTATGGAATGTTTTACTAAACCCTACCGTTTGACCGTACGCACCAGTACCTTGTCTTCACCGTAAAATGA
>JAUJNL010000062.1 GCA_030448185.1 Cytophagales bacterium | reverse complement strand
CGGGGATAACTTGAAATAGATGAAGTGCTTGACGTTGTCCGGAACCTGATCGAACACCCGGATAAGTACCTGGAAAGTGGCACCTTCCGGGAGATAGCGCAATTGGTGAAAGAAAAACAGCCCGTGCGTAAAGCCAAAAAATCCCAGACGCCGGAGGTACAGGACCTGAAACCAGTTCCCAACCCTTATAAAGTGTATGGCGCCGAACAGATTGAACAAGGAGCCATTGAGCAGATGAACACCGCTATGAAACTACCCGTTTCGCAGGCCGGCGCCCTTATGCCCGATGCCCATCACGGCTACGGATTGCCCATCGGCGGGGTACTGGCCACCTCGCAGAACGCAGTAATCCCTTATGCCGTAGGGGTCGATATTGCCTGCCGTATGTGTCTGTCGGTATTCGATATTGAGGCCAGCTATGTGGACCAGAAAAAGGATCTGCTAAAGAATTACTTGCTGAATAATAGTCACTTCGGGCTGGATGTGAGAGGATACAAGCCCTTGCCCGATGAGGTGTTTGACCTGCCGGAATGGAATGCGACACCAATCATCCGCCAGTTGCGGGGGAAAGCCGAGACACAGGTGGGATCTTCGGGGACCGGAAACCACTTTGTGGAGTGGGGCATTCTGGAAATAACCGAGAAAACCCATGATCTGAAATTGCCTCCCGGGAAATACCTGGCGCTGCTGTCTCATTCGGGGTCGCGGGGATTCGGGGCCGGCATTGCCAACCACTACTCAAAAGTAGCGATGGAAAAAACCAAATTGCCCAAAGAAGCCCAGCATCTGGCGTGGCTGGATATGAACTCTGAAGAAGGGCAGGAATACTGGATTGGGATGAACCTGGCCGGTGAATACGCCTCAGCCAATCACCACCAGATCCACCGCCGCATGGCGAAAGCCTTAGGGGTAAAACCGGTCGTAATGGTTGAAAATCACCATAACTTCGCCTGGAAGGAGACCCTGGCAGACGGCACTCCCGTGATTGTCCACCGGAAAGGCGCCACTCCTGCCGGAAAAGGAGTATTGGGAATTATACCGGGCTCTTCGGGCCAACCGGGGTTCGTAGTAAGCGGCAAGGGAAATCCAGTGTCTATTCATTCGGCTTCCCACGGGGCGGGCCGGCTCATGTCGCGTTCCAAAGCCTTAAGTACGCTGAACAAGAGCGAAGTAAAGCAACTACTGGCTGATAAGGGCGTCACCATGATCGGGGGAGATCTCGATGAGGCGCCCATGGTGTATAAAGATATTCATGGCGTCATTGCCGCGCAGGCTGATTTGGTGGACGTACTGGCTAAATTTACCCCAAAAATAGTCCGGATGGCTGACCCGGACCGCCGTAAGTGGGGCAAGGGCGAGGGCGACTAAAATTTTTCGTCCAGCACCCGCTTGACCATCAGGAAACGCCGCCGGTAGTTGGGCTTGCTCAGCGAATCGTATTTGACGTAAGGCGTTTTCGGAGCCGAAGAGGAATGAATAAATTTAATATCGTTTCCTTTGTTGAGTACTACAATGCCTACGTGTCCTACTTGCGGGTCATCTTTGATAGTACCCGTAAAAAAGATCAGGTCACCGGGTTTCGCTTCACTTTCGGCAATTTCTTTTCCTTCCCTGATCAAATGGGCCGTGGCGGGTGGCAGGTGCATCCCAAAATTACTGAATACGTGGGCGACAAACCCCGAACAATCAAATCCATCGTTGCCCTGCCCCCGGGGCCGGTAAGGTGTTCCCAGTAAGGTGTTGGCGTAATTTACGATATCATCCCGTCGTCCGGCCTCCGGGGCCAGCGAATCGGCCTTGAGGAGCCCTTCCTTACGGGCTATAGCCAGCAAATTTGCCGCATCGTCTGGTTTTCCCCACTGATATCCTACCGCTAATCCGGCCAGGAAACAAACGGCCATCAGTCCCAGCATTGACAATAAAAAGGTACGGTGTTGCCGCAGGCTATCGAGATCAGGCGTGGCCGGGCTACTGCCGGCTGAGGGTATGGATGCTTTCATAATATATCAGCGCTGCTCTTTGGTAAGAAACCCTTTTAAAACCTCACCCCAAACGAAGTTCGCCTTTTGGGCAAATCCTTTTCTCAAATCCTCCCACTGGCTGGCCCGAAAACTCTCGCTTTCGTCCCCTTCAGAGAGGGACTTTTAAACTACTGTAACCTAACTCCCCTTCTCCTTCAGAGAAGGGGCCGGGGGATGAGGTCCTAAAACAACTCGTAAGACTTCCATACGGAAATTTGAAAAGAGAGTTATACCCGCCGGGTTACCTACTTCTTGAAAATACATAAAGGTCACTGTTGCATCGTATTAAAACTTTTTTTACATTTATAATATCAAATTGATATCATTATGATACAAGAAAAAATCTACCGCACTTTCTCCGGCTACCTGATGCTGGTCATTCACCTGGTTTCGCTGGCAGTCATTATACTTCTCTTCGCAAACGCCGCCGCTGAAGGTCAGGCGGGAACGGCTATCTTTTCTGCCTTATTGTTTGGCGTATGGCTCTTTACCTTATTAGGGTATTTCATCAATAATCCCAATCAGTCAAAGGTGCTGCTGCTGTTTGGGGACTACGTTGGAACGGCCCGGGAAATCGGATTGCGCTGGACTAATCCCTTTTACACCAAAAAGCATATTTCCTTAAGGGCCCGCAACTTCAATGGCCACACCCTTAAAGTAAATGATAAACTGGGCAATCCTATTGAAATAGCCGCCGTCTTGGTGTGGCAAGTCCAAGACACGGCTAAAGCCATGCTGGAAGTAGATGATTTTAACCAGTACGTTGTGATTCAAAGCGAGGCAGCCGTGCGCCATCTGGCCAATACCTTTCCCTACGATAATATTGAAGAGGAGACCGCTGGTATTACGCTGCGGGCGGGGGCCGAACAGGTAAATATGTTACTGGAGCAGGAGTTGAACGAACGACTGGACCGGGCCGGCATTCACATCCTGGAAGCGCGGATCAGTCACCTGGCTTACGCCCAGGAAATCGCGGGAGCTATGCTGCAGCGACAGCAGGCTACCGCCGTAGTAGCGGCCCGGCGGCAGATAGTAGAAGGCGCCGTGGGAATGGTCGAGATGGCACTGGAAAAACTCTCCGAGAAACGGATCGTGGAACTGGACGAAGAACGAAAAGCCGCTATGGTAAGTAATCTGCTGGTAGTATTGTGCGGCGAAAAATCAGCGCATCCCATAGTGAACGCCGGAACCCTGCACCATTGATGAGGAATGCTAAATTTTAAATGCTAAATGTTAAATGAAAGTTTCCGTGCTCATTTAGCATGTAGCATTCAACATTTAAAAAGTACGTTGTGTCCCAGAAAAAACCCTTTGTTCTCCGGCTCAATCCTGATATGCTCAAAGCCCTTGAACGGTGGGCAGAGGATGAGTTCCGGAGTGTAAACGGACAGATTGAATACCTGCTTCAGCAAGCTTTAAAGGAAAACGGCCGCCTGACTCCTAAGGTAGATGACGCAGATACGAAGGGAGAAGAAAAAGGCTAATGCCATTGATCATTGAGCATTTACCATTTAGAATTTACCATTCCCTAAGACCGCTTTGGGTCGAATCACCTCATCCTCATAACAATACACCCAATCTTCCCCCGGCTCTGCCGATGCTACCACCGGATGATGGGTCTCACGAAAATGCCGGGTAGCGTGGCGATTCTTCGAAGAATCGCAACAGTTCACTTCTCCGCAGGTCTGGCAAACCCGCAGATGCACCCAGGTATCTCCCATCTCCATACATTTCCGGCACACATGTTCCACCGGATCAATCACTACCAGTGATTGCAAGTGCTGGCATTTTCTCATTCTGAGAGGCATAATTCAAGAGTTAAGTTAATAGAAGTATAGTCTCAGGTAAGTTGATAGGATTATTCTTATCATCAGCATAATTCTGCCTGCTACAGTCGAAGTTCTGGCACGGTTTTTCTATTATTCCCGTAGCCGGCTATTTCTACAAATATTATTTAATTCCTCCAATTACAACCATGAAAAGAATAATTATTGCAATAATAATCCTTTGTGTAGGTGTAATCAGTGCCCAGGCACAGGTAAAATTTGGCGTTAGGGCAGGCCTTAATGCAAGCAGCTGGCAAGGCGAAGCCGTACAAAGCCTGCAAAATGCGGCCGGCCTCAGCAATGGAATAGCCAGTACTAAAATGCGACCCAGTTTTCACGCCGGAGTCTATGCCAATATCCCCTTTGGGGAATACTTTGCCCTGGAGCCCGGTCTGTTTTATTCGCAGAAAGGATATATTATGAATGGCACTTTTGCGTCCAATAGTTTTGAATTTCTCAATGCCAAAGCAACCGTTACCGACCAGGCCCATTACATTGACTTGCCGGTGCTGGCTAAGGTGTATCTGAGCAAGGGGTTTCACGTATATGCGGGGCCGCAGCTTTCTTACTTAGTGGATAACCAGATAAAGACGGAGGCTGGCGTATTTGGTTTCTCGGTACTAAACCGGAGTTTTAAGGCAAACAATGGCTTTCAGAAGCTGGATGTAGGGATAGCCGGCGGCCTGGGATACCGGTTTGAGAATGGATTGAATCTGCAGGCAGGCTATGATTACGGGCTGCGTACCATCGATGAACGGGGCAACTTCGACTCCTATAACCGGGTAATTAAAGTATCGTTGGGATACGAATTCTAACCCATCAGTCATCGGCTACGCTCGACTGTAAGGCCCGGAACTCCGTTCCGGGTCTTTATTTTTCGCTGCCCTGCAAAGGCGGCTTAAAATATTTCACCCGGCATAAGCCAATTTTAATTTCCTTCGTTAATAGGCAGGATATACTTATTGACCACATGCACCACATGCACAAAATATTGTATACGCTACTGGCCGTTTCCTTTTTAGGGCTATACGCTTCGCACATTCAGGCTCAAAACCCCAGAGTGCTGATTAAAACCGATGCGGGTGATATTACCCTGGAGCTACTTGAGCAACAGGCCCCAGTTACCACCGCTAACTTTCTGCAGTACATAAAGGAAAAACGGTACAATGGCGCCTCTTTTTATCGGGTGCTGAAGCCGGATAACCAACCCAAGGACAACGTAAAAATTGGGGTCGTGCAGGGCGGACTGGCTCCTAACCTTGCCAAC
Source organism: Cytophagales bacterium (assembly GCA_030448185.1). GTDB lineage: Bacteria > Bacteroidota > Bacteroidia > Cytophagales > 172606-1 > CADCTQ01. The sequence goes on along the minus strand of JAUJNL010000062.1, from coordinate 31,023 downwards.
GCATTCCCGCCAGTCGCCCACGAAACCACCCAGAAAACCGGGCTTCTGCACCAGGATGGAACCCTTTCGATGGTCAGGCAGGCACCAGGTACGGCGCGTTCTGAGTTTTTTATTTGCACGGGCAACCAGCCCGAACTTGATTTTGGCGGCAAGCGCAACAAAGATGGTCAGGGCTTCGCTGCCTTTGGCAAAGTAGTATCCGGAATGGAAACCGTACGTAAGATCCAACGAATGCCACTGAAAGGACAACTACTAACTACCCCGGTTAAGATCATTTCGGCAACCCGACTTTGATGTAACAAATCAGGTAGCCTTGTAAGCCCTGCATGCGTGATTGCTATTATTCTGTCAGGCTATCAGTAGAGATTTTTTAACATTGCTTTACCCCCATTAATGTAAAGCCGGGACTACTATACTGGCTTTTTATTTTTTCCCTCGCCCTTTTCGGCCATTTCTCGTCTGGAAAAAACAATCTCCTTAATACGCGGTATAAAATAGCAAAAAGAAAAAGGACGGTTGTATCAAAATCCTGATAACCAATTGTATCAAGCAGTACCTACGCTTCAGTGCAACTATAAGCCGATTGTCAGAAAAACCAGTCAAACCAATCCAAAAACACAATAAAATTCCCGAAAAAAGCAGTCATTTTATATGCAGACCTAAAAATCAGCCGTTATATTGCTGAATCTTTCACTTTAATAAGGGCAGACCTTTAACCACTATGGGAGAAAAAATATATCAGGACTACAGCAAGTGCGTCAACAGCATTTATAATCGGATGTTGAAAGCCATTAATGAAAAGCATTGCCGCCAGTCGCGTCAGACGCTGGCTTCAGATATAACCCGTTTCTGGGCCGAAGAATTATGGGTCAGACTGTTAAAAGCAGAGAACGAAACTGCCCAGGCAGAAGCAGTAGCCACCGATAAACGCTGGAATGACCGTGAGCTGGTGTGGCACGCTTATGAAGCCAAAAAGTTCGGAGGAATTGAGAATCAGCCGATTGAAGTACTGATTAAGCTTTTTGAAACGCCCGTACCCGAGTTGAACGAAATAATTGAAATCACCGAAACGGACCGTACTATTGCCCTTGGTAATTACTCCTTGGCCGATAGCGGACGGCTGGCTATGGAAGCTGCCCGGTAATATGCCGGGAAATGCTAAATGCTAAGTGTGGAATGCTAAATGAAAAAGTACCTGAGCAAAATTAGTTTAAGCCGTTTTTTCTTTAGCAGATTAGATAGGAAGGTAACGGCTAATTGCCAATCGTTAACAGCAATCAGTTTCTTATCTCCATTTAGCATTTAGCTGTATTACTGAAAACTCAGTAAAAGAGATAAATAGTTGAGTAGTATTCCTATAGTGAAGGGCAGTCGCTTGCCTCCGGCGAGTGACGACTATGGAGCAGGCGTCTCGCCTGCGGGAAAGAGGCAATACAACCTACTGGATAAGTTCCGTCTTCCCATAAAACGGGCCGGAGGCCCTCTGATAGTCGTCACTCGCCAGAGGCAAGCCACTGGTAAAATTCATTATCTCTATGATTATCAGTATTTTACAATGTTTACTGAGTTTTCAATGTATTAACAATTAAGGTTGTTGTCACTGATTGGGGAGAAAAACATCTCCCTACCCCCTTCAAAGGGGGACTTTAAATGTAATTGGTAGAAACAACCTTGTTTTTCCATCCAGCTAGCATTTAAAATTTACGATTCCCATTACCGGGACGAACTTCCTAGGCGCCTCCATACACTTTCACCACTTTCTCGTCCGGAAAAGAATCGGTACGGCTGGCCTCTTCGATCCGTGCCGCCAGTTCCTCAGCTTGGACCCAGGTGGAAAAGTCAGCACCGGGCATAGCTGACCGGTTGGCCGGGGTATCAATAATGCTGGGCACAATCACCGTACTACGTACATTTTTATCTTCCCCGGCGGCATTCAGCAATTGGGAAAGCGTAAACAAAAGCGACTTTGACAAGGCATAAGCCATTTTGCCTTTTCCATCAGCCGGATCAATAGCGGGCCGGGCCCCGATCAGTACCACACGGCCTCCCTCCGGCTGCCATTGCATCCGCAAAAAGCTCGGACGTGCTACATTATAAGCCGTAAAAAAATTCAACCGGAACATCTTCTCCAGTTCATACAACCCGGTTTCCGCAATACTTCCCATCGCAAAACCGCCTACCAGCAATACGGTGGCTTGTATATTTTTATGAACTTCATAAGCACTTTGCACAAACTGGCGGGTAGCAGATTCATCGGCTATATCTACTTCGTGAATTTCAAGTTGGGTAAGGGCAGGATCAAAAGGGTGACGGGTACCCGGTTCTACGGTAGCCAGCACATAATACCCTTCGGCAAGAAATTTATCTACTACCGCTGTCCCCAGGTTACCGGCAGCACCAGTCACAATAACGGTTTTAGGCATAAGATTGAAGTATGATTACGGATAAAAACAATTAGCGCGATTACGAGAAAAGGGTTTACGCGCTGAAATGAAAAGGCTCCCCTCGTCAAATGATACCGTTGCACCGGCAATTTGCCAAAATTAACTACGCGAACCGGAATAATTTCTATTTACGGGCTTTTTTTCCACTCCCAAAAGGGAATGGTTTAATTGATAAAAGTAGCTTTTCCTATCCGGTTCCGTGCAGAAATGAACGGATGCGGAGATTTTCCGGCAATATCTTACGTAGACGGCACTGGTGTACCAGGCCCGGCTACTTCATTATTTCGTAAATAGAAAACCAGCAATTCTGTCGGCCGAATGGTAACCCCGAATCCCGGCAGGATAAGAAGCTCACAAAGATTACTGTTTACTGTTTTCTTGTTATGACGGGAGGGAATGACAAAAAAATCAATCTTCTAAAATAACTGTGGCTGAATACTTACATCTCCCCAGCAGTCACCATTGTTTGATTATGGAAAATAATAACTACCGAAGGGCATGAAAGACTCTTTTATTTTCTTTTCGGAGGCCGACTTTATGCCGCATGGGCACTGTTATTACTGGGAACCCTACATCTTATGGTCCCACGCTATTTCTGATGGTATTATCGCCCTGGCTTATTGCGTTATTCCGCCGACCCTGCTTTATATATACTTGAAAAGAAAAGACTTTAAGTATATCTGGATGATGGGCTTGTTTGCCATCTTTATTTTTGGCTGCGGAATGACCCACGTGATGGATGTAATTACCATCTGGAATCCACTCTACCGGCTCGACTCTATTTTCCGGATTGTTACGGCCCTCGCTTCAGTAGGAACTGCCCTGGTCCTCATAAAAATAACCCCTGATATATTACTCATCCCTACGGCCGAGCAATGGATAAGATTGAACGAGGCACTAAAAGCTCAGATACTGGAGCTTCAGGAAAAAGACCGTACCATTGAGGCTTTTCGCGAGTTTGAGTATTTGACGGAAACCCTGCCCCAACTGGTGTGGACCAATATGCCCGATGGAACAGCCAGTTATTTCAATCAGCGGTGGTACTTGTATACCGGACTTGATTTTACCCCAGACCTGTTGGCTTCGCTGGAAAAAGTGATTTATGCCGACCAGCTGCTACCAGTCAAAGACACCTGGCAAGCTGCGCTGCAAAACGGAACTATATTTGAAATGGAAATGCTGGTACGGCGGCACGATGGCACCTACCGGTGGCACCTGGGCCGGGCAGTACCCATAAAAAAAGCGGGCAAAATCCGGCTATGGGTAAGCACCTTGACCGACATCCATGACCAGAAACGCCATACCCAGGAACTGGAGGCTAAAAACCAGGAGTTGATTGTGATCAACCGGGATCTGGATAATTTTATCTACACGGCATCCCATGATCTGAAGGCGCCCATTGCCAACGTGGAAGGGCTGACCAGGGTGCTGGTTAAGAGGGTGGCTTCTTCTCCGGACGAAGAGCAAAATACGATTCTGCAGCACATCACCGAATCAGTGAAGAGACTGAAGGGAACCGTACGGGATCTGACTGAAATCGCCAAGGTGCAGAAGGAAATCCACGATGATATTGCAATGGTGCCGCTGAGAGATATGCTGGAAGAAGTCAAGCAAGATATCAACGCTTTGATCACCGAATCCGCGGCTTCTATCATAGCCCGTTTTGAAGTACCACAATTGCAGATGGCACCTAAAAATGTACGCAGCATTTTTTACAACCTGCTTACCAACGCCATTAAATACCGGTCTCCGCAGCGTCCACTCCGGATCCTGATCGAAACCAGGTATCAGGAACAGTACATTGTCTTATCGGTCATTGACAACGGAATAGGTATTGACCCCAGCCTGCAGCACAAATTATTCACCATGTTCAAACGTTTGCATACCCACGTGGAAGGTACTGGAATAGGTCTTTATATTGTCAAGCGAATCATTGAGAATTATGGCGGGAAAGTTGCCGTGGAAAGTGACCTGGACCAAGGCACGACTTTCCGGCTATTCTTTCCCGTAAAGGGGCATAACCTGCGGCTGAATTAATCTATAGTTGGAGACATTTAAGGACAAGGTAATAGTTGGGCGTAGGCTGAAGACTACGTCCTTTTTACATGCCAATCTTCCGATTGGCGACATTAGAAAACATAACCACGTAAATATTCGAAATACAATATTTTATCAAGCAACCATTCTGAGATACTCGCCAATCGGAAGATTGGCTTTCACCCCAATATTTACCCTTGAGCATTTACCATTCCCTGCTTATTCGTACTCCCGCAGCAATACGGTAAAGGTGGTGCCTACATCAGGCTGACTTTTCACTTTGATATCGCCTCCGTTCTTCTCCACGATGTTTTTAATGATGTATAACCCTACTCCCGTTCCGTGAGCCCGGTCCGTAAACCGCTTAAATGGTTTAAAAATACGGTCCTGGTTGGCTACCAGGTCGATGCCGATTCCGTTGTCCGCTACCGTGAGTACTACGCGGTCATCCTCCCGACGGGTCGTTATACTAACCTGCAAGTTTCGTTTAGGATGGGCGTACTTGACCGCATTGGTCAGCAGATTTCGCAGAATACTCTCCAGATACGATTCTATATAACCGATACTGGGAATCTGGAGTAAAGTCGGCCCGGATGTTGCCTTTCTGGTAAGCGTGCATCAGGCTCGGGTCGGCCAATACATTATGCATTACTTTATCAAAACTAATTTTCTGGGCGGGCAATTGGCTGCTCTCTACGGATATCACCTCTACCAATCCGTTAATAGTTGAGTCAAGCCGTTCAGCTGAATACTCAACCATCTTCTGCAATTCCTGACGGCGGGTTGCATCTTTCTCCGTACTTACCATTTGCAGCAGCGTCCGGAGGTTGCTCACCGGCGACTTCAGGTCGTGGGCGGCCATATACACAAAATTATCCAGCACCTGATTGATGCGGATCAGTTCCTGGTTATAGCCTTCCAGCTGTTCTCTTGCCTCTACTTCGTGATGAATATCGATACAGGTGCCAAACCACCGCCTGATCTGCCCCGATTCCAGCATAGGTTCTGCCCGGCTCATAAACCAGCGGTACGATCCATCTTTGCTTTTTTAAGCGGTACCTGGCCTGGTACGACCGGCCCGTTTTGAGGCTATCCTGCCAAATTTGATTCGTTCTTTCCAGATCATCGGGGTGAATACGTTGCTGCCATCCTCGTCCTTTAGCCTGCGCTACCGAAAGCCCGGTATAGTCAGTCATTTTCTGGTTATGATAATCTTCATATCCGTTGGGGAGGGAACTCCAGGCCATCTGCGGAATATTTTCGAGCAGTTCTCTTATCTGCGAGGCTTCCTGTTCGGTCTTTTTCCGCAGACTGATCTCCTCACCCAGCTCTTTTTCCATCTGAACATTAATCAGATGCAGTTCATTGACTTTATCCTGGTACTCTTTTATTTTTTTCAAAAGGGCATATTTCTCATCAAGAAGCTCTTGGGAGGAATTGGGTTCCTGGAGGTGTCATGAAAAAATGATAAAAAATGAAGGATTTTCGCAATAAAACGGAAAACGGGCCGAAATGGTTACCCTTGCAGCCTTTTGATTGCCGGTTTTACCCCATGTAATAAAACGCGTAATTCAGATAAAACTGTATTTTAAATTATGCAATAAAATGCCGGAAAACCATTCGCGGTTGAGGTTAAATTACGAAGCGCCGTTTCTCTTTCAGCCACCTCCCGGATGGGCATCTTACTAAGGCGTCGCCCTAATTGCCTAAGAAAGTTTTTTCCCAAAAAACCAGAAAAACCTACATTAAGAGTAAATTAACATTTGCTTTTCCCGAAGTGATCATAGCGGTTGAATAAGGGATAAAAAATACGAAAATGTCTGAAATTAACGAAACTATGGGGTATTTATAAAATTTTTATTTTTGAAACATAGGTTTTTATTTAAAATTTTACGTTTAATATTACAGTTATATTACTTTTCAATCATGAGTAAGCATGATGTATGCTGTTACCATAACCCAGACAACCGGAAAAGTGATTGAGACTTCCCATTTTGCGGAACTGGACCAAGCCAAAGCTTTTTTTGACCGGGTAGTTGAAAGTACTTCTTATCAGCGGGTACTGGTCTTATTACTGGAAAAGCCCAGCCTTGCTGAAGAATACATAGTGGATGTACATTATATCGAAGGGCTCACTTTTAGTGCACCCGTTACTACCTATACTACCACTACTGGCAATAAAGCTTATACTTCGGAAACAACATTGACAACCGGCAGCATTGGTTCAGAGGCACCTATCACCCAGGATTCTGACCAAAACACTTTTTCTGCTGTAAACGGATTGTAGTTGATGCATCGGCAGCACAATCTGGTATCAGACTCTTCTTTCAATCCATCAACCTGGTCTTTCAATCCATCAACCTGGCTTCCGCCATGGATTAGTAAGGCACCGCGGCTGTCTCAATATCACCCCCATTGCCGGGCATAAGACTGATCCGGCGGCTGTAACCGGTCTCTGTGCTCTTCCAAAGCCATACTTATAGCCTCCGTTAAGCTCCTTCTTTCCACCCGGGCTTTTTCGCGGTAAAACTGTTCGAGGTCCTCGGGCAACTGCAGCTCAATTGCCTGTCTTGCTTTTTTAACAGGATAAGGTAGTCAAATTTCGCATAATCATACCCATCGCGGCTCCTTTTTCTCCTCTGGGTCTTCTCTGGGTTCTACTGACTGCGTGGTCGTTCCCGAAAAGCTTTCTTACAGACTTACTTTCCGTTTTTCCAGACCTATTCCGGGCAAACGGATAAGAGTCGGGGAGGAACAAGCTAACCCAGCCGCCGGGTGAAACATTTAAAGCCGTTATTGGGTAAAACACTTACTACCATCCGTTTTAACCCTGGCTCTCCGGGTTGCTACACCCTTCTTCCATATGAAAAATACTTCTATTTACCGGGTTGATGCGGTTATTCTCTTTGTCATACTGGTAGTAGTTTCTCTATATTATGGCCGTATCTTCCTGATCCCCCTGACATTTGGGGTGCTATTTGCGATGCTGATGCTGCCCATTTGCCGTAAATTAGAAGGTTGGGGTATCAAGCGGGTGCCGGCTATTCTGTTATGCATCCTGATTATTCTCCTGTTTGTGACGGGAATATTCGCCATTATCGCGGCTCAGATTGCCAGCTTCTCGGAGGATCTGCCGCAAATGCAAACCAAATTGCAGCAGTTATTTACTACTGTTCAGCAGTGGGTGCAGGAGCAATTCGGGATTGCCCCCAAGCAGCAGATAGAAATGATCCGGAAGGGTGTGTCAAACTTTTCCCAATCGGCTAATAAGACCATCCAGGGACTGTTTGGGGGTGTAGCCGGATTGCTGACTGATTTTGTCCTCGTGCTCATTTATACACTATTTTTTCTATGGAAGCGGGAAAAGTTTGAAACCTTCTTTTTACGGATTATAGATCGAGATAGCCAGGCCGAGGCCCGGGAAACGATGGGTCAAATCTCTAAGGTTGCTTCTCACTATTTGGGAGGCCGCCTGTTGTCGATGCTGATGCTGGCAGTGCTCAACGGGATTGGTTTTACGGTGATCGGTCTAAAAAATGCCTTACTGCTGGCCTTAATTTCGGTGATTCCCACCATTATCCCGTACATCGGCCCGATACTGGGCAGTGTTTTTCCTTTGGTAATGGCGCTGGTTAATCAATCTCCCGGGGTTGGCCTCGCCGTACTGGTAGTGATACTGGTGACGCAGGCCATTGATAACTATTTTATTGAACCATTTGTCGTCGGGTCGAGTGTAGACGTGAGCCCGTTTCTGACCATTGTCATCATTGTCGTTGGGGAGATGATCTGGGGCGTGGCGGGCATGGTATTATTTATTCCGCTACTGGCAATGGTAAAAATACTATGTGACCATATACCGGCGCTGCATCCTTACGGGGATCTGCTCGGCGACGAAAGCGGCGAACCGCCCTGGATGAAAAAGATGAAAGAGTGGTTTGCTAAAATCAGGGGCAAAAAACAGGGGTAGCAGTAAGGATGTCCGGTGTTCGAATTACGGTTTTCGATGCCCGGTATTCCTATTGCAATGGGGCGATGAAACTAAGATCGAACACCGCAATTCGAACATCGATTATAACCTACCTCCAATTGATCGGCTTTCTGGCAAAGGAGGCAATCTGGCGGGCAAAAGAAAAAACTCCCGCGTATTGAATAATATCGGCGTACATCCGGAAGTCTTTAATCATCCCTTTTACCGGGCCGCGCTTAGCCATTTTATAGGTATTGGTGGCTGACCAGGGCATCCACCGGACATCCTTATGATGTTCCTGCATGTATTCGTTGATTGCCATTTCCAGTTGAAAGCCATTGACCGGCCTGGCAAGAATTGCTTTCAGGTCCTGCTTTTTCATGATTCTTTCGCCGGAAAGCAGTACGTCGCCCCGGTTCATTTTCACGAACCAGGCGGCATTTACCCGGCGCAGGATAAGCATATCCACCTGATCATTTTCCTGCATGGCCCGGATGGCCGCTTCCAATTCCCTTTTATTGAGATCCTGCAGATCAGCGTCCATCAGCAATACTAGTTCATTCTCCACCCGTTCGAGCCCACGGCTGATGGCACCGGCTTTTCCTTCATTCTGCGGCAGTCGCAAAACGGTTATCGCGGGCCACTTCGCCCGGATCATCCGAAAAGTATCATCCGCCGAACCATCATCCACGCACACAATCTGATCGATGGCACTTACCTGGGTGACTACTTCCAATACCGCCGCAATTCTTTCGCCTTCATTATAAAAGGGAATCAGGCAACTTACACCTCTTTTTGGATTCATAAACCAGAATAAAAAAGCATATACTGAACAGGCTAATTCCCTGTCAGATTATTTTTACGTAATTCAAATTCAACCGTTTATGGTTTTATCAATATTATTTATGCCGGAAGATCAGTCCGGGTTATTTGGTTAAAGCAGCGGTTACGGATGCTTTCAAGCAAAGAGAGGCTGGATAAAAAAACAGTGCCGGATGAGGGTTTCCGGCACTAGCTGATTATTGGTTGCAGCTAAAAAAGACAATATGGGCGGTTTACTTTACTTTTTCCAGTTCACTGCGCACAAAATCCATTAGTTGCGTAATATAGGCAGCCGAGAAGTCGAAAGGCACGTGGGCTGCTTCATAGATTTGCCGGATGGGTTGGGTGTAGCCTAGTTTCAGAGCATTCAGGTAACCTTCCAGGCCCTTTTTGGGATCTTCTTTAAAGTTTTTCCAGACCGCAACCGCCCCGAGTTGGGCAATGCCATACTCAATGTAATAGAAAGGTACTTCATAGAGGTGCAGCTGTTTCTGCCAGATGTATTCTTCATACTTTTCCAATCCGCTCCAGTCAGTCACCCGGTCACTGAAGGGTTCGTAAATCCGTACCCACTGCTGCCGGCGTTCGGCTACGCTATGCCGGGGATTTTCATATACCCAATGCTGGAACTTATCAATGGTAGCCACCCAGGGCAATGTTTCGATAATGCCTTCCAGATGCTGTCTTTTAGCCCTTTTCAGTTCATTCTGGTCCGGAAAGAAAATATCCCACTGATCCATACTGATAAGCTCCATGGACATGGACGCTAGTTCGGCTACTTCGGAAGGCGGATGCCTGAAGGCATTAAGGGAAAGCTCCCGGGTGACAAAATTATGAACGGCATGGCCTCCTGCGTGCAGCAGCGTTCACAGATCACGTAGAGTAGAAGTGGCATTCATAAAGATAAAAGGTACTCCAATTTCATCCAGCGGGTAGTTGTATCCACCCGGTGCCTTGCCTTTGCGGGAAACCAGGTCGAGATGCCCCATCTCACGCATAACCATCAGACATTCCCCCAGGTAGGGGTCAAGCCGCCGGAAACATTCAATGGTTTTTTCCAGCAGATCGTCCCCGCCGGTAAAAGGCTTCAGGGGCGGCTGGTTGGTAATGTCCACCCGCAAATCCCAGGGACGCAGGGAATCAAGCCCTAATGATTTTTTCCGCTCCCGGGCCATCTCATCCAATAAGGGCACTACGGCAGTAGTCACCGACTGGTGAAAGGCGAAGCAATCCTCCGGCGTGTAGTCGAAGCGGCCCAAGGCCTTAAACATATAGTCGCGGAAATTGGCAAAACCAGCATTGCGGGCTACCCGGTCCCGCAGCCCGATCAAGGTAGAAAACAGCTCGTCCAGTTGGTCTTTATCCTGGTAGCGCCTTTCCTGGATTTTCCGGTAGGCTTCTTCGCGTACTGCCCGGTCCGTAGACTGCAGGTAATCAGAAGCCTGCTGCAGCGTCAGTTCTTTGCCCTCTATTTCTACGGTCATCTGCCCGGCAATACTGCCGTAGTTTCGTTCCAGCGTCTGAATTTCGGTTTGCAAGGGAATATTTTCCTCGCGGAAGATGTCTACTTCTTTCTGCAGGTTACGAACCATGATGTCGTATCCGGTATCCGTTATCTGGGATAGGAACGGACTTTCGAGGGCTTTTTTATTGAGGATATCGGTTTCCGGGGCAATCTTCGGCTGGATTTCCTCGATAAAATAATGAAGCTCCTCTTCCAGTTTTTTATTCTCCGTATCGCAGGTATGCCGGATGTAGCGCCAGGCAAAATCTTCCGAAAGATACGATTCCAATTCACTACGGTCGGTAAGCCACTCTTTCAGGTCCAGCGCGTCGGTTATTTCGCGGTTTTTCAGGTCCTCAAAATAAGCTTTTACGCTGTTCCAGTCGGTCAGCCGGAACTCTTCGGGCAAAAACTCCCGTCTTTTTCGCTTCGGAATGTTCAAGGTGGTAGTGGACATTTTATGAGCTTATGAGTTTATAATTAGGAAATAATTTTAGTTGAGAAAATAAAATACGCTGATTTTTACGCCGATTACTGGTGCAAGACTTCAGTCTTGTGCCCCTAAATAATTGCCAGTCTCCGACTGGCAGGAAGTGGGAGACTTCCTATTATCTTTCCGCACAAGAAAGATTCTTGCGCGAGGAACGTAGCAATGAATGATACATTTTTTATCTCCATTCCTTAGCGAACTTGAGAGTCTTATCCTTAAGCATTCACTCCTATTTCAGACGTTATAAATAACGTCTCAACTTCATCCACGCTACACTTTTTTCGCTTTGTACCCTTCAGCCAGCAGCGTTTGCAAGACTTTATCCCGGAAATCGCCCTGAATGATGATCTCGCCCTCTTTGGTGCTGCCGCCTACCCCGCATTTAGTTTTCAGCTTTTTAGCCAATACTTCCAGCTCATCAGCCGTACCGGTAAAACCAGTCACCAGGGTCACTTGTTTACCGGCCCGGGCTTTCTTGTCCAGCATAATACGGAGTTGCTGCTTATGGGGGGGCAAGGTTTCTGCCTGGTCATCTTCGGGTTGATTATATTCAAAATCGGGATTGGTCGAATACACCACCCCTTCACGGGTTTTACGGTTGTCTTTCATAGCAATGGGTTTATCCGGCAAAGGTCGCAATAATTCGGGAAGTAGTTATCAGGTATTGGGTATTAGGTACTGAGTATTCATCAATGGTCATTCTGTTTCCCCTAAGTGGCCTTTTCTCTAATACCCAGTATCTAATACCGATTAACTCCTGACCAATGGCTAATTTCCCCACACCAGCTTCACGCCTCCGTATAATCCCATTCCAATCAGGATCACTCCGATAATCTGGTTCACCGGCAAGGATTGAAGGGAAAAACGCCGGTTAATGGCATTGCTTAAAGCTGCATATAGGGAAAGAGCTCCTACTGTTCCCAGTGGAATCCCTGCTACGTAGGCAAGCAGCCCCGCTTCGGTATCGAGCCGGATCCAGCCATTACCGGATAAAAAAGTAGAATATACCAGCCAAAACGGGATAGCCGCCATATTGGGAATGCTCATCATAAGGCCCAGGACAAAGGGGTTTCGCGAAATAGCCGACGCCTTCGGAGAAGGCTTGCGGATCAGGTACAAGAGGCCCACCACCAGAAAAAGCACCGTGGATATTCCCTGAAAAGCCAATCGCAGCAATTCATTCTGCAGCAGGAGTTGGGTAAGCTTTACGGCCAGGTAGCTGTACCCGATTTCAATGCAGGCACAACCTGCGGCAAAGGCTACCGCTGCCCGGAAGCTTCTTTCCAGGGTGATTTTTACGGCCGTCAAGTTCTGCACGCCCAGGGGCAGCGAACCCATAAAACTGATAGCCAGTCCAACCAATATATTTTGTAGAAGCAAGGGGAAGCGTGAAGAAGTTTATGAGTGGATGAGTAGAGACGTTATGCATAACGTCTGAAGTATAAATTCAACATGTAGCATTCAGGATTACCTCAATCATGCGGCCTGCATGTTACGCCCATTACGGATATTTTTCCAGACTTGCCATGCCTCCCGGAGGGTCATATACGGTACGCCATTCCGGTGGTTCTGACGGCTGATCCGGTATAAAACGGTCCAGTGCCGGAAAAGTACGCCCATTCCGCGGAAGAAGGGAAATCCGGGATGGTAAATATGCCCCGGCTCTGACCCGGCCCCATTCAATTCCAGAATACGGATGCCCTCTCCGCTATACAATTCATCGATACTCCGGCAACGAAGGTCGAAGCGGCCGTAGGAAAAGCCATCAATGGACTGGCTGATCTGATCAAAAACGTCCCGTAGTTGGAGGGTGATCAGCTCATTTCCATTCAAAAACTTGGTGCCCCGGCAGTGATTCCCGATGGGTTCAAGCAGCATCTTTTTCCCTTCGGGAATTACTTCATGCCAATGGTGGGCGTATTTTTTTCGCAACACCCGGTATTGCAGACGGGCCCGGGCATGCTGGCGTACCAAGCCTTCCAGGGTGGATTTGCCATCCCCGGTCATGGTCAGAAATTCTTTAACGGTGATTGAAGACACCACTCCCTTTGGCTGATCAGGCAGCCGGTAGTAGAATAAGCCCAGCTCCCAGGGATAATCAATGTATTCCTGAATGATAAAATCGGTTTTTGCTTCCTGAGGTAAGCCTCCAGCTCCGATTCCTCCGTGATTTTGGCTACCCGCCAGCCGCGTTCGCCAACATCAGGCTTGGCGATCAGCGGATAAGTAACGTTCATAGCTACCAGTTGAATCCGCAGTTGCGACAGGGTAACCGGCAACTTCACAGTCCATGTTCTTGGCTTATATCTTTGAGGTATCTTTTCGAGAATATCTGATTTAGATTCTCCCAGCATTCCCCCTGTCGGAATACCGGGATTAGCGGCGGAAAAAAAGAAAAAAAAGACCGGGCTTTGGCCGAAAGCCAGAGCCAATAAAGAAAAATAGGGAAATACACTACACCCATGGGCCAGTATTCCCAATGCGTCAAACGGGTCCAGAAATTCTGAATTCGAATCAAAAAAGGCATACAATTAATAAACTTTGCTGCTTCACCCATTGGTAACCGCCGCAGGCAGCCTTACGGGCAGGTCACAAATATGAATCTGGTTCTGGACTTGTTCTTTGTTAAATGATTGGTACCACAGTTGCGTCCTCCATGCTTCTCTAACGATACTAGTCAGGCTTACCGTCTGTACCAGGGCACGATGCATGAAAATATCGTTCTTTTGGTCCCCTTCGCCGCAGTCAGGTGAAAGTGCCTGGCCGCTGACTCAGAATACGCCCCATTCCGTTGCTCTACCCATCCACCAAACCATTTTTCACGCTTCGCCATGATTTCGGGAGAATAAAGCGTAGCGGAGGACCATATTTGAGGCTTGGTCTTATCTTTTTCACCCGGAAAAGGGTACTCCCATCCCACCGTATTTCAAGCAACTGGTACTCCTCTACGATCAGCAGCGTGAAAGGTTCCAGCCCTTCAAATGTATAATGGGCAAGGAAAATGCCCGGTGGTTTCAAAGGTAAAATAACCGGTTACCAGCAAGCCGCGGCTGTGACGGTAAGGAGGCTCAGGCTTGTGCGCTGCAAACGCCCCATTCAGCAGACATACGCTGGCCCGTGCAGCTACGGCAATCCAGGTACCCCCCGCCCGGATATCCTGAGGGTACAGGACAGTCTGGTTACCAATCTGTCGGGTACAGGGTTTATCGGAAGTAGGTCTACCGGGTTGTTCGTCGCGGCTGGAGGTCAGTATGTAGCCACTTTCCAAGGGCAGATAGGTTACAGTGCACACAAGTAAGGATTTATGGCGTACCGGAAGCAAGTTTACGGGGAGTTTGTGAATATCCCCTTTTGCCCAAAATTCATCTAATAAATACCTGAAATTTTGCACAATTGGGGTAATTTTATCGGCTTAAACCTTTTGATCTTTCCTATAGAAACCATTTTTATGAAGCTTCAAAAAGCCTGCATTGAAATCCTTGAGCAATTAATTAACCTCGTGCAGGATTTAACGCAGACTGAATATTGCGAGTCACTTATAATTCTGAACGGAAATACGGTCGGCAAACATATCAGGCATGTGATTGAATTTTATGAACTGCTGATGAACGGTTATCATACGGGCAAACTTAACTACGACCAGCGGCGGCATAATGAGCAGTTAGCGCAAAACCCTGCTGGCAGTAGCCAGGTTAACCCAGCTGATAGATGCAGTTGCCAACACCGGACTCAGCCGGAGTTTGCTACTGGAAGCTTCCTTTTCGGGGGATGAGGAGGAAATCATTCAATGCCCAACCAACTACTACCGTGAACTACTGTATAATATTGAACATACAGTTCATCACATGGCCATTATCAAAATAACAGTCCGGGAAGCATTCCCCCACATTATACTACCCGAACAGTTTGGGGTAGCTTCCGCCACAATCCGGTTTCAGGCGTCAAATTCGTGAGATGATCATTGGTTAATTGGTCATTGGGAAAAAGTACCGGTTTGGCCGCATTTAGCTTCGCTGAGATAGTTGCAATGCGGACACTAAGTGACTCGGATTGGTAATCCGATTTAGGACCAACCCTCAGCTATATTTAATTATGCCTAATGCCTACTTTCAGTTTAAACAGTTCCTCGTCAACCAGGACCGGTGTGCTATGAAAGTATGCACTGATTCCTGCGTTCTGGGAGCTTATGTGGAAGTGCAGCAGGCAGCACGAATACTGGATATTGGCACCGGCACCGGACTGCTGGCCCTAATGCTGGCGCAGCGGAGCAAGGCGACTATTGATGCCGTAGAAATTGAGCAGCAGGCATACGAACAGGCGCAGGAAAATGTAGCCAAAAGTCCCTGGAAAGACCGGATACGCGTTTTCCATCAGTCGATTCAGGATTTTTTTCCACCCGAAAGGCAGCCGTATGACTTGATTGTCTGCAATCCGCCTTTCTTCCATAACTCCCTGAGACGAAAGGAGACTGCCGTCAATATGGCCCTGCATAGCACTAGTTTGCTTCCCAACGACCTGGTCAAAGCTGTATCCCGGTTACTAGCCCGGGAAGGACGTTTTGCGGTGATGCTACCCCCATATGAGAGTGGAGAATTACAAAAGCTCCTCGCCGTTAATCAATTATTTCCGGAAGCTATCGTACGGGTTTATGAGAAGGAAGGAGGACGGCTGATCCGGCACATTGCTACGTATACTTACCAGCAAGGGAATGCAGACGTAAAATCGTTTTTCATTAGGGACGAAAATGGTAATTATACCCCTCCGTTTACGAAATTACTGCGCCCCTATTACCTCCACTTTTGATAAAATCAGGACGGCACCAATTCAAACTTGCGTTGATCTTAGATAAAAGGAACTATTTCGGGGTTCGAATGCATTTATTCATTGTTCCCGGTAACTAGCCCGCTACCGAGCTTAGCAGATGAATCTGAATTGCAGTAACCCGGGAGAATGATCTCAATCAATTTCAATGGAAGAAAATTATAAAAAGCCCGGCTCTTTCCTGAATGCCGAAAAATTGCTGGTAGACCGTGAAATAGCGGACCCGTTTGGGTCAGATTTGCCGGATGCACCTATTCATATTCACCCATTCCACGATGGCCGGTCCACGGGTTACATCCGGTATACCTTTCACGGAAAAGCTCTGGTAATCCTGGACAGCGTGATTACGGGAACGAGATAGATCATTTTTCCTCCGGCCGGGTTTGTTTACCGGTGCTCCTGATAGGTATTCGGGAGAATAGCTTGTAGTAACCGTTGCATTTCATCCCTGGCAAGCGGCTGAAGCTTAGTTGCCTGAAGCGCTTCTTCCAGTTGCGCCTCCGTCCGGATACCGGCTACGGCCGTACTAATGGCCGGATGATTCAATACATACTGCATGGCTACCTGAGCGGCGCGGCGCTTTTGATCGGCCAAGGACTGCACTGCATCGGCAGCCCTTTTTACCTCGTCTGCCGTATAATTTAAATATGGTTTGACTGGTTTGCCGGCTAGTAAGCCCTGCGCCAGGCTTCCCCGGGCCAGCACACTGATCTGGTGCCCTTGCAGCAATCCCAGGCAGGCTTCTTCCGGACGGCGGTCCAGCAGGCTATACTGCATCATCACACTGACTATGCGGGACTTGCTGACGTACTCCCGGATAACGTTGGGGCGGATGGAGGAAATCCCGTAGTGGCGGATTTTACCTTGCTCCCGCAAAATCTCAAAGGCTTCAATCGTTTCATCGATTGGATCATCGATGGTACCGCCGTGCAACTGATACAGGTCGATATAGTCCGTCTGTAACCGGCGCAGGCTCCCTTCCACGGCTTCCAGTATATAACTTTTGGAAGGATTCCAGTCCCAGCCGCTGCCATCCTTGCGCCACTGATTGCCTACTTTGGTGGCCAGTATTACTTTATCCCGCCGGCCTACCAATGCTTTGCCTACGGTTAGTTCATTTTGTCCCTGCCCATACAAATCCGCCGTATCAAAAAGGTTGATACCTTTATCTAATGCAGTGTGCAACAGCTGGGCATTTTGCCCGTCGTCTTTTCCCAGGGACATGCAGCCAAAACTCACTTCACTAATCCGCAGGTCAGAGGTACCAAGTGGTTTGTAGTTCATCATGAATGGGAGTTACTTATTTTCCGGCTTCCTGCATGGGGGTTTCTTCTTTACTTCTTTGGGCCAGTTCCTCCAAAGTCCAGGGTTTACTTCTTTTTGCTTCCTGCTCCCGGATTTTCTTTACTTCTTCCGGTTTGACTACCGGCGACAAGGTAACACCCTTTTTACGGACGGGCTCTCCGAATTCGTAACGGATATAGCTGACCACGGAGGCAATCCATTCATCGTTGTTATCTGCCATAGAAGGCATGATGCTGGAGTACGTTTTCCCATCGATGGGGCCAGACAGCCCATGCAATACGATCCGGGTAGCCGTATTTTTCGCATCGTATTGCAGCCTTTGGGATTTAACCAACGGCGGTGCAGCCATCATGGCGCCACCCGTAGCAATTCCTTTACCATCGGACCCGTGACAACTTCCGCAGAGTGATTTGAAAATGGATGCGCCATTCAGCACTAAATTGCGGTCCTCTTTTGACATATAGGCTAACCGGGCCCCGAATGTCCGGACTTCTTCGTTTTTATCCAGCGATGCCTTAGTCGCCCTGATCATTTCATTGTCGGCATTTTGCTCTATTATCCCTTTTACCGTTGCCTGGGCCTTGTCCGTTTTGCAGTTATACAGGGATAATAACAGCTGCACCCGTACATCATACTCCGGATCATTCATCAGTTCCGATACGGCGTTGATCATTTGTTCGTCGTTCTTCTTCAGGTATTGTTCACTGATCCAAATGGCGGTTCTCCTCACCTGCGCATGCTCATGCTTTAAAGCACCGAGAAGTACTTCTTTGTCGATTGCCTCTAATCCTTCCAATGTCCACAAGGCATGGATTACGCCAAGGTGGCTTGGCTTTTTACCGGAGGTTCCGGGCTGTCCAGCCGCCATTTGTTTCAAGGCTGGCACCACCGACTTATCGCCCAACACAATAATTTGTTTCTGGGCATTATCCCGCCACCAGCCGTTGGGGTGGTCTAAGTAAGCGACCAACTGGCTGCTTGCTTCTTGCAGCATAGTTGGTTTGGGCCCTTGTTTATACCCTTCATGTACCACCCGGTAGATACGGCCGTGGCCCGTATTTTTAGACAGCCCCAGACTGTCGATCCGGTTACGCAGGAAATATCCGGGCTTGGTCCAGTTGCCCTGCTGAATGATACCCCGGTGCATATCGAAAATATACAGATTGACGTCGGGTCCCGTGGCCGAATTGACGGGCCTGAAATTCATGTCAGTGGAAGCAATAAACTCCCGTTGCTTATAGACATTTTCCAGTACCGTTTTCCCTCTTTGATTAACCACCTTAGCCCGCCTTACGATTCTTCCCACGGGCTCACAGACAATATAGTCACCCACCAGATCGGCAGGCAACCGGTCGCCCCGGTAAATAGACTGCCCGCAGACGCCGGTAAAATGATTGAGGGTACCATTATCAGACCGCATTCTTTTAAAGCCTCCTGCACGTCCGGGGTAGCTATAATGGGCCATACCTCCTGAAACTCCTCGCTATACTGGTCGCTGAATTCGAGCTTTCCGTACACCGGGTTAATCTGGAAACTCAGGGCTGGTCTTTCGCCCCCGGCATTTGAATAAAACAAACGTCCGTAGTTATCGTGGGTCAGGCCCCACTGGTAACTGGAACCACTTACAATCGTGTCTACCCGCAGCGTGCCATTGGTATAACGGAAACGGACCGATCATAGGTGATGTACATCCAGTTATCCAGGTTCCAGTCCAGGCCGCTGCGCTGGTGCTCCATGTTGGCGTCGTTGACCATGTATTTATCATTTCGGTACAGCACCTTTTTCTGATCAGCTTTACCGTCGCCATTCGTGTCTCGATAGCTGTATATGTTGATATTGTTGGTTTCATTTACCAGCAACTCATTGTTAACGTGCACTGGATCATCCGGGGTAAGAGCAGGCTGTCAATAAAAACGCTGCTCTTATCCATTTTTCCGTCGTTGTTGGTGTCTTCCAATAAAGAAATACGGCTGATGGGTTGCTGCTCGCCGCGGGCATCCGCATCCAGCATATACGTAAGCATTTCGGCTACGTACAGGCGGGCATTACCATCCCAGGCAATGGCTACCGGTTCTTTAATCATGGGCTCGCTGGCTACCAGTTCCAAGCGGTACCCTTCCGGCATGTGCATGGTTTTCAAGCTTTCCTGCGGCGACAGGTACGCCGGCGAAGGATTTGCATTGAACACGGGTTTTTGGTCGGCCTGTACCGGCGCACTACTCTTGGGAACGGTACAGGTGATCACCAGCATCGGCAGTACCAATAAGCTGGATTGTAATAACTTATATTTCATATTGATTTTATGCAAGTAACTATACAACAAGGTAAAATGGATAATGGACAATTGAAAATGGACAATTAATAAAATAGTAGTTTTTAAGTATTTACTTGTCTCCTTTGTATTCTCTTTTGACTACTTAAGCATTTAATAAATTATCCATTATCCATTATCCATTATCCATTATCCATTATCCATTATCCATTATCCATTATCCATTATCCATTATCCATTATCCATTATCCATTATCCATTATCCATTATCCATTATCCATTATCCATTATCCATTATCCATTATCCATTATCCATTATCCATTATCCATTAACTTAATCTGCTACCGGCTCCGTCCTTTTTCACGGACCGATTTCAGCAGGGCGTCCATCTCTTTTACCACCTGAGGGTTGGCAGCGGCTACATTATTTTTCTCGCCCAGATCTTTCTGCAAATGATACAGCTGTGGCTCGGGACTGTTGCCTGTTTCGGCACCTACCCGTTCAATTACTGCTGGCCCGGCATGTGGTTCAATATATTTCCAGTCGCCTTTGATGAGGGCCAGATTATCCACCAATCCGTGCTCAATGAAATAGTCGCGGCCTTTCTTCGATTTTCCCGTCAGGGCATCTAGTACATTAAAAGAATCCGGCGCATCAGCTGAACCCAGTTGCTGACCGGTTAAGGCCGCGAATGAGGCAAAGAAATCCACCTGGCTGACCAGGGCTGCGGAGACGCCTGGCTTTTACTTTAGCCGCCAGCTTACAATAAATGGCACCCGTGTACCACCCTCAAAAAGTGCTGTATTTACTGCCCCGAAGCGGACCTGCCGGCGTGTGACCATTTAGTTTTTCCCGGGCATCGTCCTGGTACCCGTCATCCAGCACATACCCATTGTCGCTGCTGAGGACAATCAGGGTATTTTCTCTCAGATTGAGACGGTCTAATGCTTTGAGGATTTCGCCTACCGTCCAGTCAAGCTGTAGAATCGCATCGCCGCAGGGTCCCATGCCACTTTTACCCACAAAACGGGAATGCGGCACGCGGGGTACGTGAATATCGTGGGTAGGGAAATAGAGGAAGAAAGGTTGGGCTTTATTGGTTTCGATAAAGGTAATGGCCTTGCCTGTAATTACGTCTGCAATGTCTTCGTCAGTCCAGCGGGCTGCTTTGCCTCCCGTCATATAGCCGATCCGGCTGATGCCGTTGATGATGGTCTGGTCGTGGCCGTGGGTCAGTTTCATCCGCAGCATTTCCGGATTCTCCTTGCCCGTTGGCTCATTGCCGATCTTCTCCTTGTAGCTTACGGCAACGGGGTCTTGGGGGTCTAAGCCGACAATGCGGTGATTTTCGACGTACACGGTAGGCACGCGATCCGCCGTAGCCGCAATAAAAACGAGTAATTAAAGCCGATTTCCAGCGGGCCGGGTTTAATATCAGCGTTCCAGTCAGGGCCGCCGGCCGGTCCGAGGCCTAAGTGCCACTTACCGACCACCCCAGCTGTATATCCTGCTTTTTGCATCATACCGGGCAGCGTAGTGATGTCCGTGGGAATGAGCAACGGCGCATCGCCAGGAGCAATACCGGTACCTTTTTTACGCCAGGCGTACTGGCCCGTGAGCATCGAGTACCGGGAGGGAGTGCAGGTGGCTGAAGTGGAATGGGCATCGGTAAAACGCAGGCCTTGAGCAGCCAGTTTATCCATGTTGGGCGTTTTAATTTTGGTGGCGCCATACGCGCTTATATCACCATAGCCCAGGTCATCCGCATAAATAAGAATAATATTAGGTTTTTGCTGCGCTTGCGCAACATAATAACTAGCCTGGCACAGCAAGACCAGCAACAGGAAAACTTTCTTGGTCATAGGGTTATAAAGTAACGGCAAATTTTGAATGATGAATGTTTAATGGGTAGGTAAGGTATAAGGTATTGGGTACCAGGTATTAGTTAATAGTTTTGCCCGAATGACTTTTTCCCAGTAACCAATATCTAATACCCAGTACCTACTATCCATTTACCTTTTAGCATTACCATCTTTAATTATTGTTACCACAAAGAGGGCATTTTTCTGCCTTTGTAACGGCAGGAATGACAGAAAAAGGATAGTATTTATTCGATTGCTACAAAATATCTTTTACAAAAATACTCTTTTTCCAAACCCACTTGTATTCGTGGGCTACAAAGTATCGCGGCAGTAGATAGTAGTATTTCTATACTCGCCAGATGGTGTCCACAAACCATTCTTGCCCGTCGAGCAAGTGTTTTTCAATGGTAAAGCCGCAGGCAGCGGCTAAGGTTTCTATTTCCTTCAGACTGAATTTGCGTGAATTCTCCGCGTGTATCGTCTCCCAGGGATGGAAGTGAAAGGAACGGCCCAGCGCCTCAATAGATACAGTCTGCGCTTTTTTACTGACCAGATAGCTCCGCACGAAACCCGAAACCGGGTCGTAATTGGCATGAAAATCAAAAGAATCCGGGTTAAACTGGCCGCCCAATTCCCGGTTAATCCGAATCAGCAGATTTTTGTTGAACGCTTCCGTAACCCCGGATGAATCGTTATAGGCCGCATGGATGATCTTACCCTCCTTTTTCAGGTCAAACCCGATCAGCAGCCGGTCGCCGACGGAGAGTGCCTGCCGGATCTGGTGCAGAAAGGCAATACATTCCGATTCCGAAAAGTTTCCGATGTTGGAACCCATAAACAACACAAACTTCTTTCCGGTTACCTCCCGCCCGATCCACTCTAAGGCCCGGTTGTATTCCCCTTTTACCGGTTTTACCTCCAGAGTTGGATAAGTATTTTGCAGCGAAGCGGTTAATTCTTCGAGGGCATAAGCGGATATATCCGCGGGGATGTAGCTAAAATCTTGTCGGTGGCGGTAAAAATAATCAATCCAGATCCGCGTTTTAGTAGCATCACCGGCACCCAAATCTACCAGGCTCCACTTTTCGCCCTCGCACATCTGCAAAACGGTTTGTTTATACCGTTCAAAAATCTCCGCTTCACAACGAGTCAGATAATACTCGGGCAGTTCCATGATCTGCTCAAAAAGCTGGCTACCGCGGTCATCATAGAAGTAACGGGAATGAAGATGCTTGGGAGAGGCCGAAAGACCGGTAAGTACATCGTGGGCAAAAGAACCAGGTAGCATAGATAATTCTAATGAAACACTTGCCGGACAGCGGTAGGTATTTCCAAGGGTAATAAGGGTAAAAGGATATGGCTTAT
Organism: Cytophagales bacterium; assembly: GCA_030448185.1. Taxonomy (GTDB): domain Bacteria; phylum Bacteroidota; class Bacteroidia; order Cytophagales; family 172606-1; genus CADCTQ01. The sequence continues at coordinate 8,133 of JAUJNL010000062.1, read as the reverse complement.
GGTAACTGCTGGGCCAATTTACTGATTGAAAAGCAAAACTGATTGAAGTATAAAAATGTTTGAATTAATTTTTTAGCATTCTCCAATCTGTTGGGAGGTTGTATTACGTAATTATTGTGGAGGTATGCTCGCGGAAGAACCTTTTTGGCACTGATTGTCGTAAACTTGAACAAATACTGATCCGAATATCGTTTCTATAAATAAGCTGCCTGAGTCACCGAATAAGATAAGTATAGGAATGTCTCCTTCAGATTATTTTCAGCTAACACTTTTTATAAATTCTCCGGAATGGTCTGGTAAACAAGACAATAGTTAAAATCCGGAAATAGTACAGAAAACAAAGCCATATTTCGCTCCACAGATAATACTGGAATATCTTTTGCTAGAGAATAAATTTTATTATCTTATTACATCAAGATTATCTTTTAATATTATCACTTTTCCAAGAATAAATTTAACGCTTACTTTGTTTACTAGTAAAACATCCATCAAGTACCCAAATACCTAGTTTAATAATACCCAACTTCCGGTGACAAGCCGGGTATGAACCAATTTTTCCGAATCCGAATCTTAATTACTATTATCTATGAGCATTTTAGATCGAATCAAGACCAACTATAACGCAGCAGCCAACGAACTGTCCCTATCTGAGTACCTTGAGCTTTGCCGCAAAGACCCCAGTGTTTACGCCAAGCCAGCCGAACGTATCCTGGAATCCATTGGTGACCCAGAGTACCTCGACACGCGGGAAGACCCCGTGCTAAGCCGTATTTTTTCCAATAAGGTGATTAAGATCTACCCGGCCTTCCGGGAGTTTTACGGTATGGAGACTACCATTGAGCAGATTGTTTCCTACTTCCGGCATTCTGCTCAAGGGCTCGAAGAAAAGAAACAGATTTTATACTTGATGGGCCCCGTAGGGGGTGGTAAAAGTTCGCTGGCTGAAAAGCTGAAGCAACTCATGCAGAAAAACCCCATTTACGTGCTGAAAGCCGGTACGGATCTGAGCCCCGTTTTTGAAAGTCCGCTGGGCCTGTTTGCCGACTACCGTCATGATATGGAAGACGAGTACGGCATTGCACCCCGGTATATTCCGGCCTGCATGAGTCCGTGGGCTACCAAGCGGCTGCGGGAGTTTGGCGGCGACGTTAACCGGTTTAAGGTTGTAAAAATGTATCCCTCCATCCAGGATCAGGTGGCTATTGCCAAAACGGAACCTGGTGACGAGAACAATCAGGATATCTCGACCCTGGTCGGTAAAGTGGATATCCGCAAGCTGGCTGAATTCCAGCAGAGTGACCCCGATGCGTACTCTTACACCGGCGCCCTGTGCCTTTCCAACCAGGGCCTGATGGAGTTTGTGGAAATGTTCAAAGCCCCGATTAAGGTGCTCAACCCGCTGCTGACGGCTACCCAGGAAAATAACTATAAAGGCACCGAACCGGTAGGCGCTATTCCGTTTGACGGCATCATTCTGGCGCACTCCAACGAATCAGAGTGGGCCAAATTCATGAATGACAAGAAGAACGAAGCCTTCCTGGACCGGATTTACAAAGTGCAGGTGCCCTACTGCCTGCGGGTGAGTGAAGAGATCAAGATTTACGAAAAACTGATCCGGGAAAGCTCCCTGCACGAAGCGATTTGCGCCCCCAAGACCCTGGAACTACTGGCCCAGTTTGCCGTAATGACCCGGCTGAAGGAACCCGAAAATTCCAGCCTGTACTCCAAAATGCGGGTGTATAACGGTGAATCGCTGAAGGATACGGACCCTAATGCCAAGTCCATTCAGGAGTACCGCGATGAAGCCGGCATCAATGAAGGAATGACGGGCATCTCGACCCGGTTTGCTTTTAAAATTCTCTCCAAAGTATTCAATTTCGATTCCGATGAGATTGCCGCCAACCCCGTGCACCTGCTGTATGTGCTGGAACAGGAAGTGATCAAACTGATGATGCCGCGGGAGACGGAAGAGAAGTACCTGAACATTATTAAATCCGTGCTGGCCGGTAAATACGCCGAGTTCATCGCCGATGAGATTCAGAAAGCATACATTGAGTCTTACAGTACGTACGGACAGAATATCTTCGAGAAGTACGTGATGTACGCCGATTACTGGATGCAGAATAACGATTTCCGCGACCCTGACTCCGGCGAAATCCTGGACCGGCGTATGCTGAATCAGGAACTGGAGAAGATCGAAAAACCGGCGGGGATTGCCAATCCAAAAGACTTCCGGTCGGAGGTCACCAATTTCACGCTGCGATACAAGGCTAATAATGGCGGCAAATCGCCCCGCTGGGATTCATACGAGAAGATCAAAGCGGTGATTGAGAAGAAGATCTTCACCAATACCGAAGACCTGCTGCCTATCATTTCCTTCGGAGCCAAATCCAATGAGGAGGATGAGAAGAAGCACCGTGATTTTGTGAAGCGGATGAAAGACAGAAGTTATACTGCCAAGCAGATCCGGATTCTGGTCGACTGGTTCCTGCGGGTACGTAAGACTATGGCATAAATTGTTTAATGAGTGAATGAGTGATTGTAGTTCATTCAGCTATAATCAATAATAAATTAAATTGTAACCGATACGCTGAAGCATTCTTTCAAACATTCACTCAATCTCTCATTCACTCAATCACTGATTTAATCTATGAGCAATATCATCGACCGGCGGCTTAACTCACGGGGCAAATCGACCAGTAACCGGCAGCGCTTTCTGAAAAGGGTTGAGGATCAGATCAAAAAAGCCATTCCGGATATAATCAACCAGGAGAGCATTAAGGAGAACAGCGGCGGTGGCACGGTTAAAGTTCCGGTAAAAGGGGTGGAGGAACCCGCCTTTACCCACGACCCCGAAACGGGGAATAAGCACATTGTGCGGCCCGGCAACGACCGGTTTTCGGAAGGAGACCGGGTTCCCAAACCTAAAGAGGGAGGCCAGGGTAGCGGAGCCGGAAGTGGTCCGGGATCCAATAGCCCGGAGATCACCCAGGATGATTTTGTGGTCGTGCTGACCCGGGAAGAGTTCCTGCGGTTCTTTTTCGATGATCTGGAGTTACCGAATCTGGTGAAGCGGTACATGGAAAACTCCCCTACCTTCGAGAACCGCCGGGCGGGGTACACCCGCTACGGAGTTCCGTCACGGCTTAATATCAAAAGTACCTGGCAGCAGTCACTGGCCCGCCGGATATCGTTGCAGGGCGTGTATAAGAAGAAACTGGAGAAACTGGAAGAGGAATTGCTGGCTACTACGGACCCCGTTGCCATGGAAGCACTGAAAGTGGAAATTGAGAAGATGAAGCGGTTCATGATTGCCATCCCCTTCTTCGAGGACGTAGACTTGCGGTATAATCACTTTGAAACGGTGCCCTTGCCGGCTACTTCTGCGGTCATGTTCTGTATCATGGACGTATCCGCCTCGATGGGCTACCATGAAAAAGACATTGCCAAACGGTTTTTCACCCTGCTCTATATCTTTTTAACCCGGCAGTACGAGAATGTGGACCTGGTCTTTATCCGGCACCATACCGAAGCCAAAGAAGTAGATGAGGATGAGTTTTTCAATTCACGGGAAAGCGGGGGTACGGTGGTAGCACCCTCCCTCACGCTGATGCAAGACATCATTAATGAGAGATACAGCAACGGCCAATGGAACATTTATGGCTGCCAGGCTTCGGACGGCGACGTATGGTCAGACTCGGACGCGGACGAATGCGCAAAAATCCTGAAAAAGGAAATTTTGCCCGCCGTGCAGTATATGGCCTACATTGAGATTAGCAACCGTTCCAAAAGCAGTTCACTCTGGAAAGTGTACCAGCACCTGGCCAATGAAAGCCTTTTTTCCATTCGGAAGATTTTTGAAGTGAATGAAATATGGCCCGTATTCCGCGGTTTGTTCAAGAAATCCACCGAAATGGCAGGTTACCTGTTGATGTGCTGATAAAAGAGAATAAATTAAAATTAAGTAATCAGTCTTAATGGGTGTACGACAAAAATGCAGAGCGTTCATCCGCATTTAGCTTCGCTGAGAATAGTTGCAATGCGGATGTGTATAGCCGGGCATTTGAAATGCCCTTTTTTCAGTTCCGCATTGCAAATGCGGAAGCAACACGAACAAAGTTTAATGGTTGATCTGCAATTTGTCGTACACCCGTCTTAATTCCTGTTCTCTATCCGCACATATTAGCACATTGGCTAATGAGCCCATTTTCTCATTTGCACATCCCCACATAAACGAATCAGCGCATTATTTTCTATGATTAGTAAGAAATTAAGTAAAAAACTCTTTAGTAATCCTACCTGGGATTATCATACCACGCAGCGGCAGACGATATAACGACGAAAATTGGTAAGGAATATCTGAACCTGCAGATCTATCCCAACCAGATCGAAATCGTTACTTACCGCAGATGCTGGATGCCTATTCGCTGATCGGGTTGCCTACCTCCTACCTCACTGGAAGTTTGGGAAGGACTTTGTAGTGAACCAGCATAACTATACCAAAGGCCATACGTCCGTCGTACGAGATGGTGATCAACTCAATCCTTGTATCAGCTACAACATGGAGAACAACACCACCTGCATGATGGTGCTGGTAATGGCGCATGCCTGCCAGGGGCACAATGCCTTTTTTGCCAATAATTACATGTTTAAGGAGTGGACCTCGGCCGATTCCATTCTTGATTATATGGCTTTTGCCCACGGGAATATATTTTAGCCTGTGAAGACGAATACGGCGTAGAAGAAGTAGAAAGAGTCCTGGATTCAGCCCACGCCCTCATGAATCACGGCATTGACAAGTACAAAAAGCCTTCTAAACTTTCAGCCGGAGCGGAAAAGGACCGGCTTCGCAAGCAGGTTATGTCAAGCACGAAAACTACAATGAATTGTGGCGCACCTTACCTAAAAACGGTAAACCGGCCGATACCAAAGTAATGGCCCGTAACTTCCCGGATGAACCCGAAGAAAATATCTCTATTTTATTGGAAAAAAATGCCCCTACCTTGCCCGAGTGGAAGCGGGAAATCGTGCGGATCGTGCGGAAAGTGGCGCAGTATTTCTATCCTCAGGGACTTACGAAAGTGATGAATGAGGGCTTTGCTTCTTTACCCATTATCACATTGTGAACAAGATGTTTGAGGAGGGCTACGTGGATGATGGCTTTATGCTGGAGTTTATTCATAGCCACAGTTCAGTGCTGTATCAGCCGGCGTACAACAGGTACTTCAGTGGCCTGAATCCTTGCACGCTGGGTTTCAATATCTTCATGGATATCAAGCGCATGTGTCAGTCTCCGACGGAAGACAACTACTGGTTTCCGAACCTGGTGGGTAAAGACTGGCTGACCGAAGTGCACTATGCGATGCAAAATTTCCGGGATGACAGTTTTATCCTGCAATACCTGTCGCCCAAGGTAATACGTGACATGAAACTGTTTGTCATCTTTGATGAAGAAGATGAGGATGAGTACGAAATCAGCGCCATCCACAATGAACGGGCTACCGCCGGTTACGGGAGGCTCTCAGCGAACAGTACAAGCGGACCAATTACGTACCCGATATCCAGGTGGAACGAGTGGATATGCACGCCACCATACCCTGCACCTGACGCACCATATCATCAATGACCGCAAGCTGGAGCCCAACGAGACTCAAAATACTTTGGAGCACCTGCGTTACCTGTGGGAGTTTCCGGTGCAGCTCAGTTCACGCAACCGGCTCGGCGTCAATGAGGAAGTATTTGAGTGTTCGTAGCGAATAGAACTTACGCAAAGCACCCCTGAATCCCTTAAAGGGACTTGCCAGATCTTGTTCCACGCCCCTTCAGCGGGTTAGGAGTAAAAACGGCGAAAGTCCTGACTCAGATGAAGGAATTAGGAAAAGTAGCCATCCGGGTAGCGACACCGACTAATGGTCCGCTATCCGGATGGTTATTTTGCAACTGTACTGGTTGAGGTGCGGGTTACATCCAGGTCGTACTTAAGCACATACAAGTACTTTTCGTTGATCTGGCTGCCATCCATCTCGTAGGTTTCCTTACCGGAGCGGGCCCCCGATAAGATTTTACCCAGTTCGGTTTCATCAAGGGCCTGCCGGGTGCTGCCCAGTTCGTCGTTGATGGACAAATTCATGTGTCTGGATTTGAAATTATCGTAGCCGGCGATATCCAGCGATTTAGCAATCAGATCAATAGCAGGTCGGCTCTGATCCTCACTAAAGGAAGAAATGTCCATAAATTTAGGGTAACGTTCGGCCCGGGTCTGGCTCTTAATCTTGGCCAGTTTCCGTTCCCCTTTGTAATCGTCCACCTCGATCAGAATGAGGGTAGCAATGACCTTTCCGCCCCTGGGAATCGGGACGCTGATCTTGTCGAACTCATCGGATAAAATCAACGCATTCTGCTGGTGGGTGCGGGTACCCCAAAAGCCATTATTTACGGCAATCAGACTGCCTTTTTCATCGTAGGCATTCAGGGAGTACACCAGGGCCAGTTCGTCGCCTTCCTGCGTACCCAGCACGCCTTGTTCCTGGATTTGCTTGGCGTGCAGCGAGTTGATTTTTAACTGAACTTTTAGCTCTGGCACAATCCGGTCTTTGCCAGTTTTCAGTACGGCGCAGGAACTCAAGGTCAGGAAAATGCCGGTTATGAAAATAAAATTTTTGATACGCATCTTTCAGGGATTCAGGTGTAAGCTGCATTACTAACGGAAGGGACCGGAAGCAGGTTGGAAAAAATCCAAAGGCTGTTCTCCTAAACCATTAAACTAAGGTGCTATCCGGACTCTATGGGTCATACGATTTACCGGAGAAAACCGTACGTATGCAGCAAGAGTTAATGAGTGATGCGCTTATTGGCAAGTATTTTGAAAAATGGTGTTAGGGTCAATTTCATTTGAATAAAATCTGGATCAATATTTAATTTTACAATGTTTAAGAATAGAACTTAACTGATAAGCAAATTAGTAACTCAGCGTTTGTATTGATTAGAGCCGTAAAATGATATAATGCTTGCAGTTAATGTCTAAAACCTGTCCGGTTTGGCTTTCCTGGGTAAGGCAAAAAGTAACTACTCCTTCAACTATCCGAATGAAACTATCTACCGTGTTACTCTCCCTTATTTTTTTGATTTCGGCCTTCCGGCACGATTTTCATACCAGTCTGGCTGAAATTGGGTATAACGCTTCCGAACAAACGCTTGAAGTGAGCTTGCGGGTATTTACGGATGATTTGGAAGCGGCTTTATCAAAAGAGAACGGCGGCAAATCTATTAAGATTGATCCCACCCAAGGTACTGACTCCTACATTCAGAACTATTTACACAAGCATTTTACGGTGATAGACGGTACTAATCGTTCCAGGCCGGTTCATTTTCTGGGCAAGGAAATAGCGGTAGATGTGACGTGGCTTTATTTTGAAATCACCGGCGTGGAAAGCCTGAATGCGAAAAAACTGCAGAACTCGGTATTTACGGAGCTATTCAGTGATCAGGTAAATATGGTGAATGTAAAGCTACCATCGGGCAACCGTTCTTATCTGTTTAAGGCCGACGAACCCGTGCAAGTGTTAAGCAGATAGTTGTTGGTTGCCGGTTCTTGGTTTACGGTTTCCAGTTTCCAGTTTTAGGTTGCTGGTCATGACGGAATATAAGCCGAAGATGTAGGCGAACTATGCCTGGAGACGGCTTGCTTATTAGGGTGATAGATATTAGGCATCGTTTTTTCTCTTTCCTTTCTTCATCTTTTTCTTGATTTTTTCAAGTTGTTCCGCATCGGCTAAGTCCTGTAGCCTGCCTGCTTTTCGTTTAACGCCAATCAAATCGTCCAAGCTCAAAAAATTGACCTCTATTTCATCTACCGTTATAGATGCTTTTCGGCTGAAACAATTCTGAAAATCTACCCCTTCTACATAAGTAAGTAAGTCAATACGGTAAGGCTCATATCCAAGCTGAATTACATTGTTGGGGTTTAGCAAGTCATTGGCTTTCAATCCTAATGAACCAAATCCAAATTCATTAATAACTTGCAGCAGTCGGTCGATATTCTCTTTTGTAAGCCATATCCAAAAGTCAATATCCTTAGTGTAACGAGGATATCCGTGATAATTCACGGCATAGCCGCCAATTACCAAATAGTCT
>JAUJNL010000061.1 GCA_030448185.1 Cytophagales bacterium | reverse complement strand
TAGCTTTTTCAATCCATCTTTTACAATTTTCTTTACCTAAGCGTAGTCCCTGACTACGCTTTTTTTAGTATATGGGGAGATGCTTCCGAAAGCTTACTGCAGGAGCACCACCGCGTAACCTATTTATTTTATCTCCCAAAAGAATGATGTCAAGATACCCCGTCTTCAAAGGATTATTACTCCTTTTATTGCTTTCAATCTTTCCTCCCGCCCACGGTCAACCAAAAAAAACAGACTACTTTCCGGCTAAAAACCTGATGGAGATCGGGGTGTATTACTACCCCGAACACTGGCCCCGCGAACAGTGGGAACGGGACCTTAAAAATATTTCCAAATTGGGTTTTTCCTTCACCCACTTTGGGGAATTTGCCTGGGCTTTGATGGAACCCGAGGAAGGTAAATATGATTTCGCCTGGCTGGACGAAGCCCTGGCTATTGCGGCTAAGAACAACGTCAGGGTAATTATGTGTACCCCGACGCCCACCCCACCGTTGTGGCTTACCCAGAAGCATCCCGAAATACTGATGGTGGACGAAAATGGCCGTCAGATCCAGCACGGTTCAAGGTCGCATGCCTCGTGGTCCAGCGCAGTGTACCGGCAATACGTGGAGAAAATCGTGAATAAACTGGCACAGAAATACGGCAACGACCTGCGGGTATGGGGCTGGCAATTGGACAATGAACCTTCTCATTACGGAGCCTACGATTATAGTCCCGCAGCGCAGGCAAATTTCCGGAAATGGCTGCAAACCAAGTATGGAACTATTGATGAACTAAACCGAATCTGGGGCACAGTATTCTGGAGTCAGAAATACCAGACTTTCGACCAGATTCAGATTCCTAATCCGAAACAGTTTGTGCAGCCAGCTAATCCCCACGCCATGCTGGACTTCAAACGGTTTTCGGCGGACGAAGTAGCCGCTTTTCTGGAAGTGCAGCGGTCTATTCTCCGGAAAAATATTTCTCCGAAGCAATGGATTACCACCAATTTTATGGCTTCCCATGCACCGGTAGATCCCTGGCGTAACGCCAATCTAGACATGATTACCTATACCACCTATCCAGTGTCCGGGTACGAATCGGGCGTAGGGAAGCAAGGTTTTCGGATGGGCAATCCGCAGACAATCGGGATGGCTAATGCCCTGTTTCATCCGATTAATGGCGTTTCAGGGGTAATGGAACTGCAAGTCGGGCAGGTAAACTGGGGCGGGTTGTACAATCCGCAGCAATTGCCCGGTGCCGTTAGAATGTGGTTATGGCACGTATTTGCAGGTGGGCATTCCCTGACCTGCACTTACCGCTACCGGCAAGCCCGCTTTGGTGGAGGTGAACAATATGCCATTGGGGTAGTGGGACCCGATGGGGTGACTCCTACCCGGGGCGGCCTGGAATATCAGCAGGTAATCGGTGAAATGAACAAGCTGAAGGCTCAATACGACCCCAAAGCCCAAATGCCTGCTCAATTGGCAGCCCGGAAAACTGCCTTTCTCTGGAGCCCAGATAACGAGTGGGAAATTCAATTTCAACCCCAGACCCAGCAGTGGGATACCCGCGGCCATATCGCCAAATACTTTAATGCCGCTACTTCTTTCGGAGCTCCGGTTAGTTATATCAACGAGCAAACGGATTTCTCTCAATATCCGGTTTTGGTAGCTCCTGCCTATGAATTACTTGACCAGAAACTGGTGGAAAAGTGGAAGGCCTACGCCGAAGGTGGTGGACACCTGGTATTAACCTGCCGCACTGGGCAGAAAGACCGCAACGGCCACCTCTGGGAAGCCAAATGGGTGGGCGTATTGCAAGAGTTAATCGGAGCTGAAATTCTGTATTTCGACCTGATGCCACCTGATAATCCGGGTACGATCAAGGTGGGAGACCAGACGTATTCCTGGAACAACTGGGGGGATATTATAGAGGCGAAAAACGGAACTACCGTGCTGGCTGCTTATGCCGACCAGTATTACGCCGGAAAAGCCGCCGCCATTACCCGCAAATTGGGCAAAGGCACCGTCACTTACATTGGCATTGATACGGATGATGGTAAACTGGAGAAGGAACTGTTACGCGGCGTGTTTGGGCGGGCTGGTATTGCTGTAGAAGATTACCCCGCCGGAGTAGTTACCGGTTGGCGGGATGGCTTCAGCGTGGCCTTGAATTATTCCTCCGATATGCAGGAAATTAAACTGCCCGACAATGCTCAAGTACTTATCGGTGAAAAGACGCTGCCTCCGGCCGGAGTAGTGATTTGGAAAATGCCGAAGTAAGAAGTAGTAAGAAGTAAGAAGAGCACCTGATGAACACTCAATGATTTATACAACAACAGGTTGATTGCATTTAAAAGTACAATAAATCGACCTGTTTTTCCTTGAATAATTCTAATTACGAAAAGGTTTCCTCACCCGCTACTTTTGACCGGCAGATTAGGGTGTTCTGGACTTTTTCCAGAAACTATCCTTTACAAAATATTTGACAAATTTTCGTTCAAAATAAAATTCTGTTTAGAAAGCTGAAACTACTGAATTGCCAAATTTTATTTGAAACAGACTTTCGCCGTTTTTACTCCTAACCCGCTGAAGGGGCGTGGAACAAGATCTGGCAAGTCCCTTTAAGGGATTCAGGGGTGCTTTGCGTAAGTTCTATGAAATTTTAAATGCGTTTCAACCTGCTCCAACAATTAAATAGTTCTCAATTATATGAAGTATAACCTTTATTTTATTTGCCTTCTCCTCACTGCCTTTACTTTGAAAACGTCGGAACGATACAACTGTTTTCGGCCGGGAGAAATTTGGAAGGATACGGATGGGAAATCTATTCAGGCGCACGGTGGGGGAATTCTGTATAATAATGGGGTTTATTATTGGTACGGTGAGAATAAAGATTCGCCAACCCATAAGCAGCACGTGCCGGTAGTAGGAGTTTCGTGTTACTCCTCTAAGGATTTGTACAACTGGAAGTATGAGGGGGTAGTCCTGCCCGCTGTGAAAACAGATACTGCCCACGACTTGCATCCAAGTAAGGTGCTGGAACGGCCAAAAGTTATTTATAATGAGAAAACCAAAAAGTTTGTGATGTGGATGCACGTGGATACTCGTCCAGGTTACAAGTATGCCCGGGCTGGTGTCGCGGTAAGTGACAATCCAAGGGGACCTTTCCAGTACTTGAACAGTATACGGCCTAACAATGCCATGAGCCGGGATATAACCTTATTTAAAGACACTGATGGCAAGGCGTATATCTTTCATTCGTCGGAGGATAATAAGACTATATACATCAGCCGGTTAACGGATGACTACTTGCAACCTGACGGACATTTTAAGCGCCTATTTATAGATCAGCTCAGGGAGGCTCCGGCTGTATTCAAGCATAACCGTCACTATTTTATCATTACCTCTGGTTGTACGGGCTGGACATCCAATGCTGCCAGGTATGCAATAGCGGATTCAGTGTTGGGCGAATGGAGGATGATAGATAATCCTTGCCGGGGGCCTAAAAGTGAAATAACCTTTAATACTCAAGGAACCTTTGTATTCCCCGTACAAGGAAAAAAAGATGCCTATATATTTATGGCCGACCGCTGGAACCCCCAAAACCTTAGTGACTCCCGGTACATCTGGTTGCCACTCCAGATCAGGGGCGATTCCCTCGCTATTCAATGGCTAGATAAGTGGGACTTAAGTTATTTTAGGAAATAGGTATTTAGTCCATGACCGACAGTCCATAGTCTACAAGCAGGGGGCTATGGACTGTCGATCATGGACTTCCTGCCTTACGGCAACAACAGCAATTTACCGGTAGTAGCCCGGCCTTCGAGGTCACGGTGGGCTTGGGCCGCCTCGGAGAGAGGGTAGCGGTGTTCTACTCGTAATTGCAAGCTGTCGTCCGAAATCCATTGCAATACATCACCAGCCCTTTGGAGCAATTCTACCCGGTTCTGAGCGTATTGGGCCAGGGAGGGGCGCGTCAGGAACAGGGAACCTTTACTTCCCAGTTGCATGGGGTCAACCGGCGGAACCGGGCCGCTGGAGGCGCCAAACAGTACCATGTACCCCCGGGGACGCAAGCAGTTCAGGCTTTTATCAAAAGTGGTTTTGCCTACCGAGTCATAAACGGCCTGTACGCCTTTGCCGCCGGTAATCCGTTTTACTTCGGTTTCAAAGTCCTGGTGCGTGTAGAGAATGACCTCATCGGCTCCCGCCTGCCGGGAAAGCTGGGCCTTTTCTTCGGTAGAAACGGTGGTAATTACTTTGCTGCCAAGTTTTTTGGCCATTTGCGTCAGCAGCAAGCCTACCCCACCAGCTCCCGCATGCACCAGCACCGTGTCACCCTTTTGAATGGGATACGTGCTGTGGCTCAGGTAGTGAGCCGTCATTCCTTGCAGCATAGCTGCTGCCGCCCATTGGTCATCTACATCCGCAGGAACAGGCACCAGTTTCCAGGCAGGTACGGTGGCATATTCCGAGTAGCTGCCAATCTGCATGGCGTAGGCTACCCGGTCGCCGGGTTTTACTTCGGTTACGCCTTCTCCTACAGCTTCCACTACGCCGGCCGCTTCTGAGCCGGGCACAAATGGCAGGTTCCCCGGATAGCGGCCCGTACGGTGGTACACATCGATGAAGTTAACCCCAATGGCATTGATTTTAACCAGGGCTTCTCCCGCTTTGGGTTCGGGTTTGGCTACTTCCTGGTAGGCCAGTACTTCCGGCCCGCCGTACTTAGTGATTTGAATGGCTTTCATAGCAGATGGTTTGAAAATGATTAATTGATGTGCTGATTCGTTGATGTGCTAATAAGAAAGAAGAGATTCAGGAGATAGTAACGTCGTTTTTACGTTCACAGCAGCTTTTGCTTTTATCAACACATAAACGAATCAGCCCATCAGAAAGCTGCTTATTTCAACAAAGTACCAATCATCGTGGTATTCGGCTTGCGGTCCCGGTCGACGATACCAAAACTGCCTTTGTAGTCCCAGTTGGCCCAAGCGATATTGTTTTTCTCCAAAATACTGCGGACATCGGCGTACCACCGGAGCCGGTCGGCTTCAGGTACCGATGGCAAACAGCCCCATTCTCCGCAGTACAGTTGCAGGCCTCTTTTTCTGGCAATGGCAACCGGCTTGGCAATCAGGGCAGCCAGGGAGTCTTTGGTAATTACTTTATTCCGGGGAGAAATCAGGCGGGCCAGATCAGCAGAGAGTTTGCCTATTTCTTCATCCGGAACCGTTTTTCCGGGATACTGCACGGGACCTTTGTAAGGACCAATATCAGTCCAGCTGGCCTCGTGGTGCGTGAGCAGGAAAGGTTCGTAAAAGTGAAAACTCAGGATCAGGTAAGGATCTTTGTCGGGTACCCGCAACTGGTCAAAGGTTTGGGTGGATTGCCAGCGGTTAGAACCGACTACAATAAACCGCTTTGGCTCTTTTTCCCGGATCACGCCAATAGACTTTTCTACCAGTTTATTCCAGTCTTCGGCGTTATTGGCTACGGGTTCATTCATGAGTTCATACGCTATCTGGTCGTTGGGGTACTTCTTTAATTCATCCGACAGATCCCGCCAGCATTGCAGAAAGCGTTCCTGGGCGGTCGGCTCAGTCCACAAGGGTTTTACCTGGGCATCGAAATGATGGCTTCGCAGGATGTGCAGGTCTACAATGACTTTGAGTCTATAATCTTTGCACCAACCCAGGGCCTGGTGGAGCAGTTCAAACCCCTCCGTGTCACGGCTTCCGTCTACTTCCCAGAGTTGTTCTTCGTCTACGGGGATACGCAGGTGGTCATAGCCGGTTTTGGCCAGGTAGGCTACATCTTCTTTCGTGAACCATTGGCGACGTTCCTCCTCCCTTTTTTTGCTCTGTGAAAGCCAGTGACTGATATTAGTACCCCGGCTGATCGCAAAACGGGTGGCGGAAGAGGCCGAATAACGGACACTTGACCGGGACCGGGAAGTCGTTTTGTCGAATTTATGCACATGCAGATAGGCCATGATCAGCATGGGCACCATAAATATAATTTTCATGAGTGGTTTGTTTTAAACACTGTTTTGGGACAGTGCCAGGGGTCGTAAGTTAGACGAAATAGCTGGCTTTTGTACAATGTGCCATCCCTTTCGCACATTACTTTCAATTGCCGCCCGAACCCTCGTTTTATAAGTTGATACCCTGCTTTCTGGATTTTGTTCAGGCTGTTTTGCCCGATCAGGAAGAAGGATCACCCATACGCTATTTCCTGATCTTTTCTCTCATTTTCTCACTCATTAAGTACAAAGACACAAAGGAATATAGCATAGAGGCTATGGTTTATCTTTCAGGATGCGGAAGAAATTTAGGGAATAAAACGAGGCGGAAATCGAGACGTTGGCGCAAGCTCATAAAAATCATCTTTCCGTCCAGGTCAGAGAGACTGTTGCCATGGCTGGCTGTTGAGCAATCAGGGAAAGAAGTCAAAGCGTTAGCCTCCATCTTTTCGGTAATCCCCTTAGAGGGTATAAATGGTTTTCCCGCGGGGAAGCAAAGGGGCTGGAAGGAATTGCCTTTGACGGAAAAGACATTGAAAATGTCCTCGAGTTTCGATGGGTATATGGAGGAAGAAGAATTTTGGGATTATTACGAATATTTCATCACCGAACTGCCCGTAGCCGAGGCGGCTAATGTAAAACTTTCGGTTCACCCCAACGACCCACCCATTCCCAGCCTCGGAGGCATTCCCCTTTTCAGAAGTAAGGAGAACTTTGACCGTGCTCTGGGCCATGCGGCCCTCCAAGCACCACGGCCTTACCTTCTGTCTGGGTATGGTACATTCCGGTTACGTACGGCTACGCCAATTACGGCATGACGGGCTATGCCCCAAACGAATATCCTTCGGTCCAATACCGCATCACCATATTGCGGATAATTCCCCTAAGGGCACTTCCACTAAATCGTTAATGATAATTCAAATTAGCGGCCTTATTCTAATTATAGGGTGTACGACAAATTGCAGATCAACCATTAAACTTTGTTCGTGTTGTTCCGCATTTGCAATGCGGAACTGAGAAAAAGGGCATTTCAAATGCCCGCTTACACATCCGCATTGCAACTATTCTCAGCGAAGCAAATGCGGATGAACGCTCTGCATTTTGTCGTACACCCTAATTATAAAAGAACTAGAAGCTTGGCTGGTCCGGAAACGACCAGCTAAAGTATGCCGCATTAGAATCAGTAACCCAAGATGCTCACCGTTGAAAAAATAGGCGGCACTTCGATGAGTGCCCTTTCCGAAGTATTACAGAACATTATCCGGTTTGAACGTTCCGGGAGCAAAGTTATACAACCGGATCTTTGTAGTCTCGGCATTTGCCGGCGTGACCAACTGGCTGCGCTGGAAAATAAAGAATCAAAGAACCAGGAGTATACCACCGATTTGCGGACTACCAGGGAATTCGACACTCGTTGCAGGAGAACACGAAAAACTCCAGCAGATCAACCAAAGTACGAGCCCCTGGGATTCTGACCCAGCCGTAGCCAACCACTTTATTGCCGAAAGAGTCAGGCAGGCGCAGAAATACCTGGAAAACCTGGCTACGGTGCTGGCTTCCGGATACGTCAGTGCTGAAGGTATTCTGCTGGCGGTCTTAAATTCTCGCCTCTATCGGCGAATCTCACTGGCCTTTAATTTGGTCAATATTCTGCAAAACGCTGGTATTCACGCAACGCTGGTGGACTTGAGTGGCTTTTACGACCACCATCCGTTTACCATTGACCAACGCATTGCGCACGCCCTGCAAGACATTGCTTTTGAGAAGACTATCTGCGTCGTAACCGGCTATACTAAGGGTACGGAAGGGATTATGCGGAGTTTGACCGGGGATATTCGGAAGTGACCTTCAGTAAGGTGGTCAGGCGCAGTAGCGCCCCGGGAAGCCATCATTCACAAAGAATACTATTTGTGTACCGCCGACCCGGAACTGGTAGGCATCAGTCATTGCGTGCCGGTGGGCAATACCAATTACGACGTAGCCGACCAGCTGGCGGACGTGGGCATGGAAGCCATTCACCCCAAAGCTTCTAAACCGCTGGAAATGAACGGGATCAACTTGCGGATCAAGAACACGTTTGATCCGCAGCACCCGGTACCCTGATCACCCGCGAGTACGTATGCCCCCACAAGCGGGTAGAAGTCATTACGGGAACCGACCGGGTATTGATTATTGATATTTACGATCCCTTAATGGTGGGGGCAGTCGGGTCAGTTCCCGCCAGATTATGCAGGTGTTTCAGCGGTATGGGATCAGTTACATTTTTAAGGTCACCAGTGCCAACAGCATTTCCATGGTGGTTGGGGAAAAACATTTTAACCCCAAGTCATTGAGGACCTGTCCGTTGAGTTTGAACAAGTCACCGTAGAACCAGTAGCCATTGTGTGCATGATCGGTTCTAACATGGATCAAGTGGGCGTATTGGCCAAAGCTGCCGCGCATTGGCCCAGGCTGGCGTAATATCATCAGCGCGGGTTTTCCTCAAAAAAGTAAATATTCAGTTCATTATAGCCCGGCAAGACTTTAAGGAGGCCATTATTCACCTCAACCGCACCATGTATTTTTGATCCCTGCCGATTCTAAAGTAAATTTAACCACTTTATTAACAATAAGAATCTCCCTAACCAGGCACTTATTTTTGACTCTTCGTCAAGCCCTAAAAGGGTTCTTTTGCTTGCCCAAAATCAACGTAATAAAAAAATCATGAAAGGATCAACGAAGCTAATAGGGCCGCAGCAACAACGGTCTTCTCCTGAAATAGGTTGACCGTGTTACTGAATGCAAAGTGGCAGATAGTATAGTATGACGGAATCCTCTCCCGTCTTTCTCGTTACCAACATTATTCGTTACGATTATTGATTGAGCTTCCGTCTAAAAAGAAACTTACCTAAAGCTATTTAAGTGCTATTTTTCGGTAAAAGGCTTCTTATCTGATCATTACTTTTAACGCCAGGCAGGTGGTCGGATGGGTAGCTGCTCCTGATGATCCGTTAATACGCTGTATAAGCACCCAGTTCCTTTGCTTTGACGAATACGTAGTCAATCCGGTTTTCCAGCGGCGCGTCCAGCTTGAAACCATTGAAAGTGCCAACCGCCGTATGGCGGATGAGTTGAAACGTAAGCGTCATTGAGCAGGGGTTTGTGGGTTTGAACCTGCTCCGTATCGGCAGGGTAGAGTTTAAATCCCCTACGCAAATAACGGGTTCATTTTTATGAATTTCCTTAATTTTCTGCACCATGAGTTTGCCCGATTGCTTCTGCGGGCTTCCACTCCCCCTGGTGGTCAAAGTGGACGCTGAAAAAGTAAAATTCTTTATTCGTCGGTAAGTCCCGGAACTTAGCCCCGGAACAGATGCGGTTACAGCAGGTAGCATCCCAACCCAGGAAGGTTTGTCGGGGGTTTCACTTAACCAGAAATCACCGGATTCCATCACCCGAACCGGTCTTTCTTGTAAAAGATGGCCGAATGTTCCCCAGCTTCTTTCCCGTCATCACGACCTTTGCCCAGGAAGGCAAATTCTTTCATTTCAGCCAGGTCGTTCAGCTGATCCCGCAGCACTTCCTGCGTGCCGAAAATGTCAAATCCGGGTAGCGGATCAGACTTTTTACCATTTCTTTTCGGTTGGGCCAGGCGTTGATGCCATCTTTGGGGTTATTGTATCGGATGTTATAAGTCGCTACGCAAATCAAAGTGTTTTTTTGCGAAAATGCGTTTTGCACCAGGAGTAAGAAAAGTGGGAAAAGAAGAAGTATTCTCATTGGGCAGCGGTTGGAGTTTGTGCGGAGTTAATTAAGTTTAATCCGGTGGACCCTATTCGCCCTCCATCCATTCCTTGAAGGCCTGCACTTTCGCGGCTCACCAGCACTTCCTGGGTAATGTTAGGCCGCAGTTCCAGTTTCAGCTTGCCATTAAAGTACGTGTGAATGTGGGTAATAGCGGGCGACTGGCGAGGAACTGGCGGTTGAGCCGGAAAAATGCGCCGGATCAAGCAGCTTTTCCAATTCTTCCAGGGTGTAGTCTACCATAAACTGCTTGCCGTCGCGCCGTACCAGGCAGACGAGTCCATTGGTGGTGAAAAAATGGCGATTTCTTCCCAGGGATACGGGAATAAGTTCTTCGTGCTGCTTGACTAAAAAACGGTTCTTGTACTTCTTGCCCGTCATGGGCAGGGAGTCAAGCAGGGACTCCATCTGCAAGGCGTAGGCATAGGCTGGGCCAGCCGGACGCATTTCCTGGAATTTAGCCAGGGCTCCCGCCAGTTCCTGCGGCTGAGGGGTTTTAGCAGGTAATCAATGCTTTTACCTTGAAAGCCTTAATGGCGTATTCATCATAGGAGGTCGTAAAGACAATCGGGCTTCTGACCGTAACGGCCTCGAAGATCTGAAAGCTCAATCCGTCGGAGAGCTGGATGTCCGAAAAAATTAAGTCCGGCGGGGGATTGTCCGTCAGCCACCGGATGGCGACGGCCACGCTCTCCAGTACGGCCAAGACTTCGATCTGGCGGTCGGCTTTGTGCAGTAATTGCTGGAGCCTTTCGGCCGCGGGGTATTCGTCCTCAATGATAATGGTTTTCATGGGCACGGGATCACTAGGCAAGCCAGCGTATACATCAGGCCAAAACCGGTTGCAGCAAAGGAATCCGGACGGTAAACTGATCCGGCTCTTTTTTAACTTCTACCGGCTGTTCGGAAAGCAACCGGTAGCGATTGATAATATTCTGGAGTCCTACCTTGGTGGATTTCTCAAAAATCGTCTTTCCCTGCACGTTGTTACTCACCGAAAGGTAGGCGCCTTCCTCCTGCAAAATACGGATTTTGAGGGGCCGTTCCCGGGAAATTACGTTGTGCTTGATGGCGTTTTCCACCAGCATCTGCAAGCTCAGCGGCGCTATTTGCTGCCGGTAGGCCGCCGGTGAAATTTCTTTCACTACCTGGAGATTCTCCCGGAACCGAACCTTGTTGAGGTAAATGTAAGCATCCAGAAAATTCATCTCTTCTTCCAGCGTGACGGTATTTTTGTCCCGGCTCACCAGCACGTAGCGGTATACGTCCGAAAGTCTTTCCAGGTACTGCTGCGCTCCGGTATTCTCATAGTCGATCAGCGAGGCCAGGGTATTAAGGCTATTGAACAGAAAGTGCGGGTCGAGCTGGTTTTTAAGGGCCTCCAACTGAGATTGTACATTTTCCCGCGCCAGCGACTCGGTTTGCTTGACATTCGCTTTCCAGGATTCAAAAAAGAATACGCTTTCGTAGAGGAGCGCAACGACGAACGTAGGGATAAGATTGATGAGAAAAGCCGTAAAAATGGTGTCAAGCGTGCATTGTTTACCCAAAAAACTCATCAAATACTTCGTAGCGACGCTGGCCACAAACGTAAAGGCGATGCACATAAAAAATTCACTGGCTAGCCGGAGCTGAGTCTGGCGGTAATGCGGGTATTTGCGACGCAGATGGATAAAAATGACGCGATTACCCTGCCAGAAAATAAATGTAAAGACAGTTGCTTGCGCCCATTCTAAAAAAAAGTGGGCATTAATCCCGGTCAGTTTCTCGCCGTCAAAGATGAAAGTCATCAGCAATCCCACCAGCGGAATGCCGATCAGGCGTGCCTTTTGGTCATGAAGCTCAGTGCGTTCTTTTTTCACGGGTACTGACAGAAAGGTTGTTCTCAAAATAGTAGTCTTCTCGCAATGGAAAAGAGGCTTGGTTGAGTGAATATACTGATAATCTGGCTAATAAGATACTCCGGCTGGTTTTAAACCAGCCGGAGTAGAGACGTCCATTAAAAAGTGAGGCGGTAATAAGGAATGGGAAGAAAGCCCTGCTGGTAGGCGGTACCCACGCGGTTGGTGCGCTGGTTATAGGCCTGCTGAAACACATTCCGGTTATTGGTGATATTCTGTAAGTCAAGGGCAAATTCGTGCGTTAAGCGTTTGCGGTTCATTTTATAGCTAAACTTCAGGTCCGTGCGGAAGTAACCCGATAATTGTTCACTGAAAGCCCGGCTGTCGTCGTAAATCGTTGTATTTCCGGCGGCGGAGGCGTCCAGATCAATGGGCCGGATGTACCGTCCTCCGGCCGTAGTAACTTTTCCGTTGATGCTGAATATATTGTCCCGGCGGCCCAAGCGAAACTCCTTGCCCGCCAAAGCATTGACTACGTAGCGACTGTTGAAAGGCGTATTGCGTTCGATGCCATCACTGCCTTTGTATTTAGAGTCAAACAGAGACGTAGTGATCAGGAAATAGTAGTTGCGGGCAAAATATTTTTCCAGGGTCAATTCCAGGCCGTAATTTCGGCCCGTGCCGGTATTAACCAGGTTGCCCTTGTCAATAGGTCCGAAGTCCGCTCCTTCGGTGAGTACGGAATAGTAGCTGGGTGTGCTTTCTACGGGCGCATCAAAGACCGCCTGGTAATAAGCTTCAGCTTTTAAGTGCAGGTTTTCCGTCAGGTTGCGCTGGTAACCCAGGACGAAATGGTGACTGCGGGTAAATCCCAAGTCCTGGTTGGCCATCTGGTAAGAGCCATCCGGGTTTTGCGTCTGGTAGAACGAAAGTAACACGGGTTGTATGTTGCTGTGCAGACCGTAGGCGGCGCTCAGCGAACTCCGGTCGTTGAGCAGGTAAGTGGCGCCCAAACGGGGTTCCACTACGGCCTTGTTACTTAGTTCGTAGTGCAGCAAGCTCAGTCCGGTATTAAGGGTTAATTGGTCGGTGAAGCGGTGTTTCCACTGCAAATATGCCTGCGACAGCATCGTTTCCCCCGCCGTATTCCGGTAGAATTGCGTCTGTGGGTATAACCGGGTATTGGTCAGATCAAAGCGGTTCAGGTCCACAATAACGCCGGCCGAAATTTTATCTTTGGCGCTGAGTTTATGGTTGAGAGAAGCATTGACGGAGAGTTTTTCGTTAATGAACGCGGCCGATTCGCTGGGAATTTCCGAAAGAATCTCTTTCACCTCACTATCCGCGTAGATAACGGTATCCCCGCTAAAATTCTGTTCGGTGCGGGACCCCGAGAAGGTTAATTTGCCGTACGTGCGGTCCGAGAACCGGTGTTCGTAGGAAATAGCGCCCATGCCGGTAAAGAATTTTACCCGGGTATTTTCGTTTTCGTCGCCGTATGCATCCCCATCCGTAGCTACGTCTTTGCCCAGAAACGTAATGTTGCTGCGGCCGCCAATGGTCCACAGGGACAAACTGCCCCGTTTTCCCACGGGGATATCCGTTTTGAACGTAAAATCCTGGTAATAAGGCGTACCCGCTATTTCATATCCCAGATTAGACAAGATGCCGAACAGCGAATAGCGGTAATTAACCAGGTAAGACGCTTTGGACTTCTTGCTATATGGGCCTTCAGCGCCGGCTTCTACCCCGTTAAATCCGGCTTGCAGCAGAAACTCGTGCCTTTCATCATTGCCTTTGCGAAGCCGTAAGTCGAATACGGAACCCAGCGCATTGGCATATTCAGCCGGGAAAGCACCGGTCAGGAAATCAGATTTAGCCAGCAGGTTGGCGTTAATCATCGAAACGGGGCCGCCCGATGTGCCCAAGGCGCCAAAGTGGTTAGGATTGGGAATATTCACGCCGTCCATCCGCCACAGGAGCGTGGATGGGGAATTGCCCCGCACGACAATATCATTACGGGCATCGTTGGCTCCGCTGACCCCGGCAAAGTTCGCCGCCATTCGGGAGGGATCACCCAAGCTACCGGCGTATTTCAGGGTTTCGCCGGGATTAAAGGGCCGGGCACTGACCGCAGCCATTTCGTTGTTCGTCACGGTCACGTCCTCAGACCGCTTATACGCCACGGTAGCTTCGGCCAGGGTGGTTACGCTTTCGGTTAGGGGCAGGTCCAGTACCACCTCCTTACCGGCATTTACGACAATATCTTTGATAAACATTGGTTCGTAGCCTAGATAAGTAACCTGGAGACTCACCCGGCCCACCGGCACCTGGGCCAGCCGGAAATTACCTCCGGCATCGGTACTGGAGCCGATTGGCGGATTGCTGCCCACGACCAGGATGCTGGCTCCTGGAATGGGTGCTTTGGAAGCGGCATCGGTTATTTTGCCCCGGACCGTTTGCGTAGCCGTCTGGGCGTACAGGTTCGCCGGGAGGGCTAAGAGGGTGAAGAGGAGGAGTAGCTTATTCATGGCGCGGATGCGTTTGGGTTGGATTTGTCCCGAAAGTAGTGGCGCGAACAACCGGAAGAAACGCACCCGTACGTCAAGCGTAAGAAAGCGGAGATGAACTGTGGATGCTGCGGGTTGAAACGACCGGCTACGTTGCCAGGCAGTGTCCTGGTGCGTTGTCATGATTGCTGGTTGAATTTACAAACAGAATCAACGCCTAGATACCACCACTTTCACGGAGGGTGTAGCACAAGTTCTTCGAAATAGAATTTAAACCCTTTAAAACCGTCATTGCGAGGAACGAAGCAATCTATACGGGCTTAGCGTAAGTGACCTTTCCGGTAGCTCCAAAAGAGATTAGCTACGCTGAGCCTTTCGGGGTTGCTTTGGTCGTTCCTCCCTCGCAATGACGGTAAGGATAAATCTTAAAAACTTGGCCTACGCCCTTTACGGGAGCAAGCCGCTAATCGGCATCGTCCGAAGCAGATACGCGTACAAAAGCGCTGCGCCGGGGTGCCGGTACCTGGGCCTGTTCGCCTTTAAGCCCTTTCCACAGGATTTCGTTGAATAGCTTGTCGTCAATTTTATCTACTTCCGAAAAATCAAGCCGGGCGGATTTAATGGCACTGGGAGTAGCCGCCAGGTTGACGGCGCTTAAGTCAATATTGGCGGGCAGGGCCTGATAGGGTGTAAAATCTGGCGAGGAGGTAAAGCAGCGGTACATAGGCGTAGCAGCGGCATCGTACGGACTCATAGGAGGCAGGCCCAGGATCAACTCCATCGTCCGCAGCATTCCCGAAGTAGAGTACAGGGGATGGTCCACGTAGCGGCGTTAGGTATACGGACGGATAACCAGAGCAATAGCACGGTGCGCATCAACGTGATCCGGGCCATTCTGGGCGTCCTCTTCCAGCACGAATACGGCTGACTGATTCCAGATCGGGCTTTTACTTAGGTGTTCTACCAGCATGCCCACAGCCAGGTCATTGTCGGCTACGCAGGCAAACGGAGTGGGCCTTCCCACGGCCAAGCCCTGCGTATGGTCCGCGCCGAGCCGAATGGAGTTGAAAGCGGGAACGGCTTTGGCGACAACGAGTGAATCAAAGTCGCGTTTCCATTGATTGACCCGGGCGGTATCTTTTACGTTCTGCTGGTAATAGGTGGCAAAGTACGAACAAACATGCCTGGCGTCTAGCGCTGGGATATTGCCTTTGTCTTTATCCACAAACACTCCGTAACTGCGGTAGCTGATTCCTTTCTTTTTACAAAAATCCCAGATAAAGCCATCTTTGTTGTTGGCAATGGCCCGCCGGCCCATGCCTTCAGTGGTGCCGCCCCGCCGGCCATAGCCCGTAGGCCAGGTTTTTTCCAGATAGTCATTGGCGTGGGCTCCCAAACTCCAATTGTGCCCGTCGGCACTTACTTCCGCATCCACGTAAAAATTGTCTAAAAGCACGTATTCGCGGGCCAGTTTATGCTGATTGGGGGTGTATTTCTCCCCAAACAGGCAAAGGGTAGTGTCGCCGTTTCCTTCCTTAATGTCACCAAACACCTGGTCGTAGGTGCGGTTCTCCTTAAGGATGTAAAAAATGTGCTTGATGGGTGAGGGATCGCCCACTCGCATGGGCACTGGATTACCAGCTTCTCCTTCGGCCAGTAATTCCTTTTCCTTTTTGTAAGGCGTATTTTCGTACACCTTCCGTGAATACAGGGCCAGCGTCGGCTCATTGGGCTCATCAACGATGCTGACCGTACCCTGCATGAGGCTGCCGATGTATTGCAGCCGGTTGTTGGGCTGCTTCACTTCGCCCCGGTGCGACTCTGACCGTACGGAACGATCCACTGGTTGCGGTCCCTGCGGATTGGCAAACGAGGTAAACCCTTTGCCATTGGCTATAAACAGGCGGGTGCCGACCCGGCGTACACTGGTAGGGTACCAACCCACGGGAATGAAGCCTTTTGATTGACTCCTACCCGGAGTGCTTACGTCAAAAACCGCCACGGCATTGTTATCCGCATTGGCGATGTACAATGTTTTTTCATCTTTTGACAGGGCGAGTCCGTTGGTTACCGAGCCCACCGGCGAGTTGGGATACAAGGCAGCGTCCAGTACTTCAATTACTTTTCTAGTTTGCGTCTTGATCACCGAAACACTATTGTCACCCGCATTGGCAACGAACAGAAACTGACCATTTTTGTTTAGGATCAATTCATTGGGATTATAGGCCACGTCAATAGTTGCCGTCATTTTGCGGGTTTCCGTAGCAAATACCCCCACTTTTCTGCCGCCCCACAACGAAATATAAAGCTCCCGGCGGTCCGGAGACAGCACGCAGGTGTATCCTTCATGTCCCAGCTGCTCCTGGTGAACAATAGCTTTGCTACGCAGATCAATGATGTAGAGCGAATTATTGTCTTTGGTCACCACGTAAAGCAGGTTCTTGGCATCGTCCAGCTCTATGCCTACCGGCGAGATTTTGTCGGTCATCTTCTGGCCGAGCTTGAGGCTGTCATTCAACACCAGTTTGTTTCCGGTTACCGCGTATTTCAAAATCCAGTTGTCGTTGCCGCCGGAGGCGTACAGGAATCGTTCATCGCGGCTGAACTTGAGTCCGTAAAAGGACTTCGGGATTTCGATGCTGTGCAACACTTTTTCGGTCCGGCCCTCAATCAGTTGGATCGTCTGCGTACTCTGGCCGTTATTAGTTACTGCCAGCAGGTTTCCCGAATTGGATACGGCAATGTTCAGGGGCAAATCACCGGCTGGCAGAGAACGTCCGGCCGGCGTCAGCGACCAGCCATTAGGCAGCATTACCCGCCGCGATTCGAGTTCGGCTTCCAGTTTTGTAACCTGCTGGGCCCAGAGATTGATAAAACCAAAAACGATATGAAAAAAGCAAAGCCCGATGAATCGTTGCATAATGGATTACTAGAGGAGAATTGGAATAAGGTAATCAAATAAGCCCGGTTACTTTAACTGCCAGTTCGACTGCCGGGTCAATCTAAAACACGGGTTGAACAGGGTGGATGCCTAGCTTTTTGGCTTCCGGTATAAAGTCCGACAGAGTATTGACCAGTACGAAATGGACACCGCTACTCAGTAATTGCGGTAGTTCTTCGGGAGATTTGGCGTAGTAGTAATTGACCTTCACCCCATTCTTCCGGAGAGCCGCTAGTAAATCACTCCGGTTATCCCCATCGCGCAGCAACTGAATGAACCCTGCCTTTAGACGAATGGTAGCCGCCACGTATTGCGGCGCATCTTTCCGGTAGCGGCTCTCGCCGTTACAGATCTGGATATCCGGCTTTACCCGGCGGGCTGCCTCGGCCGCCGCTTCGCCGCAGGTAAGAAATGCCTGATGTAGCCTCCCGGATTTTGCTACTAGCTCCGCGGCGGCTTTCCCGGCGTAGGCGCCCCCTTTCAGGTGGCAGTTCAACCACACGTTACGGGGCATCATGGCCAGCGTTTCCTCGAACGTGGGCACCGGCGTTCCGACAAACGATTGGCCTTTTTTGATTCCGGCATCCAGCTGCCGGATCTCGGCCAGGGTCAGTTCCGATACTTTTCCGGTTCCGTTGGTGGTGCGGTCCACGGTCTCGTCGTGCATAATCACCAGTGCACTGTCTTTGGTTACCTGAATGTCGAACTCAATCATCTGGGCGCCGAGCGAAATGGCCTGCCGGAAACCGGGCAGGGTATTCTCGGGGTGTGTATCGGGACATCCGCGGTGGGCACACAGGCCACGTTCGGGCATGACGATGGCCGTAGACTGGGCCATCGTCCGGTTGAGCCATACGGCCTGCATAAGCACCGCTACAAGTATAATTCTGATCATGGATAGTTTAAGTTGCTGAAGAAATAATTGATCCATCATTCACAGGCCCGCTCCTCGCGCAAGACTCTTACTTGTGTGGAGAAATAATAGGTAGAGACGCAATACATTGCGTCTCTACAACTTCGGGGCAGTGGGAGACTGGCAATTATCAAGGGGCACAAGAAAGATTCTTGCGCCAGTATTGAGTTAACTACGGTGCCTTGCGC
This sequence comes from Cytophagales bacterium, assembly GCA_030448185.1. Taxonomy (GTDB): domain Bacteria; phylum Bacteroidota; class Bacteroidia; order Cytophagales; family 172606-1; genus CADCTQ01. The sequence goes on along the minus strand of JAUJNL010000061.1, from coordinate 16,017 downwards.
GGAAGTTGCTTCCGCGCCAATATCCTGTGAGCTTATTACGAACATCGAACAAAGTATCTCGAACATCGAAAGGGTATTGGGGTATGCTTTACTGCAGGCATTATTTATCCCACCAAACCCGGATTTGACTGTCGTCTCCGCCCATCGACGCCACTGCTGCTGCCAGCCCTTCCGGATTCAGCGATTGCAGGTACGTAGGATAGGGACCCGCCGGGGGAATTGGTTTTCGGCCGGAATACCCGTTCCCCGCGGCAGTACCGGGTAGCCCGTCCGGCGTTTTTCAAACCAGGATTGGTAATCCACGAAGAAATAGGCGTAATACTTCTGCAGCATAATCTGCTCCAGTTGTTTTTCGGGAGTAGCCGTTTCGTCATACTGAACTCCGGGTTGCTGGAGAAACCGGCGGGCATCGAGCGCCCCATTGCGCCAGAGAAGCCGTAATGCCGCCTCGTAATGCGCTTTAGGCGTTTTACCCGTGAGAAATCCTTTCAGCGCCAACTCGGCTTTGATAAATTCCACCTCGGCGTAGGTCATCATAATGCCCAATTGGGGCAGCGTTTTGAGGGCATCCGAGTAGCTTGAATTCCGGCCCACGGCGTGTTCTGGGTAGGGATACCCACTATCTATGCCTTGGTACACACCAGCGCCGTTTACCGTCACTTGGGTGCTCCATACCGCCCGGCGGGGGTCATTATCCGCATTGAGTTTATTGATGAAAAACTTGGTGAAGTAGGTACCGTCCCGCCAGTCTACCTGCCGGGCATTGAAATAGGGATTGAAATAGGGAAAAGTACCCGAATATCTGAAAATGGCATCTTCGGCCGTACTGGTAAAAACGGGATTGTTTGCGGCATCAGCCAGAAGGGCGCTAAGCTGTTCCCGTACGTTGACCTCACCGTCCCGCTTAGAGATTCTCAGCAACAGCCGCAGGCGCAGCGAATTGCCGAATTTTCTCCAACGTTCAATACCCACATTTTTCCCGCCGGATAGGGCGTTAGCGTTGTAGACCAGATCCCCGCCGTAGGTCAGTGCCTTGGTAGCATCAAACAATCCGTTGGCCGTTTCCAGGTCTTTGAGCAGCTGAATGTAAATATCCTTCTGCTGATCGAAAGCCGGGGTAAAATTACCCTCACTGGCTTTGGTAGCCTCTGAGTAAGGCACGTCGCCGTACAAGTCGGTGAGAATGGAATACGCCCAGCATTTATACACCAGCGCAATGGCTTTATAGTTGTTTTCCTGCAAGCGGTCGGCTGTTGCGTAAATATCCTCAATATCAGCGAGGTAGCCGTAGAAGCTGGTCCATACGCCGCGCCGGGGTTCACTACGTAGCGGTGCAAACCCTGTCCGCTGGTGCTGGCCCGCGGGGCGTCTACCTGCATCAGTTCGTGGGTGAAACTACGGCCGGCACTGATACTGCTGTTAACCATCCGGTACTGGAGTTGTCCCAGCATGACGCCGGGCGTAATCTGTTTGGGACGGTTGGGGTCCGTGTTGATTTCTTCGAAATCTTTACCTGGTGCAAGCGGGCAGCAGAACCAGCAGCATCAGAAAGGGGAAAGTATTTATTAGCGAACATAAGTGGATGTGCTAATTAGTTTATGTGCGGATGTGACAATTAAAAGATTGAGTTATCTGATAATCAGGAAGATTAGCAGCAAGGAACAGTTATAATTTAAGGGTCAGGTTTGCGCCCATGCTGCGGGTGGAAGGAAACTGGGCCAGCTCAACGCCGGGGGTAAGGATGCCATCGTTGAGGTTGCCGCCTTCGGGGTCAAAGCCCGGAAACCGGGTAAAGTTGAACAAATCACGGCCGAAGAGGGCCAGGCTGGCGTGTTTCAGGCCTACTCTGCTTACCCAAGCCCGGGGCAGGCTGTACTCAAACCGCACTTCCCTGATTTTGAGAAAAGAAGCGTCGAAAATATTAGTTTCGGCGTTGGCAATCTGGTAGTAATTGTCGTAGTAGGCGATGGCGGATTCTTTGACCGTATTAGGAACAAACGAACCATCCGCCTGCCGCACTACGCCGACTCCACGATTCCTTCGTCGCGGCCGGGCAGGGTAACTTTGGTTTTACCGAGGGTATTGTTTTTGTGGTTGGTTTGGGAGTATATCCCCTCCGTACTGCCCGTCGAGCAAAATACTGATGCGAAGGTTCTTGAAAGTCAGTTCGTTAGATAAGCTTGCCTTCCAGTCAGCAAAAGCATTGCCCCACTTTTTTACGACCGGGTCGAGCGGAGCCGGTAACCCGTTGGTAGAGTAAATGATTTCTCCCTCCGGGGAACGCTGGAATCCACGGCCGTACATATCGCCCATCAAACCGCCTACGCGGGCCTCAATGCTCACATTGGTGTTGTGGTTATAAATGACCTGATTGGTAATGCCCTCAGTCAGTTCGCGTACGTAACTGCGGTTGCGCGACCAGAGCAGCGTAGTATTCCAGGAGAAACTGCCGGGTAACTCGATTGGCTTTCCCGTCAATTTCAGCTCTACGCCCCGGCTATTGATCAAGCCAGCATTGATCAGGGCATTATTGTAACCGCTTACGGGGTCAAGCGGAATGGCCAGGATCTGGTTGCGGCTGTTATTGTTATAGTAGGCGGCATCCAGCCCCAAACGGTTATTGAGCAGGCGCACATCGAGTCCGAATTCGTAACTGGCCGTAATTTCGGGTTTCAAATCGGCATTGAAGAGGGTAGATGGGTTGGTAAAGCCGTTGCCGTAAATTTTATCGTAGTACTTAGCCGTCTGGTAAGGACGGGTATCGCGTCCCACCTGCGCCCAGGAGGCTCTTATTTTCGCAAACGAAATTGCCTGGGGCAGCACGAATAATTCGTTGAGCAGGAAACTGCTGCTGATTGACGGATAAAAGAAGGAGTTGTTTCCGGAAGGCAGGGTACTGGACCAATCATTGCGTCCGGTCAAGTCCACAAATATTTTCTCCCGGTAGGAGAGTTGACCTGTAGCATACACGCTGTTGATGGCCCTGGACGTTTTTAGGGGATCGGCTACGGCTTGGTCCAGACTGTTGGAGATTTGGTACACGCCGGGCTGGGCCAGTTGGTCGGCGTATAGGCCCGCAAAGTCATAGGTTTGCCGCATGGCATTGGCACCGGCAGACGCCGACAGACTGAATAAACTTCCGAGCTGGTCTTTGTACGTGAGCAGGAAGTCAGTGTTTGACTCGTAGGTGAACACATTTTGCTCCCGGAACATGCCGCGGGGATAGCGGGTCATGCTGTAGGGACGTTGCTGCGAACGGTACTCAAAGGCCATGTCCAACCCCGTACGAACCAGTAAGTCTAGCTTAGGGGTAACCTGATACGTAGCTGAAAGGGTACCGATCACCCCGTGCTTGTTCATCGTGTTCAGCATCTCGTACATGCCCAGATACGGGTTATCGGGAGTAGGGTTGAACGGGCTCCGCTGCCGCACCTGTTCCAGGCCGGGCACCCAGTAGGGCTTAAACCAGTCGGCCTGGATGTTGGGCGCCGTACCCAGGATGAGAAAATACATCAGGGATTGGTTATTATACCCGGCCAGGGGCAGGTTGTCGCTCTTCTTATTGGTATAGTTCACCTTCCCGTTTATTTTCAGGCGCGGCGAAATGGCATGATTTACCGACAGAGCCGCATTGATTCGCTTAAAGCCCGTATTGGGAATGATCCAGGTATTGTTCAGGTGCGTCAGGGATAAACGGGCCGAACTGTTCTCATTGCCGCCTTCCAGCGCCAGGCTATTGGAATAGGTAACGCCAGTTTGGAAAAAGTCGGAGATGTAGTTTTTATTGGCTACCCAGGGCGTACGTTCCGTGGGTTTGCCGTCGGGCGCATCAGGATTGTATTGGAAATAACTTTGTCCGGCGAACTTGGGACCCCAGGCGCGGCCCGCGGCTACCGTCGTGCTGGTATTGGGACCATCGGGGCTGTCGAGGTAGGAATAGTATTTGCTGGTACGGCCTTCCCCGTATTCAAACTGGTAGTCGGGCCAGCGGTTTACGCTTTCGATACTGACATTGGAATTAAACGTGAGGCCGATGCCTTTATCCTGGCGGGTTCCTGATTTGGTGGTGATAATAATGGCTCCGCCCGCGGCGCGGCTGCCGTAGAGGGCTGTTGCTCCGGGTCCTTTGAGCACCGTCACATTTTCAATATCATCCGGATTGAGATCGGATAGACTGGAGCCGTAATCCACCGGACTATCCGCCGAAAGGTGAGAGTTAAAGCCAGTACCCGTAATCCGGTTGCTTACCGGAACCCCGTCCACTACGATCAGGGCCTGGTTGTTATCCAGGTTCAGCGATGATTCGCCGCGCAAGGTCACCCGTGAGGAGCCCATGGGGCCTGCTCCCGTGCCCTGAATAGTGAGCCCGGCCACTTTACCCGAAAGCGTATTGACCCAGTTGTTGGACTTGGCATCCTTGACGGCATTTTCACCTACCGTCTGGGCCGCAAAACCCAGCGACTTTTCTTCCCGCTTGATGCCTAAGGCAGTGACTACCACTTCGTTCAGTAGTTTGGTGTCTTCCAGCAAGGTTACATCCAGCACCGACTGGTTGGCCACGTTTTTTTCCTGCGAAACAAACCCAATTGCCGAAAAAATCAGGGTAGACCAGGGTGGTACCGAATAGAGCTGCTAATTACCATCGGCATTTGTAGTAGTGCCATTGCTGGTTCCTTTAATCAGTATATTCACCCGGTAGTGCCTCACCGGTGACCAAAGACACTTTTCCCGCACCGAAATGGTTTGTGCCGTAATGCTTAGGTACGGACAAAAGCCCGACCAGCGTGGCAATAATGCCCGTTAGTAAATATTGATTCATGAACGTAAGCGGTTTGTTTTAGGGATTGGAGAAAAGTAGAGAAGTTACCGTGGCCACTGCAGTAGCCGCGTTACTTTTTTAGTTTTTTGCAAAAGTATCTGATAGAAAAATGGCCTGGGGTTAAACTTTTTATTAACAAGCTATGAAGTTTTTGGTCAAACGGTGCGGATCTTTTCCATTTACTATTTGAAGGGGGGTGCTAAATAAAAAGGTCTAAAAGTAAGCTACTGTGAGGCCTTTGAGCGGATTGCAAATCCGCCATTTTCCCAAGTTCGGCATTGCAACTATCTCAGCGAAGCTAAATGCCGAACAACCATCGGAATAAGACTGCATCTTTAGTCTGATCCTTCGTGGCTTTTATTATTAATAGTTCAGATTTGCGGGAGAGTATTGTATTTCTTCCCAGCGCTGCGTTTATTTCTTATTTATACTCAAAGATTTCAAATCTATCGCCTTGTTACATGTATTCTCATATATTAGCGAAATACACTGGCGTGCCAACAGTTAGTGCCAATAAAAGAAAACAAACTAATGAAGCAAGGGCAATTCATAGACGTTGCGCACTTATTCAAACCACTAGATGAGCTGTTGATTGGGCTTTTGGAGTCTTTAAGTGAAGAAGACTGGAACAAAGAAACGGTAGCCAAACATTGGAAAGTGAAAGATGTTGTATCCCATTTGCTAGATGGTAACCTAAGAACATTATCCATACAAAGGGATCGCTATTATGGAGATGTGCCTCCGGCTATCAATTCTTATACCGAGTTAGTAAATTGGCTCAATGAGTTGAACGCGGATTGGACTAAAGCCAGTAGAAGAATCAGCCCTGCAGTATTGATTTTTCTGCACAAGGTGACGGGTATTCAAGTAAGTCACTACTACCAGTCGCTGGACTTACAGGAGAAGGCTATCTTTTCAGTAGCATGGGCTGGAGAATCAGAAAGCTATAATTGGATGCACCTGGCCAGAGAGTACACCGAAAAATGGCATCATCAGCAACAAATACGAGAAGCGGTTGGTAAAGAAGGAATCATGACCAGAGCGTTTTTTTATCCTTTCATAGATACCTTCTTCAGGGCGCTTCCTTTTACCTTTTCCACCGTTCAGGCGCAGGTAGGCACCTTAGTTAAAGTCGAGATTCTAACCTCAATAGGGGGAGAGTGGTATTTACAGAAACAACCGGATAGTTGGTGTTTAGTTGATCGTCCTGCCGAGTCTCCAGAATCAATAGTAGAAATTCCACCTCAGGTAGCCTGGAAGCTATTCTCTAAAAGCATCAGACCAGAGCACATATTAGAAAAAGTTGTGATTAATGGGAATGCACAATTAGGACATCAGGTTTTGAACATGGTATCAGTAATGGCCTAACGGAGCCACGCCCCTATTTAGCTGTGTTCCGTCAGTTGGAATTAAGCAAAAGAAAAACCTCATAGAATAGGAGTATGATAGAAGAATTACATGCCTTATATAGAAGGGATTTACAACGCCTGCACCATGAAATCGCAGCCTTCCAGCAGGAGGACCATCTTTGGCAAATTACGGGTCAGGTCAAGAACGCAACAGGAAATTTAGCCTTGCATCTGGCAGGTAACCTTTCTACCTACATTGGCAAGAACCTGGGCCATACCTCCTACGTACGTGACCGGGAAGCGGAATTCGCCTCTAAAAACATTCCTCAGCAGGTACTACTTGAACATAAGAAGCTAACGGGTGTAACCGGTTCCAGGGAAAAATCGAAGTGAAGAACAACAAAATCAATTTCTCGCCACTGGTCTCCACTAAAATGGCCTGTCCCGGTATAGAAACCGAAAACAGAATGCTACAGGCACTATCGGGCAATTCGCTAAATTTATCCTTGAACAATGGTAAACTGACCTTAGTCGTATTAACTTTTAAAAAAGTAGATTAATAACCTTTCCAATTGACCTTGTCGTGGTATGACCGGAACCTGAAGATTTTTACCAATATTCTTTGGAATATTGATCCGGAAAAGGACAAAGAAATTGTGGTCTTGTACGGGAGTTCCCATACTGCCGTATTAAGGCAATTTTTCGAAAATCATCCTTTTTTCGAAATAGTGGAAGTAGAACAGGTTTTGCTCGGCAAACAATCCCGCTAGCTGGTAGGTTAACGCTAGAGATTATCACTAGGAAGTATTTCACTATGCGTACCATTCTCTGCCCGTTTTCCATAATAACTCAGAATACGTGAAGAGGATGGCCTCATTTACCTGCCATTTCAGCTCCAATACCCGATACCCAATTCATGAGTCAACTTGGTCATACTTCTGTTATACCCATTCGGTTTGTGTTTTTACTCTGGCTGGTCCAGATAGTGGAAATGTCTCTGGGAATAAGCTTCGCCGATTTTGGCATCTTTCCCCGTACCATCTGGGGACTGTTAGGCATCCTGACTGCTCCCCTGATTCACGGCAATGTAATGCACTTATTATCCAATACCATTACCCTGCTGGTGCTGGGCATTGCCCTGTTCTGGCTCTATCCGGGTGCGGCCCGGGCCGTTTTTTTCTATTGCTATTTCGTCACGGGTATGCTGGTCTGGTTGTTTGGCCGTCCTGCGATTCATATCGGGGCCAGCGGCCTGCTGTATGGCATTGCGCTGTTCCTGATGACCATTGGCCTTTTCCGCAAAGACCCAAAATCCATTTTTGTATCCATTTTGGTTGTATTTTTCTACAGCAGTATTCTGTGGGGCGTCTTACCCATTGATCCGATGATTTCGTTTGAATCTCACTTGATGGGGGCGTTGGTGGGAATTGGCTGTGCTTCAGGCTTCAGCCGGAGCAAGTACTTGTATTGAAGGGTTTTGGGTTGCCGGTTTTTTGTTTCCGGTTGACTGCTTTGGCTTAGAACAATCTGAAAAATAGTATTAACCCTGTTCACTCCTCTTTCAACTGGAAACAAGAAACCCCAAACTAAAAACTTCTCGACTGCCATTCTGTCTGAAAACTAGATTAAGACAGTTTTTGCACTGTTTTTGAAAACAACTCCTCGTGACCCTTTTTTAATCTATCAATAATCGACCAACCGAAGAGGTAAATTTTAATTTGCAAACTGAAATGTTAACTGTGGCGACTGACAATCAACTGAAGAAGATCATTATCATTGGGGACCGGGTACTCATCAAACTGACTAACGCCGCTGACCGGACTGCCAGTGGGTTATTTCTGCCGCCCAGTGTGCAGGAGCGGGAACAGGTGCAGACTGGCTATGTGATGAAAGTGGGACCTGGTTACCCGATTCCGATGCCCGTAGAAAATGACGAGCCTTGGCGGGAAACGGAAGAAAAAGTGAAATACCTGCCCTTACAGGCGAAAGAAGGCGACTTGGCCATTTTTTTGCAGAAAGGTGCTGTTGACGTGGAGTACGGCGGGGAGAGATATGTCATTGTGCCCCAATCTTCTATTCTGATGCTCGAACGGACCGAAGATTTGTTTGAGTAGGGTTGACTATTGTCTGATTTATAGTTCCATATTGAAAATGTACCCTGGCGACATCTTTACCGGATAGGATTGCGTAAAGAGAATCAGATAAGATCAGGCAGATGAACCGATTTATTCTTTCAGGCATTTTAATCCTTCTTACCGCTATGCAGTCAACTGCCCAATCAGGCAATGTGTCAGCCGGAAATCTGGAGGAAAGACTGCAGGATTTGCAGTGGCAGAAGCGGGTACTGATACTCTATGCCCCTGATAAAAATAATACGCTTTACGTGCAGCAAAAAAAGCTGCTGGAAGCTCAGCGTGCCGGCTTAGCGGAGCGGGATTTGGTTCGGATAGAATTATTTGCCACTGAGGCGGATGCGGCCACAAAGCTTTTCCTGGAGGGAGAACTAAAGGCCTCATCGAATGCATTTAGCTTATTGCTGATTGGAAAAGATGGGGGCGTGAAATACCGGACGACTACTGCTGCGCCGGTTGAAGAAATTTTTGACACTGTTGATGCCATGCCTATGCGTCAGAGTGAAATGAAGAAACAGCGGCGGCCGGAGTAGGCAGGCAATCCTGTTCTTGTAAGAGGTACGGTTCCCTAATTCCTAAATCGGGTAACGTATTAATTTTGCAGGCCAACTACACTGCTGTAGTTGGCTTTACCATTTTCTGGGGTTAGTGATACTATTGCGTGCAAAAGCGTGGCAGCTTTTTGTACTTCCCTTCATCATTTTCCCAATCCAGTTATGCGCACTTCAACATTCTTGATCATCGTGGCCTTACTGCTTGCCCCTCTGCTGGCAGTGCAGGTAGAACGCCGGGAGAAAGGCAATCTGGTGATGGAAAGAAACTAATGAAATTCGGTAAGTTGATGTGCTGATTAGTGAATATGGTTATGTGCCAATGGGGTGATGAAGAATAAGTTGTATATACCGTGAAATATGTCTTTTCCATTCAATTCTTCTCCTTTTCTCACGATTCATAATGCCGCTATCCAACGAAGCGGTCAGGCGATTCTTTCGGGTCTGGACTGGGAAATTAAAAAAGACCAGCATTGGGCAGTGGTGGGTCCCAATGGAAGCGGTAAGACAACCTTACTGGAAGCTATTGCGGGCAAAATTCCTTTGATGCAGGGTCATATTGAGTATTCTTTTATGCAAAATAAAAGAAGTCAGGACAGTGAACTTCCCGGTAAGTACGCATGGGAATACATTCAATTCGTTCCTGGAAGCTATTCCTTCAGTCGCTTGTCACATTCACGGGAGCACTATTACCAGCAGCGATTTCATTCATTCGAAACAGAGGACTTTCCCCGGGTGGAAGACTTCCTACTGGCTGATTTACCGTTTGAGGAAGCAAATGAAACCAGAAAAGGGGAGAAGAGGCAGCAATTAGACAAAATCGCTGGCTTGCTGGGAGTGGCCCATTTGCTGGACCGCCGGGTAGTGCAACTTTCCAATGGCGAAACTAAACGGATACTGATTACCCACGCCCTGTTGGCTCAACCCGAACTGCTGCTGCTCGACAATCCTTTTGTCGGATTAGATACGCAGACCAGACAAGCTTTGCAGGAAGTTATTAATGAGATTACCCGGCTAGGTGCACAAGTCATTTTGGCTTCCTCTCCCGCTGATATTCCTGGCAGCATAACCCACGTGCTGGAAATTGAGCAGGGAAAAGTAACAGGCCAATATGATCGGGAGGTTTTCCGGAAAAAATGGAAAATGGATTCCGGGGCGTCAACCAGCATACAGGAAGACAATGCCCAGCCAATACGCAGCTTACCGCTTCTCGAAGAAATACCCGCCTTTCGGTTGGTAGTGGAGATGAAAAATGTGAATGTGACCTATGGGGAAGTAAAAGTGCTTACAGGAATAGGCTGGGTAGTAAAACAGGGTGAAAAATGGGCTTTGCTGGGACCCAACGGTTCGGGCAAATCTACCTTGCTTAGCCTGATTAATGGTGACAATCCACAGGCCTATGCCAATGATATTGTATTATTTGACCGCAAAAAAGGCAGTGGCGAAAGCATCTGGGACATTAAAAAGAAGATTGGCTATGTCTCCCCGGAACTGCATGCTTATTTTCCCCGCCTCACGACCATTTTCCGGGTGGTTGCCTCCGGCTTTTTTGATACCATCGGCCTGAATAAAGATTGCACAGCAGACCAAGCTGAGATTATCCGGATCTACCTTTCTGTACTGGGCATTGACCATTCCGAAGATACCCTCTTTAACCGCTTATCAGCCGGAGAGCAACGCTTGGTGCTGCTGGCCAGGGCTTTGGTCAAGAATCCGCCGTTGCTGATTATGGATGAGCCCTGTCAGGGCCTGGATGAGGAACACGTAAACCGTTTCAAGACCTTGGTAGATGAAACGTGTAACTACTCCCGTAAAACCTTAATTTACGTAACCCACTATGCGCATGAAATACCGGGCTGCGTGACCAAAGTGCTAAGATTGGATAAAGGGAAGGTAGTGACTGTTGGGAAGACTCTGTAATACGCAAATACTGAAAGCTGAATGATTGTCGGGCAGTGAGCAGTAAACAGTTAAAATTTAACCATAAGTTCTCAGGCGAAGTATCTTAGTTTTTAGCTGATTTTCGTTTTTCAGGGGCACATTCCTCCATCTTCCAATTCCAATGCGCCTACCAATCTGTTTTGTCCTGCTGTTTCTGCTCTTTGCAGCAGAAGTCTATTGTCAGCCAGTTTTAATCCTTGAAAACACCAAAACCGGTAAAAAGAAGAGATTGGCTAAATGACCGTATTAAAATCAAGTTCTTATCTTCCAACCACTGAACTTCCCGTCCCATATTCCAATCTAATCATCCATTGATGTATTTTGGTGAAGGGAAAGTACTTGCCATTACAGACTCTTCATTACAGTTTAAAATGGCTTTCAGAAGGAGCTCTTTCACAATAAACCAGGATCAGATTATTGCCATTCAAAAATATTCTATCGGAGCCCAAATTGGTTTAGCGGTTGCAAGCGCGGCTGGTCCCGCTATTGTAGTGAGTATTTGGGGTAATCCGTACGATAATACTGACGAAGTAATTGGGTTGATAGGAGCTGGGCTGGTAAATGTATTAGTAGAACGTATTATTTACCCCATGCGCAAGGTGAATCAGCCTGATTCCAATTGGAAGCTTGTTACTGCCCGTTAATAGTCTGCATAGCAACAAAAAAAGCCTCTTCGCTGGAAGAGGCTTTAGTTTTATGGGAATAATTATTTACGCATTCTGCGTACAGAACTCTTCGAAGGCCATAGCTAAATGGCTGGCAATCATTTCGGCGTTACGTCCTTCAATATGGTGCCGCTCAATGAAATGTACCAATTCACCATCTTTGAACAATGCAATAGAAGGCGAGGAAGGCGGATAAGGCAGGAAGTATTTGCGGGCTGTCTGGGTGGCATCCTTGTCTACCCCGGCAAATACAGTCACCAGCTTATCGGGTTTTACCTGGCTGCGTTGTAAGGCCAGCTTCACACCCGGACGAGCTGCACCGGCGGCGCAACCACAAACGGAATTTACGACTACCAGCGTAGTACCGGTTTGATTTTCCAGTACATCACGCACCTGGTCGGCTGATTTCAGTTCTTCAAATCCCGCTACGGTCAAATCCTGCCGCATCGGGGCTACTAAAGGCTCTGGATACATAAGTTAAATGCTAAAGGCTAAGTTTAAATTTTAAATGAAATTATTAAAATATACAGTCCGGACCATGATTTATCTGATTGAAGGATTATCGTGATTAAATTAATAAATCATAGTTATTCAGATAATTAAAAATAACTACCCATGTAAACGTTAATCTGATTCTCGGAAGAAGGAAACAAAATCATGGTAATCCTTTAATCAGGTAAATCATGGTCCGGGCTTACATAAATCCTAGTTCAAATCGGGCTGCTTCTGACATCATATCCTGCGAGTAGGGCGGGTCAAAAGTCAGCTCCACGTTTACATCGTTGACTCCTTCCACTTCCCGGACTCTAGATTCTATTTCTCCCGGAATGGTACCCGCCGATGGGCAAGCCGGAGAAGTCAGGGTCATCTGGATATATACGTTGTTGATCGGATAAATCTTAATGTCATAAATCAACCCCAGTTCATACACATCCACCGGAATTTCCGGATCATACACCATTTTAATGGCTTGTATGACTTTCTCTTTGAGTTCTTCTTCGTTCATACTTTTTAGGTTTACGGTTGCCAGTTTCTGGTTTTCAGTTTCCAGTTAGTAGTTTAAAGTTCTCTGTTGACAGTTTAGTAGTAGCTTCAACTATTACTGACTTTGTATTCAATCCGAAATCCGACTTCCGAAATCAGTTTATTTTACTTCTTGCTTAACCTGATAGGCCAAGCCATAGAGTTTCATTTGCTTCACCATCGAAGCAAGTCCATTAGAACGGGTTTGGGCCAAATGTCCGCTCATTCCCACCTTATCAATGAAGTAGATGTTGGCTTTGGCTATATCCTCCGGTTTCTGGTTGGATAACACCCGGATAAGCAGGCCAATCAGGCCCCGCACAATGATGGCGTCACTGTCTCCTTCGAAAATCACCTTTCCTTCGCTATTCAGGCTTGCATGCAGCCAAACCTGCGACTGGCACCCTTTGATAATGTTTTCCTCCGTTTTATACTGAGCGGGCAGTGGCGGCAACTTTTTGCCAACATCAATAATATATTCGTACTTATCCGCCCAATCCTCGAACAGCGAAAACTCTTCTACAATCTCGTCCTGTATCTCGTTTATCGTCATCTTTTCTAAGCAAACATCTTTTTCACTTTGTGCAGGCCCTGCACGAGGCGGTCAATCTCTTCCTTCGTATTATACATCGCAAAAGAGGCCCGGGAAGTTCCCGGAATGCCAAAACGGTGCATCATGGGCTGCGTGCAATGGTGGCCCGTGCGCACAGCTATCCCTTGTGTATCCAGAATAATGCCTACGTCCTGGTGATGAATCCCTTTGATAACGAAGGAAATCACGCTGATCTTCTCCCGGGCCTGACCAATAATCCGTAGTCCTTCAATCTGGCTCAGCGCTTCAGTTCCATAAGCCAACAGTTCGTGTTCGTACTCAGCAATCACTGATTTGCCAATTTTATTGATATAATCAATGGCTGCTTTAAAGGCCACGGTATCGGCAATGTTGGGCGTACCGGCTTCAAATTTATAAGGAAGTTCGTTATAGGTAGTCTTTTCGAAAGAAACCTCTTTAATCATCTCTCCTCCACCCTGATACGGCGGCATGGCTTCCAGCAGTTCCCGTTTGCCGTACAAAGCTCCTACTCCCGTAGGGCCGTACATTTTATGGGAAGACAGCACATAAAAGTCGCAATCCAAAGCCTGCACGTCAATATCCAGGTGTACAGTAGCCTGGGCTCCGTCAAGCAGGACTTTGGCTCCGTATTTATGGGCCAGGTCAATAACCTCTTTTACAGGGTTAATGGTGCCTAAACTATTGGAAACGTATACCAGAGCAACCACTTTGGTACGTTCGGAAAGCAGTTTTTCGTATTCTTCCAGAATAATTTCGCCTTCATCCGTGATTGGAATTACCTTCAGCGTAGCCCCTTTCTCCTCGCACAGCATCTGCCAGGGTACAATGTTGGAGTGGTGCTCCATGGTAGAGATAATTACCTCATCACCCGCTTGTACGTTCTGCCGGCCAAAAGTAGCGGCTACCAAGTTGATGGCTTCGGTACTACCCCGGGTAAAAATGATCTCTTCCCGGTAAGCCGCATTAATGAATTGCCTTACCGTTTCGCGGGTCGCTTCGTATTGGGCGGTAGCCTTCTCCGCCAACGTATGAATGCCCCGGTGGATATTGGCATTATAAGACCGGTAGTATTCATTCAAGGCCTGAATCACCGGCAGCGGCTTTTGAGAGGTAGCTGCATTGTCAAAATAGACCAGCGGTTTACCGTGAATGGTTTGATTTAATATCGGGAAGTCCTGACGAATCGCGGCTACGTCAAAGACCGGAGTAAGTGTTTCCATAATTGGGAAATTTTAAAATGGGGTCAGAACCGCTGATGGAAATGATAAAGATGATTTATATGATAAAAAGAGGTGAATCAAAGTATCTACTTATGTTCTTAAGAACGAGAAAGATATTTCTAGAAAGCCATTCAAGTAGTCGATCATTACTCTTTCGTTGAATAATAGCACATCCATTTATCACATCCATCATAAATATCATTTCCATCAGCGGTTCTGACAATTAAGCAGTTTGGAAGCGGTTGACAATTACCTCTTCCACATAATTCTTAACCGCTTCTATCCGGATATGGTTCAGCACATCACCCGCAAAAGCTTGCATCAGCAGTGCTTTGGCAGCATCCACGCCAATGCCGCGGGACCGGAGGTAAAACAGCATATCGTTGTCCAGTTGCCCGGTGGTGGCCCCGTGTGAGCATTTTACGTCATCCGCAAAAATTTCCAGTTGCGGCTTGGCGTTCATGGATGCATCCGGCGACAGCAGAATGTTGCGGTTCGACTGGAAAGCGTTGGTTTTTTGGGCATCGGGCCGGACCATAATTTTTCCGTTGAATACACCAGTAGATTTGCCATCCATAATGCCCTTGTATAATTCATTGCTATAACAATGCGGCTTGGCGTGATCCACCAGCGTATGATTGTCAACATGCGTTTTTCCATCCAGTACATATAAACCGTACAGAAACGATTCGCAGTTTTCGCCGTCCAGCACAATGTTCAGGTTGTTGCGGATCAGCGCCGCATTCAGGGAAACCGTAGTGGACGAAAACTTGCTGTCGCGGTGCTGATGTACCTGGGTAGTACCAATGTGGTACGCTTGTTCGGCTTCGTTCTGAATCTTATAATGTTCTACTGAGGCGTTCTCCTGTACGTCAATTTCAGTAATGGTATTGGTAAAACTGGCTTTGTCGCCGATAGTCCGGAAATGTTCTACTACACTTACCTGAGCACTGCGGCCTATTACGAATAGATTACGTGGCTGCAACAGTAAATTATCAACGGTACAATCCGTGATAAAATACAGAAATACCGGCAGAGAAACCGTCTTATTGGCGGGTACGTGAATAAAGGCGCCGTGACGGGCATAAGCCGTATTCAGTGCCGTAAAAACGTCCTGCTGGTAAATAGCTAATTGAGCAAAGTATGTAGAAATCGTTTCGCCATACTGGGCATAAGCTTCATCCAGATCAGATACGTGCAGCTGATCCGCCGGACTTTTTATCTCGGATAAATCTTTCCGGAAAAAGCCGTTCACGAATACCAATACATTGGCTTCTCCGTGAGGCAGTAATTGGGAACTGACGGCAGAGGCAGCAACTGCAGTTGCTTCGGCTTTAGCAGGAAAATGAAAATCATGCCCCAGCAGGTTTCTCAGATTCGTGTATTTCCACTCCTCATGCCGGGTAGTAGGCAATTCCTGCGATGCAAAATGCTTGAATGCATCCTGTTGTAATGCGGATAAAGCCCGGGGGCTCACATCTTGCGCGGCACCCTGCCGGAACGTATCAAAATACGACAGGACCTTGGCTTTAAAATCCGTTTTATCTATAGTGGGTGTAGTGGTCATTGGGAGAAATATTAGACTTTAGACATAAGCCGGGAGACAAGTGATTACCCGGAATTCTGTCCTTATTTAGTAAAATCTTTTTATCGCCATATTCTGAAAGTTTTTTCTGTCACTAACAACGGTTTATAAAATTATCGGTTCAGAAAGTAATGCCTGAATTGGGCTACTTCTTCCAG
>JAUJNL010000060.1 GCA_030448185.1 Cytophagales bacterium | reverse complement strand
CTAATTTTGAGATTGCAAACCAAAATTAATTCTCCAATGAAAGATTTTCTCTCGGCAAAAGTAGTTAAACTCATGAGCAGTTTTGCCATTGTCAAGCATTTGTCGAGGCAAAAATGCGCTACCTCAATTAATTTGTCCTTGATTCGCAGCCGCAAGGTTCAGTTGCAGGAACTGGCGGTAGTGTTCAATAATGAGGTAAAGGAAGCCTCCAACGAAAGACGTTTGCAGGCCTTCTTTAAGGATTGTGAGTTAGACGAAGATCAGGTGGCGTTTGTATTGTCTTTGTTTTTAGTGTTTGGGAAAGTGGACTTATGCTTGGATAGAACGGAGTGGGATTTTGGGAAGTGTTAGGTGAATCTATTAGTGCTCAACGCGTACTGTCAGGGCGTAGGCTTATCACTCTATGTAGAATTTCTGGATAACAATAGTGGAAACTCTGCGACGGCTGACCGGATTTTGATTTTAAAAAAACCATTGCCCTGTTAGGCAAGAGCCGAATTGGGGCAGTAATTGCGGACACCATTGCCTTTTCTGCCACGGTGAACCCGAAGATTAACAACGTATAAGGTCCAAGTTTACTTTTTTTAACACCTGTCTTACCGATTCATACCCCAACTCGACTACCTATTGATGAATTAAATCCACCGTCCAGCGGCTTCTTCCCTCGGGTGCTGCACTACAAGCAATTCTAGTCACTTCGGCTTCTAACCGAGGCGTGACTTTGCGGGGCTGCCCACTTCTTGGTCGTTCTTCCAAGGCTTCATCCAGCTTGCTCGGCTTATAGCGGTGGTATACATTATACACCGTCGCCTCACTAACCTCAGCTTCCTGGGCAATGTCTGGTACTTTCTTATTGGTTTCCAGCATCAGTAATACTTTTTGTCCCCTTGCATGCACTTATTATGGGACCTCATCGCTCAAACTCCACCTTCCTGATGTTATCGTCTATCTTCAGATCAATCAGCAAGTGATTGGGGTCGATGCCGGCACGGGCTGGCTTGCGGGGTACCGTCACCTTAATCGTCTGCTTGCCGGAGTGGATGTGATGCTTCTGCAGGTAAAGCGGCTTGTCCAAGCTTTCGCCCTTCCCGGCCGGGGCGAAGATCCCGATCTCTATCCAGTCATTCATCGGCACCGGGGTCTCAACGCCCCTCTCGTCTACCACCCCCTTTCGCGCCTGCACGTTGAGCGTCACCTGCCAGGTGCCTGCTCTGGTCTGCCCGGCCGTGGCTTGCTCCGTCTGGAGTTCCCAAAAGGTGTTCGCCGCGAAGAGATCATGCACCAGATAGTGAAGCGAGTCCGGCGCGACTGCCTGCAACTCCCGGTAGAAATCGAGAGTGGTTGGCAGGGGAGGGTTTGCAGTATAGTCGTGAAGCATCCGCCGGAGGGCATTGTTAACACTGTCCTTTCCAATGTAATTCCTCAGCGCGAAGAGCGCGAAAGGGCCTTTACGGTAATTCATGAACCGGTTGTTGGCCCGGAGCAATGGCGGTGCCGCCCGGGAGCGGGGTACCTCATACTCCTGTCGCATCTGGGACAAATACTGGAGCAGATGCTCGTAGCCCAGTGATTCCTCCACTACTTGCATCGCCGAGTAGGTCGCCAGGCTTTCAACGAGGAAACCGGCTCCCTCGACCGCTGCGGGAGCCAGGCGAAAGCCCCACCATTGGTGCGCTACCTCGTGCGCCATAATATGGTAGGGCAGGTCGAGGCCTCCTGGCTTGGAATTCATCAGGGAATACCCTTCCGGATAATCAATCGTCATCGCCTCGGCATGCATTCCGCGGCCCGGCCCTGGTCGCTCCAGTACGCGAAAGTGACTGTAGGGGTAAGGACCGAATTCCTGCGCGTAATACGACAGCGACGCTTGTACGCTTTTCACCATGCGCTCCACGTTAGCATCGTGGGCAGGATGATACAAGATCTGAATCGTTACCGGTTTCGTTGTGCTTTCAGTTTCCTGAACGAAGTTCGTAAACGCTTGCCCTGAGCGATGCGGTTGTGGCACCCATTGTGCTTCACGTATGGCATACCTTGCCGAAAAGAAGGCGTATTCATTGCTGATTGGCACACTGGTAGCATAGTGAAAATAGTTCCGTTTTCCTTTTGTCCAGGTACGAAGCAGGTTACCAGGTGCCACAGTGGTCTGGTCCTGCGATGTGCCTACAACCGCTTCAAAGTGCATTGGCTGGGCATGACGAGCATCATAGCGCGCTGCCACATCGTAAAGAGAAGGTCTCTCCGGACGCGGAGGGAGTCCATACGTGGAGCGATCACGGGCATTGCGCAGTCGGCGGCCCTCATGGTAGCCAATGACCGGCATCCAATCATTACTGTCAATATGACTACCATTTGCAACGACCGAAACATCCGCCCCGCTGTTACGGAAGCCGTGAGAATCGATATGAACTTCAAAGCTCATTTGCACCGAATCGCCGGGCCCGAGCTGCTTTTTCAACGAATAGATCCGGTAACCGAGGTCGTCATCCAGAACAACTGGGGTAGCAGGCCGGTCCAAGGAAATTCCTGTGATCTCAAGGTGCGGAAGGATAGAAAGATGAATGGAATCAATGGCAACTTTACTGCGATTCACCAGATAATACGTGCCCCGTATGTGGGCCGCCCCATCCTCCGGGTAAATCTCGACGTGCAAACTGGTACGCGCCAGTACGGGTTGCACGATATTTTCGTACTGCCCGTAGCGTCTCTCGTATTCTGCGCGCATCTTCATTTGATCCGCCGTATTCAAATACTCATTGAGCACGTTGGTGTGGTAGAAAATGAAACCGCCGGATACGACGACAAGCGCCAGAGCTATAAATGAAGCCGGTTTGTGCCGGGTGAACCGTTGCCGCGCCAGGTGAAACCGCGCCGTGAGTCCGCCTTCTTTGTTTCGCACCCAAAACAGTGTGGCTAACACCGCCAGGAGAAATGCCCATGATGCCCAATAGAACTTGAACCACAGCCACGGTTTGATGAAAGGTCCAAAGCCGTACATGTCACTGTAGGACCAACCGGGATCGGATGCATAAATAAGCAAGTTGTGCTCAATGCCGATTCTCGAAGCAAAGAGTATAAAACCATAGGCGCAGAATGCTACCAGGTGACCCATGTATTTTTGATTTACCACGACATGTATTGCCAGGACGAGCAGCGCGAAGAGGAGGTAATTCGTTAGCCCAATTCCGAAAAGCGCCTTAAAATATACATCGATTTCGAAATGGTGATACTCCATGACGAGTTGGTTGATGATTCCAGCCACCATTAGAAAGGCCACCCAAGTAGTGATGATAAGCGCGAGCCCGGTGAATTTGCCCAAGAACATGACCCATTCGGGTACGGGCGCAGTGTCGGAAAGCTCATGCAGTCCTGCTTCACGTTCGCGCCAGACGAGCTCACCGGCGTAGAAAATCGTGAGTAAGGGAATGATGATCCACTGGGTTTGGAAGCTGCTCAAAGAGGGTGTTAATACTCTTAACACCTCCGCTGTACGGGCAAACAACGGAACACCGTAATGTTCCATGTATTCGGTTGCAAACAAACCGGTGCCTATCGCTAAAGCTGCTACAAGTGTAAGTCCACCACGGCTTCTGGCAATTTCCCTGAAGGATATCCCAGCGATAGCGAGTGCCTGGCGAGCATACGTTGCAAATGTAAAATTGCGCACGAGGTTTGGCACGTTGATCCGGCTGGCTGTATTAGTATGTGTTTGAGATGAATCCAACGAAGCTAGCGTGACGATATGCGTCCGGTCTGGCCGACGCTTGAAAAGCTTCCACCTTCTGACGTTCGTAACGTGGGCCAACCGAAACTGGAAGTAAGTGAATGCTAGTGCGCCCACCGCGACTCCAAGCCACAGCAGGCGGTTCCAGAGCCACGTTCCCTCCAGCAGGATCAGCCGTGTATTCTTGTCAATCGGTGTCCATCCTTCCATCTCTGCTACGATGCTCGTGCCGAGCAGGTCCATCAGGCTGCCGAGTACCTTCCACTGGAGCATGAAACGTACGGTCGTGCCGCCGAACTGGGAAAAAATGATGATCAGAATGCTAGCGATGTAGCTGGCGATGGCCCGGCCGCTCAAGGCAGCGCAAGTAAACTGGATGGCCGTAGTGGCGATCACCGTAGGCAAAGCAAGGAAACTATAATTAGTCAGATAGGACGCAAGACGGAACGGACCAATAAACTGGGTCTTTGCACCGGGACCATAAAACGAGAGAAGGAATCCGGCATAAAGGGTCAGCAGAATCAATGCATTCAGTGCCAAGGCAGCAAGGAACCGCGGGCCCAGGTAGCTAACCTTGCTCACCGGCGTGGTGTAGGTAAGCGGATGCATACGCGTCTGCCTATCCCGGGTCGCCGCATCGCCGGCAACCACCCCACCGGTCACGACCCATATTACGCTGCCAAAGACCGTGAAGAATGCAATGGTGCCAGGGGCATTGAGGTGAGTTCCGTCGGGCAGCGTGACGATTCTCAGGACAATAAAACCAAATAGCAGAAACACAGCGAACAGGAGCCGGGTAGAAACATAGCGCAACTGATACCTGAACTCAAAGCGAAAGATTTCCCAGAACTTCATCGTTATGCCCTCATTGATTAATCCTTAGATTCTTCATGTTATCCTCAGAGCGTTCCTCCCAGTTGAGCACGTGGTACGGATCAATGCCTGCACGAGCAGGCTTACCTGACACCGTTACCTGTATCGTCTGCTTGCCGGAACGGATGCGGTGTTTCTTTAGGTAGAGAGGCTCCTGCCGCTCCCGGCCTTTGGCTGGTGCAAACACGCCGACTTCTATCCACTCATCCATTGGTACAGGCGTCTTCACACCTGCGCTGTCAACGACCACCTTGTGCGTTTCCACTTCCAGTATCACCTGCCACTCGCCTGTTTTAATTGGCGTAGCGGTTGCCCGCTCCGTCTTGAACTTCCAGTACGTGTTCGCCTCGAAGAGATCGTAGAGCAGATACTTTAGTGAATCCGGCGTCACCGCTCGAAGCTCACGATACAGATCCAGTGTCGTCGCCAGCGGAGCCTCTACTGGTCGATGGTTCTCCAATAAGCGCCGCAGCGCACCATTGACCTGCTCCTCGCCGATGTACTCACTCAGGGTGTATAGTGCGAAGGGCCCCTTGCGGTAAGACATGTACGGGTCAAGCCCGCGAAGCAACGGCTCACCCCGGAAGATCGGTGCGTATGGATGGGGCTGCCATAGGTAGTTAAAAAGCTGCCTGAGACCCTCTGGCCCCTTACTGTGCTCCACAGCCTTCATCCCATAATACCAAGCCAGGCTCTCCGACATCACCGGGGCACCCTCAACATTTGCATAAGGGATTGTCCATTGGTGAGCCATCTCGTGTGCCACTATCGCATACGGGTGATCGTGGCTCCCGTCTTCCGGCCTCCAAAATGTGAATCCCTCTCCATGTGAGAGCATAGCGGCTTCGGCGTGCATGCCCGTACCATTCCCGGGACGTTCGACCACGTTCAGATAGCCGCGCCGGTAGGGACCAAAGTTCTTTGTATAGTAATCCAGGGAGGCCCGGATGCTGCGGAGCATAGGGTCCAGGTGCGCAGTGTGTCTGGGGTCATGGTAGATCCGGATGGCAACACGCCGTGCTGCTGCCGATTCTTCCTGAGGATTAAGCGAGTCATCAGATGAAATCCATTCTGACTTGCAGACCGCGTATCTGGCCGAAAAGAAGGACCACTCGCCGCCGATTGCATCAGTCGAATAATGGAAGTACCGGCGCCCTCCTTCAGTCCATGTTCCACGCAGCATCCCGGGCGCAACAGCGACCTGATCCTCTTGTGTTCCCAACACCGCGTTAAAGGCGATTCCCCGGCCACGATCTTTATACGCTTCTTCGTCGTTGAGAAAGGCGATAAGCGGACGAGGTGCGAGTCCGTGCTCACGCCGGTCAGTTGCGGTGATGAGTTCACGGTGGCGTTGATAGCCAATCAGGGGGAAATAATTCTTATTCATGAAGAAGGTGCCGTTCGAGGTCACTGAGGCATCTACTCCATTCTCACGGAAGCCCCGCGGCTTGATATTCACTTTAAAGTCCAGCCGCAGCGAGTCGCCCGGTTGAAGGGGCTCCTCCAGTGCGTAAATCCGATGGCCATGATCTTCGTCGGCGACTACGAGAGCAGCCGCCCGGTCGAAGGATGTTTCGGTCGTAACCTTTGCAGTAGCCACGTGGATGGAGTCAATCGCCACAGTACTGCGGTTCACCAGCTGGTATGAACCCCGGATCTCCGCTTCCCGAAGATCGGGATAGATCTCGATGTGCAGGTTGGCTTGCGTCGGCTCGGGCTGCGGGATGCCGTTGTATCGTTCATATCGTCGCTCATACTCGGCCTGCCGCCCCTTCACTTCGGAGGTGGTGAGGTACTCATTTAGGATGTTTGTGTTGTAGAAAATGAACCCGCCAAGCGCAAGGATGAGCACGCTTGCGGAACCGGCAAGCCATCTTGTGGGACCAGTGAAACGATGTCGCGCCAACTGAAGCCGAAACTTCAGCGTGCCTTCCTTACCACGCACCCAGAGTAGCCTTCCTACTACCGCGAGAAGCAGTGCCCAGGCCGCCCAGTAACCTTTGAACCAGAGCCAGGGGCCGAGGGACGGGCCAAAGCCGCGCATCTCCGTGTAGGACCAGCCCGGACCGGCCCCGTAGACTAACAAATTATGTTCTACTCCGAACAGTGTGGAGAGAGCGATGAAAACGTAGGCAAGGGTCGCTATCAGGTGACCGATGTACTTGTGATCCACCAGCACGTGCACCACGAGGACGAGCACCGCAAAAAGGAGATATTCGGGAAGCTGAAGCCCGAAGAGAATTTTCAGGTATAGCCCTAATTCAAACTTATTATAACCCATCAACGATTGAGCAATCATTCCCGCGGACATCTGCAGCGTCGTGAATGCTATGAGCAAGAGTCCGAGTCCCAAGAACTTGCCGAGGAACGGAGGCCATTCCGACCCAGGCATTGCGTCGGTGATATCGCCGAGTCCCGCTTCGCGTTCCCGCCAAACAAGCTCGCCGGCGAAAAAAATGAGGAGTGCAGGTACGATCACCCAGCGGCTCAGTTCAGCAGACAAAGGGGCGGTTAACTCGTTGATGACCCGCGTGGTCACCGGGAGCAGTGGAACGCCGTTGGATTCCATTTGATCGACCACCACCGGAATGGTTAGGAGCGGAATGAATGTCAGCAGGGCTAGTCCTGCCCAGCTGGTGGCTATCATTCGAAACGATGCCGAAGCGATGGTGAGCGTCTGACGCGTCTGCATGGCGATGCCAAAAGTCAGTGGGGCCTGTGGAACGCAGACTGGCCTGCCAGACCTGATGGCGATCCCCGGCGAAGGTGCCGTTTCCTGGTGGCCATAGGCGAGCTTGCCTGCGCTAAACTTGTTCAATGCACGCTTCCACCAGAAAGTGCTCTCGATGCGATGGGCAAATCGAAAACCCAGGTAGGTAACCGCGACAGTGATCAGACCGAGGCCGATCCAGAGGAGGCGATTTTCGAGCACAATGCCCTCCAGCGTAAGCAGTCGCTGGTTCTTTTCAACGGTTGTCCATAAATGCGCGATGTCTTCTACGATAAATCGGATACCGGTCGGATCCAGCAGCGTCCCCAGGCCGCGTCTGAAAAGCAGGAAGGAAGCGACAAAGAATCCCATGAAGAAGAGGATGAAACTTCCCAAGTAGCCTGCCATGGCACGTCCGCTCCTGGTTGCCATAGCGAACTGCATTGCCGTAGCCACGAAGGCGTTTGGTAGGGCAATGTAGATGTAGGCTGTCCAATAGGCAGCGGGCCGGAACGGGCCAATAAGTGCCGGACCCATGCCTGGCAGATAAACACCCAGCAGGATCCCCACCTGCACGCCAAGCAGGATCAAGGCATTGAGAGCCAGGGCGGCAAGGAATCTACCACCCAGGTACTCGGCCTTGCTGATGGAGACGGTGTACAGGAGAGGATGCATGCGTGTCGCCACATCCCGCGCCGCCGCATCACCTGCAATGACCGCAGCCATCATAAGCCACATCAGGCTGCCAAATACGGTTGTATTGGCGATGAGGAACGGTGAGTTAACAAAGAACTCTTCGAACAGCGCATCGGTGACGGCCCGGTCTCTCGTCATCAGGAAATCGACTACGATCAGGACAAAGACGAAGAGCCAGGTCCAGGGACGACGTAGCTGGTAGGCGAACTCGAAGCGGAAAATCTCCCTGAATTTCATAGTGCGACCTCTGGTTTACGGCTTCCGATATGGCCTGCCATGGCACTGAAGTAAACATCTTCCAGGTCAGGCGGCACCAGCTCGAAACCTCCGAGAGCTTTCTCACTGTAAACATGAACGACCGTGCGTCCGCCCAGCAGCTTGGTGGAGATAATTTTATGGTCACGCTCCAACTGGGGTAATGCACTTTTCTCAATAATCCGGCGATAGATCCGCCCTTTTAGTCCTTCCATTGCCTGTAGTGGCACCGCCTCCAGTAGTATTTCTCCCCGGTTGATAATGGCCATCCGGGTACATAGCTCGCTGACATCTTCAACAATGTGGGTGGATAGGATAACCACACTATTCTCGCCTAATTCACTAAGCAGATTAAGAAAACGTACACGTTCAGCCGGGTCGAGCCCGGCCGTTGGTTCATCCACGATCATTAGTTTGGGATTTCCCAGTAGGGCCACTGCCACACCGAAGCGTTGCTTCATACCACCCGAATACCCACCGAGTTTCTGTTTGCGCACATCCCACAGATTTGTCTGGCGCAGCAGGGCCTCGACGGCCTCCTTACGAGCCGCGCGTGTAGTGATTCCTTTCAGAATGGCGAAGTGGTCTAACAAACTTTCTGCACTCACCTTCGGATAGACGCCGAACTCCTGGGGCAGATAACCCAGGGTTTTGCGTACTTCCTCCTTCTGCTTCACTACGTTGATGCTACCAAGCTGAATGTTTCCCTCATCCGGCTCCTGCAGCGTAGCCAGGATGCGCATCAGGGTGGATTTACCCGCACCGTTCGGGCCCAGCAGGCCGTACATGCCATTGGGAATGGTGAGCGTTACATTTTTCAAAGCTTGAACCCCGTTCGGATAGATTTTAGAGACATTTCTGATTTGTAATTCCATAAATCTTCGACAATGAGTTGAAAAGAATGATAATCTATTCGGTGACTGCTAACCCCAGTTGTTAGCGTTTGGGCTTCCACTGGTTTTTTTTAATAGCACATTTAAGATGGATGGAGAGATGAAGTTCCAACTTTATCTAAGGTTTTTAATTTTAAAAGTACTTTGTGTATCAAAGTAAATGTTTATAAAATAATCCTCACGCAGAGGATTCAAAAGAATTAGTGCTCATTTAGCAAATTCCGGAACAATTTCATTAAGTAGACGCCCTCTACTTGAAGCTGGTACTTCGCTAAAGGGCGTATTATGCATGCTCCTCACGCTAAAGAAAACAAAGAAGTCAGTTAGGCTTTATTCTATCCAGCTTTATGCTTTGGGCATATTTCACCAAATTTTAATTCCTGTGCTTCCGGCCAGGAGTAACTTTGCACTATAAAAGTACTTTGTGTTGCAAAGTTAAAAATGCTTTTCATTTTTTCAATAGCAGTCCTGAAAATGTTTTCATTGAGTGAATCCTGGCCATTAGTTTTCTTCATAATCGCGGATGTTAGGCAATTGAATTCTCCGTACTTAACCGGAAAGCAGCTGGCTCCATTCACTGCCCAGATAAACTCAAAGAACTTGTACTCCAATGGCAACAGGAAAGAAACAAGAGTAAGATCAGCACCAACTGGCAGTTTACCGCTAAAGAGGCCAGGGTGAAACTCAAGAAATTATATCCGACAACTTAAAGTTTTTGAAGTACTAGCCGATAGGCTAAGGTGATAAGAATAGGGCAATTAGGAATGAATCAAAAAAAGATATGGTAAGTATGATGTGGCCCGGAATGCAACCACCCCTTACGGCTGCTCCGGTAGCCGAAGTGATCAGCCGGTCAAAGAAAGAAACCTTGGTGAAGCTTACATGTCCCACGGCGCGTGGCACGGGTCAAACAACTACTGCGGGAAACCACCTTGTCTCTAACGGACATTGCCTTCCAACTGGGATACAGCAGTGTACACCACCTGTCTAATCAATTCAAAAAATGACGGGCCTTACGCCTTCCTCTTTCCGGGAAACCACCAATACTGCCGGACTCCCGGCTGAGCCTTATGAGCCTTAGCGGAAATGGTTAGGCACCAAGTAGTTTTGGTGCTTAGATAGCCAATTTTTTTCGGATATTCTGAACAATTTCATCAGGTTCTGGGGTTACATCGACTACAATCACGTCTCCGTGTGGTTCTTCCAGCGTAGCAAACTGGCTTTTTAACAGCTCCGGATTCATATAGTGGCCGCGCCGGGCTCTGATTCTTTGCTCGATCAACTGATAGCTTCCCTTCAGATACACAAACTTCACTTCTTCATTCACGGCTAGCACATCACGATAAGACTGCCGGAGGGCCGAACAGGCTAGCACGCCACTTTTGCCATTGGTAATGTATTCCCCAATAGTTTCCCGGAGTTTGGCTAACCACGGTTTCCGGTCTTCTTCCGTGAGCGGTATGCCCTGGCGCATTTTTTGGACATTGGCCTCCGGATGAAAATGGTCCGCATCCAGAAAAGGCCAGTTCATCTGCCGGGCCAGCCCTTCACCGACTGTGGTTTTGCCCACGCCGGAAACGCCTAAAACAATTACAAACATGCTAGAAGGTAGGGTTAAAGAATGCTGCAAAGTAAGTAAGTTTTCCCAAGTATGCGGTTGATCCCTTGATTTTAGGTATTTTAGTCTTTCTGGCCGGCCTGGATGGCCGACTGCTTATTGCTAATCGCTACTTATGTTTATCAATGGTAAGGCAAAACAAAAAAACACTTTTGATGCCATCGTAATTGGTTCGGGTATCAGTGGGGGCTGGGCGGCCAAAGAGCTGTGCGAACAGGGGCTGAAAACCCTGGTGCTGGAACGGGGCCGGATGGTGAAACACGTAGAAGATTACCCCACAACCAACTCGAATATATGGGAGTTGCCGCACCGGGGTCGTTTTCCCCTGGAAGTAGAGGCGGAAAATCCGATTGCCAGCCGTTGTTATGCTTTTGAGGAAGCCACCTCCCATTTTTTTGTGAAAGATAAGGAGCATCCCTACATTCAGGAGAAGCCTTTTGACTGGATACGAGGCTATCAGGTTGGGGGCAAGTCGCTGATCTGGGCCCGGCAGACCCAGCGGTGGAGTAATTACGAATTTGAAGCTCCGGCCCGGGATGGCTTTGCCGTAGACTGGCCTATCCGCTATAAGGACCTGGCTCCCTGGTACAGCCACGTAGAGAAATTTGTGGGTATCAGCGGAAATAAAGACGGCATTGAGAGCTTGCCCGATGGCGAATTTTTGCCTCCTTTCGAGCTTAATTGCGTGGAGAAACACATTGGGCAGGCCGTTCATCAGCATTACGACAACCGGAAAGTAATTATTGGCCGGTGTGCTCACCTAACCCAACCTAAAGAAGTGCATCATCAGCAAGGACGGGCCCAATGCCAGGCACGGCACTTATGTTACCGGGGATGTCCCTACGGCGGATATTTCAGTTCTAACTCGGCTACTTTGCCCTGGGCCGAAAAAACGGGCAACCTGACGCTTCGTCCTCATTCGGTGGTACACTCCATTATGTATGATGCAGGGCAGGGAAAAGCTAGCGGCGTGAGCGTAGTGGATACTCAGACCAAAGCGGTAACTGACTACTTCGCCCGGATTATTTTTGTCAACGCGGCCTGCCTGAACACCAATCTGATTCTACTCCATTCCACCTCTGGGCGTTTTCCCCAGGGATTAGGCAATGACAATGGCCTGATGGGCAAATACATCGCTTTTCACAATTACCGGGGCAGTATGCTGGCTACCTACGAAGGGTTTGAGAACGGGTACTACTATGGCCGCCGTCCTACCACGGCTTTTATGCCTTCCTTCCGAAACGTCCACCGGCAGGAAACCGATTTTATGCGCGGCTATATGGTAGCCTTCAGCGCCGCCCGGACAGGCTGGCAACGGGGGTTCGGTAAAGAAGGACTCGGAGCAGATTGGAAAGAAAGTCTTACCGAACCTGGCGCCTGGAGTGTATATATGATGATGCAGGGCGAAACGGTTCCCCGCGAGGAGAACCACGTCCGGCTGAGCAAGGACCAGAAAGATGCCTGGGACGTCCCTCAATTGATTACTTCCGTAGGATACGATGCCAATGATGAGAAAGTACTGAAGGACTTCCTGATTCAGGGCGCCCAAATGCTGGAAAAAGCCGGTTGCAAAAACATCAATACCCACGATACCAAACAGAATCCCGGACTGGACATTCACGAAATGGGCGGCGTCCGGATGGGTCGTGATCCAAAAACATCATTACTGAACAAGTGGAACCAGTTGCACAGCTGCCGGAATGTGTTCGTCACGGATGGCGCCTGCATGACTTCGGTTGGTAATCAGAATCCTTCCCTCACATTTATGGCCCTCACGGCCCGGGCCGCCAATCATGCCGTGGCTGAACTTAAGAAGGGGAATCTGTAGGAATTCGATGTTCGAGGCTCGATGTTCGAGGCTCGATGTTCGATGTTCGCAAGAAGTAGCAGCGGCAGTAGCAGGAAAAAGGAAGTAAGATCGTTACCAATAGTAAATTATTGTTTCCATACTACCGGCATTCCCATAACACGGGACGGAAGGGCGTAGGTGATACGCCCTTACAATAGTAGTCATTCGGCTAGTAGTCACTCGGCCGAGCCGAGCAATTGAGAAGCTGTTAAAGCATATTCCTACTTCAGACGTTATGCATAACGTCTTTACCTCCTTCTTCCTGCTACTGCCGCTGCTACTTCTTGCGAACATCGAACATCGTTCTTGTTACCCGGATTATTGCAAATTTTCCTTGGTTAAATACTTAACCCTTTTTACATTTACGCATCACCCATAGCCGCGTTACCACGGACCTCGTCTTTTCAGGAGAGGTAAGCCCCTTTTTACAGTACTGCCTGTGCTGTTACATTCCCCATACGGATTACCATTTTTTCTTCCGGCCTTTTTAATAACCTAAGCTATGAAACGTATCTTATTCATGCTCATACTCTGCGTATGGGCCAATTTCCCCTCCTTTGCCCAACCCCACGTGGGCACCTGGCGAATAACATCAGCCACGTATACCAATGCCAGAATGCAAAGCGAAACGGTAGACCAATCGCAGGTGGACGAACTGAAAATTATTACGCCTACCCACTTTATGTGGATGTCGCAGGTACCTGACAGTACCAACAAAGCCAGGAAAGTGTTTGGCGGAGCCGGTGGTGGCCACTATTCACTGGATGGCATTAAGTACATTGAATCTCTGGAGTATGCCTCCTGGGAAGATTACGAAACTAATAAAACGGATTTCTCCCTCCGCGTAGAGGGGGATAAAATGTACCAGATGGGCGCCATCAGCAACCAGACTGGGGATAAGACGATTCTGCAGGAAGTATGGCAAAGAGAAAATGTGCCCGCGAACAACGGCAAACTAGCCGGTACCTGGCATTTGGTCTCCCAGAAGATCACTGACCCGAAGGGAGTGTTATCTACCACCGACATGACCACTCATAAACGAGTGAAAGTGATCACGCCAACCCACTGGATGTATATTGCCCAATCGATTCACGATGGCAAAAAAGCGTTTACCGAAGCGGCCGGCGGGACTTACACCCTGGAGGGAAACAAATACACCCAGAAGCATGCATTTGATCACAAGATGCAATGGGAATCAACCTTTCGGTTAGAAGGAGACAAGCTTTCTCTCAATGGCTGGTCGATCAATGGGGCCGGTGAGAAGTATCTGTTCGAGGAGGTGTATCAGCGTGAAAAAGAAATGAATAAGAAAGTAGCCCAACGGCTGAAATAGCTTTTTTTAGGAGTGAGGAGCGAGAAGGGAGGAGTGAGAAGAAGGGAAATAATTTTATTTGAGAAAATAAAACGGGCTGATTTTTATGTTTGCCCGTTACGGCACCCTAATTTTGTCGGCTTATCTATACTCCTCACTCCTCACTCCTCACTCCTCACTCCTCACTCCTCACTCCTCACTCCTCACTCCTCACTCCTCACTCCTCCCTCACTCCTCACTCCTCACTCCTCCTCACTCCTCACTCCTCACTCCTCATCACTCCTCACTCCTCACTCCTCACTCCTCACTCCTCACTCCTCACTCCTCACTCCTCACTCCTCACTCCTCACTCCTCCTCCTCACCCTCACTCCTCACTCCTCACTCCTCACTCCTCACTCCTCACTCCTCACTCCTCACTCCTCCCCCTCCTCCTCACTCCTCACTCCTCACTCCTCACTCCTCACTCCTCACTCCTCACTCCTCTCCTCACTCCTCCTCACTCCTCACTCCTCACTCCTCACTCCTCCTCACCCTCACTCCTCACTCCTCACTCCTCACTCCTCACTCCTGATTAGCCGCCCCTTATTAGAGTAATATTCCGTTTTTTTCCTCCGGCCATCCGGTAAGAAGTATTGCCATTCATTGACTTTCAATTGGTTAGCCAGGTAGCCCCGGCCAATATTCTGCCTTCGATATCATATTCTTCGCGCTGGATTACCTTGCGTTCACTGTCCAGCCATTGTTCCTGCAGCGCCATTTTTCCATTTGCGTAATACTGCAGGTACGATCCGGCTCTGATGCCCTGTTGATAAGTGCCCGTACAATAGAGTTGTCCGAAATGAAAAATCCCTGGAAGGACCCGTTTTCCTTCCCGTTAGAAAAGGTGTATAGGTAAAAAATATTCCCGGCGGGCCGGGAAAGAAAGGTGCCTTCTTTCTTACCGTTTTCGATAGTACCCGAAAAATGGCATAAGGTATCCGTTTGATAATGGTAGGCATATTCGTTTACCATTTCATTCACCACATATTCGATCACCCGGTTTACGAGTACGTACCCCTCCACCTGAGTCCCGCTCAGGCGGGTATAGTGCAACACAGTGTGGTTGCGCACCAGTTTGCCAGCCTCGTACCCATCGTGTAAGACTACGTGATGGGCTGATGGTTGAGGGAAAAATTAGCAACCAACAGGTTTGTCAGCAGCAGTGCAGAGGAATACGTGATCATGGGGAGGGCAGATTAAATAGAGCAAAATTTAACCCAACAGCGCGGAAAATACTAATAACTATCCGGATAGTTACGGTAAAAAAGCCGATCCAGGCACTAAAGGGGACCAAATTCCCCCTTTTGAGGCATAAACAGACCTATTGGGGTCGATTTCCTACCCCATTTAGTGGAATGCGAACTATAGATAATGAGTCAGGAACTGGCGCGGAAACCAAAGAAGACTGAGCCTCTTTGAGCAGTTGCCGAAGCGCTAAACGGTGATACTGCGCCTGGTCGTGCGACCAGCCAAAGTAGTGGGACATAAAGACCCAGACGGACTCTTCCCAAGTCCGGACAAAGTCAATATTAAATATAAGGCGCCGGTACGACGGACAAAGAAATCGGCCGGGCTGGTAGTCATTTCATCTTCAAGGCTGTAGCGCACCTGAGCCAATAACCCGGGAGGCATACCGAATAGGCCGTTTCGGCGGCCGCCTGGGGGACGAAAGAAAAAACGCGGTCTACATTGGAACCGTAGAATGTAGCCAGGCGTTCAGCTTCGGACTCCGGAAGTCCCAGTAACACCCCAACCCTGGTTTTCTGCCGAATGAACTCCGTAAAGGCGGCGGACCCACCCAACTGCCCCCGGAAAGGGGAATCCGGTTAGTGGTACAGGCCGGATAAGCTTTTTCCTCCTGCTGCAGTCGCTTGGCTACCAGATCCACCACCCGTTGGGCCATTTTGCGGTATCCGGTGTTTGCCGCCGGCAATGGTTATCAGGCCGGACGGGTATTGAAACAACTCATCCTTACGGGAAATTTCTCCGGGCCCCTTACCTTTTGCCGGATCAGGCCGCAGACCCGCCCAGTACGATTCCACATCTTTTGCTTGCAAGTTGATACCGGGAAATATATTATTTACTGCCTGAAGCAGGTAATCGCGGTCACCGGCAGTCAGGGCTGGATTTTCCAGATTTCCTCATAGGCCGTATCGGTAGTGCCAATATAGGTTTTGCTGGCGCGGGGAATGGCAAAGATCATGCGGCCATCGGGCACATCAAAGTAGTAGACGGCCTGCCGGAGCGGAAACTTCTTCTGATCTACCACT
The DNA here is from genome assembly GCA_030448185.1 of Cytophagales bacterium. GTDB lineage: Bacteria > Bacteroidota > Bacteroidia > Cytophagales > 172606-1 > CADCTQ01. The sequence continues at coordinate 23,860 of JAUJNL010000060.1, read as the reverse complement.
AAGTGAACGCCTTTTGTCAGGAAGAGTTTTGCCTCCCGCTGAGGATTGTTCAGGGAGTCTACCCCATCCACCCAGGGTCCGGCGGCATTCACTACCTGCCGGGCAAATAGCTGATGCGTTTTGCCGGTAAGTTGGTCCTCAAATGAAACCCCCTGGATCCGTCCTTCAGCGTAGAGAAATCCGGTAACTTTAGCATAGTTCATTGCCAGTCGCCCCGGCTGACGGCTTCCTTAATAATCTCAAGCGTAAGACGGGCATCGTCCGTACGGTATTCATAGTATAAGGCGCCACCCAAAATCTTTTCCGGGTCCAGTAAAGGTTCGGCGGCCAGGGTCTGCGCGGCTGAAAACATTTTTCGCCGTTCGAAGCTTTTTACACCAGCCAGAAAATCATATACCGAAAGAGCAAGGGCGGCTTCCACTTCCGCAGCGAACCCCTTACTCAGCGGCAGCATGGGCACCGGCGTAGTAACGGGCGCATTTTCGTAGACAATGGCCCGCTCCTGGCCCACTTCGGCTACCAGCTTCAGTTCCAGTTGTTTCAGGTAGCGTAAGCCGCCGTGCACCAATTTGGTGGACCGGCTGCCACTCATGGCAAAGTCCTGCATTCCAGCAAGCCCACCTGCATACCCCCTGACCTTGGCATCCAGGGCAATACCGGCTCCAGTGATCCCGCCGCCAATGATGAGCAGGTCCAGCGGCTGATTTTGCAGGGCTTGAGAAGATAAGACCGGTTTAGTGCGGAAAAAGATAAATTCATAGGCGTGTAACATTGCCGGTTGAGGCGTTCCGGTGCTTATCTGTAATTTACTACTTCTGGTAGAAGTATTTTTTTCTGATGATTCAACAGAAATTAACGGATCAACCACTGATATAAACCTGGCTGTTGCGCTGTCTTTATACAATGAGAAAAGCCCGCCGTCCTTTTAGCCGATATTGTGAGCCGTTATTAATCATCTTTCAACCAACATTTTTTCTATAAAGAACCATCCTACAGGGCTAAGGTATAATCCTCACCTGGTGAAGGTATGGTACTTCCAAATTTTTATATCTCTGAGAGTCCTTAAAAGTATCCCTAATTATTCTTCGGCTCTTTGTAAACTCATATTCCCACCCTTCGTTTCATTTTTTAAACAGACATTATAATAGCTATCGTTGTTGCTGCTCCGGAAGAGACTATAAGCATTCGTTTTAAGTTGATAGAATGTGTATTTTTCTGGATCAGGTGTTTTAGGCTACCCTTTATAGTTTGGTTTTCCGTAACCGTTAAGGATAGATTTTTCTTCTTTAGGATGGTAAACTTCAAGGCGGACCAAAGGGTATTGAATGCGTAAGCAGGTACTTTCAACCATTCCATACGCATAGCCTAGTACCCCGCCAATTTAATATTTTGAGTTGTTCCGCATTTTCAATGCGAACTTGGAAAGGCGTATTTAAAATGCGTTTTTCGGTGCATCCGCACTTGGAATGCGGATGCACGATTTTATAACAACTAAATTGGCGGTGTACTAGTTTAACGTGAACTATGGATTAGATAGAGGGATAATTAAGCAGCCATGCCATACTGAGCTGACTGGTTAGGATAAAAATAGCGGGTTTATGGTCAAGGAATTGGTAAGCGACGACAGTAGCGGCAATGGGCAAAGGCGTTTTCGGGTTTACGATGCCGTGTGTTCTAGATCACAGACGGAGACTAACAAGTCATTGACTGATTCGATTAACGCTCTCTTTCTGAGGTAGTGCTGGTGGTCGATTAAGGAGACTATCTTTTTTCATGTTTCCTGTTTAGGTTTGACTATCAGGCAGTTTATGTTCGTAAACCATTCAAACAGGCAGGTATAGTAGCCTTTATCTGCCAGACAAATGCCGGTGAGTCCTTGGAGCAGTTGTTGTAACAAAGCAGCATTGTTATCGGCTACATTGCCGGAGTAAGCGTCCAGTTGACAATCTCTCCTGGTCATTAATGACTAAATGCACCTTAAAGCCATAAAACCAGCCCGTGGCAGTTTTTCCCTTGCGGGCACCATTCGCAAACACCCAAGTGAGCATGTTCCCGTTTCAAGTGGCATACTTCTAACGTTTGGAATCAATAATGTATAAACCCGTTCTAGTTTTCATAAACAACAATGGAATAAAGACCAGAGCTATATGAGTTGGTAGCAGCGACTTCCCAAAGGATAAGCACCGCTCATAACTGGGCGCTTTCGGAAAGTAACTCCGCAACTCCCCCGAATGACTTGTCGGTAATAATACTCAAAGCATTTATAGCCCGATAAGGGTAAGCGGCCAGAATGGTACATACTTCCGATTGGCTGATCGCTGGTACCCGAGTAGGACGACGAGTTTGCCCGACTTGCCGCGACTGCTGATAAGTCAAGCGCTTGAGCAAATCATCAATATCAACAAATAGTTCAATGAGCTTTATTTCACTAAATTGGACTTGCATAAAGGGCTCTTTTGAGGGTTTGTGTTTTGGTCGATATACCTACCTCTATTAGCGGCCCTTTATGCCTTTTTCTAATGCTTTGCTAATCCATAGTTCACGTTAGTTTAATCGCTTCACGGTGTGAGCGAGATCGGTGCCTTGCTGCTTTGCTTTTGGCCAGGAAACCCATAGCATGCCCTCGTCAGTTTTAAATAGCCCTTTAACTCTGGAACCTCTCCTTCATGAAACTCTCGGATTGGCTTTTGGCAAAGAAGTGGATGTAATCAAATTCCCCCTTAAGGTCTGCTTCCAGTTCCGGAGCAGGCGGGTCAATGGCTTGAATGGCGTTTGTAGGGGCGTTAATGAAGACAGCCCGCATATTCGGTTTAAGACCCATTTTTGCGATATTGATTTAACCATACTTAGCAAAAGATAGGAGTAATGGTTCTTTTGTCCTCTTTTTGCACACTCTGACGCACTAAAGCTTCCCGGCAGCGTGCCCGTCAGGATGAAGCAATATGCCTTGGAAGGGCCATCGACCAGCTAAAGCTAGTGCTAGCACTAGGCCTTTACGATTTCACAAGAGATGTCCTTCAATCAATAGCTCCTTTTCGACTTTTTAAGGGCAGGTATTGTAACCTTTTTCTGATCATCCCGGTAAGATTCCAAAATCTTTTCTGGCCGGGAACGAGACCAGGTGGATTTCATACGGATATCCCCAACTGGTAGCAATTACACTGGTTTTGGCTGGCCTTATCCGGTAGAGCAGTTCTCCATGATGTCTTGTGAGTAGAGGTAAAACCCGTCTCTCAAACTCATTAAACACTTCCTCTTTCCTTTTACGAATATACACGGTATAATAAAGCATACAATGGAAATGCTTGGTAAATCAGTTGAACTTAAGTCATGCCTGTAAAATAGCAAGGAGTCTCTTTTACAGGCAAACCTCAATAAATGAAGTCGTAAATAGAATATTTTTCTTCCGCTTACTGCCAACGGAGCCAGGCTTCTCGCCACTGTGCCCGTTGCGGTTTGGCATTGCACTGTGGCAGGGCCAGTTAACGGTGAATGTAGTGTTACCACAGATTGTTATTCCTTATTTAATGAAAGTGTAATCCTTTCCAAAATGAATGGCCATGTACTTCTACTCCAGAAAAATCCGCATGCTTATCATAAAAAGGAAGCTTAAGGTTATAAATAAGATAGCACAAACCATAGTTAATCTGCAACCATTTCTTTATCTTTTTCTTGAGCAACTAACAGCATTAATAATATTAAGATTAGCCCTACTAAATAAAAACTAGTCTGCATTAACACTAGTTCAGTGTCAAAATATCCTTCCTGGTTCGACAAATAATCACTTAGTAGTTGCGCAAGATGGTAAGTTCTCCCATTGTGCTATTATGATTAGAATAACAACATGATTTCTGATAGAATCGTCAAGGAAGAAGCCAGCTGTTTCTAATATTCATTCTTAGCTTATGTGTGGTAACGGAATAAAGTTTGCGCTGTTGTCCCATTGCGGTAAGCTCATACGGTGAGGTGAAGTGACAGGTTGTCGAAGGGTTTGGTGTTAGTAAACTTCTTTTCTATTTCAATCCCGCAAGTATTAATAATTCCTGAACTACACATCTCAAATCAGGTTTAACATCGTCAATATCTTGTCGGACTGCAATAAAGCGTCTACTATGTGCTGACTTGTCACCTATATCTTTGAGTTTAGGCAAGGCATTTTTGGTATTCCTACCTAACGTAAAAGTTGTTTCACTAAGCGTCATATTGATGAGATCACGTAAGATAAACGTAATCACCATTTCTTTTAATTTTATCTTCGATTCTATGCTGCTCAAATGTTTCTATGATTAAGGTTTCGAGCAGTCTTCTTCTGATCATAACTGCGCAAGCATCAAACCAACCATTTTCGTAACATCCGTTTATCTGATTAGAAACTTTCTTCAATATATGAACGAGTTCCTTTTACTAAAGGCAAATAGATAATTGTATGGCTCTTTGGTTCTATTCCTTCAGCGGGTAGCCATTCCTTCGGAGCAACACTTTCAAGATTTTTGATTAATTCGATTTTTGATCTATAGCTTTTATTCATTCATCCTCATATTTATATAAATACTTTGGCCATGTTCGAATATGCTTTTAATTCGGTCAGGCGAAGCATCTGATGAAATATGTATTTGAATATTTATATTTAAGTCAGGGGCTTTTGCAGTTTGACTATTATTTGGTTGTTGATTTAATTTTTCTGAAGTTGCTGGTTCAACTGGATTGACTTGGTTAGAAGCAGTATAGTTATTTTTTGTAGGCTTAGGCTTAGAAATATTTTCTTTCGATTCTTTTTGCTTCTTATTATTCCCGTTACTCTGAGTGGTATCTACTTCTAATAGAGCGTAATAAAAGGCTGTAATTTTGCCCGAAACTGAATCTCCATTTCCTGTATGGTTCATAAACCAAGTCTTAATTTGTTCACGATTCGCATTTTTGTCAGGAAATATATCTCTTACCTCTTCCGGATAAACACTATTTAATATTTGCTTGCAAAATGATGGATATAAGGCATCATCTCTAAATTGTTTTGCAAATTCTTGATTTATTTTTCCTTCGGCGTCAATCAGACCTATTTGTTTCAAAGATGGAAAAACATTCCTTTTGACGGTTTCCTCCGCCTGCCCTAAAATAGCTGCTAAGTAACTTAAAGAAATAGTTCCCGGAATGCTTTTTTTGAATTGATTTCTCAAAGCGTACCAGTGTGAAACAGGAATAATTGGGAATGATTTTGCTGTGTCTGCCATATATATTTATTTTTCTTAAATTTAAAGACCTCTAACATATAAATACCGAAACTACCTGAAGCTATCCGGTTAAATTCCTGCTTTAACGTTTGGGTTTAAAACTCATGGCCGATTGTACCGCCAGTTGCCAGCCCTCATACAATTGACTGGCTTCGGGAAGCGGCATCTCTGGTTCAAATACGCGGTTTGCTTGCCAGCGCCGGGCAATGTCCCCTTTGTCCTTCCAGAAACCAATAGCCAGCCCGGCCAGGTAAGCGGTTCCCAGTGCAGTAGTTTCATTGACCACGGGCCTAACCACCGATACCCCCAGTAGGTCAGCCTGAAATTGCATCAGCAGGTTATTAGCCGTAGCCCCTCCGTCTACCCGCAGGCTTTTCAGTTCAATACCGGCATCCTGTTGCATGGCATTCAGCACATCCTTGGTCTGGTAGGCCATCGATTCCAGCGTGGCCCGGATAAAGTGCTCTTTGGAAGTACCGCGGGTCAGGCCGAATACCGCGCCGCGCACTTCGCTGTCCCAGTAAGGCGTACCAAGCCCCACAAAAGCCGGCACTACGTATACGCCCTCCGCCGAGTTTACCCGGCCCGCATACGTTTCGCTTTCCCGCGACTCCCGGAACATTCGCAGGCCATCACGCAGCCACTGAATGGCCGAACCGGCTACAAATATACTGCCTTCCAATGCATACTCTACCTTACCCTCCAGACCCCAGGCAATGGTAGTGAGCAGGCCATGAGCCGACTGAACGGCTTTTTCACCGGTTTGCATTAACATAAAACACCCCGTACCATAGGTATTCTTCGCCATTCCCGGCTCAAAACAGGCTTGCCCGAACAAGGCCGCCTGCTGGTCGCCGGCAATGCCGCCGATGGGTACTTTACGGCCACCAAATAGTCCGGCCGTATTCCCGTACACTTCCGAGGAAGACCGGACTTCGGGAAGCATCGCAGCCGGTACCTCCAGTATCGCCAGCAATTCTTCATCCCACCTGCGTTCGTAGATGTTATACAACAGGGTCCGGGACGCATTGGTATAGTCAGTGACGTGGGTGGCTCCACCGGTCAGTTTCCACACCAACCAAGTATCAATGGTACCGAAAAGAAGTTCTCCGCGGTTGGCCTTTTCGCGGGCTCCGGGTACGTGGTCCAGTATCCATTTAACCTTCGTTCCCGAAAAGTACGCATCAATCAGCAATCCGGTTTTACTTCGGAATAGTTGTTCGTACCCCTTTTGCTTCAGCGCTTCGCAAATGCCCACCGTCTGCCGCGACTGCCAGACAATGGCCCTATAAATGGGTTCTCCCGTATTTTTATCCCAGACAACGGTGGTTTCACGCTGGTTGGTAATCCCGACGGCTTCAATCCCAGTGGCCGGAACTTTGGATAAAATTTCCCCAATCACCGCTCCTACCGACGACCAGATTTCATTGGCATCGTGTTCTACCCAGCCGGGCTGTGGAAAGTACTGCGTGAATTCCTTCTGGGCAAGGTGTACGATGGCGCCTTGCTGATCAAATAAAATAGCCCGGGAACTGGTAGTGCCCTGATCGATAGCGAGAATGTAGGACATAGCTTTTTAGTTTTTTGATTTCGGGTTTACAGTTGCTGGTTATTTTTGAAACGTTGTTTGGCAACACTGCTTGCTATCCTTGCTCATTTCAACCGGAAACCAAAAACTGGCAACCGGCAACCCTAAATGGCTAGTGCATTAAGTATGAGTTATCTGACAGTTTTATTTTTCACCAATTCATTGAATATCAAAAACTTAAAAGTTGCGAGATCTATCATTTAACTCGTTCTTGCTGCACTAGTTTTTTCCGGCTGTCCGGGGCCTTCGGGTAAAGAACGGCTTTCTTTTAAAACTGCCATAAGCATAACTGCCAGCGTCACCCCTCCGATCACCCATAAAGCGGCGAAACCAGCCCTTTAAATAGGGCTTTGTAGAGTAAAGTTCCCAGCATGCCACCCAGTAACGGACCAATAACCGGAATCCAGGCGTATCCCCAATCGGATGCGCCCTTGCCCGGAATAGGTAAGAGAGAGTGAGCCAACCGCGGCCCAAAGTCCCTTACCGGATTGATGGCGTACCCCGTGGTGGCCCCCAACGATAAGCCAATGGAAACAATCAGAAATCCGACAAGTAAAGGATTGAGTCCTTCCGCAAAACGATTTGCGCCCAGGACACTCAGCCCGAACATCAGTACTGCGGTACCCAGAATTTCACTCACCAGATTAGACCACGTTTTGCGGATGGCGGGGCCAGTGGCGAACACGGCCAGTTTCGTACCCGGATCAGCTGTTTCCTTCCAATGGGGCAAATAATAGATCCAAACTAGTACTGCGCCCAGAAAAGCACCTGCCAGTTGAGCGGCTACATAAACGGGTACCAAAGACCATTCAAAATCACCGGCTACTGCCAGGCCCAGCGTAACTGCCGGATTTAAATGCGCACCGCTGATAGCTCCCACCGCATAGACCGGAAATGCCACGGCAAACCCCCAACCCAGGGTAATGACCATCCATCCTGATCCTTCGGCCTTTGTTTTGCGGAGAATAGTGCCAGCGACTACGCCGCCGCCTAAAACGATGAGTAATGTAGTACCGGTAAATTCAGCCCAGAAAACAGACATAAAGCAGAAAGTGAAAGTAAGTGAAAGGCTAAGGGGGGAATAAAACAGATCCGAGATCAGTGACAAACTACTCACGTGAAAAGGTTACGCGTACCGTCTTTCAGACCAGCAGGTGCAAGACAATTACCAACCAGGCAATTTATTACGAACACCGCCATCTGGCAGCAAATTCGGTTGTGGGATGTCCGCAGGCTGAAGCCAAGCCGTGGATATTTATAACATTTGCGGAGAAAATAGCCCCTCCCCGATCAGCAGGGAAGGAATGTGAGGGCATCAATCCGGAAGCAGGAGACGAACCAGGATGGTCAATTGATTACTTAAACGGGAGAAGTACGGCCATCTGGGTAGCCCGATGCCAGGGGAAGAATATAACATAAGGTTCGTATTACTATTTTTCAATTGCGTCTCAAAATAGTAATACGAATCAATAAATCAAACAGGCTATGAGGCAAAAGGATATTTACATTTTAATCAGCGAACTGAGTTAGTTGTCCAGTTGCTGTTGAATATGCTGCCAGCGGCCTGACAATTCAGTTAATTCTTTACGAAGCGAGGCTACGTTGCTCGAAGGAGAAGTCGCTAGCCGGCCTATATACCGCTTGGCATTCAGATTATAGTCATTTACATCATCCTGCAACTCCTCCAGCGAAGCCCGGAACGAAATCCCATCTACTGTCCCAAATTGGCGATAAATGTCTACGATCTGGTCTATATGGCATTGACGCATTTTGTTTCTCCGGCGGTCGGGCTCAAAATGACGGGAAGCATCAATAAAAAGGAAATCCTGATGAGGTTTATCTTTACTGAGCACCAATACGGAAGCATTCACTTTACAGCTGTAAAAAATATTGGGGGGCAGATCAATTACCGTTTCAATCAGGTTAAGATCAACCAGCCGGCGGCGGACCTGATAGGCAATACCAGACTTAAACAAGACGCCATGCGGCACAATCAGGGCGGCTTTGCCACCTTTTTTCAGGTTGTTTAAGATATGGGTGAGGAAACTGGACTCGGCTGAGCCCGACATGGCAGCACTTCGTTTGCCTGACCTGGTAATTCCGGCGGCAATCGGCAGGGCTTCCGCACTTTCCGGCAAAAGGCGGGTACTTTCAAAGGGCGGCTGACATAAAACGCAATCATACTGACTCTCTTCCGTCCGGAGCCGCTTATGGTTTTTCAGACTGTCTGCCTGTTCCACTTTAGCAAAAGGAAAGTCGCTGAAGAACAGATTGAACTGACACAACTGCCAGTAGTGATTATCAATTTCATTGCCATGCATCTGCGAATCAGGTACGCCGGCGGCAAGGCCTGCCTGGATCAGCATGTTTCCCAATCCGCAGGCCGGATCATATACCGTATGATTGGCTTGTAATCCTGCCAGTTGTACCATCAGGCGGGCCAGGCTACGAGGGGTATACAGAAACCCTTCTTTATGAAAACTTTCCTCCGAAAACTTTTCAATCAGATATCCCACGGAAGCCCCCGTTTCCTTCAGTTCTTCTGCTGACCTCCCGAAAGAAATCGTATTAATGGATTCAATGAACCGGTCTATTTTCTCTTCCTGCTCCGGATTTTTGGTAAAGAGCTTCCGGAAAGAGATGTGGTGAAATAAAGGCTTAGCCCATGCCTCTTGCTGGGTAGCAAGTCGGGCAACAATGCCATCCAGTTGCGCGGCGAGGGTTTTCTGACGGTATCCGCTAAAAACCGCTTCTGCATCCTGAAGGACCGCAGGCTCAATGGTCAGGGTACTGGTATGTATTACAGAAGTATCCCGGAGTCTCTTCAGGGCCAACAGAGTCAGATAATGCATAAACAGATTGGTATCATGCCCTCTGCCCTTCCACCTTCGGTAAAGGTCCGTAATCGTAATCGTAAATTCTTCATTCATAAATGCAGTATTTATAGCCGGTTGAAAAAGGCAGCCCTAAGGTCAGGTAGTTATAAAAGTTGAACGGTTACAAAATATAGTACGTAGTCAACATTCCGAAGAAATCAATCTGGATATTCTTTTTTACAGAACTTCAGGAGTTTATCCTTGCAGCTATGCGTACCATACCTACTCCTCTAATTGGTCAGCATAGAAGCTAGCTCTTTCCGATTTGCTCCAGCAGTAACTCGCGGATAAACTCATCCCGCTTATCTTCGAGTAGTTGCAGTGCGACCCTTTCCTGCTGACGGGTTTCCACTATTTTTACTACCTGTTGTTGGATCTCCGGCGGAGGAACCGGAATTTCGAGGTTCTTAAGCACGCTCATCGGAAGCGAAAACATGCTGGTGCCGGAAGCTTGCGTACGAAAGTACTGCTCGGCCAGGGGAAGATTTAAATACCACTGCAGGTAAGAGGGCAATACCCGCATTGGATTTTTAACACGAAGCGAAAAGAATGCAGAAGAAACAACCCAGCGGCGGCTTGGGTCGGTAATCAGGCAAGCACGGGTATAACGGCCCTTGGCCAGGAGAATAATGCTACCGGGCTGTAGCAAGTGTTTTTCTTTCACCAGGTCTCCGCTTACCCGCATTAACCGGTCCGAAATCGTACAGTCCATCCCCACATCTTTCATCTGGATCACTTCCACCTCACCCTGGATATTGTCCAGTAAACGATTCCGGAAGGTAATTCCAGTTTTGATATCGGATATCTCTTGAAGTTTGGCAATCATCCGGACTTTAATTATTCAAAGGCTTACCTATATATTGAAACAATTTTAAAATTATTTTTTATCTCCTTTTCTAAATCAAGCAAAAAAATATTCGAATATTTCTATTCTGAAGTCTATAAAGCAATTATGAAAACAATTTATGACTAATCAAAATTTATATAACAATTAATCCTAACGCAAATTCCCGGAAAATGTCTATTTATTTTTTCTACTGAATGTACAAACAAAAATATCATTCCCAAAAAATATTACTGAACTTCTTCTTTTTCAAGAAAAAAACAATTTCTGTAGATTTTCTACCAATAGATTAAATTTATTTTTCAAAGCTTTATAAAAAAATTCCTATTCTTTATAATGTAATCGATTTCGCAATATTGCGCAATCTGGCTAGCCTGGACAAGGTAATTTTAATAATTTTTACGCTTCCTCCGTTTTATTCAGGGTTTCTGAAAAACAAATCAGACCCCTCTTTTTATGACAAAAGATCTCTTATTGAATAAGAAGTCCGGTGTTAGGGTATAATTAATAAGAGAGCAAAAATTTCTTACGGATGACAGGAAGAATATTCGCCTATTTGCGCCAGTATACCCTGTTTTGCCGGGACTATTACAAACTTGGTAAACGACCTGAAGAAGAGCTAACTGGTAGGGAGAGTTAGAAAGCAAATTGGCTGATTGTAAACCGGCTGCGAAGAGACTATTGGCGGTGCGTTGGGATCCGGAAAACGGTAAGGCAGGATCAATGCCGATGCTGCCCTTAGCAGATAAAACCCTTACTCAACTTAACTATTATTAACCCTAACCGAGGTGAGTAGCTAAACATTCATATATCCGGAGAGATCAAAGGGTAATGGTAGATTTTGAATTCTACGGGCTCAATCAGGTAAATGTAGCTTATTGACTACTAACCTCTTGTTATTTTTCAGTTACCCTGTAGCATGTATAATCTGCCATTCACGCTAAAGCAGGTAGCAAAGGATAGGGTAATGCTGATGCGCAATAGGGGTGGCTGGTCTATGAAAGACCCTCCCATCAGAGATACCGGTTCATTTCCAGTTTAAACCGTCTTACGCCGTAAAGAATTGTGATGCCAACCATCATGACCGGCATCATTGAAAAACCCAGGGGAAGATCATAGCCCAACATAACCAGTGGCATAAATAGCATGACAAATCCCATAAGGGCCGCAAAAGTCCATAAGGTATAGGCAAATATTTTTACGGGAACGTAGTAAAAAGACTTTTTGAATTCTTCGTTGTTACGCCGGAATTCCTCATAATACATACGGGCAAAATTAGCAGCCCGTTCGGCCCGTTCCTGGCGGGTTTCGAATGTATAGAAGTACACGTTTTCGAACGCGGAAGCAAGCTGGCTGGACTGATAAGAAGCCCCTTCATTCACCAGCATTTCGTAGGCTTCATTTACTTTTACGAACTCTTCCTGGGCTCCATCTCCACTATTCACATCAGGGTGAAATAGCTTGGCCTGCTTACGGTAAGCACGTTTTATCTCCTGTGAATCGGCATCAGGAGAAACTCCCAGAATTCGGTAACATTCTTCCCGTGACATTTCTACAAAGCGGGTTAGGAATTAAAAACCCTGTTCAGATTGTATGTATGATTTGCACCTGATATTACTATTTTTTTTGATTACAGGCAAGTTATTGTCTCTGTAAATACTTCTGGTAGCTAAAGAGTAAACGAAAAAACGGGAGAAATGGTAAAAAATCAGGATTTTTTCTCTTAAGCGGATTTTTTTTTCCTTTGGAAAAGATTCCGCACCCGATGAAAGGTTTTGCGTTCAAAGTTCCAGAAAAAGGCGAACTGGCCGAGTAAAAAACCATAGAAAAGTAACAGCACCTGATAAGCTGGCAGCACCGTAAGGGTCCAGACGATTACCCGTAGCCACACCGGGTCAGTCTTGTCAATATCTAACGCGGCAAAAATTGGCTTTTTAATATACATGGCCGAGAAACCAGTCAAGGCAAACACGATCAGAATGACTAGCATCTGCCACCCGTTGCGTACGCCCCAGCGGTCTTGCAAACGTTGGATAAAAGAGGGTCGTGACATGGCAGTAATAGAAATGGAGAAGGGTTGCTTTTACCCCGGAAGATACTGGCTTTCCCAGTTGGGCAGTTTTATCTATGTTTAGGGGTAAAGTTATTGATTTGTATGAAAAAACTGCTTTACCTGCACCTGTCTCTAACAATTACCTGTCTTTTTTCTACCTCAGCCTTTGTTACCTTTTGCCAGCCCAAAACTGTCTCTCCCCGGAAACTCAAACTGGTGTGGTCAGATGAATTCAATTATACGGGTTTGCCTGATTCGGGCAAGTGGGGCTATCATGCCGGCGGCCACGGGTTTGGTAATAGGGAATTACAGTACTATACCAAAAGTCAGCCAAAAAATGCGCGGGTAGCGGACGGGTTATTGGTTATTGAGGCGCATAAAGAGGCAATGGATACCAATCGGTTCACCTCAGCCAAACTAATTACCCGGGGCAAAGGCGACTGGATGTATGGACGAATCGAAGTGCAGGCCAAGTTGCCCTCCGGAAAAGGCACCTGGCCGGCCATTTGGATGCTGGCTTCTACCAATCCGCTCAAGTGGCCGGATGACGGAGAAATAGATATTATGGAACACGTTGGCTTTAACCAGGGTTCCGTTCATGGCACTGTTCACACCAAGGCTTATAACCATAAGATCCACACGGAGAAAGGAGGAAAAACCCTGATACCGGATGCATCGGCTGCTTTCCACGTGTATACCATTGAATGGACGCCCGATAAGATTGACTGGTACGTAGACGATAAAAAATACTATACCTTCGCTAACGATCAGAAAGGCAGTAAGGATACCTGGCCGTTTAACCAGCCTTTCTATCTGATCCTGAACCTGGCGGTTGGGGGCAATTGGGGTGGCCAGAAAGGCGTGGATGAGAGTATTTTCCCCCAGCGTATGGAAGTGGACTACGTCCGGATTTATCAGTAATGCATTGGTCAACAGCTAAGAAGCCTGTAGCAATTAGTCCTTAGCTATTGAGTTAATATTCAAAGTTTTGAGGAAAAACAGTTTGAAGCAGTTCTCCCAATAGTTTATGACAAATGCAATTGCATAAATAATTGAAACACCTGCAGATGCATCTAAAACAAGAGAGCCAGATCATCACACCTGGCTCTCTTGTTTGGTTCTGTAGATAGACTTAGTTACACGCCAACCAGCGTACGTCGTTCCAGGAAGGCGCCGATCCTGCCAATGCCCTGGGCCAGTTCTTCCACTGTTGGGAGAAACACAATGCGGAAATGATCTGGTGTGGCATGATTGAAGCCGGTTCCCTGTACTACCAGCACTTTTTCTTCCGTGAGCAGATTCATGACAAAATGGGTGTCGTATTGGAAGTCAAACCGGTTTGTATCCATTTTGGCAAAGAGGTAAAAAGCACCTTGTGGCGCTACGCAGCTTAAACCGGGTATTTCCCGGACCATTTTCACGGCCAGATCCCGCTGCTGCCGCAGACGGCCACCGGGAGCTACCAGGTCATCAATGCACTGGTATCCTTCCAACGCCGTTTTAATGCCGTGCTGGGCAATAATGTTGCTGCAAACCCGCATATTGACCAACAGGGTTAAACCGTCGAGAAACGATTCTGCCTCGCGGGTATTGCCGCTGACCACCAACCAACCGGCCCGAAAGCCCGCAGCCCGGTAATTTTTCGTGAGTCCGCTCATGGTAATGCAAACTACATCATCCGAGAGGGCGGCAATAGGCGTATGTTTTACGCCATCGTACAAAATTTTATCATAGATTTCATCCGAAAAGATAACTAGTTTATGCTCCCGCTATGGCGGTTATTTCACGGAGCAAAGCTGCTTCGTAAACCGCCCCAGTCGGATTATTCGGATTGATGAGTACAATTGCTTTCGTACGGGAAGTGATTTTACGGCGTATATCGGCCGGATCCGGATACCAATGGGAGGCTTCATCACAAACGTAGTGTACCGGCCGGCCGCCATGCAACCTTACGGCTGAGGTCCAGAGCGGATAATCGGGCATTGGCAGCAGAACTTCGTCGCCGTTTTCCAGCAAAGCCTGCAGGCTCATCAGAATCAGGTCGCTTACGCCGTTGCCCAGTACAATATGTTCCAAGTCGATTCCCGCTATTCCGCGACCTTCATAGTGATGTTTAATGGCCTCGCGGGCCTCTAACACGCCCTTTGACTCGCCATAACCCTGCGCTTTAGGTAAATTATCGATTATGGCCTGCTTAATCGGGCTCGGGGTGTCAAAACCAAAAGGAGCTGGATTCCCGATATGGAGACGTATGATGGAGTGGCCTTCACTTTCCAGCGAAAGTGCTTTTTCGTATATCGGGCCTCGTATCTCGTAATTCACCCCGTCGAGGCGGGAACTTCGCTGTATCATAGTATGGTAGGCAAAAACAAATAAGGGCGGAAGATAGAAAAAGTACAGACAGATTCAAAAATGGCACTTTAACCTTGAACGAATCCCGCCGGACGAATATTCGCCACGGGAGTCACTCTACCGTAAAATGCCTTGGATGCAGGTAAAGCGGAATAATAATAATCCAAGATGAGGCAGAGAAGACAGAAAAAATAACTCTTTTGCCTTTAGGGTCTTATTTTCTAATAATTACTTAAAGTAATGTGCTCCTTAAGCGAATCCAGTATTTTGCCCTGCTGACATTTGAGGATGCGGAACGGATACTGCTGCAGGAACATATGATTGTGCGTAGCCATCAGGATGGTCATGCCACTCTTATTAATATCCAGAAAAAGTTGCAGGATGCCTTCGGCTACTTCGGGGTCCAGGTTACCGGTGGGTTCATCAGCCAGCAGAATCCGGGGCTCATTGAGGAGGGCCCGGGCAATTACTACCCGCTGCTGTTCGCCGCCGGAGAGCTGCCAGGGCATTTTGGAACCAACGGACCCTAAGCCCACCCGGAGCAATACTTCGGCAATGCGGTTTTTCATCTGGGCCGAATCTTTCCAGCCCGTTGCCCGGAGCACAAACAGCAGATTATCAGCTACCGAACGGTCAAAAAAAGCTGAAAGTCCTGGAAAATAATACCCAGTTTCCGGCGCAGGTAAGGCACTTCCTTGTGCGTAATTTCTTCTAAATGATAACCGGCAACGGATATTTCACCGGCCCGCAAGGGCAGATCGGCGTACAATGTTTTCAACAAGGAGCTTTTTCCGCTGCCCGTCCGGCCAATCAGGTACACAAATTCCCCTTTGCCAATATCAAAATTCACTTTACTCAGCACCGGATTCTGATCCTGCAGAATATAGGCATTACGGGCCTTTACTATCGGTTCACTGGAAAAAGCATCCATTGGGGCAATCAAAGATTGAGTTCCTGCAATTTGCCGAAGGGCAGGTTGCGGATAAGCTGCTCAAGCGCCTCCTCCTTGCCCTCCAGTCCGTATTTTTCGGGATTCTTAAGCGGCCGGTCGGCCGGAAGTAGGCAATCAGCACAAATTTCTCATCTCTGAGCTGAATGTAATCCGGAATTTTGGCCTTCCTTTTACTTTGATGATGTACATGTCGGGTAGTTAATAGTTTGAAAGTTAATAGTTAAAAGTGCCTTATGATTTGCTCATTATTCACTCTTAACTATTAACTATTCACTCATTTAACTGTTTCCCTTCCGGTAGTCGGCGAGGAATTTTTCGAGGCCGCTGTCGGTAAGCGGATGCTTGAGCAGGGCAGTAATCACATTTAAGGGACAGGTAACTACATCAGCACCCAGCTCAGCGCACTGCACAATGTGCATCACGGGCGAACCGAGGCAGCTAACACCTCGGTTTCGTAGCCGTAGTTATTATAAATAGTTACGATTTGTTCGATCAGGGCTAGTCCATCCGTAGCAATATCATCCAGACGGCCAATGAAAGGCGAAACGTAGGTAGCACCTGCTTTAGCAGCCAATAGTGCCTGCCCTGCTGAGAACACCAGGGTACAATTCGTTTTGATTCCTTTATTGGTGAAATATTTAATGGCCTTCACGCCATCTTTGATCATGGGCAACTTCACCACAATTTTCTCGTCAATTTCGGCCAGTTCTTCTCCTTCCCGGACAATTTCGTTAAAACTGGTCGCAATTACCTCGGCACTTACATCACCTTCCACAATATCACAGATCGACTTATAGAGGGAAAGAATATTGTTCTTGCCAGTGATGCCTTCTTTAGCCATCAGGGAAGGATTGGTCGTTACGCCATCTAATACCCCTAAGTCGTGGGCTTCCCGAATTTCATTAATATTTGCCGTGTCGATGAAGAATTTCATACTGAAATGATGATTGAGGTGGTTGAAAATAGGATACTAAATTGGGGATTTATTGGGAGAACGCCAATAAAAAAAGGCAAACTGAGTATCGCGCCGCTTCGACCACCTACCCTTGCTTGCTTCCGCACCTGGGGATTCGGCAGGAGCTGGCCGTACCAGTTCGCCGCTGCAAAAATAGGTTTTTTTAGTATATGAACAAGGGGAAGCAGCACATAAAGAAATTTTTTAAGCAAAAAACAATGGTTATTCCAATTAATCCGTTCAGGCTATCACTTGAAACGCATACTTCTTATACCTACTTATCGCAGTACCCTTGATGCTTCCTCGTGCCGTTTACTGATCATTTGGTCTACGGAGTATTTGCCGCTACCGGCCAGCAGCAAAAGGGTATAAATAAGCAGATACAACAGGGGAAGTTCTTTTTGCCGAATGAATCATTGCTATGGACTACCAGCACGGCAACCAACATCGTAAACAAGAGCGGTAAAGTTGCCAACCGGGTCCCGGCGCCAATCAGAATAAGCAGCGAACAGCCCACTTCAGCCAGCACCGCTAAGACTAGCGAAACACCACTACCCAAACCAATCGGATCACCGAAGGCTAAATCACCGGCTAACAATTTCATCAGTTTGGGAATACCGTGGGTAAGCATTAGAGCGGCTACGCCAATCCGGAGTAATAACAAGCCTACATGAAGGGAGGGAGCGTGATAGGTAGTAGCAAAAAGACGTTTCATACGTATTCCATCATAAAATAAACTCCTGCAGATTTCCTCTTGGGTAACTAACCAGGACTGGTGTATTCTACGGGAGATTACAACGGAAGGTGCTAGTTTTCTCCTTCATTTTCTCCTCCCCCATCCTCACGGGTCCGGGTATCTTTCTTCCGGTTCAGCCGGTAATTGAAAGTAAGCAGAATTTGCCGGCGACTCCGTAGAAACGAAGAGGTGGAGTAATATCCCTCATCTTCAATAATGGTTCTGCTTTTGCGGGTATTGAGCAGGTCACGCACGCTTAGCGTAAGGGTACCATTGCCTTTGATCACGTCCCGGGACAGCCCGAGGTCAATGGCATACGAAGAAAGTTCACGGCCCTGGCGAATCTTGAGCGGCACCCTGTAATTACTTCCGGCCTGAAAATCCCACTGCTCAAAAAAGGTCATTTTGGAAGTAACCCGGCTCGTCCAGGTATAAGTGTCGCTTTCCAGCAGTTTATCCTCGTACTGACCGCGGGTAATGGCCCGGTAAAAGTTAAAACTGGCGTTCAGCCGCCACCAGTTCTGAAACGTATTCGAAAAATTGATTTCCAGGCCGTAGGCATTCTGCGTAGCCAGATTAACGGGAAACATATGGCTGAACCCTACCGAATCCACTAAAGTAATCCGCTGAATCACCCCGGTACGGTAACGGTAATAGAGGCTGGAAAGCAGGGAGCCGCTCTCCCAATTCAGCAAATAGCCTCCCTCCAGCGAATGGGTGTACTCCGGATTCAGGTTCGGATTGCCAGTCATCAGTGACCGGGCATTGCTGAAGCCCGAAAAGGGTAATAATTCGCGAAAACCCGGACGGCTCAAACGGTAGCTGTAGCTCAGCTGCAAGGCTTTACTTTTAGACATTTCGTAGGATAGGTGTGCACTGGGGAACAGGTTAAAGTACCGGCGTTGGTTTACCTCTGCTACTTCCGGCAGTTCAGTGGTAATGTCCGAAAATTCACCCCGCAGACCAGCTTGCAGGGAGACTTTCCGGAATTGGTTGCCGGCCATCAGGTAGGCGGCGTGAATTTTTTCGCGGTAAATTAGATTATTGTCAAAGCCGGACCATACGGCCCAATCGGCCTCCCCTTCCTGTTGTTCTACCAGAAAGTCGTTGTGCAGCACCCGACCCGTACTTTTGACCCCAGCCTCCCATTTTCCCTTTTCGCCGAATGGGTGCACGTAATCGGCCTGAAACAGCAAATTGCGTTCATCTTCGGTATTACTGGACCGCTGTCTGATCCGAATTAGTCCGCCGGGGTCTCCCTGCTGGTAATTGGAAAATTCATCTTCATCACTTTCGATCCATTTTACATCAGCCGTTAGGGCGCGGCCTTTCTGACTGAACTCTTTACGGTAGCTTAGAGCGGCTTCAATATTATTTTCCGGTTCGGTTTCTTGTTCGTTGCGGAGGGTGGTCTGCACCAACTCGCCATTCCGATCAAAGTCCTGGTACTGGAACTGGGAAGAATTCCGCCCATCAGCCCGGCGGTAAATCAGGGAGCCTGTCAGCACGTTTTGGTCATTGAGGTAATAATCCATGCCCACCCGAACATTATGGGAGGCACCAGCCCGGGTGCGCTGGCTGGTCTCAGCGTACGAAAACGCTGAATCACTATCCGTGAAGCTTTGATAAGAGGAACCATAACCGGGCCGAGACTGGTAATTAAAGCCATAACTAGTAAACAAGTTCACCTTATTTTTCCGGTAATTGATGTCAAAAGAACCGCCGTAATTGGCTGGGTCTCCCAGGTTAATGGTAAAGGAGCCGGTGACGCCCTGATTCTTGTTCTTTTTGAGGATAATATTAATAATACCTACTTCACCTTCAGCATCGTAGCGGGAAGAAGGGTTGGTGATCACTTCAATGCGTTCCACCATATTGCCCTGCAACTGGCGCAAGGCATCCGGGCTGCTGATGCCCGTCAGGCCGGAGGGCCGGCCGTCAATCAAAATCCGTACGTTCTGGCTTCCTCGCAGGCTCACGTTTCCTTCTACATCTACCGATACCGAAGGGACGTTGTCCAGTATTTCGGATGCATTACCCCCAATATTGCTCAGGTCAGAGCCTACATTAAAGACTCGTTTATCGAGTTGTAACTCCATCTGGCTCCGCTCCCCCCTTACCACTACTTCCTGGAGCAGTTCGGCGCTGACCTTCAGAGTCAGAGAGCCTAACTGCACATCCTGATTGACGATAGTAATGTTGGAAATAAGCCTGTCCCGGTAGGAGATAATAGAAATCTTGAGGTAATAGGTACCCGGTTTAGCCGGAAGTTTGAATTGCCCGGTTTCATTGGAAGCAGTTCCGGTAACCAGGGCCGAATCCGAGGATTGGTAGAGGGCAATATTACCAAAGGGAATGGGCTTTTTCTGTTCATCCACCAGCGTACCCTGGATCGCGAAGGGTTGCGCTAGATTGGTTTGGGCGAACATCCAGGCGGGCAACATGATCAAGAGGAGACAATTATTCAACACACCGTACTTCATAAGCAGTAAAATTCACGTTCTACACCAGTCAGTCTCCGAATAAAGGAATACACTTTGAAGCAAATTTGAAGTTTGCTTCTACATTGGCAGCACCTGTAGTACCTATTTTTCGGTACGAATACCAACAAAAGGGTTAAAAGAGCCCCTTAGAGGTTTATCATTACTGTGAAAAGGAAAAGAGTATCAATGGAAAAGGATAATTATTGTGTCTGAAGATGCGAGTATTTTGACAGGCTTAGCCAGCAACTCCAGACGGCTAATTCCACCATTTCTCTTTGGTAGCCAGGAAGCGTCTCACTTTCTCTTCGGAGAGGGGTTTGACGTTGTAAGCCCGCAGTTGATACATGGCGGCCCGTTCCAAATCCCGCGGATGCTCGGAAGACGTTAGCAGCAGGACTTTAGCCTCAATTTTTCCTTTTTGTTTTACTATTTTGTAACCTTCAAGAAAATCAAAGCCATCTTGCCCGGGCATTTGCAGATCCAGCAGAATCAGGTCCGGACACTCACTACTGGCGGCTCCTTCATTGAGGCAGGACTGTTCGATAAAGGCTAAAGCTTCCTCCACCGTTTGGAAGGTAAGAATCCGGTCAGAGATCATTAAAGGAGCTAATACCAACCGGGCTAGCACCAAGCAGGCTTTCTCATCGTCAATAACGATAATCCTTCTAAAGGGCTTCGCGGGCATAAAAAACTTGGTTCTTTCCGGTAAAAAAGCATTTTTTGTCGACCAGCCAAATGGAATATTACTATTTCCTGGCCAGTTCCGGCGAAAGTATTTTTCCCTTCTGCTTCTGAGCCTGCTGCAAAGGTTGGGTATGCGTCGAATTGGGAAAAATAGTGGTCTTTCGGGGAGGATTTACGGGTAACCAGAGAAAAAGTTTGTCTTTTCAAAGTATTCGAATATTTATCTACAGGAAGGACACTACAACTTTCTAAAAATAATTACAGTCAACCGGAAAGATTTCTAAAATTCTTCTGACTGACTCCGGAACTTACCGGCATAAGCAAGGATAAAAGCAGCAGATTCCAGACATTTTTAAAATAATCTCAGGCAAAACATAGCATAAAACACTGATATACAGTAACTTAAACTAACACCAATAATGAACCCTACGCATAGTAATTGTGTTAATACTATATATGCGTACCTTCGATCCAAACACCATCTTTTACACGCCCGATGCGCTCAATGAGCGGGGGCTGAAGGTCCTGCTTGCGTATCCTGAGGCTTCACGGGAGGAAATTGCCCAGCATAACCGGTTACCGGAGCTGGAAGCCAACCATTACAAAGTCAAGTCCGATGTACTGGTATTAGGCCGATTAAAGACGCTGACTTGCCGGGAGAGTGGCCGCAGCTCTGACTTTGTATCGCCTAGTCTGGCCAATGGCTGTTTTGGGGCCTGTGCCTATTGTTACGTAGACCGGAACAAACGCGTGAATCCGATCACCTTATTTACCAATACCGAAGAGATTCTTGGCGCTGTAGACAAGCACGTGTACAAGCAAGTCTGGCCTAAAATGCCCAACCAGACACACGGCTTATACTACACCTACGACATCGGCTGTAATTCGGATATTTCTATAGACGCAACCCTTTCCGACAGCGTCCAGACTGCCGTGGCTTTCTTCCGGAATCATCCCCGGGCAATGGCTACGTTTGCCACTAAGTTTGTCAACCCGGACTTGCTTACCTACGATCCGCAGGGTAAGACCCGGATCCGATTTAGTCTGATGCCTGCCCGGGTGAGTAAGTTAGTAGATGTACGTACCGATTCGATTGAAGCCCGCCTGGCGGCCATCAATGATTTCTACCAGGCTGGTTATGAGGTGCACGTTAATTTCGCCCCCGTGATTCTCTACGAAGGCTGGCTTGACGATTACCGTGAATTATTTGAGCGGCTCAATGAGGTAGTACATCCGGACGTGAAAGCGCAGATGCAGAGTGAGGTAATCTTTCTGACGCACCACTATGGGATGCACCAGATGAATTTGGAACTGAACCCTAAGGCCGAGCAGTTGCTCTGGACGCCTGACCAGCAGGAGTACAAGCGCAGCCAGTGGGGCGGGCTTAACATCCGCTACCAGCATCAGCTAAAAGCCCAGTTAATCGAGGACTTTAAGCAATTACAGCAGGAAGTAATCCCCTGGTGCACAATTCGTTATATTTTTTAACTCAATTAGTACTACTTTAACACGTTACGCCATACGTAATATCTGTGGTTGTTCCGCATTTAGCTTCGCTGAGAAACGGTTTTAAAACCCCTACGGTCATCCCCCTACCCCCTTCGGCTAGACTCTTTTCAGCCGCATAAGGGGGACCAGCTCGGTTCAAAAGTCCCCCTTGCGGGAAGCGTTGTGCCAGAGCCGAAGGGGGCAGGGGGATGATGGTTGAGGGCCAAATACCCTTGTAAAACCGCTTCTGAGATAGTTGTAATGCGGAGCGAAGGAAAAGCGCATTTTAAATGCGCCGTTCGGCCATCCGCATTATAACTATCTCAGCGAAGCTAAATGCGGATGAACACCTGTAATCCCCTGGTGCACAATTCGTTATATTTTTTAACTCAATTAATTAGCAACGCCTATGTTACTCTCCGTCTTCTGGCTGCGGCCGGGGCGGATTTTTTATTTTCAGCCCTTCATCGAACAAATTGATGGCACGCTGCGCTATAGGGCATCAGTAGCTTTAGGGGCTGCAATGACAATTGTTAACTTTAAGTGGTAACATCTTTCAGGCTTTGGCGAAATCTCAGGAACCAAACTTAAACTGTACTTCTAACTGATGCCAGCCCCGATTATAGTGGTAGCGCACCGTAAATTGGTTCAACTCGCAGATTTGCTTCACAATAGCCAATCCCAACCCAACGGAGTCGCCGCTTTGGCTGCTTTTCTTAAACCGGTGGAATAGTTGTTCGGTTGCTATCCGGGGCGGATTGCCGGTATTGCTAATTTGCAGAAATGAGGAAGTAAGCCTTACCAACACCTTCCCATCCGACTGATTATGACGAATGGCATTACTGAGCAAATTACTCAGTAAAATATCGGCCAGTACCGGATTTAACCGTACCTGAACATGCTCTTCTATTTGCTTGTCCAGGGTGAGGCCTTTCATCTCAAACAACTCCCCAAAGGCACAAAGGGCATTATGCAGCAATAAACTGAAGTTAACCGGAGCAGTAGCCTGATATTCCTGATTCTCCAGTTTAGTAAGTAAAGTAAGTGCCTGATTGGTTTTGGACAGTTTCTCCACGGCCTCATGCGCAGCCAGAATCAGGCTGGCTTGTTTGTCGCTGATCTCTGACTCCATCAACAATTCAAGTTTCCCCCGGATCACGGCTAAGGGCGTTTGCAATTCATGGGAAGCATTTTCCGTAAATTCCTTCAGTGACCGGTAATCGGCTACTGCTTTAAGCGTCATTTTCTCCAGAAACTGATTCAACTGCCCAAATTCTTTCGTGCGGGTAGGCGTGAGCCGAAGCGGGGCCTGACTGACTAAAGAAAAGGACGCTACGTCCCGAAGCGTTTGGTTGAAAGGGTTTAACAACCGTCGGGAAAGAAACCAACTCAGCAGTCCCACTAACACCAACAGCAGGATAAAGGTCCAGCTTAAGGACTGAATGACTCCGTCGGCGATTTCGTCAGGTTCGGCTACCAGATTGGAAGCCGCAATATAGTAGTGTTTCCCTTTAATCTTATACGAAGCAACCGCTCTCAGTTCCCGTTCGTAATGTTGGTGAGGCGGAAACCATACGAGGGTGTCCGTTACGCGTAAGGGTATTACGGGGGCGGCATCATT
>JAUJNL010000059.1 GCA_030448185.1 Cytophagales bacterium | reverse complement strand
GTGACGGTGCCGTATACGGACGGCCCCAACCGCAGCCAGGTGGTCGCGCGGCTGACGGGCACGGGCGAGCGGCCGGATGGTCTGAGAGAGAAATACGTAATTATCCGCATTGAAAATCACGCCCTGCGGGTCAATGTAGTCCGTCCCTCCCGCATTTAAGCGGTACACTGCTGAGGGAAGTTGCAGTGGCTGGTCGATCACGGTGAAATGGATGGTGGCTGATTCGCCCTCGCTTCCCGTTCCATTGGCGCCCGAGTAAGGCGTAGCCGTAACCGTATAGCTGCCCGGCTTGGGAGTCCAGCCCAGGTAATTGCCCTCCAAATCACCCCACCAGGCGTAAGGCGGATAATTTTCCGTGTGAAGACTGTCGTTGAACGCAAAGACAACGCTTCCAATCGCTAAGGGTAAGGTGTTAGGCCTGAAACTTGCCCGCAGGTTAAGCTGCCGGGTAGGCAGCAGGGCCAGATTGATCACGTCGCCGGATCGCAATTGCACGATTGCTATCTCCGTATCGGCATTCATCAGTGTGAAACCTACTACGGCAAAGGGAGCCGGTTCCCTTTGAGCCCAAACTTGCTGCATTAAGAAGAGGAAGAACAGGAGGAGTCCACGTTTTTTCATAAGACTTATTGGTAAGATAATGCCTGAAAAAGTTAGCGCTTTAAGAACTTAAGTAATACATAACCAGCTGGTGAGTCCAGTCCGAGCAGGTACAAGCCGGGTTGAAGACCCGTTATGGGAAAGAGCAGTTGCTGCCCGTCAGGCACTTGATGGGCATTGCGTAGTCTTACTTTCCCGGTAAGATCACTCACCCAGGTTCCCCGTACCTGTCTGGCCGGAAAAGGCAGTTGTACGATAAGTTTGTGCGCTGCCGGGTTTGGGAATATGCTTACTCCTCCGGATGAAAAGGCTTCATTACCCGTTGCCTTCAGCCGGGCAGTACCCGATTTACTCATCAGGCTACCCGGAGTTTCGCCTTGCTGGGTATTGCCATCCGACGCGACTAATTCGCCCTTTGCCTCGGTACCTCCGTAGGAACTCGGCTCTGAAGCAGCCACAGGCACTACTTCAATGGCTGATACTTTTGCAAAATCGGCACTGCCATTGCTAAAATCAAGGTTTAAGGTACCATCGGTCACGTTTACCGTAAAACTTTCCTGCACTGCCCGTAGAGATCCGCCTGCTTGAAGAAAGATATCGTATTCGGTAAGTTTTCTTTGCCCTTCAATGTCTACATTAAACTTCCGGGCCCCAACCCCGCCACTGCCTCCTCCCGGCGCTCCCCACCAGATTTCGGCAAAATGCAGTACAATCTGGTAGCTGCCATTACTTAAGGAAAATGCGTAGGAGAAATTGCCGTACCGTTCGCTCTGGTAAAGTGCCGGGTGGGTTGTAATGCCTATATCCTGACTGCTGCTATAGGTATTGCCTCCCGGGTAGATATTATCTTCGCTGAACAACTCTCCGGTAGCAGCGCTATAGGCTGCTCCTCCGGCGTTTAGGGCGAATCTGGTTTTTTGTTCCGGCGATGCCTCTACGGTAAACACTACTTCAAAACTTGTGTTGCCGGTGTAACCGGGCAGGCTGGCTTCCAGCGTGGCCCGGTAAGTCCCTGGTGCTAACCCCGTAGAAGCTAACCCCGTAGAAGTGGCTGCTAGTTCAATTTCCGTACCTTCTGGTCCGGCTCCTCCCGTTGGGTTACGCACCGCAAGCCAGCCGGGAACACCATCCGGATTGAATCGATAAGACGATTCCCCGGTTAGAGTCCAGAGCAGATTTTCTCCCGATGCGGCCTGCCCTGCCTGAGCCCGAAGGTTTACCTGGGGAAGGGAAAAACCGGCAACCTTGCGGGGGCTGCGCGTCAGACGGCTGCCGAACGTTCCTTTTTCCGGAATAGCCCCGTTGTCTATGGCCCCTTGTGCGACAATCAACCGGTCTTCCTGGAGTACTTTGGCAAAAGGAGCTACCAGCGTTCCGGGAAGGGTACAGCGCGTACGCCATTGGTTGCTTTCCGGGTCGTACTCCAACACATCCGCAAAATCAGTATTATCGTCGCTCCCTCCTACTAGTAGAATTTTACCATCCATTGTCAACGTCTCCGGCTCAAAGTGAGAGCGTCCGGTGGGCAGGTCAGCAAGGCGGGTCCAGGCGTTCGTTACGGGATCATATACGTGCAGAAACCGGGTATTGCTGCGTCCGCCGTCGTGCCCTTTCTGGCCCCCAATGGTGTAAATTCTTCCCCCAACGGTGACGGCTCCGAGGTGATTACGGGGCTCGGGCAGGGGCGCGGCGGTCTGCCAGCCTGCGGCCAGGTTGTCCAGGTCCATCACGTAGTGGTCTCCCGTGTCCGTATGCCGGTTGGGCAATACGCCACCGAATGCGTGAATCTTGCGCCCTACCCGGCTAGCCGCCCCGGAACCACGGGGAGCGGGCAACGGCGGGCCAAAGGACCAGGTATTGGTGGGGACATGGTATACCTGTACAGCATCAGTGACCGGTCCGGGATGATCCCCGGTAAAGCCGCCGATCAGCCAGACTGATTCTTCCGTTGCCACGGCACCCATGTGGGTTACCGGTATCGGCATACTGGCCAGCCTTACCCACCGGTCGCCCTGCGGCTCGTACCTTTCCGTCCGGCCCGTACCCTGCAGGTAGCCGAAGTAGCCGCCGAAGGTATACATATTCCCCCCAACAACTGCACTTTGTCCTTCTTTGCGCTCAACTGTCGAAGGCGCCAAGGCCATCCATTGACACTCCACCTGCGGCTCGCCGTTGAGGACTTCAATGGCCGACACGGTTGGCTGGTTGACACTGGCGAAAAAATCAAGCGTGAGCAGTCCATCGCTTACTTCGACCGGGAATGTTTTGACAACTGCCCGCATGGCCCCTGCCTCCTGGTAGATGTCGAAGTTGGTCAGGCCGCTTTGCCCCTCCAGGAACAGGTTGAACACGCGTTTGCCCGGGCCACCTTCTCCCCCGCCGGCAGCTCCCCACCAGAGTTCGACAAAATGCAGCCGGACGGTATATCTGCCGGCGTTCAAAGGAATATTGTAGCTAAATGAGTCCCGGTCTTCGCTGGTGCTTCGCTCTTTCCGGTAAAGCACATCCTTCTCCGTGCCAGCCACGTCGCCAATGGCAGGATTGGTAAATATTTTTCCTCCCGTAAAATAGGCGTCCTCCTCAAAAACTGTCCCCCCCACTGTTTGCCGGCCTCCTCCGCAGTTAATCCCCGGCAGGACTTGGCCTTCCTGCTTTGGGGCAGCAGGAATATGGATGGAAGAGGAAGGTATGTGATACCCAAAACCTCTTAAAGACGAAAAGCTAACCAACAGGCCTGCCAGGAACAGAGTCCGGAAGTGAGGCAACGGGGGTAAACCCGACCGAAGGAGGAAGTAATCGGGCACTGACCGGACTTTCATAACTTGAGGACACTGGCTTAGTAAGTGATGAGGCTAATTAAAGTATAACTTTAAGCAAATACAAGTAGCTGACTGCCAGAATTTCAAGTATTCCTTTTGATATCACCAATTCCACTCATTCGCTTATCTGATTGACGTTATTGATCAGCAGAACTATCCAGATCAACCGCTCCTTATTCCCCATGCTTTACTTGACCCGATTTAGGTGCAATTTGTGGGGAAACATAAAACCAGTGAAAATCTTAGAAATTGCAGCTGATCGAATTATAACTCTTATGAGGTGGACTTGCAACAGTTTACTGGAGGAATTTTTCTGGCAGCTAATCTTTCCTGTTCAAGAAGGCTGGCACTGTCGGGGACTTGTGTTGCCCGGTGCGGAATGGCGTCTTTTTTGTTATACCAGCCCTCAATATATTCGGAAACAGAGAGTTCAGCCTGTTGCTTTGTCAGATAATCTTCATGGTAAACCAGCTCTGTTTTCAGCGTTTTAAAAAAGCTTCCGGCTACTGCGTTATCCCAGCGGACCTCAGACCATGCCTGATTTGGGTCCATTGCCTTTTCTGCTCATGCTTTGCTGTACAGGCAATCCTTTCAACTGTTCTTTAAAAAAATCGGTACAGGCATATTGAATACCTCTATCGGAATGGAACAACAAATCCTGCTTTACAGGTCTGTTTCTGACCGCCATTTTCCAGGCAGCTATCCCTGGGGTCACAAGCCATCGTATCACTCATGGACCTGAGATCAGATCTCATCTTGAGGTCCGCCCAGCCAACCACCTTTCTGTCAGCCAGATCCAGGATAGCCCTCAGGTACAGCCATCCTTCCGGGGTTCTGATATAAGTCAGACTGACACCCGCTTCTGCCCGGTGGCCTGTGCTGACAAGTCCCGGTCAGGGTGGTTTTCAGCTATGGCGTATTCGTGGTCAGAATCAGTAGTCTGCACCCGGTATTTCCTGCGGATAATACTTTTGATACTGGCTTTCTTCATGGACCTGCACGTGCCTGAGCACCGGGTCGACCTGGCTACCCGTGGAGGAGAAGCCCGGATACCGGGTTCTTTCAACTACTGGTGATGCCGGGGCTGCCATGGACCTCCAGACCAGGCCCTGATTGGGGTCCGCGCTTTTTACTCTCATTATAAATTCTATCCATGTCAACCAGTAACGCCTGTTCTTTGATTACTCTGGAACCAACAGGGTGTTTTAGCCAGTAATAGTAGCCACTGACGCTTACTCTCATCACCTTACACATCTTTTCAACAGCAAATACTTCCCGGTGCTCCTTTATGAACCGGAATATCTGCCCTCTCCTCGAAAAGATGCTGACCGCCTCCATAATATATCGCCCTCTGACTGAGCCTCCTTCAACTCCTTTTTGTAAGCGTCTGATTTCTGCCTGTCCGGCTGAAAGACCTGGCTTCTCACTTACTGCCAGGCTACCATTCTGATGCTGCCTCCATTTGCTGATTCTACCCGGGTCGATCCCTGACCCGGCAGCCGCTGTTTCACTGATCCCCGGGCATGAGATAGCTCTGCTGCCATCTGCCTGAATGCCTGGTCAAACACTTGTTTTTTCATGTGGTCAAATTTAATAATCTGTTAAATCTGCCTGGCTTTTTTCCCTCCAGTCAAAGCTAGCAAGTCCACTGCTCGACGACTATCTGCGCAAGGAGTTAGCCAATCCTCCTTAGCTTTTGCGTAAGTCCTACTTTGTATAATTCAAATATATATTCAAAAAAAGATATGGCAAGAAAATTTGATTCTCTTGCCGTATCCTTATGATCCTGTTCTGGTTTAGTACCCCGGTTTTGCACTAAAATCCTTCTTCGCCGGAAGCGCCATCCATTGCCCGCTGAGGAACCGGGAACAATCTTTTGTTAACATCGCTGTCGGTCTTCCCTGTCCAGTTACCCTCATATTTGCCAAACCGTATCTGATAGTTTCTTCTAAACCCTTCCCAGTAAAGTTCAAATCCCGATTCACGGAACAATATATTCAGGTCAATGGTATTCAAGGCATCAGGAGTCTGGTCAGGCCGGGCATTTCTGGAAGTTCTCAAGGTATTGACATCGGCCAAAGCCCCGGCATTGTCACCATTTCTCAACCTGGCCTCAGCACGCATTAAATAAATCTCTCCCAAACGGATCAAAACCAGATCAACACTACTATAGCTGCAACAATTGGGAGCGGTACGGCTGAATTGATACTTTGAAAACCGGTAACCCGTGTTGTGTAAACTCCCCGGACCGGAAAATCAACATTGCGGGTATGGTCAACATAGGTTAGGTTGGCACCACTGGTTCTTCTATTGATAACGTGATAGATCCTTACCTTACCGTCGGCGCAAGTCAAAATATTACCTCTGCTATCTTTTCTGGGGCCCCAGATAATACCACGAAGTATTCCCCGGTCCATTTCAAATTCTTTGGCATCCACGCAATAATAATGCTCCGAATCATTCCTTGGCGTTACCCGGTAAGATCCTTAAGTCCATCAGGTATAATCTGATTTCTTTTAAAGAAACGGGCATCGGCATCGGCAGGATCTACATTGCCGTAGGCATCTACCCATGTCTGGTAAAAATCAGGGGTAGCCGCTACCGCATCCGTTCCACGGGTATTTGGAAATTCCGGTCTTGGAACACGATCACCGGATATGGACCAGTAGGCCCACCGTTGGTGGTCGGTCTCCAGTACGCCTCTTTGGTCAAGTGCAAATATAAGTTCACGATTGGTATGGTTATTATCACTGAACAAATCAAAATATTCAGGAGATAATGCATAAGGTCCGGAAATAATATCACCCGTATATTGTATCACCTTATCCATATCCTCTCTCCTGAAGTCGGGCGTACCGTACGGATTGCGGTAAACGGCCGCATTCAGATACAAACGTGCCAGCAAAGCCTTCACCGCATTTTGGCCAAGCCTAGCCGGGCCCTTATCGTTTTTAAGTACATCCACCACCGACAAAAGCTCCCTTTCGATATAATCAATGGCTGCTTGTCTCCTTAGAATTTCGGATCTTCCATCCGAAAGCTCTTTCCTGAAAACAAGTCCCCAGTTATCAAGTGCCAACATATTGAGATACGCCTTCATGGCTACCATTTCGTAATACCCATCCTGGGCACCTGCATTACCGTTTTCAGCTTCTGGCTTAATCGTTCCGCCGCAAATACGGCTCTCCATAAAGTTAACGTTATTTGGGTCCAGGTATCCCCTACCAGGCTATTACTTGGGGTCATCGAATGCTGGTGAACCGCAATGAACCTGCCACCATCAAACCAGTCTGTACCTCCCCGGTAGGGAAGAATGCCTTCATCAGAAGCAACCTCTTGAAGTCCAAAATTAACCGTATGCGACCATACACCATGCCGGAGAAGACCGTATACCGGCGCTATGGACCCACTTACAATTTCCGCCTGGCTGGTTCCCGTCAGAGACTCATCAAGAATCTCCTCCTCTAAGGTGGTACAACCGAAAAAGGCCAGTAAAAATACAGCTATCGGCAGGGTTTTAGTAAATCTTATATTTTTCATTTTAGTTTGATTATCCACGTGATGGTAAATGAATCGTTTGTTTTCTTTTAAAATGTTACATTAAGACCCAGCAGAAATGTTCTTGCCCTTGGATACGTAAATCGGTCAATGCCAAAGGTTTGGATTCCACCTGAAGTAGATCCCGTATTGACTTCAGGGTCAAATCCTGAATAATCGGTGATGACAAACAGGTTTTGACCGGTTAGCGTAAGACTGATCCGTGGGAAGGCGTTCCCCAATCTGCTCCCGGTTAAATTTAAGTTATAGGCCAGTGTCGCGTTGTTCAATCGTAAGAAAGAGCCATTCTCCAGATAACGGGTGGATACGGTATTGGCATTTGCTCAATATCTCATTGGGGTACTGGACGGCAAATCGGTTGTATTATTAGACCGGGCCAACAGTGCCTTATTGAACAGGGTCATGGTCGTGTGATTGTAAACCTTGTTTCCTGCTACCCCATTAAAATTCAAACCCAGGTCAAAAGCTTTGTACTTTAAGTTCAGGGAATACCCATAGATGAATTTAGGAATCGCACTGCCTACTACCACACGGTCATTGTCCAGTATTGCACCATCTCCATTAGTGTCCCTGAATATATTCTGACCATTGTCCGCATTGATGCCATTAAACTGATACATATAGAATGCCCTGATCGGCTCATTGTTAATGTAGCCATTAATGGTCGCGCCCGTTTTGGCCGGAACCCTGGGCTGCCCCCGTTACCAGACCGAATAGGCGAATCTTTCACTCTATTTTGGATGAAGGTCATTCTGCCCATAGTATGGGAGAAGTCGCGTTTTGGGTCGCTGCTGTAATTCAAAGTCAATTCGACCCCATTGTTCTGGATGATCATATCCGGGATATTGGTCCAGTAGATAGAGGTAGGCTGAACCGGATCGGGAGGAACCACTTCCAGCAATATGTTGGAGGACTGTTTATTGAAATAATCCAATGTACCAGTCAGGCGGGAATTCAGGAATGCGAAATCAATTCCTACATCTACCTGGGTGGATACCTCCCATTGTATATCCGGGTTTGCCAATCGGGTAAATCTGATCCCGTATGGATAACCTCCTAATGAAGTGGCATCGGTATCAATGGGATAGGTACTGATACTTCCGGCCCCTGTTTGTAATCTCTCCTCTAAATAACTGGCTTTGGTGATCTTGGAGGGAATCTCCAGTTGCCGGTCTGGCCCCAGCTTGCACGCAGCTTCAAGTTATTGAAAAACGACCAATATAAAATCTTCGTTGCTGATGTTCCATCCTACTGCAAAAGAAGGGAAATACCCATACCGGTTATTCTCGCCGAACTTGAGGACCCATCGGCACGCAACGTACCGGTAAACATGTATTTGTTGGCATATATGTAGTTTACTCTGCCGAAGAAAGATTGCAGCTCGTTTCTGATGGCTTCCGAATTGACCGCAGTAGGAAGTTTCTCTGTACTGGTATGGTCCTGGTAAACAGGGTCAATATTATTCGTTGCAAAGCCGCGGTAAGTAGTGATCCCCGGTTTCATCCAGAAACTCCTGGTAAGAATGCCCTGCCAATACAGTAACGTTGTGAACATCCCGGTTCCAGTTATAAGTAAGCGTATTTTCAACCAGTTGATTGGTATTGGCACTTACGTTAGCATCCAGTACCCCATTGGAAACATCAGATTCATTGACCACTGCCGGAAAGGGTTTGTACTGCTGGTTCCTGCTGGTAGCCGAATAATCAACCCCGAAGTTCAACTTATAGGTAAGGCCTTTTACTATTTCCAGGGATGGTGAAATGTTCGCCAGAATCCGGTTATTGATGGCCATGTCACTGAATAAATCGTACCTGGTAAGTGGATTTAAGGCGTTTGTGTTCAATAGCGTAGGCACCGTCCGTATAGGCAGGAATGGTTGGATTTAAACTCAGCATATCACTTATGGTCGAAGTAATACTGGGCGTAAATTTTCGGTGCGGGCGGCCGTAAGATTATAATCGATGTTTAACCTTCCGTTGAATGCCCGCTGATTCATATTCAGTTTTCCCGAATAACGTTTTTAGCCGGCTGTTCTTCAGGATTCCTTCCTGGTCCTGATAGCCTACCGAAGTGAAGTAGGAAAAATGCTCACTGCCGGCGCCGCTCATTGACAAGTTGAGCGTATTGATACCCCCTTTGGGTCAATTCATCCACGCCAGTTCGTATTGGCCCCAAAGTCTTCCAGTTCCACCCACATCCACCACTTGCCTGCGAAAAGCGTCGGCATCGAAAACATCAATTGTTTTGACTATGGACGAGACAGCAGTGGATGCGGCAAAGTTAACCTGCGGTTTTCCCTTGCCTTTTTTAGTGGTAATGACTACCACCCCATTTGATGCCCTGGAACCATATACGGCGGTTGCACTGGCATCCTTCAGCACATCGATACTTTCAATATCGTTAGGGTTAATGAAGTTCAGGGGATTGTTGGGAACACCCGTGGAGGAATTGTCCAGCAAAAATCCATCAACCACGTAAAGCGGCTGGGTTCCGGAACGCAAACTGCCGATACCCCTGATGATTATATCCTGCGCGGCCCCTGGTTCACCACTGTTTGCGGCAATGGAGACACCGGCCAGTTTACCCTGCAACAGTTCACCCGGGTTGGTTACCACGCCCCGGTTAAAATTTTCACTGTTAATAGAAGAAATAGCACCGGTAACATCTGACCTTTTCTGGGTACCGTACCCAATCACCACTACCTCATTCAGTTGCGAAAGATCCGGGACTAACTGGACCACTACGGATGATTGTCCGTTCACTGCAACTTCCTCCTTCAGCGCATAGCCTACATAAGAAACTGCAAGAATGTCACCCGCACCGGCATCAATTACAAATTTTCCTTCCGAATCTGTTGTTGTGCCCTTTGTTGTTCCTTTAATAAGAACGGTTGCACCAGGTAATGGTGCTCCTGTTTCATCTCTGACCGTACCCGAGATGGGTTGGGCAACGGATACAACATTGACAAAAGGAGCATTTATTTTAAAAAATACCGCCTCATCAATTTCTTTAGAAAACGCATGGGAGGGGTTAACACCAAATTCAGCCCAGAATATCAGACATGCCGAAGCACATATGATTTTTGATAATCGTAATTTTGAGTACATAAATGTAAGTGTAGTTTGGCTAAAATTTTTCTGTATTTTCGGATTCTAATAAGGCCATAAAAGTAACATCTGTGCAACAAAGTGCTGTTAATTCGATGTTAGCATTGTATTACCAACTGATGTTATATTCCTTACTGATGTTAAGCGGAGACAACTCAACGAGCCGGCGTGGGGAGGCTGGCACCGGAACAACCTGATTCGCTCTGGTCAGTTGGGGCAGACCCGAGTTTAAATACCACACCGGGTGAGCCTGCCAGGCGTATTTAATTCATTCCGGCAACTGAGCTTGCGCTTAACCCTGGTTTGACCCGGAATCCGGGAGGAGGTCAAGTAATTGAAAAACTCTATCCCAAACCGGTTCGAAAACGGGGGAGCCGACATTTGGGTTTCCATTTTGGTGTAGGCTGAGAAAAGACTAGTGGTCAGGAAGCAATTATTTGAGGGGTGAAAAAGGCGCTATAGTATCAGCTGGTTTACCCCTCACTTTAACCCTTCCTGACCACTAGGCAGCTATCTGAAGCTGGCCTTTGTTTTCAAATTGTTCCGGGCTCAGATATCCCAGTGTCGAATGCCTTCGTTTCTGGTTGTACCAAACCTGGATGTATTTGAAGATGTCCTGTTTAGCCTCCTTGCGGGTCTGGTACAGGCGGTGATATGTGGTGCTCCCCAGTGGCAGGACTAAAAACCCGAAGAGTTAAGGTGTAAAAATGCGCTCAGGTCCGGGTTATATTTTGTACTTTTTCTAGCAGGTGTTTTTCCTTCAACTGGAAATACACTTCTGCCGGGGTTAGTCGGGCCAGATGTTGATGTGGCCTTTGGGTGTTGTAAAACTGAAAATAAGTTTCCAGTCCTGCAAACAGACTCTGCCCATCCGAATAGCTTTTCAGGTACACATCTTCGTATTTGACGCTACGCCAGAGCCGTTCAATAAACACGTTGTCGGTAGCTCTGCCTTTGCCGTCCATACCAGGATGTCTTGATCCAATAGCGTGTCCACAAAAGCATCACTGGTGAACTGCACCCCCTGACCGGTGTTGAAGATGTGAGGCATGCCGAACCGCTTAAGAGCTGTCTGCAAAGCCTTCACGCAAAAACTGCTTTCCATGCTGTTGGACAACTCCCAGGACAGCACATACCTTGAATACCAATCCATTACCGCTACCAGGTAGAGGAACCCGTTCTTCATTGGAATATAAGTGATGTCAGAGGACCACACCTGGTTGACCTGATTGATGACCATGTTCCTAATCAGGTAAGGGTACTTCTTATGAGCTTTACTGGCCTTACTCAAGTCAGGCTCAGGATAAATAGCCACTAGGCCCATCAGTCGCATAAGCCTTCTCACCCGCTTTTCATTGACTGCCTGCCCTGCCCGCCTAAGCAGATCACTCATCATCCGGTAACCAGCAAAAGGCGTCTTTACAAAAGGCGTCTTTAAATACTGCTCGTCAATCTTGCGCATTAACTACAGGTTCTGCTCGTTTTCCCCTTTGGGCTGATAATACAGCCCCGACTTATGCAAAGACAACAACCCGCACTGACGGCTAAGCGAAAAGGGCTTCTCTGACCACTCCACACAGTCCTGTCTTACGGCTCCTGGAAGCGCTGATATTTTTTTTTGAGCCACTCCAGTTCCACCTGTAACTTGCGGACCCTGGTCTGCGGTCCATCTGCTCGCAGAGCCGGCTTCGCTCTTCATCAAAAGCCTGTTTTTCCTCCTGACCCTTACTGCTTTCCTGGAAGATACCAGTTGCTGAACTAAGTAGCAGCCCTTTCCAGGTGGAGATCTGATGGGGATGCAGGTTGAACTGCTGAGCCAGTTGGGCTGGCGTTTTACGCTCTTTTACTGCTTCCATGGCTACTTGAGCTTTGAAGTCGGCCTTGAACTTTCTGCGCTTGCTGTCCTTCATTTTAGAACTTTTTTAAGGTGGTAAAATTACGCCTTACACCTTAACTTGCAGTCCTGTTTCCGGGGGCAGCACAAATAATGCAGATACTCACAAGAGCGGAAAAGTAGACGAGGTGTTCAGAGCAGCAACTGGTCGTTTGGTATTGCTCTAGCTGCCTACCTACAGCCCCTAGCTGAATCTTGTTTAAATGCTTGGGCGCCACTTCCGCAGAGTAGTCACTCATTGTGAATCATTCTCATCGGTGAAAGAGTTGCTAAAGGCCGCTACTGGCTTCTTCCAACGCTATAACCAGAATCTAAAAGAAATATGATCTGTTATTGGAGCACACTCGTCAAAATTTCCTTGATTGTACTTGGATAAGCGAGGTGATATTC
The DNA here is from genome assembly GCA_030448185.1 of Cytophagales bacterium. GTDB lineage: Bacteria > Bacteroidota > Bacteroidia > Cytophagales > 172606-1 > CADCTQ01. The sequence goes on along the minus strand of JAUJNL010000059.1, from coordinate 40,461 downwards.
ATTCAGTACTTATTGGGCGGGAATCAATTCCATGAGTATTTCCCGATTACCCGTTTTGGTGCTCCCTTCGATATAACGTATTTTTAAAGAGGCATCCGTCAACTCTACCAGGTCAATAATCATTTCTTGTCCGGCTACTCCCTTGTCCAAGACAATCTTGGTCTCGTTAGCTGCTAGTTCCCAAGTACCCGTACGCATGGAGTTATCCCGCTGAATAATCACATAATCCGTTTCATCGGTAATGGCAAGTCGGTAGTGACTATAATCCTCAGTAATGGTTTGTCCTGCCGGTAAGGGATGCTGATAAAGCGGGTTAGGGTTACCAGTTTGAGCAACTTTCCAGCTTCTTTTGAGCTTTGCTGCGGTATTGCTCGTAGGCTTGGGATCATCACTTGGGCAGGCCGTCAACAGGCAAGTAAGCAGCAACAGGACCAGGGGGAAAAACAAAGTTTTGTGCATAAAATCGCTTAATTTCTCAATAATTTGAAAGAGTGTTATAGAGGCGGCCCTATACCGCCCCTCAGTGGAGTTTATTCTTTAATAAATTTTTTGACTATAGTTCCTTTGTTGGTTTCAATTCGAACCAAATACATGCCTGGAGCAAATGCAGCAGTGTTAAAACTAACTTGGGTGATTGCTTTAGAAGCTGAATTCGCTTGGGCAGCTTGGTTACCCGTGGCATTAAACACGATTGCCTGCTTGTAGTGCCATCCTAGGGGTAACAGTACAAGTACTTTGTTGGTGGCAGGGTTAGGAAATAGATGTATCTGCGTAGCAAGTCCTTTTTCCGTGCCGGATACCGTGATCCGGAATGGTTCGGAGTGAACAGCCGGGCCGCAGTGACCCGTTACCTGCACCGTGTAACTTCCGGCCAGGGTAGCATTGAACGTTTGCCCTTCAGCCCCGCTGATTAAGTCTCCATCCAGGTACCACTGGTTGCCTTCGCTGCTGCTGGACGTAAGCACAATCCCGTTGGACGTGATGGATGGCTTAGCCGGAGCCACGCAGAAACTGCCGGTTACGGTTTGGGCGGTCCAGGTAGTCAGCATTGCCTGCCTGCGAAGCACCAATGGTTACTGTTCCTGTGCCGGTAAGGGTCAATAGATCGTTTTCCAGAGTAGCCGGTCCCGAAACAACCGTGAAACTAAGCGGCAAGCCGGAGGAAGCAAGACCGCTCACCCGGAAAGGAGCTTCTCCCATTGTTTTGTCCGTTAAAGCAGCCAGGCTAACTACCTGTGGCGCTTGATGGACAGTGAAGGTGCGTTTTACAGTAGCGGCAGCGTGGTACAACGCGTTGCCCCATTGAGTAGCCTCGATCGTCACGGTACCCGCTCCAGTCAAAAGCAGCGTATTGCAGGACACAATTGCCGGGCCGGAAGTAACCGAGAAGGTTACCGGCAGCCCCGAAGAAGCCGTGGCAGTTAAGGCAAAGGAGGCATCACCATAGGTCTTGTTCTCGATAACCGCAAACGTAATCCGCTGATTGCTCTTGACTGTGGCTGCGGTAACGGTGAAGAATTGGAACACTTCCAAAGCAGGTTCATAATTAGCGTCTCCTCCTTGAGTAGCTTTTACCCGCACGATTCCTGATCCTGAAAGAGTAAGGTTGTTTTCTGCTACCGTAGCCGGACCGGATACAATACTGAACGTAACCGGTAGAGCGGAAGAAGCCTTGGCCGATAAGCTGAAGGGTGCATCGCCTTCCATTTTATCAGGCAAGGGCTCGAAGGTAATGGCCTGAGTAGCTTTGTTGACAACAAATGTTCGCACTACATCAGTGGCCGCTTTGTAGACGTCATTCCCAGGTTGGAATGCCTTAATCGTAACGCTACCTGCCCCTACCAGCGTTAGGGTGTTGTCCTCGAGGATGGCCGGGCCGGATAGTACACTGAAAGAAACTGGTAAGCCGGAAGTAGACGTTGCCAACAAGGCAAAGGGGGTATCGCCGTAAGTTTTACTCGGTAGCGCCTCAAAGCTAATGCGTTGGGTAATTCGCTCGGCTAAAGGATTCGCATCTACTTGCCCACTAATGGTAAAATTATACGGATTCTTGTCGGGATCATTGGTGGCGAATGACAAGCTGCCAGTGTAGCTTCCTGCTCGTATGGCCGTAAGCTGCACCCGAAAAGGCACGCTTTCTCCTGCCGGTACACGGGTTGGAAACTCTTCCACCAGCGAAAAACCAGCCGGCAGACTGAAGCCGCTGACGGTGAGGTCTACTGTTCCCTCGGTGTTGTCGAGGATAAAGCCTTGCGTAACCGGAGTGCCGGCAATGGTACTGCCAAAGAAAAAACTGCCCGTGTTGTCATCGATGGGTTCAGCGATATATTTAACTACTACCTTGGGTACAATCAGGGCAGGTACGTAGCTGAACTTTTGGAGCGAGTTATTCCGGGAATCGGATACGTATACATTGCCTTGTGCATCAACGGCGATGCCGCGAGGCCCATTAAACTGTCCTTCCCCGCTGCCTGCGGTGCCAAAGGCAGTAAGAAACTCGCCTTTGGGATTGAATACCTGCACGCGGTAGTTTGAGTGATCGGCTACGTAGATGTTGCCCTGAGCGTCTACTGCCACGCCGCTTGGATGGTCGAACCGGCCATTCTCCACCCCAGGTTCACCGAATGAGAGCAAAAGCTGGCCATTAGGGTCAAACTTCTGTACGTTGTAACGATAATAATCTACTACATATACGTTGCCTTGCCCGTCTACTGCTACGTCCATTGGTTGCGAGAATAGCATCTCTGTTTCCGTACCGCCCCGTTTCCAAATGAATTTACCGCTTGCATCGAATTTCTGCAGTCGGCCGTTGTTGGCTTCCGTTACATAAATATTGCCTTGCGCATCAACGGCAATGCCAGTCGTGCGGTCGAGTTGCCCGTTGTCCTTCCCGTGACTGCCAAATACCAAGTACTGTCCATTGTTGGTAAGAATCTGAATTCTGCTGTTTTCTGATACGTATACATTGCCTTGTTCGTCCACGGCTACATCAGACGGATAGGTAAATTGCCCGTCTGCATAACCGCTGTTGCCAAACTTGGTTAATAGAACTCCCTGATTGTTGAACTTCTGAATGCGGTGATTGCCGTAATCGGCTACGTACACGTTGCCCTGCGTATCTACAGAGAGACCGGAAGGGCTGCGGAACTGCCCGCCATCCGAACCTCCGTCTACTTTCCACACCAAATACCCATAAGAGAATTTCTGAATGTAACTCTTTTCCCGGTCTAAAAGCAATACATTGTTCTGCCCATTCAGGGCGATGCTGTGAGGCGAAATCAACGCTCCCTCACCCGGGGTGTAAGACATGTGTATCTTCTGGAAAGTGCCGTCGGGGTTAAACATCTGAACCGGGCCGTCTCCTCCGTAGCGGGCCACTACATAAATGGTTCCCTCTGTGTCTACTGCAACTCCGCTGGGACTGTAGAACTGTCCTCTTTCGTAACCACCCGAACCGAACTTCATCAGGAAGTTGCCATTCTTGTCAAACTTCTGAACGCGGTCGTTGTATGCATCCACCACGTAAATATTGTCCTGCCCATCTACGGCGATATCCGAGGGATAGGAAAACTGCCCGTCGGCAGTGCCTGCTGTCGGTCCGCCAATTTTAGACAGAAAGTTGCCATTGGCGTCAAATTTTTGCACCGCATTATTGGACGAAGCGTACACATTGCCTGCTCCGTCTACGGCTACACCCGACAGGTTTCGGTAGTGCGGGTCTGGGGTGCCTTGCAGACTGAACTTAGAAAGAAAATTTCCGTTGGCGTCGAACTTCTGAATGCGGTAGTTTAGATTATCGGCTACGTATACATTGCCTTGTTTGTCTACTGCAACGTCTGAGGGAGAGTTGAATTGCCCGTCGGCTGAACCTCCCGTACCGAATGTGAGGCGTACTTCCCCGAAAGCATTGCAGTTAATAGACTTATTTTCTCGTTTGGTTTTGAATTTAAGCAGTATTGAGGGAGAAGCCACGCTTAAAATTCCAAAGGCTGGCACACATTTCTACTGCGTCACTGATTTTGTTTCTCAGCCGGATTCTGTTCTCGTGCCTGAGGATAAAGTACTGCTTCATGCCTCCGATAGCATGCTCGACTACTACTCTCACTTTTGATACGTGCTGGTTGTGTAGTTTTCTTCTTTAGCAAGTTCTTTGTTTTTTGGTTTTTTATGCCCGATCTGCACCTGCTCCGGGGCAGGTAGTTTTTGATACCGGTAAATCCTGAATCTACCCAGACCTGCTTGTGGGCGTAGTCAAATTGAGCCAGCTCTTTTTTGAACAGAGTAAAGTCCACCTGGCTGCCGCAGAAGAGCTGCCCCACGTAAATGATGCGGCCGGCTTTGTCACAGATGAGCAGCATGATCAGCGTGTGCTTTTTTTTTTGCCTGACAAGTCGGCCTGCTGCACTTTTTTGGGTCCTTTGCCCGCTGGATGATGAGTTCTGAGCCGTCAATGAACAAATCCTCCACTCCTTGAAAGGCCATCTCAAAGGCCTGCTGATCTTCGAACACGCGCCTGACCAGCACGGATTGCCCTTGCAGAGCCCGCTTCAAATAAGGCTTCACGTAGTCCACATACCCAAAGGCGGCCGTATCAGAAAAACCAAAACTGAGCCCCAACACTTCAAGGGTAGGATGAGATTTGTAGTAGAACAAGATAAAGAAAAGCGCCTCCCTGAATCACTCAGCAGCGGCTTTTTTTTTAATTTGGTTATAGGCTTCTTTAGGTTGGTAGTAGCGCTTGAATTCCTCGTGCAAACGGTCAAACTCTTTTGGTCCAAGCCGGTTGACGCTTTGTATTGACTATCGTTTGCAGGTTCTCGAAGATGGTTGCCATTGCCTTTTGTGGGGTTGAGTGGGTGTCAGTCAGCCTATACGAGAAACTTCGGCTTTTGGCTGGCTAAGCCCGAATGCCCTTTTAGTCCCTTTCTACCGAGAAAATAAGTCTAATAATCCGGTTTTTAAAATAATCCACTATGTATACATCGCCACAGGGGCTAGCAGCAATGGCTTCTGGCCTTTCAAAGGTGATCGAGCTTTGATTTTTAGGGCCGATATGCCACTGGAAGGTGTACTGCTGTCCGTGCAGAGACAGACTCATCAGCAGGGACGCAAGTAGGGGTAAATAAATGAACCGGTAGTAAAGATGTTTCATAAAATGCATGGCTAGAAGTACTTTCAACTGTTCACTGAAAAGTAAACTGGTCGAGAACAGCGATGGCAAAAGAATCCTTCAAGAGCGTTAATCCTTTTGATCCTTCCGGCAAGCAAGTTGCAAAAAGGCTAGGCAGAGAGTCAAGTAAAGCGAGAGGGTTTGCACTGCACGTAATGATTAAGTAGGCGAGCATAAGTTTCCGGGTATTTTCATTTTGTGCTGGCTTTGCGGAAAAAAAGCATCAGGATGCGGTTTATAAAATTAACTCCGGATCAGCAGCATCAGGTGGAGCGATTATACCGGGAGAGTGACAATCACCGCGAGCGGGTACGGGCGCAGGCACTGCTGGTGAGCCATCAGGGGCAGCGGACCGGGCAACTGGCGGAGTTGTTTTCAGTGGACCGTGATACGGTCAGCGGCTGGTTGAGCAAATGGGAAAAGCAGCAGGCACAGCAAAAGCAGAACGGGCAGAAAGAGGGGCATACTCAGCGGATTCACCTTCGGGATGCTGCCCGCAGCGGTCGTCCCTGCGGCCTTACAGCAGGAAAAAAAACAGCAGCCGGCTGGGTAAGAGAGGGTCTGCACCGGACCCGGTGTGTGGCAGAACGCATACAGGAGCAGTGGCAGAAAACACTGTCGGTGTGGAGTCTGAGGAGAGTTTTCCGCCAGCAGGGGCTCTCTTGCAAGCGCCTGCCGCAGCGGCCGGCACCTGAGGAATGAAGCAGATAATGAAGCAGATTTTGAGTTTTTCCTTCAGCAGACAAAAGCTTTGCAGCAGTGGGAGGATTCAGGGCAGGTGGATCTGTACTACTTCGGTCAGATGGGGGTGAAGCTGAGCGCAGTGGTGCCCTGGGGCTGGCAGGTGAAGGGAAAAAGTGAGGTTTTCATGCCTGCCACCCAGAGGCGGAACCTGACCAGGTCGGCTTTCATGAGCCGCAGCAACGGGCTTTGGGCCTTCACCAGTCCGCGAGCGGCTACGGCAGAGCTGGTCAGGGCTTGTTTTGATGAATTTGCCGCCACTATCCGAAAGAAAACAGTTGTGATCCTTGACAACGCTTCCACTCACCGCAGCAAGCTTTTTGAAGCCAGACGCAAAGAATGGCAAAAGAAAGGACTGCTCATCCGTTCATTCCCCTTACTGCCCCCGACTCAACCTGATTGAAATCCTGTGGAAGCACATTAAATATCACTGGCTTGAACCCAAAGACTTTCTCCGGCCACTACCCTGAGGGAGGCGCTGGAAAACATCCTGCAAAACTTTGGCTCAAAATACCGGATTACTTTCGCTTGACTACTTAGCAAAGATCTCCCGTTCGGCCCCACCGGGGTAGGACTAATCAAACGACTTTCAGGATTTATCAATCTTTTTGCGAAAAGCCAGCGGCGTTACTCCCTCGTGCTTCTTGAAGAGCCGGGTGAAGTAAGAGGGATCAAACAAGCCGATTTGGGCGGCTATCTCACTGATGGGACCTTCGCTCTGGCAGAGCAATACTTTTGCTTCCAGTACAATGGCCTCTTCAATCCACGCGCCGGGCGATTTACCCGTCACTGCCCGGACGGCTTTGTTGAGATGGTTGGGAGAAAAATGCAGCAGGGCGGCGTAATCGCTTACCCGGTGTTTGGTTTTGAGGTGGGCGAAGAGCAACTCTTTGAACCGGTTGGTGATGAGCACGGCACGGCTGCGGGGAGCGGGGCTGGCGGGCTGATAGGCCTCGTTGAGCTCATGGAGCAGGGCGACCAGATACGACTGCAGCAGGTCCGGACTAGCTACTCCCCGCGCTGTATAGTCAACCAGCAGGCGTTCGAGCAAATTGACTACAAATACGGAGTTTTGACCAGTCAATCCAATAAACGGGTTGCCCCAGACCTGCAGAAACTCGAAGCCAAGCAATTCAGCGGACGTAAGCCGCCCGGTGAGAAACGCATTGTGGAAATTACACAAGTAGCCGGTGTTAGCTTCCACTTTGTCGAAGGAAAATACCTGCCCGGCCGGCACGAGCAGGCATTCATTGCGGGCAATCTTGTAGGGCTGGCTACCGATGTTCATTACCGCTTCTCCCCCCGTGAGGTAGAGCAGGATATGGTTGGGGATGCGGACCGGTGGCACCGGTAATTTCATCAGGCGGCTCATGTCCTCAACCCTGACAATGAAAAATGCACCAAAATTTGCCTTCAGCAGGTTGGCTTTTTCTGGTTTGGCTAGTATGTAGTTTTGCCCGAATGCTTCTGCAGTATAGGCTTTGATGCGGCTTCCCGGTCCCATAACGTTGCTTACCGTTTAGTAATGTGCCCGACCCTAGAAAGCGGCTCCTCCCGCCGGAGAATGCTTTTTCTCGTTACCCGGGACGGCAATTTAGTGTTGTAATGGGATATTATTTGTCTTGTCCGGCAATAGCTTTACAAAAAATGACCGTTTTTCGTAACACATTCAGCCTAGAAACAGAAAGAGGGCGGGACTTCTCCCACCCTCTCAACAATTCAACGTTTTGCTTTACCTTAATAAGGGCTTTGTCTAGCTGAAAACGGCTCTCTTCCAAGTGTCCATTTTCCGGGTGAACCCCAAATACTGATTCACCTGTTTCCCTTGAAGACAGATGAGACAGAAGGCCATTCCGGATAATAAGAGGTGTTCTCATGACCGCACTTCTATTGCGTCTTGATTCATAAGACACGGCCCGAGACCGCTAATCTCTAAAGAGGTACTTCCACCACTTGTCCAAACCGGCCCGAGTAGATTTCCCCAAAAGCACTGATCTGCTCCACAAGCGGCCGCAGGGTGTGACCAAACTCCGATAAAGCGTACTCTACTCTTGGTGGAACCTGCGGGTGTACTGTCCGGGTTACCAAACCAGCTTTTTCCAGAGCCCTGAGTTCCCGGATCAGTACTTTTTCGGAAACGGTGTTGATCTTTTGCTTGAGTTCACTAAAGCGCAAAGAGCCTTCCAGCAAATACCAGATAATTACCCCTTTCCATTTACCCCCGATTACGTCTAACGCCACTTCTACCGGGCAGTAGTAGCGCCTATCATGCAAGTGAATCAGGTAATTTTTATCTTTTTTGATCACGTTCTAAAATTTATTCGGTTGGGGATCAGTAAAACTGACTTAATGGTAAGTCCCTGACCATTAAGTCAGTACTTTATTAGCAAAGGGCAAGTTGGTATATTAACAGCACAAAACCACCATAAACGCCATCAAATTAAATGGAAGAGTTGCATACATCCTCCCCAAGACCAATCCCTACTTTGTACGAATGGGTTGGGGGCACAGAAGCTTTGGAAAAGCTTACCGGGGTATTCTACGACAAAGTACTTGCCGATAAGCTACTTTCGCCGGTGTTTGTGCACATGTCCCCGGCGCACGCCAAGCACGTAGCCCACTTTATTGCCCAGGTATTCGGAGGGCCTCGTCTCTATACCCAAACCGATCAAAGCAGCCACGCTAATATGGTAGCTCACCATTTAGGTAAACAATTGAGTGAAACCCACCGCAAACGCTGGCTTCAACTGCTGCTGGAAAGCGCGGATGAAATCGGCCTGGCCAGTGATCCTGAGTTTCGTTCCGCCTTCGTCGGGTATCTGGAATGGGGCAGCCGGCTGGCCGTGCTTAATTCTAAGGCGGCTGTTAATCCAATTGGACAGGAAGAGCCCATGCCACGGTGGGGCTGGGGCGAAACGGGCGGCCCTTACCAACCGGCTTCCTAAGGGAGATCCACCGGCCTTCTCCTATGTTTACGCACCCCGACTTCTTCTCCCCTAACCCACCCTTACGATCATGGTCATTGAATACATCCGCTACAAGGTGGAACCTTCCCAACGGGAATCACTGCTGGCTGCCTACGCGCAGGCAGCGGCCCAATTAGACGCTTCGCCCTACTGCCTCGCCTACGAACTAACCGAGTGCGAGGAGGAAGCCGGGCAGTTCATGTTAAGAATAGAATGGACGGTAGTGGTTAAGTAGAGACTGATTTACTGAGGTTGTAGCGGACAATGAAAAGGCGGATGACGAGTTCATTGTAAAAGTCAGATTTAGAAAAGAAAGCGTCTTTCGGGTAAGTCTACCCATCCACTGACGGATGGTATTGTTCCAGCGTTCCATGTGGTTAGTTTGACCGGATTCTTTGCCTACTTTCTGATGCTGCCCAGTCTGCTGATAGATAAAATTGTATGCTTCCCAGAAATCGGAAAAGCTGGTCTGGCAGCGTAATCTTTCGGGAATTCTTTGCCAAAGTATCTTACAACTCTCCATACTATGGTCCCCAATAAAGAAAGCAATGATTTTACGTGTTTTCCGGCTGATTACCGTCCAGAGCCAGCGCTTTTGGCTTTTTTTGACAAAGTGCTGCAATTCGTCATACTCGAGCACATCCTGCTCAGGTAGGCACATCACCCAAGGTAGCCTCCAGATCTGGATGCTTTTCGCCTTGCTGCCTGAGCCAGGCAGAGACCGTTTGCCGGGCTACGCCAAAACGCGTTCAATACCCCGCATACTGGGTCTTTCAAAATAGGCTTTCAGAATCTCTTCTTTGCGCTCTTCACTATATAGCGGGAGCTGCATCCAAAGTGCCGTATCTGTCACAGCCATTACAGTAAATACTTTTGCTTACCGTTTTTCTTATTATGGCCGTTGCTCACTAAGTCAATACTACCGCAATGAGGACATGCCTTGGTAATCTGAATCATATGCTTTTTAAACCTTTCTTCCTAAGTTACCAATTTCTAAAATCAGCCTCTACTTAACCACTACCCATTTATAATCTAGCAGGCTTCTTTTTAATGCATAAAGCTTCCCCAAGGCTGTCATCCCTCTCTATTTGAATCCATTCATTTTAGCAAAAGTTAGAGACCGGTTCGACTCCGGCAAAAGACTACCGCATAAAGCCTGCTCCCTTACCCTGGCTGGTTTATTCAGTTTCCTGTTTGCCTTGGGTCCGTCCCGTCTCCTTTGTGCATGGCAAAAGAATGTTTCACCTAAACAACTTACTGCCATGAAACGCAAAACCGCTTCCACCATCGCCGAAATCGAATTGGTGTACCGCAACCGGGTCCCTGCCGCTCAACGTCCAAGAGTTACCTGCTCCGCTTCCGCTTACCGCATCCTGCTGGAGAGCTGGGACCAGAGCAAAATCTGCCTGCTGGAACAGTTCCGCATCCTGATGCTGACCGGAGCAACCGGGTCATGGGCTCCACGCTCATCTCCACCGGGGGCGTTGCCGGTACGGTAGCAGATCCCAAGCTCATCTTCGTTACCGCCCTTAAATGTCGTGCCTGTGCCATAATCTTAGCGCACAACCATCCGAGTGGCAACCTCACGCCCAGCCACGCAGACATGGACCTGACCCGCAAGCTCAAGCAAGCCGGTCAGTGGCTCGAACTGCCTATCCTCGACCATCTGATCCTCTCAACCGAGGGCTACTACTCGATGGCCGACGAAGGCACCCTGTAAAGGGGATAGCCTCCCGTTCCGCAAGCCGCCGGCCCCCGCCGATGGTAGGGCGGAGGCCTGTAAATGGAATAAATGATTCTTTGTACCGGGCGATCCCCCCCGCCTTCCCGATTTCGCGCTCTTTGTGGCCTATGTTCCCGGAATGCCGTTCCCCTACCGGCTCTTCTCTTTCCGGGACACATCCTATCCCGCGTCCACCGCACAGGTGCTGCTTACACCGCTCCCGGCCAGTGCGCTCAAAAAAGGCTCCGTCCAACTGTACTCCCTCCTTACTCCGCCTTTTGCCCGACAGTGTACTCCGCACCTTCCCTTTCTATCGTTGTATAACGCAATACTTAAATCCTACATATACGTTGGCGAAATTGTAAAATATTTACCATTTTGGACGTAATTTTCTGCCTTAAGGCTTTGGTATTATGTAATATATTCGTATATTTATCTAAGCAATAACGAGTAGTAAGCCAATTAAATACGTTTAGTGCCATCATGAACAATAGAATGGCCATTCTAAATGTCAGGTGATTACTAGTATTTTACACATTGGTTGCTCTCCCTTCGAAAATTCACCAAACCTTTTATAACCATGACTACCCAAACCCAAGTCTCATCCAATGGAGCAGCAACCGAGGCAACTCCTGCACTGCCCGCCATTGCCGGCGGTAACCCTCTGGCCGTTACGGGCAAATTTCGCTACCTGGAAGGCCAGCCCAGGCAGTACCGGTTTGACGGTGTGACTTGTTGCTTATGAACACATAAATAAGCGTTGTAAGCCTTAGCGGCTTACAATAACTTACTATCTGGTGTTGAGGACTACTCAACCTTCTCTCTAAGCAGAAGAAAACGCTTTCCCCACCTTTTCAAGGGTGGCACTTTGTCAGGGTGAAGCGGGAAAGAAAGCGGAATAAGCCTAAACCTGATGGGTGACCTTCCGCAAGTGTGAAAGTATGTGCAGGAAAACGAATATACGCTTGAATCATCGTCACGGTAAACAAGCTTACTCAGGAATTCAAACCGGTAGTGGTTTGAGAAGCTTGCCCTAAATAAGGAATGATTGCCGGGTACTTTCCTCGTCGAAAAAGTATCGCTTAGACGACACGCAATCCGGTGAAGAGTATAGCACTAACCTTTCTGGGTTGAACTTTATTCAACCTCAACAGATAGCAGGAACAAGGTAACTCCTGTTTATGCTCTGCCCATTCTGGTCAGCAGGTAGCCAACCGCATGCTAAACAGGAACAGGATTAAGTAAGAAGCTAAGGCCCAGGGTAATGCCTGGGATATGCTGACGTACTTAACGTAGGTAAATGATAAATCAAGTAAGTAACAGTCAAGACGATGAACACGGACCAAAAACCGATGTATGAATGGAATACGATCAACTGGAAGAAAGTTGAAACAACCGTATTCAAACTGCAAAAACGGATTTATCAAGCCAGTAGAAAGGGCAATACGAAAACAGTTCACCAATTGCAAAAACTGTTGCTCAAATCCTGTTCGGCCAAATTATTGGCAACCCGAAGAGTAACCCAGGACAACCAAGGCAAGAAAACGGCTGGAATTGACGGCGTAAAATCTCTGACGCCATCTCAACGGATAGTGGTAAGCCAAAACCTGACTTTATCAGATAAAGCTAAACCCCTGAGAAGGGTTTGGATTCCCAAGCCGGGATCAACTGAGAAAAGACCGTTAGGCATACCCATCATGCGGGACCGGGCCACACAAGCACTGGTAAAATTAGGCTTAGAGCCAGAATGGGAAGCAAAATTCGAAGCCAATAGTTATGGATTTCGACCGGGACGAGGAGCCCATGACGCTATTGCGGCAATATTTGAAAGTGTCAAGTTCAAGCCTAAGTATGTTTTGGATGCAGACCTTGAGAAATGCTTTGATCGCATTAATCATCAGAAATTACTTGAAAAGGTTTCCTCTTTTCCAACTTTACACCGCCTGATTAACCAGTGGTTAAAGGCGGGAGTAATGGAACAAACAGGCTTTACGGAAACAACAGCAGGCACCCCACAAGGCGGGGTGATTTCCCCTCTGTTGGCAAATATAGCCCTGCACGGAATGGAGCAATATCTAAAAAAGAAGTTTCCGAGGAAAAAGCACACAAGCACAGGCAATGTCAATCCGGTGAAAGTTATTCGCTACGCAGACGATTTTCTGGTGCTGCATGAAAAAGAAGAAGTAATTAAACAATGCCGGGAATTGTTAGCGGGTTGGTTGGGGGAACTTGGTTTGCAGATGAAAGAAAGCAAAACAAGCATCACCCACACCTTTCAACCCACTACCGAAGGTAAAGTTGGTTTCGACTTCCTGGGAATGCACGTACGACAGTATGAGGTAGGAAAAAACCAAACCGGACATCTGAAGGGGAAACCATTAGGGTTTAAAACCCTGATTAAACCGTCTAAGAAGTCAATAAAGAAACATTCATTGACTCTACAGGGGATCATTCGTAATAACCGTAGTATCAGTCAGAAAAGACTGATTGAGCAATTGAACCCCGTTATAACGGGTTGGTGCAATTACTTTTCTACGGTAGTAGCGAAAGATACCTTCAATTCAATGGATAATCTTCTGTTTATCAAACTAAGACGATGGGCGTTTCGCCGGCATACACGGAAAACCAGAACTTGGATAGCACACAAATACTGGCTGCTGAAAAAGGAAGGGAATAATTGGACTTTTGGACTAAATAAAGGCTATCATCTGAGATTTCACAAAGAAACTAAGATAAAACGCCATATTAAGGTCCAAAACGACAAATCCCCTTACGATGGCAATTGGACTTATTGGAGCAGCAGGTTAGGCAGATACCCCACTTTGCCAGGGAAGAAAGCTTTTCTTCTGCGAAAACAAATGGGTAAATGTGCACTTTGTGGGCTCTCCTTTCGAGACAGTGACTTGTTGGAATTAGACCATATTACTCCCACCTCCAAACAGGGAAAGGATAATAAGGAAAATTGGCAACTCTTACACCGTCATTGCCACGATACTAAAACGGCTTTGGATAACAAAGCAGGGCTTCCAAATGGATATACTTACGAGGAGCCGTATGCTTAGAAATAAGCACGTACGGTTTTGTAGACCAGTCATCAGGGCGACCTTTTGGCTGAGTTCATCCCAAAGCCGGTAACTTCAACGTCAACGGGGGTAATCCCACCCGAGACAGCCTTTCGTTCATTCCCATGGCCTGGCGGTTCTTCGAGGACGACATTCTGCAAATGGGCCGCAAGAAGTGGGTGGAACTCTTCTTCGTGGACGAGAAGAATTGCGTGTCTGCCATCCTGTTCCACGGCTACAGCCGCGACAACTGGAGAAGCTGGCCCGGGACCTGTTCTACGAAGACGTGACCCTCTCGGACGTGAAGATTACGGCCCGGTTCGTGGCCAAGAAGAACGAGAAGCAGAAGCCCGCCATCATCTACCACATTGCCGAGTTTGAGGTGGACGAAGTAGCGGGTCCGGAAACGGTGAAAGGCCTGCATGACTTTGCCGCAAGCCACAAAATCTTCCGCGTCGAAACGCTTTCGGATACCTGCCTCCTCGAGGCGTACCACCACTACCACCTGCCCGCCCTGGTGCCGGGCAGCGAACCCGGAGAAGCCGCCGCTTAACGGAAAAGGAGGGGAGCAGGTGGGTGCCTGCTCTCCTTTCTCACCACTATTTTCCCCGCCGTACTTCATCCCTTTTTTTCCTATGCAAACCCTCATTTCTGCGCCGGAAGAGTCGTCTTACTACTCGGTCAAGCGCATCTCCAACAGCGACCGACCTTGCCCGGCACCTGATCATGGGAACGCCGCACTACAAGCCGAGGGCCGCCCTTCGTTTCGGGCAGGCCCTGCACGAGGCGGTACTGGAAGCCCACAGATTCGACCTGAGCCGCTACCCGGACGTGGATGCTGTCTTGCTCCAAAAATGCATCCGTTCCCTGCACCAGTACCCCTGCTGCGCGCGGCTGCTGGAAGGCAAACGGGAGCACGAAGTGTACTGGACGGAATTTTATACCGGGATAGCCTGCAAAAGCAAACTCGACGTGCTGGGCACGGACACGGTGATTGATCTAAAAACCACCAATGCCCGCACCCAGGCCGAGTTCGAGGGGAACGCCTCCGGTTCGAATACGACCGGCAACTGGCCTTCTACGCCGACAGCGTAGCCGCCCGCAAGATGGTGCTGATCGGCATTTCCAAGAAAGTGCAGAAAGTGTTCGTGCTGGAGACCACCGCCCGGAGCAGCTTTGCTGAGTGGGGCCGGGCCAAGTATCGTTTTATCCTGCTCAAGATCGGACAACTAAACCTGTTTGACCAGATATGGAACCTGAGAAACCCGTAGCCCGCTACCAACTGCACGTAAAGCCCGAGCCGCTTGCCAAAGAGGAGGTTTCGGTTTGCCAGCGGCTCCATGCCCATGTAGCGGCCGTAAACCTGATCAACGAGATGAGCACTTCCTCTAAGTTTGACTCCCTCAAGAGCCTGTTGCAATCCCTCAACGGGCTGCTTTCCGAGAGTGGCGTTCCGCTCTTCGGGGGCCGCCTGGAAGGGGAACACATCCACGTGTACCCTTTGCAGCGGCCCGCCCGACAGCCCGACGTGGCAATCATCAGTTACCTGCCGTAGATATAACGGCTTCCCATTTCGCCCACTTTCGGGCATCAATCCTTACCATCTTCATGAGAAATATCATCCGGTTCCTGCGTTCGGAATCCTTCATCTTTACGGCCATATTGTGCGTCCTTGTTTCCCAGATCCTGCACACGGCCTGGTTGTTCAAAGCGGTAAGCCGCATGAACCTGTCTTTTGACGTGGGCGGCTGGCAGTTTACCGGCTTCAACTGGCTGCACGCTTTCCTGTGGCTTCGGCCATTGAAGCAGCCATCCTGATGTTTATCCTCAACGGCAAGAAGCGGGCGGCTCAGCTCTACGCCCCGCCTCGTTTGCCGGCAATCTGCTCTATTACCAGCACTGGAACAATTCAGTAGAATCACTAGTGGCCTCGACGTTGATCAGTGCCATGCTCTCGGGCTCGGTGTGGTACTTCTCGGACCTGTTCGCAGAGAAGCTCGAAACCGGGGAGGAAACAGTGGAGGTGCCTGAGCATTACGCTTGTCCCGAATGCGGCAAAAGTTACCCGACTGAGCAACAGCTACGGGGGCACCTGAGCGGCCATGCGCGTCAGAAAGAAGCCGGCCGAGGAGAAAGAACCCGCAAAGGTATTGCCCCTGTTCGAGGCGGGGCGGTAGAGAGAGGACTGGGCCGGAAAGAGAGAGACCCCACCAGGTATAGCGTCACGAAAAGTCGCAGCCGGTGGGTTTTTCCGTATTCGAATGGTATCATACTGCACCATTGAATATTAATTTGTAAAATTGACGTACGAGAATGATGTCAAAATTTATTAAACTGTAATATTTCCGTATACACCCTCCCGTGCATGGTACCTGTAGGTGAGAAAATCAAAGCCCTGGCCAAAGCCAAAGACCTGTCCATCCCCCAGTTTGCCAAAGCCCTGGGCTATGAGCGGGCCGATAACTTCTACAGCATTGCCAGCGGAAGATCCAAACCGGGCTGGGAGATCATTGAAGCCATTGCCCGAACTTTTCCGGACGTGAACCTGGACTGGCTGCTCAGGGACGATCCGGAAATGTTCAAATCCCAAACGGTAGCTTATCAGTCGCCTGCCCCTACCGTGGTAAGCGAGCCGGGCATCGAATTGCTGCAAGTGGAGCTCAGGGGGAAGCAAGCGCAACTAGAGGAGAAAGAGAAACGGCTGGCCGATAAGGACAAAATAATTGAACTGCTGGAAAAGGCGCTGAACCGGTAGGCAAAATGGGGATATGATGCCTGTATTTTTAGCGGCAAGGCCGAGAGTTTATGCCTCAAAAGTGTGTTTTAAAATCAGACCTTACCCTGCCATTGGACAACCCCGTGCCCCATAAAAAAAACCCTCGATTTTCCGCCCTAAAACGTAGTAAAACGTAGCAAGAAGGAGTGACAGTAGATTCTCAAAATACTTCATTTTGAGCCATTTAGTACCATAAGGAGTAGATTCGGACGGGTAACGTGCTGACTTTCAATGCTCCTTTGTAGATTTTGGGGCAATCTACTTCTCATTATGCCTCTTATCCGACCTGCGCTTAGCACTCCGGTAGCCGCCTTTGCGACGGAAGAAGCCACCACTACTTTAAGAATCAGTACGGGCCTCAGGGACCAGGCCAAAACGTATGCCGGTACGCTGGATGTATCCCTGAAAGACTTCACCGAAAATGCCCTTTGGTACTTCATTCGATACAAGCTAAACCCTGTGACAGCCAACCAGGTGGAGGACGTACCCAAAGAAGTACACCGGCTCCGCAACCAGGTGGTGGGCGTGCTCAAAACTCAGGAAGCGCAGTATTCCGTCCCCCTCCTGCAGGAAGTACACGCCCTGCATGAGCGGCTCGCAGCGGTAGCCGGAGCAGTGGAAGGGCTGAGCGGGTATTTTGCCCAACTCCACCAACTGCTGTTCAAGATCAAAACCATTCAGGACATCAGCCTGACGACTTTGTATTACCTCTCCGGCCAGGAGGAAGGATTGGTGAAAGAAGTAGCAGCACAAAACAAGCAGCGGTTTGAGTCAGAGATGGCGCAGTTCGAGCAGCGCCTGAAGGAGCGTTTTTAAAGGGACTTCTGCGATAACCATTTGTCTTTTTCACCATGATCACCAAAATCTTAAAGCCGTTCACGAGCGGCCGGGCAGTCTACCACAACAAAGGGAGCTGCTCCAAACTGCTCAAATACCTGGACCACGAAGCAAAAGGGTCCGGGGAGCGTGCCTTGTATTTCAACCAGTCCCGGACCAACGTTCCAGCCGGGGAGGTAGCCGCCAGCATTGACGGGCACGCGAAGGGCGTACGGGCCACGGCCGCCAAGTTTTATTCCCTGGTCATCAGCCCCTCCGAAGCGGAGTTGCGGCACCTGGAGAACGGCAGTGGTTCCGGCGGGAGCGGCTCGGAGCGGTTGCAGCACTACACGCCAAGGGTCATGGAGAATTACGCGGAAGGTTTTAAGCTGCCGGATGGAAAAACACCCAAGGGGGAGGAGCTCGTCTGGTTTGCCACTTTTCACCACGGGCGGGTGCATAAAGGAAACGACCAGGCCGTTCAGGAAGGGCTTGCCAGGGGAGGGCAGCGGAAAGCGGGGGAGCAGACCCACGTGCACGTAATCGTGGCGCGCCTTGATTGCAGCCGGCAATTCTCCCTTTCCCCTACAAGCAGCAAAGAGACTTTTTCCGTTCAGGACTGGCAGCAGCAAAACGCACGGGATTTTACCCGCATGTTCTCCTATGGAAAGCAGACATACTTTGCCAAAGAGGACCAGAAGGAACAAGAGTTGAGGCAGCGGCTGGAGAAATTCATCCGGACTCGAGGCCTAGACCCGTCATATCTCAATGTGGATCGGGTGGCAGGTCTGGCCAGGGAAAGGCAGTTTAACTGGAAGTTCTACCGTAACCTGTCGGTACTGGAAAACGCACTGTCAAAAGGCCTTCAGCCCCCCGACCCGTACGCCATGCTAAAGGCTTCAGCCGGTCACCAAAAAGCAGCGTGTGGTAATGCACGAGCCGGCTCAGAGAAAGGGAAACCAGGACTTGTACCGCTCACAAGCCGGCTCCCGGAAGACTTGCAAGCAGGTAAGGGGGTAAGCGGAGCGGTTGAGGCTAAAGCAGGAAGAGGTCACTCTATTGACAAAGTCTCTGCCCAGGAGATGCGGAGTCCGGATACTGGTAGCTTGAGCCGCTCACTGAGCGTCTTCAGCGATCTGATGCGGTCCATTGCCAGCACGGCAACGGTTCATGGTATTGACACTTCCTGGGAGGCATTTCCCCGGCAAAAGAAGCGAAGGGGACAAAGCCGGGGGATGGAGCCTCAAACTTAACCCAATACTAAAACTTGATAGACCCTGCTAATTTATGAATGGAACCAATCAAGCGGCTACGCTTTACCTGATTGCTGGCGGACTACTGTTTGTGCTGGGCGCCGAGTATTACTTCCTGACGATGGAACCTGCTCATACCCTTTGGTATCTTTCGGCGCTTACGTTTTTCACCAGGGGAGGCAAGTTCTTTCGCATTCTTTTTCTTGTTTTATACCCGCTATGTTTTGCCTTGGCCGGCCGAACTCTTGCTGAGGAGAGGCTTTCAGAGAAATCAAAGACCAGGCTACCCCTCTGGCTTTGGCTGCTGCTTTACTCATCAAGTGCCTGCCTGCTCTACACCATTGACCGCAACCCGTATTATCAGGCGTTCTATCCTGTCTCCCTCGTAGGAACGGTACTGAGCGGCTACCCGCTGGGAAAGAGACTGCGGTCCCGATCCGGTCGGGAAACCCATCAGCAACGACAGGCGAAAGCAGGAAAACGAGTACTCCTTTCACCTGAAGGGAAAGATGGCAGCTGGGTCAACATTGTAAGTCCTTTTCGGGGTGTTCTGGTAGTTGGGGGAGCCGGATCAGGCAAGAGCTATTCGGTGGCCGAACCCATCATTGCCCAAGCAGCACAGAAGGGGTACTGCGGCATCATCTATGACTTCAAATTCCCTACCCTGACTAACTTCGCTTATGAGCAGTATGCCAGGGCAAGCAGCGGAGTGGGTTTCTGGGTTGTCAATTTTGAAGACCTGAAAAGACCCACCGGGTGAATCCGCTTAATCCCCGCTACATTCCAACTGCCGCCCATGCTTCCGAGTACGCCCTGGCGATTATCAATAACCTCATCCCTGAAAGCATCCAAAAACCTGACTTCTGGATTCGTTCCGCTCAGGCACTGCTCACTGCCACGATCTGGTACCTGAAAAAGCATCATCCCGGTTACTGTACCCTGCCGCACGTAGTAAACCTGCTGGTGGGAGAAGATCACGAATCGCTACTGGAGTTACTCCGAGAAGATTATGAATGTGCCTCCATGATCCGCAGCATCGTTACGGCCGTTGATCTTAAGGCTTCCGGTCAGATAGCCGGCATGATTTCCAGCCTCCAGGTGGCCCTGGCCAGAATCAACAGCCCTGAAATATGCTACGTGCTTTCGGGAGATGAATTTGATCTGGACATCAATCATCCCCTCTCCCCTAAGGTGCTATGTATTGGCAGCAGCCCTGCGCTCTCAGACACCTTTGCCCCAGTTATTGCCTGCCTTATAGCCGTTGCCACCAAGCAGATGAACCAACAGGGAAAGCGGCACAGCTTCATTCTGCTGGACGAGGGCCCGACCCTGTTTATTCCCAAACTGGACCAGATCCCCGCAACAGCCCGTTCCAACAAAGTCGCTACCATTTACATGGCCCAGGACTTTTCGCAGATGAAAAAAGAATACGGCCAGAATGAATCAGAAGCCATTACTCCAACCTAAATAACCAGTTAGGTAGTGGTTAAGTAGAGGCTGATTTTAGAAATTGGTAACTTAGGAAGAAAGGTTTAAAAAGCATATGATTCAGATTACCAAGGCATGTCCTCATTGCGGTAGTATTGACTTAGTGAGCAACGGCCATAATAAGAAAAACGGTAAGCAAAAGTATTACTGTAATGGCTGTGACAGATACGGCACTTTGGATGCAGCTCCCCGCTATAGTGAAGAGCGCAAAGAAGAGATTCTGAAAGCCTATTTTGAAAGACCCAGTATGCGGGGTATTGAACGCGTTTTTGGCGTAGCCCGGCAAACGGTCTCTGCCTGGCTCAGGCAGCAAGGCGAAAAGCATCCAGATCTGGAGGCTACCTTGGGTGATGTGCCTACTGAGCAGGATGTGCTCGAGTATGACGAATTGCAGCACTTTGTCAAAAAAAGCCAAAAGCGCTGGCTCTGGACGGTAATCAGCCGGAAAACACGTAAAATCATTGCTTTCTTTATTGGGGACCATAGTATGGAGAGTTGTAAGATACTTTGGCAAAGAATTCCCGAAAGATTACGCTGCCAGACCAGCTTTTCCGATTTCTGGGAAGCATACAATTTTATCTATCAGCAGACCGGGCAGCATCAGAAAGTAGGCAAAGAATCCGGTCAAACTAACCACATGGAACGCTGGAACAATACCATCCGTCAGTGGATGGGTAGACTTACCTGAAAGACGCTTTCTTTTTCTAAATCTGACTTTTACAATGAACTCGTCATCCGCCTTTTCATTGTCCGCTACAACCTCAGTAAATCAGTCTCTACTTAACCACTACCTATAAATGTTGTATGTAAAACCGGCAAAAAAGCTGGTAATCTGATTAAATTGTAGATCAGCAAGTAGCGCTGTGGTATATTTTATGCCACCTCTTGTCTGCCAATAACCTTGCTTAAAGGCCCGACTCCCCGGAACCGTTTACTATAGTACCATTACGTTACCTTTGAAGCATGAATAAAGCACTGCTGCAAACCATAAAGAGCCTCATCGAAACAGCCCGGGCGTCGGTGGTCCGCCAAGTGGACAGCACGATGACGCTCACGTATTTTCTCATCGGCCGCTACATCGTGGAGGATGAACAGCAGGGAGAACAAAGGGCAAGCTACGCCACCCAGACCCTCAAATACCTGAGTGGGGAACTGACCAAGGCATTTGGTCGGGGATACTCAGAGGACAACCTGGGGAACATGCGCCGGTTCTATGTGGCCTACCGCCACCGGATCGTATCCACCGAAGAGGCTCCAATTTCCGAGAAGCTTTCTCGGAAATTGGAATCACCTACAGAAACCCCCTTCCGGCTTTCCTGGTCACATTACGTCTTGCTCAGTCGCATTCAGCGGGAGGAGGAACGGGACTTTTATGAAATAGAAGCCGCTCAAAACAACTGGGGCATCAAGGAGTTGCAGCGTCAGTTCAACAGTTCCCTGTACGAACGGCTGGCACTCAGCAAGGATCACGACAAGGTGAAAGAACTAGCTGCCAAGGGACAGTTGATTGAAAAACCCGAAGATGCCATCAAAAGCCCATATGTGCTGGAGTTCCTGGGTTTAAAGGAAGAAGCAGCTTATTCGGAGACGGACCTTGAAAAAGCCATCATCAACAAGCTGGAGCATTTTATGCTGGAACTGGGCAAAGGCTTTCTGTTTGCCGGCCGTCAGGTACGGTTCACCTTCGACGAAGAGCACTACTTTGTCGACCTCGTCTTCTACAACCGCCTGCTGCAATGCTTTGTGCTGATTGACCTGAAAATCGGGACACTGAAGCACCAGGACCTAGGACAGATGCAGATGTACGTGAACTACTACGACCGCTTCGTAAAAACAGAGAATGAGAACAAAACCATTGGCATCATCATCTGCAAGGAGAAGAACGATGCGATGGTAGAAATAACCCTTCCCCAGAACAATGAGCAGATTTTTGCCAGTCGTTACCAGTTGTACCTGCCTTCCAAGCAGGAGCTGCAACAGCAGGTACTTCATATCTCAATTAAAAATGACAAGTAGACCTGCGGCGAAATAAACCGCTGATAATCAGCGATGTAAACTAATACATTTTTACTCAAAAACGGTGTTTTCAGCATTATTCCTAATAAAACTGCACCCACGTTTACTGCAACTAGCTGTTTTACAGGACTTTATTTCGCCGCAGGTCTAGTGATTAAAGAGGGAACAATTATAAATACTAGGACTTACGCAAAGAGTTAAATTGCTTTAATCTGTGGGTTTTGTAGTTCGAGTTTGAGGTACTGTTCAAATAACCCGGTGCGAAGCCGATAAACCGTTTTGCAAGTCTCAATGGCTTTGGCTTTGAGTGAAATCCAGGCGTGGTAGCAACAGGCCAAATGATTGCGTTGGGCCTGGGCATTGCGACATTGACACCGTTCAGAACCTGTTAGTTGTTTGAAACTGCGATGAAAGTCTTCAACTTGCCAGCGAACATTTGTCTTGTTTTGGGCAACAAAACGATTCGTTTTTTGCTCTAAGTCATTGGTAATGACCCAATCAATGTGGCCGTTTGGGGCTACTATCCTGAAGAGTCTGACCAAAAAAGGAACCTGTTTTGATTTCACTGATAAACCCGGCACGGCGGCTGAACCCGAAAAATCCAACTCGTCTGAGTGCTGATAAGCTGTATCCCGATGAAGCGATACCATCCGATTGCTCTTCAGTGTAGTGAAGAATGTCCAACCGGCCCGGTGAATGAGTTTGAGATTCTCAACTGAACTATACCACGAGTCGAAAAGTATAGTCCTGACTTTAAGCTGTTTGTGAGTAATTACCCGGCGAAACATATGCTGAAAGTGATCATTTTTGGTTTTAAGATCAGTTTCAGGATGGTAAATACGGTAGTCAATCGGGAAGAAATCGCCCTCATTACCTGTGGAATGAACCAGGTTCACCAGGTTGATTCCATTTACTATACCATGCTCATTACCAGAGTATTGTCGTTTTGCTAAGTCAGTAAACCGGGCGTATCGTTTGTCTTGTACACTATCATCGACGATCAGGAAGGCACCGGGCTTATGGTCAATGTAAGGAGCCACTAAGGCCCATAAATGGCCTGAATGAAAATCTTCCTTATTGAGAAACCGGTATCATGGCTGATCGGGTCTTTATGGTCGGCCATATTAGTACAAGTGTAGTTAAATGGCGTACTGATTAAGTACTCAACGTAGTCCTTTTTGGTAATCATACTACAAAATAATCTTAAATGCGTAAGTCCTAAAATACATACAATTTAGCATTGATTTAAGTTGAATTATTATGATTTTAAACCCATATAGGGAGAGGCTCCGAATCCTGCTGATTCTCTACTTTTTCTCGGATGACTATAACAATCCAGCAAGTCCAGAATTAGTAAAAGTATTCCGAACAGAGACTAAGATTCAGAAAATTGACTTTTTAATTCGTTATCCTGGATACCTTTGCTTCGAATTACTGAGGTCTTATGAGGAGTCGAATAATCCGACCATTGATGAAGTAAGAGAGATTGTTAAATCTATTTTTAGAGATCAAGAACCCCGGCTTCGAACAGATGAGATGAAACGTTTCTTTTACGGAGCTTATGAAGAGTTAGATGATGTAATTGCCTACCTAAAAGCAGTGAACCTAATTGAATTTAAGAGCCTAAGGAGTGCTGGCTTAAAAGACATTCGCAAGGAATACTTTTTAACAAAATATGGGGCAGAAAAGATCGAGCAGGGGTTTAGAACCATAGAACCGGCAAAATGGTACTTCGCCCGTTGCCAATTAATTAAGCAATTTTTTGGTGATTTAAAAGCCAGCGAACTAAAAGAAAGACAGTATGCAATTGAGGTGTATAGAGAAACGCTGCTTGGGAGTTACATTGCCGATGTAGAAGAACAAGTTAGAACTAAATTTTATAATTTATTTGAAGAAAATTTATGAGCACTGAGTTTGAAAAATTAGTTAAATTTGTTGAAAGACAAACAAAAAGTATTCTACCCGAAGAACAGATTAGAACTATATTATCGTTGGATGAAGAAGCATACCAACGTGATAGTCCCTTATCCATAGGCAAAAGCTTAGAAATAATTTCAATTGAATTCAAAGGCCTTAAGGGATCAGGAGTACCTATACATTATTCAAGAAAGTTCGAACTTGGGGTTAACCTTTGGGTTGGGGACAATCTAGTAGGCAAGTCTTCCATTTTTAATATTGCTAAGTTGGCGTTGACGGGCAGTAATGGAATTTCTAAAGATGTACTTACATGGTTACAAGAAATATGGGTAGAGTTTGGTTTAGGGCTTAATCAATTCACTGTACATGTTTCAGTAAGTGCACAGGTTTTGAAACAGGCTAGTTATGAATTTAGATTGTATAGCAAAACCAAGCAGGCTATTGCTCAAATGGATGAAGTTCAGCGGGCAGCGTGCTTACTATTCGAAGGGGGAATTGGCAGATATGAGGAATATGTAAGAACGTTCTTCTTCAAAGAACTGGATTACTACTCCCTACAGTGGACACAGCACTCAAGCAAAAAAGATGACCCCAACTTATTAACTTCAAATGCCACATGGAAGACGTACTTCAAATCAATTTATTTAGAAGCGAATGATTACGATGTTTTGTTCTACGGCCAACAATCTGAACTTATTTTTCAAATGCTGCTGGGATTGGAGCTTACTTATCCAATTAATCGTTTAAAGATTAAAAAGGAGAACCTACAAAATAAGCTCGGCTTATTGAAAGCTGCCAGTACTTTGCCGGATCAGCATAAGCAGGAAGAGGGCGAAAAGCTTTCAGGAGAATTAAAGCAAATTCAAAGCCGGCAACAAGAATTAGAAAAAGAGCGCCAAGCAGCTAGTAGTACTGCCCGTCAAGGGCTTGAGAGAAAGATTGAAGGTGTCAGGCAAAAATATCGAGATGCACTAACTCGCATAAACCAGCTGGAAAAGAGTAAACAAACACATGATAGCACTACTATTTTATTAGAGCGGGAAATACGAAAAGTTGTAGAGGAAATAAAGGAGTTTGACATTGAAATCACAAAGCGAGAGCGTAGAATCACAAATCTTCAAGAGCAATTAGAGATAGGCGGTTATTTCAGCAGTCTTGAAATTAGAACTTGCCCTGGCTGTAGTCACCAGATAGAAAAAAGCAAAATGCTTCAAGAAAAAGAAACAGGACATTGTCGACTCTGTGACCACGAAATAGAACGCCAACCAATTGACCTAACTAATATAGAAAGTCAATTAAAGCAGCTTGAAATCGCTATAATTCAGCTGAAAAAAGATCAATATAACTTGAAAATAAAACATCAAGAAATAACAGCCCAAATTAAGAATAACGGAAAACTTATAGGAAGCTTAAATAAAGATATTGAGTTAATCCGCTTACCATCTATTCTAGATGAAATAACAGCATTGGAGAAGGAACTCAACCAAGTGTCTACGACATTTAATTTAGAAAAGAATTGGCAGGAATCATTATCACTGGCAAGCCGTAGAGGAGTACTAGAGGAAAAGCTAAAAGGATTTGCTCAAAATATACACGTAAACAGCACTGAACAACAGCTCATGGAGCATCAGATTAAAGTTTTAGACGTTGCACGCGAGGAGTTGCAACGAATACGTGCTGTGAAGAGTCAAAAACTCCTCCATCAGTTTGAAGCTTTATATCTAAAACAACTACATGCCTTTGGTCTTTCTCAGTATGAGAAAATTGAAGTTGCTCCAACTAATTTCAGGGTATCTTATAGAAAGAACAGTGAAGATTTCTCCTTTGATGAGATATCCCCAGGTGAGAAGTTGCGAGCAAAGCTAGGTTTGTATATTGCTCTTATCGAAATGGATGTGGAGTATCAATTCGGAAGACATCCACGCTTCATTATATTAGACTCTCCAGCAAAGGAAGAAGGAGATCAGCCCTTTATTGAAGGACTTAAAGATACTCTTGCCTATATTGAAAGAGAATTTGGCAAACAGCTACAGGTTTTCGTTGGCACTGCTCAACGGGAATTGACTAATGCAGTTGATGCTTCTAAAGTAGAAGTTCGAAGAGATAAGGAGTATTTTTTTCTAATTGACATTGGAGCATACGCTAGACTATAACTGGTTCCGTTCACTTCCCTTAGATGAACGCATTGAGTGGATGGACACACTTAAGTGGGATGATATTACCATATTATTTAGTCGTCAAAGCATCAAAAGATTTTTCAGACAGGTCTATGAGAGCGACTCTAATTTTTATACATAAAGAAAAGAGCAGTTGAGTCAATCTGTGAACTGACATTTACAGAAGCGATCCGTCCTGAGTTTACTAAAGACTTCTTACTAGAAGACGTTTCTTTATCGGATGATAGCTTTGTTGTAGTAGTTAAAATTAAATATTTATTTTTGCTTTACGGCGATGATCCGGAGGCCTACCAAGAGATTATAGAAAGCACTTTCTTGCGATGCTGAAGTTGTATCGGAGGCTTATTACAGAAAGCTGATTCACTTACTTTATCGAACCGGCGAAGCAGACGAAACAATATTCTTAAAGAAGTTGAAGAGGCACGCATCATGTTCGAATCAGCCTCAAATAAGACAGAAAACCTCAGGGACGCCTATTTTTTCAGATTAGTTACTCACTTTATTGTAGAACTATTGAGTAAACAGCATCAATTACTTGAGCAAACGTTGCATAGCCTGTCAACGGCGTTATGGGAACAACGCATTTGGAGTTGGCTTGAAGAATCAGATATGTATGAGTGGCACATATATCAGAAATTACACAATTTATGGAGGATAACTGTTCACATTTCCTCCGAGCCAAAATGGGTTGATTATAAGAAAGAGTTCTCACAGTTATTCAAGCGATTTAATGATATTACTGCAATAGACTCATTAAGTATACGCTTTGTAAATACACAAAGGCATTTCAATAATAATGCAACTAATTTCATTCTAAACCAGTATTACTCACAAAATTTATCTGCAACACTGGTTAAAGTAAATTCGATTGTTGCTGAACTAAATGACTCAGAATCAGACCTAAAAGTCTTTTTTGCTGGACTTACGAGAAAAGATTCAAGCCAAGAAACGAAAAAAAGTTCTATCACACCATTGAGCACGCGGCTGCGCTTTGTGCACTTTTTCGGAAGTAAGCTATGAAGAAGCAGCACAAGATTTATATATGCTGCACCAGCGCTTTACAGGTAGAGCAAGTAATTCTGCAATTAGTGACCCGTTACCGCTTGAGGAGCCAAACTGTTCTCAATGATTTCCAAACTGGATTTCCAGCAGGAGACGAGGTTCTACATCGTTTAACAATTCGCATCAAACAACTACTACTCAATTATCCGACCAAGAAACTTGCTGTTTTTTTAGCAGTATTGTCAGAAGTCATTCGTTATGCATTCCAATCACTCGTTCAACCAAGAGACTTCTTTCCACATCTTTATAACTCTAAAATAAGTGATGAAAAGACGTTTCATAAACATCTATACGAAAAATTAACTGCTGGTGCTAGAGCAGTATATTATCATTTTGAAGAGTCTGATGTCATTGGCCGTGGAAGATTGGATATAACCTACAGAGAAAATGAAATGACTTTTCCTATAGAGGTAAAAATAGTGGAACAACCACCTACCTGGGATACTATTCAATCTGATTTTATTGCCCAAATTCAAACGTATACTCATCCCTATAATCAAATAGGAATATTAGTAGTATTTGACATAAGCACTAAGAAAGATGGGGGACCTGTAAATAACTTTAAAAATTTATTCGAAATTCTTTCACTCAAGCCTTACTATAGAATAGCGAATCGTTATCCTGATTATGTTGTTGCCATTATCATACCAGCTAATAAGCTCAAACCAAGTGACTACACAACCTATAATTGACCTCTGACTTATAGTATACTATTTAAAAAGTACGTTTTAAAACTCAATACCTCCTATCCTTCGCCTCCCTCCCAAAGCTCACCAGATTACACATCTCCCTTAGTCTTGACCGCACCCGGCTACCGTACAGCTTTTCCAGCTCCGAACTGCTGAAGTTGGTCGTCAGGTGCGTTACCATGTGGTTGGAAATGAAGTACTCGTACCGCGTCAGCAGGATTTCTTCCATCACGTTGCACTCGTTGCCGTAGTACCGGCTGATGCCTTCCGAGCCCAGGTCGTCAAAGCAGTACGTCTTGGGCACGTAGCCGTTCTCCCGCCAGTACAGTGCGTTTTTGCCGTAGTGCTGCAGCATCTTGTAGCCCTCCACGTTGAATTCCAGCCCCACCTCCCGGCAGGTTTTGAGGTGGTAGGTCTTTTCCCGGGGCAGCATGTAACGCATCAGCCGCATCAGGCTGGTTTTGCCGCAGCCCACCGGGCCGGTCAGCAGGATGCCTTTGCGAAGGTTGATGCCCAGCTTCTGGGCGTTCTCCCCGTCCTCCAGGAAGTATACCAGCAGGGTGAAGATCAGCCTATGGTCTTCGGGGTAAATCCGGAATCCTTCGCCGTACACCTTTTTGCCCGTTCCTTCCAGGAACTGGAGGCAGTCTTCGAAGCTAAAGCGGTTCGTGGTAGTCTTTGTCCCGGCTGACGTGGCGACGATCCGCCGGAGCAGGTTGCTGATAATGTCCATGTTCGTTTTGGTTAAGAATCCAGTTTCGGGCCGCGGCCTGCCAGTCTTTCATTGCGTTTTTGCCCACCTTCCAGCCGTTGGCCTGGTAGTAGTTGTAGAACCGTTCCGCGAGCCGTTCCCTTTCGCCTGCCGGCAATTGAACTGCTTTCTCCTGCATGTAAGCCCGCACCTCTTCGGGAGAAGGGGGCACAAATGCGGCTGCTTTTGACTTTCGGGAAGGGGGGGCGGCCGCAACCGGGGGGAAGGGAAGCTCGCCCTCCAACCCTGCCGGCTCCCCGGAAGGACGGCCGGTGATCTCCGCTTGCGGCAAAAGCCTAACCCATTTTACCGGCACTGGGGTACACGTCCTCCCTATACTATTCATTGAATAATTCTTACTATATAAGGTGTCACGCCCCGGCGCAGCACCCGTTTGTCCATAGCTGGGGTCAGGGTTGTCTATACCTCCGGACGCCCCTGTCGTTAGGGGCAGCGGTCCGGCTGGGGCAGCCGGCACGGAGGGACGGGACGGGCCGTCAACAAAAATCTGCCGCCGGTTTCCCTTCCCCTTTTCCACGCGCAGCCCAATGTAGCCTTTCCGTTGCAGCAGGGTAAGCCAGCGGCAGACCGTCCGTTTGGTGACCCGGCACCGGGCGGCAAAGTAGGCGTTGGTAGCCCAGCAGTAACCCGTCTGGCGGCACAGGCCCACGATTTCCCCGTAGAGGAGTTTCACCGTCAGGGGCAACGTCTCCTCCCCCTGCATCGCGGCCGGCAGGTGGGCGTAGGAACTGATGAAGGGTTGCTTTTCGGTTACCATAGCTTGTTGCGCTTGTTTTCCTCCATCACCCTGAGAATATCCTCGTAGGCGTAGTAGATCACCCCGCCTATTTTCGTGTAGGGCAGCGTACCGTTGACGCGCAGGTTCTGCAAGGAGCCCGGGGAGACGCCCAGCAGCTTCCGCACCTGGGGAGATTTGAGCCACTTGGGCGGCTGAAGGGTGCTGACAAATTCTTTGAGTTCGGTCAGCAATTCCTGCTTGAAAACGTGCAGGTCTTCGGTGGTGACAATGTTGGCAGGCATACCTGTTTGGGTTGTTTGGTAATGGGCACAAAGAAAAAGCGCCAACGGAAGCCAAAACAGTGACCAGGTACGAGTCACCCCTGGTCACCCCACTGAAAATCAGAAGAATACGATCAAAAAAAATTTGATTTTTTACATTAAGCGTTTAATTTAGCCCTCCGGGGACGACGCATTTTTGCGTACTGCTATACCGCTACCCTTTTTTTCGAGGTTCACTGCTTATCCCTGACCGCATGGCTTACCTCCCTTCCGATCGTCTTCATCCGGTGAATGATGAGGTTCTCGACCAGCCGGTGGCCCAACTCCCGGTCAGCCCGGAGTTTTTACAGATGATGCAGACGCTGCACTTCCAAACTTTGCGGGACCTGCTGCATTACCCGGCCCATCAGCTCCTGCAACTGGACGGCTTCGGCTACCGGATGTTGAAAGAACTTATTACTTTGCTGGAGCATAATAACTTAACCGGTTGCCTGCGGGAATAGGTAGTTTTTAACAGTCCGCCTTGCCCGCGGCTCCCCCGTTAACGAGTCTTCCCATGCCCAGCTACCAGATTGAAGTATACATTCCGTTCGTTGTGCCTTTTGCCCTGCCCGAAAACCTGACGAGCCGCTTCACAGATGCGTACGCGGAACTTTCGGAGCTGTCGGGCCAGATCAGTTTCTTTGCCGATGAATTCGGGGAAGCGAAAGTCCGGCTGGAAGTCGTAGTACCGGACCTTGAGACGGAAGAAAACCTTTCCCGTTTTCACAATCAGTCGGGCATTACCACGCACGACCGTATTCTCAGAATAGCCTCCCGGCTGACGGCTGCTTCCGGTGAGCAGGAATACAGGGTACCCGGCAAAGAAGCCTCTAGCGAAGCAGACGATTCCGTACTAAAAGACCTGCTGGTAAGCGCCTACACCAAGAATGTGTACGACTTTCTGGTGGCGCTGCAACTGGCCAAACCGGGCCTGGTACACGCCGATGCCGGTGTAGTGGCGCTGAATGGTAAGCCGTACGGGAGGACCAAGCAACTCACCAGTCCCGTGCGGGAAGCCCGCTATTTCGTGGAGCGTGACGGGTGGCCGGCTTTTCACGACATTCCCATCCGCAAGGCCTGGCAGTGGGTGTTGGAGGACATGGAAGCCTTTGACAATTTCAGCACTACGCCCGTGCAAAGAGCCTTGCACGCCTTTACGTACCTGTTTGACAACTATCCCAACGACCTGAGTGCCGTGCTCTTCTGGTCGCTGGTAGGGCTGGAAGCCCTGTACGTGCGAGGGAAACAGGGGGTGGTGGAACAGATTTACGAAAAATCCAGGGTACTGCTGGGAGACAAAGCCG
The DNA here is from genome assembly GCA_030448185.1 of Cytophagales bacterium. GTDB lineage: Bacteria > Bacteroidota > Bacteroidia > Cytophagales > 172606-1 > CADCTQ01. The sequence goes on along the minus strand of JAUJNL010000059.1, from coordinate 9,488 downwards.
ACGCCTTGCAGCGCATCAAGCAGATGTACCGGTTCCGCACCAACCTGGTCAGCGGGACGTTGAATATCCCCTCCTATTTTTACATCAATGATGACACGGATGAATCGGAAACGTACGCAGAAAAGACCGGCGATGCCGCTTTCCTGGCCGTAGCCATGCTCACGGCAACTTTGCAGGAACTGATTATGCGCGACCGGAAAAAGCTTGAGTTTAACTACGTTCTCAGCGAATAAGCTGCTTGTGGAGGCGGGTAAAAATGGTTAGCCGCCGGCTTGATCCACGTAGCGGATAATTCGTTGGGCAAGCGCCCTGATGGACCGGCGGGTAGACTCCTCGGAGTCGTAGTACTTGGCTTTAAGACTTTGCAGGGAAATGCGGGGCTGCTTTACGGAAGCAAAACTACGGGTGACGATCCGCAGGATGTCTTTCTGCTGCGGATTGGCGAATACACCCGTCTCGTACAGCACCCGGGTGAGAAAGCTCAGTTCGGCTACGGAAAGGTTGGTTTGAATTTTATCATTGCCCTGATCGGGTTCATTCTGCTGCTCCACCTCATGGGCAAAGGCCTGCTTTTTCTCCCAATAGCGGATTTCCTCTTCGAGCCACTGGATGATCTGGTCCCGGAGCGCCGGGTGGCGGGAGCTGTAGATGAGCTGATTGGCCGAGGGACGTTGTTTGTATCGTTTCAGTTGAAACCATAAACCTTCCAGCCGCTCCCCTTTCTCCTCAGCCCCTTCCAGTTCTTTTTCTATCTGCCGGGTACAGTAGTCAAAAAACAGGGGGTGGTTGAAGTTAAGCTCCTGCAAGAGCCGGCTCACCCCTTTTTCTTCCCACTGTCCGCCCGTAAGCTTCCGGTAATGCAGCAGTTCTTCGAGCAGGCGCCGCAGGTAACCCAGCCGGTGCAGGGTAAGCGCCGTGGGATCGGGCGTATGCTGGCCGGCCAGTTGGTCCAGCGGCACCAGCAGGCACCGGACCAGGAGCGTAGGCAAGTCGCTCTCCAGCAGGGACTTCTTCAACTGCCCGATAGTGGCCCCTTCAGAAGATGGGCGGATGGAAAAATACCACTCGGGCAGTGGAACCGATTGGCTCACGTAGTAACTAAAATGCTCCTCGAGGAAACGGTACAAGCCTTGTACCTGCCGGTAGATTTCCCAGTAAATGGCGGGTACCGAATAATCAACGTCCTCAACAGGAACACTTAACTTCCCTGCCAGCAGCTTTTCGCGCAGCAGCCGGCCCAGGGAAAACAGGCCGTATTGATGCTTTTCGATGTACTGCCGGATGGCTTCCCCGGTGGGTTGGCTGAATACGCTCTGGAACAATGCGGCCTGGATGCGGACAACTTCCTCAGCCACCAAGTAGTAGTAGAACCGGGCTTCCCCTGCCGTTAGCTGGTGCAGTTCCCGGGAGGTGGTCAGATAAAGGGTAAAACCCTTTCCTTCACTGTAAAGCTCTGTATCGGTAACATCCGCAGCCGCTACCTTACAAGCCACCATTGCCTGGCCGACCAATTGGGATTGTAAAGCATCCGCATCCTGAAGGGGCGTGTCGCCCTCCGCAGGCATACCTTCCGGTTGAGCGGCATTAGCTATTTGCCATTCTATCAATTGGTAATGACGGTTTCGCTTCCGGAACTGCACCCGGTAACGGGTAATCCATTCGGAATATCTTGCGCGCAGATAGGAGCGGTATCCGGCATATCCATCCGCCGTCATTACCGGGGGCGACAAATCACCCGCAATGACGCGGTACAGAAACATCAGCTCATACTGCATGCCTGGAGAGGGGTGCATAATGCTTCGGTCAACATATCGGAAGGATCATAAGCCCGGCAGCAGGCATAGCGATGCCTTTTCTCCCGAGTAGCTTACCCTGGTACGCCCTGGCTATTCGGCGCGGAAACCCAACCTTTCCAGAGGAAAAAAATACGAGGTGCTACCTGAGCAAAACGGCTTTGATGGCACGGCTCACAGCAGCCAGAAGTAATGCAATCCTCCCTGGTTGATCAGCACCCAGGAGGCAATCTTACCCGTCTGTTCATCAAACAAAATATAGTACAGCGGTAAGTCCGGTTCGTTTTTCTTGAAGATGACCAGTATGTTCTCCAGTTTCCTGCGGCCTTCGGCCAGTTCGGCTTCCCGGTTACCCGTTGGCATGGGCCTTCCCATCAGACTTGTGATCGGTTCGGCTTCCCATACCATCTTGGGCAATTTATCCGGACTAGAAAACTTGTTCCACGGTACCGCCTCGTATTCGGCCAGATTCATTTCGTTGAGCGCCAGGTCCAGTTGCTGAAGTGCCGCCCTGTAAAATTTCCACGGGCGGCTGCCTTCCACCCGGGAGGAGTCGGACTGGTGTATAAACCGTTGCAAGTACTCGGCATCCAGTTGCTCCCAGGGTGTTTTCTGCACGTACCCGCCAAAGGACCGCACCAGTTCCACCCGCTTCTTTTCTTCTTCGGTCAGAAGTACGGATTGAGCGTTCAGGGACATAACTCCGAGCGTCATACTGATCAACAAGCAAATTATTTTCATGACAATGCACTTTAAAATGTTTAATCCAGGGGCCGTTGGTTTGAAACTTACCGGGCAACCAGGGACCGGCCCGTGCGGGTGAGGCGATAATGGTAGAACCCGAAAAGCCCTCCACTGCTGCTCATGAGCAGGATGTTGAGGAGCAGTCCTCCCCAGTCGCCGTTGAAGTACAGCAGGCCTCTGCCCAGAAAGAAAACACCCGTTAAAAAGACGCCCAGCAACACGTACTGAACCACCCCGGCGAACATTTTCCCCGCCCTGAAAACAATGATGTTGAACAAGACCATGATGAGGAGTTCGGGGATTAAGACACTGGCCATTCCTGATCCGAACAGGATCAGCATAAACCACCACCCGTAGGTGGAATCCGGTTCCACCAGCATCAGGATGAGGGGAAAAAACAGGCTGGCAGTCAGCAGACTGAGCAGGTAAGCCAGCCCGTTTTTCCATAAGAGTAACAATCCTCTGCGCATAATCATCATCACTTAATCGACGGAGCCAGTCCAAACCTAGCAGGGCCCCAGGCTGATGGGGGCTGTCCCACCGGAGGTATTAACGGGATATCGGGGAGCGTTATTCCGCAGGTCGAGGCCCAATTGTCCCGGCGAGTAGCCGGCATCCACGCCGTAGGGAAAAGAAGATTGGGTTTTGGGCAAGCCAATGCCGGCCGCATCGAAAACAGAGAATACGGCGTCCGTGCAATTCTGGTCGAATATGTTATACATCTCGCTGGTCATGTACCGGGCGGCGTTGGAGGCTCTTGTGAATTGCCCGGCACTTACCGGAAAAGTAGCACTTACCGAGTAGTGGGAACCGCCATTATTTGAAAATTTGGAGTTTACCCAACCCGTTGAGTACTCCGCCGGGTAGAACCCGAACACCTGCTCGATGTAGGAGCCATCGGCCGAATTCTTCCTGAAACCCACGAAAGTATGCCCCACGTTCAAGCCGTTCTTGGTATCGCCGCTGCCGGGGGAAGGTTCATCAACGTACACGGTGATCTGGTAAGTAGAATTGTCCGTGTTTACCCCAAAACAGGCCAGGTATCTTTTCAGGTCAATCCCAGGTTTCTCCTGACCGGGAATGGTATGAGAAAATCTCGACTTGAGGAAGGTATACGGGAGAGGTTGCCGCGGTTCAGGGGTACCTCCTCCTTCGCCGCCACCTCCCCCGATTGGCCCTTTGGGTAGCGGACCTCCTCCTCCGCCCCCGCCGTCACATTCGATGTACTGCATTTCGCCGTCCACGTGCGTTTCGCAATACCCGCCTACGCATACTTTGGTGTAAAAGGTAATGGTAATCAGTTGGCATCCGCCCCCTGATCTCCCGGAAGCCTTCGGAACGGATAATTCTCCAATGACTTTGCCGTTCTGGTAGCTTACTCCGCTGAGAAACTTCTCCTGCCAGTCGTGCAAAGTCAATATTCCCGAAAAGTTCTCCAGTTGTATTTTCTCACCATTGGCGTAGAAGGAAGCTGAAGGACTGTCCATTTTCTGTATCCGGGGCTGCGACCTCGCCTGCGCCGGGGAGAGCACCAGCGGCGGGGGCCGACGCGTCCGGAGTCCGCCAGATGTATACTGAAGCGGTACGCTTACCCGCCGGTAAGCCATTGAAGGGGATCGTCTCGGCTTTTTTCCAGCGGTTTTCCGTTCGGGCAACTCTCCGTTTACCCTTCCGGAAGGCCGACTGGTTGGTTTCAAGCCAAAGTTCCTGGCATCACCATTGTAATGTCCTTGTCTGGAATAACAGGTTTAACCTTTTGCTCACTCCGGTGACAACCCAACGGGAAGAACACGAAAAGCTGGCAAATAAAAGTTTTGGAGTGATGCACTTTTTTCATAAAAAAGGCCGGTTAAAAAATTTGACATCATATTGAGGGATTTACTTTCCAACGAATCTATTTTAGGTGCCAGGAAAAAAATACCGTACGAAAGGGGGCGACCGGATCGGGTTACTTATTCTTTGCGCGTAACCGGCTCAACATTTCGAGGCCATGCCAGAAAAGACGCAATATGTTTCAGGTGAGCCCGGTGGAAGAGCTCCGGGTTTTTCTCGAGTAATGCCTCGTAGCGTTCCTCGACATTTTTGCAGCGGAGATCGATGGCCTGCTCATCTCCGCGCACGTAATACCGTTCCGTGAAAGTCCGGCCTACGAAGTTAAACTCCGGATACTGCTGGTAAATCCTCTGCAAGTCCTGGTAAGGGATTGAGACCAACGTACAGTCTTCGAGCAGTTCGATAATTTTCGAAACTGGGCTTTTGCAGGTAGAAACTATAGACCGAAATAATCAAGTCCCCCTCCTGCATGAACCAATCCGTAGTTTCCTGGCCGTCATGGCGGTAAAATGCGCGCACCATTCCCTTTTCAATGAAATAAAGCCGGTCACACACCTTGCTTTCCCGGAGCAAGAGAGTCTTTTTGGGCAGTTTCTCCCGGATTAAGAAAGAGGGCAGGGCTTCCTGTAAGGCGGCCGATACCGGTTGGATGTCGGCAATGAGGTTGAATAATTGAGTGTACATAGCTGTAGGGTGTTTGCTTTTGATTGGAACTGTAGTTCATGCGACTATGGTTGTAATCCATCCGATCCGCCGCGCTGATGAAAGTCCCGCTGAATGGCCTCCTTTTCCGCCCGCAGCTTCTGAAAGTAGGCAACGCCCTCGGGGGTAATTTTCAGGGCATGCGTGGTGAAGTCAGTTTTGCCGTGCAGCACCACCGCATATCCGTTCTTGTACAATTCATCCAGTATCGCATCGTACTCGGGAAAGCGCAAATCGTCATCATCCAGGTGGCGAAGCAAATGCCAGATGGGGTAGTAGAATTCATCGCCGCGAAAAGGATACAGCTCTCCCAGGATGCGGTAGCAACGTTCTTGTAGGGTCATCTGCGTAGATGGTTTAGTGGAGACTTTTGTGCGGGGGAAGTAATTGCGGGAGCGGTATTTACCGGAGCAATCTTACTATCCCCTTCGGTTTATTCTTTCAGGTGCATCGCCTTGTAATACTTTATATAAAAGTAGCACCCTTATAATTAAATACACTTGATATTTATCAAGAAATAGCGGCGGGACACAAAAAAATGAGTCAAAAAGTATCAAATTTTATGAATAATGGCCACACTGGTCCAGGGCAAATACCTTTTGGTGCCTTTTGCTAGTCTACCAGAAAGGGGCGCACTTCCTCTTCTTTCATCCTGGTGAAGCGGCAAAAGTCGGAGACGGTAATCTGATCCCCCATCTCCTTACCGCTGGCCTCCCTGATTCGCTTAATCAACCGCCGGGCGTAGCCTTGCCCTTTGCCGGTCATTTTCTGGATATCCTTCGCGTACACGCAAATTCTAACTGGTGCCATTTTGTTCTATTTTGCTCTAAATGGTTTCATCTGTAACCATGCCTCTTTTTCAAAAGCTGCCATCAAAATATCTTTGAAAAGGCTTCAAGCGCGGTATTATCCGCATTATACTGACATTAATTTACCGCAACACCAGTACAAATCCAAGTAAACGGTCCGGAGACATCACCCATGGGAGTCAGAAGAATTTACGTAGCGGGGCTTCTCATTTTCGGGGCTCTGATGCTGGGCAGCTTTATCATCCTGCGCCATTACACCCTTTCGGAATTGCTGGCCAATCTGAGGGATTTCATTGCGGCGAAAACATATGATCCCCTGCTACTGCTGCTTTTGCCGATACTGTTGCTTCCCCCTCTCCCCTTGTTCATGCTTTACTGGTACGCCTTTGCCGGCAGCAGGGCGGAGCTCACAAACCAGCCGCTGGTCCTGCATCTATCGGACGGAAAGCAGATTCAAGCCGAGAACCAGCAAAAAATCGCGCATCTGCAAAGCCTGCTAAAGATGCCGGACAATGTAAAACGTAGCCCGGCTGATTCCAGCGGGGAACTGTCGAAACAGCCGATCAAGAGGGCCTATCCTTCTCTGGATGCCGAGGCGCTCCGACTACAGTAGTGCCGGAAGATTGCCTGAAAACAGTCTTTTTTCATCATACCCAATCCTTCATCACAATGCTTACAAACCGCGTAAACCCTGCCAGAAAATGGCAGATGACAGTAGTACTGCTGTTTTTTGTCTCCTTTGCCCACGCCCAGAACACGGCGGGTGGCCTCCAGCTACTGGTGGAGCAAATCAAACTGATTGCCAACATTCTCTTTGTGGGTGCCATTATCTGGGCTGCGATCCGCACTGTTATAGCTTTCGCCGGAGGCAGCCCTACGGCCATGCGGAATGTGCTTTACACCATCATCATCGCCCTGTTCTGGTTCGGCTTCAACTACTTCGTGGAGGACATTGCCTCTTCGCTGGGTGGTGTCGGTGCGGGTCAGTACGGAGGACAGTAAAGGCAGTTGGCATCATTCAGATAATACAGCTATGGTAACCCGTCGCTACCTCGAAAAGAAGTCCACGGTGCTGGGCCTGCCCATGTACCAGTTGGGGCTGCTCGTGCTTGGGATGGTAATGATGATCGTGGTGAGCAGCCTGCTGAAACTAGCCACCCCGCAGTACCAGTGGTTCAACCACCTGACTGTGCTCCTGGTGGCAGGCGGTTATTTACTGCTCCGGTACGCCGTCGGCAAGCGGCACCCTTCGTACCTGGCTTCCCTGCTGAGTTTCAAGGTTCTGCAACGCCGTCACCGCTACGAGCCTACGGCGCACAGCATCATGAATGCTTGGCAGCCGGTTAAAATGCAAGAGTGATTTTAAAACCTACTTCCGTGCGAAAAACAATTGACGACCTGTTGCCCGTTTTCGCCCTTGAAGGCGGGCAACTCATCTTAAAGGACGGCCGGGTGGCCGCAGGCTTCCGGATTTCCCCGCAGGAGATGGAGAAACTGCCGGCAAGTCAATACCGGGCGCTAGCCGGCTATTGGGTCGGGGCCTGTAAAACCTTGCCGGTGGGTGCTACCGTGCAGAAGCTGGATTTCTACTACTACCAGCCCTACCGGGCAAACTACACGGATAAAACCTTCTTTGAGCGCAGCACCATCAACCACTTCTACAACCGGCTTGTGTTGCAGCATCAGAGTTACCTGTTTCTTTCACTTGGTCACGCCAGGCAGCCCGACTCCAATCCCGTGAATACACTTTTCGCCTGGGGCAAGCCCTTCGGGTTGAGCAATCCTTTCGATGGCATTGAAGGGCGCATGGAGCTCCTGCCCCGGCTGGCCCGGGAGTTCACCGGCCTGCTGGCTGCGGCCGGCATCGGTGTCCGGCAGTTGGAAGAGGATGCCCTCTCGGCCCTCTACCGGATGTACTTCAATCTGGAGTTTGATCCGGTACCGGACTCGTTCCAGCGTCCCTTTCACGCGTCGGATCACTACGCCGTGCTGGGGGAAAAGAAGCTGAACGTAATCTCGATGCTCCACCAGGCAGGCATAGTGGAGAGTGCCGTAAACAATCAGACGGGGGTCGCTTCTCCCTTTATCTATCCGCTGACGCACTACCTGCAAATGCCGCACATGCTCTCCGTATCGGCAACGGTGCTGGATACGGAGAAAACGCTGAAGGCCCTTGATTCGGAAAACAAACTCAACCGGTTCATGGACTTTCTCTCCACGCAGGATAACCTCAAGAAGACGGAGGAGATCACCTCTTTTACCCACGAAGTGAGAACCCACAACCAGAACATTCTGCACGTGAATGCTTCGGTCACCGTGTGGGACACTGACGACCAGGTGAGGCAGGCTTACGTGCACGAAGTGGCGAAAGCCTTCGGGCAAATGGGCGGAACAACGCCTTTCGTGGAGACGATGGACACGGCGAATCTCTTTATAAGCAATGCCCCTGGCAACGGTTTCCACAACTACCGCAAACTCCTGATGACGGGGGACAACGCGGCCCTCTACCAGAACTTCATCTCCAACTACCGGCAGGTAACAGGAGGCGACGAAATGCTCTGCGACCGGTTCCGCAATCCGCTCCGGGTGAAGCTGTTCAACACGAACCTCAACAACCAGAACTCCATCACCATCGGTCCTTCCGGTTCGGGCAAGAGCTACACGATTGGCAACCTGGTGGTGCAACGCTACGAGTTGGGTTACACGCAGATCATTCTCGATGTAGGCGGTACGTACCTGAGCCTGATGACGGCCCTGGACGGAAAATACTTCGAATATGACCCGGAGCGGCCCCTGAATCTGAACCCGTTCCTGGTGGAGCGGGACGAGGAAGGCACCTACCGTTTGTCCGGGGATAAAATCAATTTCCTTACTTCCCTGTTCTCGGTGATCTGGAAGGGTGCAAGGGGAGAGATCAACCAGGCCCAGCGGGCAGTGTTTACCAAGCTGTTGCCCAGGTACTACACTCATTATAATAAAGAGTACATGGAGCAGCGCACGGACGTTCCTCCTTCAGTTCCCGGGTTTTACGGGTGGCTGGAAGGCTTCGAAAAGAATGATCCGGCAGAATATGCCCGTCTCTCGCGGACCTTTGATTTCACGGAATTCCTGATCGTGCTGGAGCCTTTCGCCACGGGCAAGTACAGGGATGTGCTCAGTTCGGCTACCCACGAAGACGTATCGGAAGAGAAGCTGATCTGCTTTGACATGGCCCGGATCAAGAAGAATCCCATGCTCTACCCGGTCGTGTCTTTGCTCATCACCGAACTGGCCCTGGACGTAATCCGCAAGTACCCCGAAGGGCGAAAGTACTTCTACATGGACGAGGCATGGAGCATGCTATCGGATTCAATGGGAGACTTTGTGGAATCCATGTACCGGACGGTGCGAAAGAACAACGGGGCCATGTGCATCATCACGCAGGGCATCCACGAAATTGTTTCTTCTCCCATCGGGCACGCCATCCTGCAAAACGCCGCCACGCAGATTATCCTCAACCACACCGACGCGACGGAGATTGTAAAACTTGCCCAGCACCTTGGGTTTACCGATCACGAAGTGCAACTCATCCGATCCATCCGCAGAAACGATCCGGAGGGCTACCGGG
>JAUJNL010000058.1 GCA_030448185.1 Cytophagales bacterium | reverse complement strand
GACCTTTGAACAAAATTTATCCGGAAAAAACAAGCGGCTGATTAACCAATCAGCCGATTCTTTTTTTTTACACCGTTTCCTCGAAAAATAACGACAGGAGTACTGCAAGTGCTGCCTTGGGGAATAATCTCCGGTAAACCTATCTGCTTTCATTTTCATCATACTTTCTGTACTGGCTTAAAGACGACAAGGTTTTGATCGGGTGCCCGGCATCGGTCCTGATTGCCATACATGAAAGGTCGGGTTTGTACAATGCAGGGGGATATAAGACCAGTAGTTTTGAACCGCTGATTCAATCTACTTTACACACCCATAAACACAACGTATGAAAAAATCACTTGCAACCCCTCTGTTTTATGTGCTAGCAGCTTTTACAATGGTCTTCACCAGCTGTACGGAAAAAGACTGTGGGTGCGCTCCCCCAACCAAAGCCGGAAAATACTATGGTAAACAAGTAAAATTAGGAGATGGTACGGCTAAAGCCTGGGTAGAACTGAATCACCAGGGAGAAACAGTTTCGGTAGGAATTTCCTTATCGGAAAAAGCTTTAACTAAACTCCCGGGTCTGGATGACAGCCATCCTCACGAATCTTTTTATTCTCAAACCTTAAGCCTGCCCAAAGAGAAGGGAAATACGCCGTTTGATCATATTACACTAGACTGGAATCCGCACGGCCATGACCCCAAACCTATTTATACCAAGCCCCACTTTGATTTTCATTTCTACATGATGCCCGAGGCCGAACGGTTAGCCATTACTCCTAACGACCCGAAAATCGAGGATGTGCCGGAAGCGAAATTTATGCCTACCGGTTATGTAGCTATTCCCGGAGGCGTTCCTCAAATGGGTAAGCACTGGATGGACCCTACTTCTGCAGAATTTCAACCGGGAGGCGTGTTTTCCAAAACCTTTCTTCACGGCTCTTATGACAAAAGATTTACCTTCTATGAGCCCATGATTACATTGGAATATTTGCTTTCTAAACCAAACATAACTGAGGACTTGAAGTTGCCGCAGGCCTACCAGAAAACGGGCTTAGCTTATCCAACAAAATATTCGATTAAATACGACACTAAGCAAAAAGAATATATTGTCTCATTGGATGGATTTCTGACGAGATAGATATGCCTTTTAAAGAACGCCCGATCAGAAAAATTACATGAAAATTAAAAGCCTTATCTCTAATACCGGGGTTATCCTGTTATTATCAATCCTCACGGCCTGTCCAAAGGTAGAGCCGGAGCCAACACTAGATCCTAAGCAAGCACCAGTAGATTCTGCCCCGATCAATGCGTATCCAACCGTAACGGTTAGTACGGTAGCCGGTAGAAATTCCCAGAATATAAATGGAGGGTTTGTAGATGGGAAAGGACAGGATGCCCAGTTTAAATATCCTGGACAAATAGCGATAGATAAATTTGATAACCTCTATATTATTGACCAGGGCATGTTCAGTGACGATGCCAAAGTAATTCGCAAAATGGACCCTGCCGGTAATGTAACCACCTTTGCCTCCGGTTTCACTTCCGTAGCGGATATTTGCATTGATCCGCGTGATGGTACTACCTTATATGCGGTTGATGATGCTTACTACTGGTCACCTCGGGTTTGTGCCATTTACCGGATTGATGCCAGTGGCCAGAAAACTAAAATAACCGGTGGCCCCGACCGCATTGGATATAAGGATGGTTCCTTGGCGGAGGCTATGTTTAAGTTACCAAGTGGTATTGCAATGGATAAGGCAGGCAACCTGTATGTTGCCGATGCTGGTAATTACTGCGTCCGGAAAATTAATCTTACTACCGGCATAGTAAGTACCTTAGCCGGTCATCCATTCGATATTAATACTCAATACTCCGGTAACCTTTTAAATTAGAAAAGCCAATACGGGTAAGGGTTTTATGAAAGCGCTATTTATTTTTTGCAACTTAGCTCAAGATCTGAGTTTGATAAAAATAAATCAACTTAAAAAGTGTATTGAAAATCAACTACACGCAATCCGAGCTAAATAGTTTCCATAAAACTTAACAACCACTTCTTTAGCTTATTACTTCTTATTCACATTTATTTTTTCAAATAATTGTTCGCTTTTCCAATACAACTTCATTTATGGCAGTCTATACATTTCTTGTTTAAAAATCTGGTTATGCGATATAGCTTTATTCCAGTTTATTAATTATATACCATTTAGTTATGAACTTAAAAAATGTATTCCTTTTCGGCGCTATAAGTATGTAGTGGCCCTCGCTCCTGCGAGAAACAAGTTATAGATGATCCATCTAATGATGGTGTGTGGTACCCTGTTAGCGCAGATGTAACCCTGATTGCAGGCTCCCACCGAATTTGCCTCTGTAGATAATGCCAACCCACTGAATGCCCGGTTTATAGAGAAGCTGGCAGTGGGCAATAATGATATACTATATGTACTGGATGCTTCCAGTACCACTTATTACGCAAAATAGACCAAAACGGCGTAGGCACAGTTGCTCCCCTACCTTTGGCCTTCATTATGAAGCCCTTGATATAGAAATAGCCTCCGATGCAAACGCCTTATTCGTAACTACCCGTCCGGGCAGGTTAATGAAGCTGAATCTAACAGCACCTGTTAACACAACCAATCCAAGCATTATTATAGGCCGGGTAAACAGTAATGGGTATGCCTAAAGATGACAATGCGGTGGGAAGTTTAGATGTAGCAAGCATCAATGGAGGCTATGGCCTGGCAGTGACAGATGCTAACGTTCTTCATCGGCAATCATCACTATAAGAATGTTAATAAAGGTGAACTTGGCCATTGCGGGTAATGAAGTGACGCGATTTGTTGGTAAATCTACTGGTGGTGTAAGCGCTCCGGCCTGGCCTTTTGCTGATGGAACAGGCGAACAAGCCACTTTTTGGGGAGATAAATGATATGACTTCCGATATGCATGGTAATATTTATGCCCAGCCGACCCTGGTTATTGTATAATCCGGAAAATCACCCCTGCCGGGCAAGTCAGTACCTTTTTAACACCAGCCCCCCTTGTGTCACAGAGCTATTATAAAAATGAAGATGGCACGTTAACAACTGCCAAGGCCAGCGGTTTAAATTATGTAGCGGTTAGCCGGGATGGAAAACGTCTTTTCTTTGCCACGACTAATGGTGCGCTGCGTCTGGCCCCTTCTGGATCAAAACCGGGTGGTTACCATTGCTCAATTTAAAGAAACTATCAATGGCATTGCGGTTACTGATGGTAAGAAAGTATATGTATCCAGTGGCTATGCCATTTATGAGGTGACCAATATCAAATTCTAATTTTCAGTTCTCCGGTAATTTTGGGATGAAGGTGATGACGATGTGCCGCTATTATGGCCTGCGCTTTCAGGTGGAGTTCTTAACCCGTGATGCCAAACAATATGCGAGACTTGAACACGGTCAGGCAAGAAGCCAAAACAAGCTACATACCCATTTTAATGTGGCCCTCACCGCCGTATCCCTTGCCAAAGCAACCTATTACTTGTCCCGGCCCCAAAGAAAAAGAGAGCAGCTTTTCAATGATGTATATAAAAATGATGCACATGAATACGAGCTTCACCAATAGAATATTTACAAGCTTGGACTTAGACCTGAGTGACAGAAAAATAAAACGCATCTATAACCAAAGTCTGAACTTCGGAAAACTTAGAGCTTAAAAATTACCGGAGTATTGAATACTGAAACGTGCCGTTACACCGATGGAAAAGGGACATCCGCCCAATTCTGCAACTTTGTTGACCTGAGTATTGATGGAGAAGGGAATGTTGTGGTACCTGACCGTTATAATCATCGTATCCGTAAGATAACGCCTGCCGGAGTAGTAACCACTTATCTTAATTCCGGAGGCCTGGAACTGGACGGTCCGCTGGCAGAGGCAACGGCTACCTATCTCTTACGGACTGAGTATCATGCCGTCAGCAAAAATCTGTTTATGTCTTCTCATAGTGGGGCAAACTATGAGTGGCTACGGCCAATGGACTTGATTTTAGCTTGGCCGGGGCTGCTGGAAATACCTTCGGTCACGGCTATCAGGATGAAGATGGTAAAACAGCCAAGTTTAATGGTATTCACGGATTAGCTGTCAATCAGAAAGGAGAAGTATTCATCTCCGATAATGTGAATCATTGCATCCGGAAAGTAACCTTAACTTGGAATCGGGCTAAATAAGAGAGATTTGTTTCTATTTGGGTTGAAATTGCTTAATGAATGTAGCGGCTAGCTCAAAAAGACGAATACTTTTACTCCTTATAATTGCTTGCCACATCAGACAGGTCCACGATGCGCTGTGTTTTCTCCCGGTAAAGGGTACGGATTGAAATCAACTTGGTAATGGCTTTGCGCTGATCGGTTACTCTGACCCAGTAATCGCCGTTGTTCAGGTCAGTCAGATTAAGCTTGAGATTGTATTTATACTTTCTGGTCCAATCCGTGAACAGGTTATCGTTGTTTTGGCTAAGCAGGCTCACCGATATCATTTTTCGCTGCGGGTTATCCAGCCGGATGTAAACATAGAAGGGATTGTCCGGCAACGTGTAAATAGCGGCTTCCAGGGATTGTTCTGCCTTTTTCGTCTGCCCGATTGAAGGAGTGGTACATACGACAAGGCTAAGTAACAGGACTAATCCGGCGTACAGGTGGTTTGGGGTGATAGATCTCATTTCAGGAAGGGGGATGTTTTTATTTCCGGTTAAAGGGAACAATGGTTGAAGAGTGAGGTGGGTCTCTTGGAGGTAGTGTTTCATAAGATGTAGTTTGAAGACCAAAGAGAGCAAAATTATTTCTGCCGGGCTACCGGAAAACAGACAGGTATTTTTTCGATAGGGTGGAAGGGTGGAAAGGCGTACAGGTTGTAATTGTGGTGAGGAGAGTAGTGGATTTAATCAACATAACTTGGTGGCTCTACGGTTGAAGTATAGGCAAACTTATCAGTTTACAGGACTACTACAGGAGGCCGGTTTTTGTATTTTCAGTAGTCCGGCTGCATCACCTTTTTGGACCATTGGCCCTGCTTTCCGGCATTGACTGATAGTAGCTTTACGGGTAGAAGCGCAAGCCCATTTTCAGGAATTGAGGAATCATGTCTTACAAGTAATACATATACTGGTTCTTAGTACCTTTACGGAATTACATACCTGCCTTCCGGCTACTTCCTTAAAGCGATGGAAAACACCGATCATATCGTTCTCGAACCCATTACCAGTATTACCATGACCGATCAAGTAGAACAGCGGTTACGGGAATATTTCAAGCAAAAGGGTCTGAAAGCCGGGGATGCGTTGCCTAAAGAGGTGGAATTGGTTGAGGTGCTGGGCGTAAGCCGGAGTGTAGTCCGGGAGGCCCTGAGCCGGCTGCGCATGCTGGGTATGATTGACGTCCGAAAACGGCGGGGTACTATCCTGACCGAGCCCGACATTATGGGGGGCATGGAACGCATTCTGGAGCCGCATCTGCTGGGTGATGAAACCATGAAGCAACTCTTCGAAATCCGGCTGATGCTGGAAGTGGGGCTAGGCGATTTTCTGTTTAAACGGATTGGCAAAAAGGATTTTCAGAAACTGGAAACCATTATTGCCCGCGAAAAGACCGCCACGCAGAAGGCAGAACGGATTCAACTGGACGTACAGTTTCACTCGGCGTTGTATCAGATTACCGGCAACCAAACCTTAATCCGGTTCCAGAAAATGCTCATTCCGCTCTTTCAATACATTGCCGACCGCCGGGCTCATTCCGATAAACCAAGTGCTATTTTCTTATAATATTTCAAGTATAAACCTTACGGTTTTAGTAGGATACTGAGAAGCTGTCTAAACAAATAGGCTGTTGGGCAGTTATTTTCTATAACTTTCTTCCTAAACCAGTAGCTATGAAGTATTACCGGATAAGACTAGTGCTCTCGGTACGAGACCGGCAGCGTTCCACCTGGATTCTAATCCGGGCCATGGATGAGCAGGAAGCCATTATCACCGCTCACAGCCGTTGTAAGGACAGTGGGAAAAATTTTGCTGTAGTACCGGAAGACATTACCGAGATTACTCAGGAGGAGTATCAGCAAGCCATTACTAAATTGCTCTATAATTTTTGACCCCAGGTAATACCCGTTTGCCCAGCTATTCATCCTTGGGGCCTAATAAAAATAGCAGTCCGGCTAAGGACCTGATAAGCCTTAGCCGGACTGCTATTTTTACCCTTGCCAGCTTTTATCCCTGGTTAATGGTAGTTGGGTCCATGTAGACCACTTCCCACAGGTGTCCGTCTAAATCCTGAAAATTACGCTGATACATAAATCCCTGATCTTTAGGTTCCGATGTCGTGGTTGCACCCGCTTTGATTGCCTGGTTGGCCATCTGGTCTACTTTTTCCCGGCTATCGGACGATAGTGCGATGATTACCTCCGTGCTTCTGGATGCATCGGCAATTTCCTTATTGGTAAACGTTTTGAAAAACTTCTCCACCAGAAGCATCACGAAACTATCTTCCCCCACGATCATGCAGGTGGCATTCTCATCCGTAAACTGAGGGTTAAAGGTGAAACCAAGTTGCGTAAAGAACTCCACTGATCTATTCAGGTTCTTCACGGGTAAATTCACGAAAATTTTAGTAGCCATAAGGAGTTATTATTATGAGGGGCGGTCATAAATAAAAAGGTTTAAAATAAGCTAATGTAAGGCCTTTTAGCGGATTATAAATCCGCCATTTCCTAGGTTCGGCATTGCAAATGCCGAACAACCATCCGGTTGGTCCGCATTTGCAATGCGGACACCAGGTGTAAATTCACGAAAATTTTAGTAGCCATAAGGTTGTTTTATTAGAATGGATGTTGCAGAGATAGAGGCAAAGTAAAGCAGGTTTAGTTACCGGAATAGCTAAGCGTCCCAAACGCTTCCGGCTGGACAGCTTTTGGCAGCTTATGATAGAAAACATAAGAACCGGCCACCAGCAGCAGCGGAATAATGACTGGCATCCACATCGCATCTCCTACTGAAAAATGCGAATACATAGCCCCAATCAGGTCAAACGCAATACCGGCGTACGCCCATTCCTTAAGCCTGGGAAAGCCGGGAATAAGGATGGCTACCACCCCTAACAGCTTAGCCACTCCCAGGAAGGGAACCAGGTAGGCCGGATAGCCCAGTTGGGTCACATGCGCTACTGCCTCGGGGGCAGAGATGGCATCAAAAATGGCGCCTACTCCCAGCAGAGCAGCCACTAGCCCGGTAAAGATCCAATAAACGATTTTTGTCTTTTTCATGATCAATGAAATTAAAATGGGTGTAGATAGGATAAGTTTAGTAGACTCAGTTTTATTTCGGAAAAAGACCTGGCGAAGTGGCCGTTTTTTAACGTTTCGGCTCGTAATGCAGCACTACAATCCCGCAATGTATCCGTCAAGGGTCATTTGTACTTGAAGCTTTAATTTTCTCATGGCCGTTTTGTTTTCTTACATTGTTTGTATGCTTGTTTATTGACTGTGCTTAATGTCTGCACTGCCCTACAATCATTAGGATTGATGAGGATAAGATGGAATTCAGCTTATCGTAAGCTTTCACTAAGCTTATCAAAAGATTGATTCCAGCCTGCCTTGGTCATTTCGTACAATTCATCGTCCGGCAGACCCGTTTGCGTCAGGGTCATTTCCGTCTTTTCGCCTAGGGCTTTAAAGGTGATGGTCACCCGCATTTCCTCGGGAAAGTCGGCACTCATGCCATAGTAGGTAGCCGGAACCACGTTACCTTCCGCGTCCGCAAAGCTATCGGTGTATTCAATCCGCTCCATAGGCACAATCTGCCGGTAGATGCCGGTGCTGTAGTAGTCCTGGCCTTCCGGTGAACGCATGCAAAACAGATACTTGCCCCCGGTCCTGAAATCTATTTTGCATACGGGTGAGGTAAAGCCTTTGGGTCCCCACCAGCGCATCAGGTGTTCCGGATTGGTCCAGGCGTTCCAGACCATTTCGATTGGGGCATCAAAGACCCGGGTAATGATCAGATCTCTCTTTGCGGTCTGGTTCATCATTTCATGTTGCGTTGTCATGGTTGTATGAGATTTAGTTTGAAATTCACTTTTGGTTTGTAGTTCACGCAGGTATTCTTCCAGGTTATCGAACTTATCCTCCCAGATTTTGCGGTATTGTTCCACCCACCGGACTACTTCAATAAGTTTCTCCAGCCGGGCCTGACAGTATTGTTCGCGGCCCCACTGTTTGAGTATGATCAGGCCGCATTCAGAAAGGATTTTAATGTGCTTATCAATGGCCGTTCGGCTTACGGCGAAGTGCTGGGCTACCAAGAAAATAGGTAGCGGCTCATTCGCAATCAGGTGTAAAATTTCTCTCCTGGTAGGGTCAGCAATGGCCCCGAATACATCCCTTTTCATACCGTGAATGGATTGCCTTCATCCGTAAATCTTATGGTTCAAAGATACATTCAACCTAATGGTTGTACGGGGTGTGAATCCGGCAATAAAAGGGGCATCTGCGACAATATTCCGCTAGTCATTTTGCCCGTTGATTTTCCTATACGCAGGGGGGGCAGAAACGCAGTTACTGGTTCTGCCGGATGGGAAATTAGGCAGCTAAGGTTTGATTGTTGGCAAAAGGGGAGAAGTTATAACCTTCCGCTGAACTTTGTTTTGAATAAGTAGCATAGAAAAAGCCTTAGGCAAAACCTAAGGCTTTTTCTATGCTACTACTGAATCTCTATCACCCCTGCTACTTACCAATAGTTTTACTCTGTAGAAGCCAACGTAGGTTGTAAAAATATTCGGGAGTCCGGACGGGCTAGCCTTTACGCAAGCTTTTATTTTTTGGGGCCAGCAGTGCGACAAGGGCAGAGACGACTACTACGCCAACCACTACTTTTTTGACTAACCCTTGCGGATTGTGTTTCCATTCCGCTTTCCAGCCTTTTTCGGCAAAAATATTAGGAATATGGCCGCGGCTTAGATCATCCAGCACGCCCTCCACTACATTAACCCGGTCGGCTAACAGCAAGGGCAACCAGTGTCCATAACTGGATTCGCTGTACTTGAAAGCAAACCGCCGGATCATGCCGCTCAGTCCCGAAGGGGGTACGGCCGTTCCGAAAACGGCGGTTACGTTGGGCCGTTCATTGGAGTGCAGCACTTCAACGTTTACCGGTTGCTGAGTCGGCCGTTCCCAGCTATAGCCTAGCTGTTCTTCGTTGGTCCGGTGTTTCATCGGGTACGTAGGATCATTTTTCGGATCGGCATCTATGCCCCAACCTTTGATGTGCGAAAAGTCTTTAGCGGTATTTTTCATGATGGTTTGGCTTTACATTCTGGCAGATGGTGGAATAAGAACGGGTTTGATGCAATTATCCAGCTTGGCGGAGAAGATGTGGTAGGCATCGGATACTTCTTCCAAGGGTACGCGGTGCGTGATCAGGGCTTTCGGATTGAGAATTCCGTTTTGAATATGCTCAATCAGCCGCGGCAGCAGGCGTTTCACGGATGCCTGGTTAGCCCGGATGGTCAACCCTTTGTTCAGGACGTTCCCGATGGGTACCAGGTTATCCGTTGGCCCGTATACTCCTACGATGGAAACGATACCGCCTTTTTTGACGGAGTTGATGGCCCAGTGAAGCGCCGTAGTGGAACCGGCCTGCAGTAATAATTTTCTACCCGTAATGGTTTGCAGGGCGTTGCCGGCGGCTTCCGCACCCACCGCGTCAATCACCACATCGGCACCCATCCAGTCGGTCGTTTTATTCAAAAACACCACCCGGTCGGCCATTTCTTTAAATTTATATGCTTCACAATTGGCGTAATTCCGGACAAAATAAAGCCGGTAAAAAAATTGGTCGATAACGATGTAGCGGCCACCCCCGAACATCCACCAACAATTAACCGCCCAAAATACCCTAGGGCCCGCTCCGAAAACTACCACGGTGTCGCCGGGTTGAATGCCTCCCATCTCAGCTGCCTGGTAACCCGTTGGCACCACGTCAGTTAATAATACGGCATCATCGGGGTCCATGCCCTGCGGAATAACTGTAGGACTTACGTCAGCATAAGGCACCCTTACGTATTCCGCCTGCCCGCCTTCGTATCCACCGGCCGTATGCGAATAGCCATAAATGCCGCCCACTGCTGTAGCCTGGGGATTCGATTCATGACAATTTCCGTACAGACCCTGCTTGCAAAAAGCGCACTTTCCGCAGGCGATATTAAAGGGCACCAGCACATGATCACCGACTTTTAGTTTCTGCACCTCCGGCCCTACTTCTTCCACCACTCCGGTGAACTCATGTCCAAAGTCATTCCCACCCGGGTATCGGGCACATTGCCGTTATATAAATGGAGATCAGACCCGCAAATACAGGAGCGGGTAACCCGGACAATGGCATCCTGCGGGTGCAGGATTTCGAGCATGGGCTTATGGTCAATCCGGACCCGTTGGGGTCCCCGGTAATTCATTGCCAGCATAGGTGTAGTGTTTTGTTTAAAATAAAGACTTAAATTTCTATTTAAAGCGCTTTTCAGGAATACTTCCGGGGGTTCTGCTCTTCTGAATAGTGAATCTGGACTTTTTAGAAGAAATACGGAACGTTTCGCTCAAATACGAGTAGAACAATCATTTTGATTATCTTTTCTACAAAAAAATCCATCCGGCTCGAAGAATAGTAGGAAACTACCTCTTTTTCCGGATCTGAGCCAACCCCGGAGGGGTGTCCGACAGGTGTTTTGCTACCCATAAGATGGGAGACTTTTAAAAGCCACTGAAAACAGTTTAACAAAAAGGATTTAACTCCTTTTGTATCAGCAGAGGGGAAAAGCATGGGGCATACCCGGGCAAGAATATCCCGTCTTAATTACATAACATATCCCAGTAATTGCATTTTTTAACTACACGCTTGACCGGCCTCCTTGCGGTCAATCTAACTTACTTTTCGGTAAATACGGTTTTAGCTTTATCCATCTGTTCTCACTCATCTCACTTGGATATCTTCTCCGTTTTACCTTGCTTTGAGCTCATATATAGCAGCTTTTAGCCTTTGGCTCTACTGCTGCTTGACTTTCACCGAACTATTGAACTTATACATACAGGACTTAGGCAAGTATCAATAAAAATGGCAGGGAAGCCTCCCTTTACATTACGCAGTAGTCAGCGAAGCTAACAGGGTAGGGCGATGCGGTTCTGTATTTAGCTCAATTTCTGTCCATACTTTGACCTTGGTTAGCGGTTTTATACCCCTTGCCCCGTTCACTTCGTTAATCCTTTCAGAATTCGGTTTACGCTGCAAGCATCCTACAAGGAGAATTTTTACGGTCTGCCTAATATAATTTTAATACATAGAGTATGAATAAATTGAGATACTTATTCTGTATACTTTCTTGTTATTCCGGGGTACTATTGCTGACGGTCTATCCGGCGACGGCACAACATAAAACAGTAGCTTCTACTGGTAAAAAGCCTTTAAATGTGGTTTTTATTGCGGTAGATGATCTCCGGCCGGAGCTGAACTGTTATGGTGCCAAACATATTATTTCACCTCATATAGATAAACTGGCCGCCAATGGAATGGTATTTCAGCGTACTTACTGCCAGCAGGCGGTGTGCTCGCCTTCCAGAACCAGCCTATTAACCGGTTTACGGCGATTACACCAAAATTTACGATCTACAGACTAATTTCAGGCAGCATGTACCCGACGTCATTACGCTTCCGCAGCATTTCAAAAATAATGGTTATCATACTGAATCATTGGGAAAAATATATCACACGGCGCATGGAAATTATGATGATACACTCTCGTGGAGTGTAAAGTCGTGGAAAGCGCGGGGAGAAGATAAATATGTAACTTCTACCGTAAAAGATAACCAAAGAGGAGGATTTAAGCGATTTACAACGGCTTCTCCTGATGTACAAGATACTGAATTACCGGATGGCCAGATTGCTGAAAAAGCTATAGAACGTATAAGATCCCTCAAAAACAAGCCTTTCTTTTTGGGAGTAGGGTTTCAGAAACCGCATCTTCCGTTTGTGGCCCCCAAAAAGTATTGGGATATGTATAATCCGGCAACTATTCAACTGCCGGACACGACTAAACCCCAGCCTATCCCGGCTTATGCATTTAATAATTCGGGGGAACTGAAATTGTACGCTGATTTTCCTTCCAATGGAAAGCTAAAACCGGAAGAATATACAAAAATGCTACACGGTTATTACGCATCAGTGACTTATGTAGACGCCCAAATCGGGAAAATAATGGCCGAACTCAAAAGCCAGGGGCTGGATAAAAATACGGTCGTGATACTCTGGGGCGACCATGGCTGGAAACTGGGCGAGTATGGCGAGTGGGGAAAAGCCACCAATGTAGAATACGATACCCGGGTCCCGCTTATCGTTAGTACGCCTGCCATGCTGGCCAAAGGAAAACAATCAAAAGCCCTGGTTGAATTTGTAGATATTTACCCTTCGCTTTGCGAACTGGCCGGGCTGCCGATACCCAACCAACTGCACGGTAAAAGTTTTGCGCCCTTGCTGAATAATCCTTTGCTAACCTGGAAAGAAGCCGCTTTTAGCCAGTATCCCAGAGAACGGTCTATTATGGGCTATTCCATGAGAACAGACAATTACCGGTTTACCCAATGGGAGCAAAAAGACAAAGGAGTAATAGCCCGGGAATTATACAACCACCGCACCGACCCGCATGAGAAAAAGAATATAGCCGGCGAAGCCGAAGTAGCAGAGGTAATAAAAGAGATGGAAGAAAAACTCGCATCGGAAAGGCTCAAATGGGCTAAAAAGTAAATAGATGATTACTGCTGAGAAAACGGGTGACAAAACACTTGCGAGGCGGTAGCCGAAGCAAGCGCACGTAGTGCTGGCAGCAACAACCGAAGCTCAGTGAAGGTAAAGCCCGTTCCATGCTTTGAAAAAGGCCTATCTCGCTTGCCTCCGGCCTGCACACTTTGCCAGAGCGGGCCACGCTGTTGCTGCACCACCTACCCGCCTTTTACTCAGAAAAGAGTGAAGATAATTAGGAGAGTGAGTGAACAAGAATCAAAATAAAGAAGTAAAAATTCCATGCGGGGAAGCGTGTTGATGCCTAGACTCTTTGCCTACTATCTTTGGGGCAATGCCAAAGAAAGTAGAGTGCATTCTTAGAGGGATTTTTGAACTAAAGGAAAATGCCTGGACATTGTGTGACTGGAAGAATCTTAAAGAGAACTAACAGTAGATTTGTAAATTTTGGGGTTAGATTAACTATAAATGGGGAGGGTAAGCATGTGGGAAAGTATTGTACTTTCCCACATGCTTACGACACTTCCACGGATAAATACCTGCGTTCTACCTGCTTATTTCTTGCAGCAGTTGGAGCGCCTCCTCGTTTCCCTGTTGTATAGCAAGGTCAAGGGCGGTCAAGCCCCGCTGATCCCGAATGGATTTGTCAGCCCCATGGGCTAACATTAACTTCACCAATTGATTTCTGCCGAACAAAGTAGCAAACATGAGTGCGGTACCCCCGTTTCCGTTCTGAATGTCCAGATTCGCCCCGTTTTCTATCAGGAGGGTAGCTATATCGGCATATCCTTTGAAACAGACGCCCATTAAAGCCGTATTGCCGCTAAAATCCTGTGCGTCCGGATCAGCTTTTGCTTCCAGTAATAATTGAGTGGCTGCCAGATGACCTTCGTAACTGGCTAAGATCAAAGGGGTAAAGCCCCTGCCATTCTGAATATTGATATTGGCTTGCTGGGCCAGAAGTTCTTTGAGAAAGGAGACATCCCCTCTACGGGCAGCATCAAATAACAGATCTTCTTGGGAAGCGGAATAAAATGACATGGTATGAGCGGGAAGGTTGATTAGATAAAGTAATTAATGGATAATGAGTAAGTCGCTGTTTACAACTCGCTTACCTGGTGATTAGTTTATCATTCATGCAGACCGGGTACTTATGTACGTTCATTTATAATACGAAAAATGAGTAACCAGGTCTATTAGCTGTTTCGTTGTCTCCATCCGGTTGTGACCAGTCACAACCGGATGGAGACGGTAGAATGAAGTAGATACGCTGTCGTTGCCACCCAGATAAGCCTTTATTTATGCTCAATAAGGGCAATGGCCTTTTCCAGTAACTCGTCGCGGCCCTGCTGTACGCCGGCAATGGTCCGGGTGGCTGGCACCGTTGGTTGAATGCCAACCAGGTGGTGCTGCGAACCATCGTGCTTGAGTACTTTCATACCCGTCCAACTAAGACGGAAACCGCCGGGAAGGGTAAACGGATTTACGTTGCCATTAGCCCCGGCAGTGGGCTGCCCCACAATTTCGGCCAAAGCGTAGTGTTCAATGATTCCCATAAAACTCTCGGCGTAGCTGATGACCCGTCCGTCGGTGAGAAACACCGCTTTTCCCTGAATACGAGGTGCTTTCGGTGTAAGCACCCAGCGTCCGGAAGTATCGTAGCCAACCATCCGCTCCTGGTCAGGATAAATAATCTGCGGCACATTCCAGCGGGCTGACTGTACGGGCTTATCGATCAGATGCCCGATAACCTCGTGGTTACCATTGGGATAGCCTCTTAGGTCAAAAACCACTCCCTTGGCCCGGGGCAATCTCCGCTATTTTCTCCGTAATGTCTGGCATGGTCGCTTTACTGATATTCACGTAGTAAATGCCACCGGGTAATGGTTCAATGGTTTAATGGGTAGACTCAGGAAACTTGCCGGTACTGGTGCGGGCAAGGGTCTTTTTCAACGCCTGTTTGCCCCGTCTGACCTCCACCGTAGCTGTACTTTCCGCCTCACCCACTGAAAACGCCTGCAATGCCCGGTACCGCTTCCACTGGGGCGAACCTGAAATCAGGGCTTCCTGGCTGGTTATAATGTCTTTGGCCGGAATTCCATCCAGACTGATGATTACATCTCCCTTCTTAAATTCATCACTCTCCGAGGCCACGATTACAACCTGGTTCTCAATCCATTCCACCAGAAAAGGTAAGCCCTTGCGTACACCCAGGGCGGCGTGATACACATTGCCGTGCCCATCTTTCAGTCCGGTTACCATTTTTTGCAAGGTAGACAGACAATCTCTGGCGGACTGATCATCAAGGCCATCCTGCAAAGCCGTAGTCAGGCCAGCCTCCCAATCCGTTTTAACGACATCAAAATAGGGATAAAAGTGTTGGAATATATTCCAGGCAATAACCACATTGGCCAGGTAGAGGTCCGGGTTCTGCTCCAGCTTGCTCAAATCAACTGTTTTTAAGGCATTTTGTAAGGCATGAAAAGCCATTGTATCGGGCTTGGGTCCCAGGGTGCGCCGCTCATCGGAGTACAGGGCCAGGGGCAACCGGCAGTAAAGGTTGTTGTCTAATGACTTGGTTACTGTTTCGCCGGGCTGCGCGGTTTTATCGAAAAGCTTATTCTTTACACTTCTTTCCTTGTTCTCGATGAGCAGACTTCCATTTCCGCTATGCTTGTCGTCGGAGACGATTTTATAGGAATAGCCCGGGGTGTCTGCCTTCCACGATTTGGGAGCCTGACCGATTTTACCCTCCTCAAACCCGGCATTGGCCACCGAAACCGGTTCCCACTGGCCATTGGCATTTTTTATTTCAATGGTGAAATCATCGAGCCACACCTTACCGGTTCCCAAAAGAAACCCGCCCCACACGAGGGATTCGGCGTCATCGTCCACCTTGCCCGTTATTTCGTAGGCCTGCCAGGTAGCAGATTGAATAGGCCGGTCCTGCATGTTATAAAAAAAGCCCGTCTTCCGTTCGGACCGGTCTACGCGCAGCCACAGTTGTCCCTGGTTGCCGGCTCCGGTTACGTTGGTCTTGACAAATGCCGTTAGTTTTACTTCTTTTCCCCGGTAAGGCTTGGCGTCCAGGCTCTGGATAACGGTGCCAAACCCACCGGAGCCTTTCAGCTTGTTTTCGCGGTTGGTCCGCACACTACTGTAAACCGGATTAGTACTGTTCAGCGCTATCCCTTTGTGTTGCCAGGTAACAACCCGTAATCCTTCCGTTGAAGCGGGCACAAAAAGGGCCGGGACCGGCTCACCCGACTGATATACCTGTAAGGTCGGGGCTACCGGCAGAAAGAGGTCTTTTAGTACCACCTGTAACTCCTGGTTGGTTTTGACGGCCTTCACTTTGTTTACCCCGTGTAAGGCAAACTTATCCCAGTCCAGCTGGCTGGCTTCATCGCTGGGGTGAAAGTACCGGACGTATCCGTATAGTTTGGCGAAAGCCCGCAAGTTCTGAACGGGATGGGTTGCATCAACGGAAGGCGAAAAAGCACTACTCGCCAGAAAAGCGATCAACAGCAAGCAGGCCATCCGGCCCAGGAATTGGAGGGGGTAATGTTGCATAAGTGGTTGGTTAGGTTGGTGCGGAAAATGTAATCAAATTGAGCCGCATTACAAGCTTAAATCATGCCGGCATTGATATTTTTGCTTCCTTCTGTCTGATTTTTCTGACTAACGGCCCACCCCATATAGCTACTCGTCTGTCTTCCGCTGACTGGAACCCCGGATAATCAACTCCGTTTTGAGCACCCGCGTAATGGCCTTCCAGTCCGACACGTCCCGTTCCATTTGTTCCAGCAGCAGCTGCACGGCTGATTCCCCAATCTCCTGCATGGGTTGGGCTACGGTAGTCAGGCCGGGCTCAATCAGGGCGGAGGCATAGTCATTACTGAAGCCTACTACCGCAATATCTTCCGGAATCCGGAGGCCTTTGGCTTTGATCACCGAGATGGCTTCAAATGCCGTGGGGTCATTAATGGCAAACAAGGCATCCGGCGGCTCGGGCAGTTCCAGCAGGTGTTTTACGTAGATTTTTGCTTTTTCCTGCGTCAGGTCGTAAGGAATGATCAGTTCTTCAATAATGGGCAGTTTATGCTTCCGGAGAGCATCCAGGTAGCCCTGTAACCGCTTGCGGCTGATAAGCAACGAGTTAGGGCCCGCTAAATGGGCAATACGCCCCTTTCCCGACCGGATCAGGTGTTCTACGGCTTTAAAAGCGCCTTCATAGTCATCCACTACCACTTTGGGCACGTCCATTTCTTCACAAACCCGGTTAAAGAATACAATAGGAATGCCCTTCCGCTGGAAAACCTTGAAATGATCGAAATTGCGCGTCTCCTTGGTTACGGATACCAGCACCCCATCTACCCGGTTGGCCAGCATAACTTTAGCATTGGCTACTTCCGTCTCGTAGGATTCATTTGACTGACTCACAATCACATTGTAGCCGGCTTTAGCGGCCACTTCCTGCGCCCGGATAATGATCCGGGGGAAAAAAGGCGAAATAAATTCGGGTACGATAATGCCCAGGGTGTGGCTCTGACTGGTTACCAGGCTCAGGGCAAGCATGTTCCGCTGATAATCCCGTTTTTCAGCCAGTTCCAGTACTGCCTGCCGGGTTTCGGGGTTCACGTGCGGATGTCCGGTGAGGGCTCTGGATACCGTGGATTTGGATAATCCCAATTCGCGGGCAATGTCAATGATGGTAGTCTGATGTCTTTTCACGGAGTAAATCTTTCACGGCTTTCAAGTAAGTATAATTTTTCCGGTAAAACAACTTTATACTGCCTTTAACCTGATCGATACTACTGGGAACATTCCCAACTACTGGGAACATTCCCAATGAAAAATATCTGTTTTTAGCCGTCCTAATTGTATTATTTATTTTCTTATTTGAAGTATATAAAGCAACTATTACTATTTATTATTCTTTAAACCCAAAAATCACCAATAATTACCCGAACAACCGATTTCTGCCCCAAGCGTCCCCTGATTAAGATTGAGAATACCCGAATTGAACTTTATACATAAAACAAAACCTATTGGTATGTATGCAATAAACTACTACGCTGCAGTGAAGATACTGCTCCTTACAGTATTTTCATTTTTAGTCTGTCTCTCCCTGCAAGCGCAGGGAACCCAACCGGTAAAAGGGAAGGTAACTGGTGATAACGATGACCCACTGCCCGGCGTAAGCGTGGTGGTGAAGGGAACCACCAATGGCACCGTGACTGATGCAGGCGGCAATTATGCCCTGTCCGTCCCGGAGGCTAATAGTATCCTGGTTTTTTCCTTCGTGGGCTACACTACCGAGGAAGTACCGGTAAATAATCGTTCGCAGATCAATACATCGCTGGTACCGGATATTAAGTCCTTATCCGAAATTGTGGTGGTTGGGTATGGTACCCAGCGGAAGGCCGAAACCACCGGTGCCATTGCATCCGTAAAATCGGCTGAAATTACCCAGACACCGGTGGCAAACGTAGCCCAGGGCTTGCAGGCTCGGGTTTCCGGCGTACAGGTTACGCAGAATTCTGCTGCCCCCGGCGGAAACGTGAGCGTAAGGATACGGGGTACCAATTCCATTAACGGTACCTCAGAACCCTTATATATTGTAGATGGGGTACAGATATCTAATGGCGGCGGGGTAAATGAGGTAAGCCCGCTTTCCACCATCAATCCCAATGACATAGAATCAGTGGAGGTGCTGAAAGATGCTTCTTCCACCGCTATTTACGGAGCCAGGGGCGCCAATGGCGTGGTGCTGATCACCACGAAAAGAGGTACCAGTGGCGCCACCCGGGTGGCGTATGAAGGCTATTACGGGGTACAACAGGTAAACAAAAAAATTGATATGCTCAATGCCGCCGAATTTGCTGCTTTAGAAAACGAAGTATATAAAACCAATATTTATGATGATCCGGCATCTCTGGGAGAAGGCGTAAACTGGCAGGATATTGTGTTCCGGGATGCGCCCATTCAAAATCATCAACTATCGGTGATCGGTGGTAGTGAAAAAACACAGTTAGCCTTATCTGCCAATTATTTTGATCAGGATGGAGTAGTAATCAATAACAATTTCAAGCGTTATTCTTTGCGCGCAAACATTGATCACCGGATCAGCGACCGGTTTAAAGTGGGCACCAGTATACTGGGGAGTTATTCGATAAACAAAGCCATTCCGACGGGCTCTACCAGCCTGGATGGCCCTGTGGTGACCAGCAGTATTGTGGGTGCCGCTATAGCCGCCCCACCTACCTTACAGCCTTACGATGCGAACGGAAATGTTTTACCTTTTGCCGACCAGATGAACGGGAGGTATAGAGAAGTTGTCAACCCATTAGGCTTGGCGGCGATTATGAACCGTACCAACATCAAGCGGGTGCTGGCGAATGTATATGGCGAAGTAAATATAGTAAAGGGATTAACCTACCGGGCTTCTTTTAATGTAATTTCCCAAAATGACCTGAATGATTATTATTCACCTGTATACATTGTTGCCACCCGTGACCGCAATGCCACTTCCGGAAATGCAGCTAAAATGGATAGAGATGCTTCTACCTTACTTCACGAAAGCATTCTTACCTATTCCAAATCCTTTGCTGAAAGGCATTCTTTAAAGTTCACCGGTGTGTTTTCTACCCAAAGCAATGAATTTAAATCCAACACAACCAATACAAACGGCTTTCCAAACGATGCTACCCTAAACGAAGCATTGCAATTAGGCACTACTACCACCGTTACCAGCAACCGCACCAAGGAACGGCTGGACTCCTACATGGGGAGGATCAACTACGGTTTCCGGGATAAGTATTTCGTGGATCTTACTGCCCGTGCAGATGGGGTTAGTAAGTTCGGGTCAAACTTTAAGTATGGCTTTTTCCCCGCTATAGCCGCCGCCTGGCGGGTATCCGAAGAAGGTTTTATGCAAAACCTTCCCTTTATCAGTGATCTTAAAATCAGGGCAAGCTACGGCCTCACCGGTAATGCCGGCGCCATTAATCCGTACCGGTCCCTGGCCACTGTAAGCGCAGGTCCCAGTAACTCAGTTACCAGTTACGTATTCAATCATATCTATACCATCGGCCTGAGTCCTTCCGACATTTCAAATCCGGACCTGAGATGGGAAAAATCTGTTCAGACCGATGTGGGCATCGACCTGAGTTTGTTTAATAACCGGGCAAGTCTTACCGTAGATGCGTACCATAAAAAGACCCGCGATCTGCTGTATGTAAAAAGACTCCCCCTTACTTCCGGATATAACACGCTTACCGGAAATTTTGCTGAGCTGGAAAACAAAGGAATTGAGTTTGCTGCCAATGCCATCTTGATGGACAAGGCCGTGAAATGGAATGTGTCTGCCAATATTACGTTCAACCGTAACAAAGTATTGAGTCTGGATGAGGGGGTAACTACCGAAACTTTTGTAACTCCTTACACGGTACTCCGGGTAGGCGAACCATTAGGCGTATTTAAAACCCTGGTTTTTGACGGCATCTACCAGACCGATGAATCCACTGCCGGTCGTCCGGGCAGCACTAAAGTGAAAGAGGGGGGGCAAGTCATTACCGGGGACCCAAACCCTGATTTTATTTTTGGCTTCTCCACCAACCTGGCTTACAAAAATTTTGACCTGAATGCTTTCTTTTCCGGCACCTATGGCAATGACATCTATAATGTAAGCCGCTATACCCTGGAAAATCCGCTGGGCAACCGGAATGTAATGCAAGGGCTGGCAAACCGCTGGTCGCCTACCAACCCAAGCAATGAATATGTAGCCGGGTTTCAGGGCGGCAGGCTGCCTATTTCCGACCGCTTTGTGGAAGATGGCTCTTACCTGCGGTGTAAGAATAGTCCTTTGGGTTATACACTGCCTCTGGTCAAAGGCATTCATAAAATCCGGGTGTATGTCAGCGCCAACAATTTGTTTACGGTAACCAACTATACCGGCTTTGACCCGGAAGTGAACTCTTACGGAGGCTCCAATACGGCCATGGGAATGGACACCCGGGTGTATCCGGTGGCAAAGTCTTATCTAGGCGGCCTGCAGCTTACCTTCTAATTTCTCTTACCTGCTAAAGATATTCCAATGAAAAAATATATAATTAACGGCCTGCTTGCCGGTATTTTACTCTTAAGTACAAGCTCCTGCGAACTGGATGAAACCGTATACTCTATTATTCCGACGGAAAATTTCTATAAAACTGCCGGCGATGCAGAAGCGGCCCTCACAGCTGCCTATGACCCCCTGGCCGATATGTACAACAGCGCCGTACACGAACTGGCAGACTTGAGCGCCGACCAGATCTATCCCCGCCCGGTAGTGGCGCGGGACGCCTTCACCTTGTTCACCTATGACCCCGCCTATTCGGCCCAGGTGAGTTTTAACCGGTATTTTGAATCTCCGATCCAGGTATGGGAGTCGTGTTATGATGGTATTGAAAAGGCCAACTGGGTAATTGAAAAAGTGCCGGCTATTGTGATGAACGAAGCAAGAAAAAATGAAATTGTTGGGGAAGCCTATTTCCTGAGGGCGTTTTACCACTGGATGGCAACCAAAAATTTTGGTGATGTGGTGGTAAAAACTATACCCAGTGTTACTCAAAATGAAGCCTACGTTGGCGTAAGCCCCAAAGCCGAGGTATACACACAAATCTATAGTGACCTGGATGCTGCCATTGAAAAATTACCCTCGTACAATCCGTTTACCACAGTGAAAGGACGTCCGTCTAAGGAAGCAGCAATGGCTTTATATGCCAAGGCAGCGCTATATAACGAAGACTGGGCAAAGGCTTTGCAGATGGCCCGGCAAGTACTGAATTCTAATAAATATGCCTTGATGCCCAACGTACTGGATGTGTATAATGTCGCTTTAGAAGATGCTGCCCGGCAGGAAAATATTTTTGCCTTCGAAAGCGAAAGTGCAACGCCCGGACGTCTTTCCCAGATTCCTACTCTGTATGGACCGCCTAACAGCCAGGGGCCTGCCTATGGGAAAAGCTCATTTGGTTCTGCCTTTGCTTACCAGAGCTTTTTCGATTCATTCGACCCTGCGGATAAACGGCGGCTATTATTAGATACCAATTATATCAATACCAGAGGCGAGGTGGTGCCTCAAAGAAGTATTACTCCGGTAACCACCAGAGGCGTGTTGGTTAAAAAATACCAGGACCCTAATTCTAATGGCGGAGCTTATGCCATTAATCTGCCTATCCTGCGCCTGGCCGCTGTGTACCTGATTGCCGCAGAAGCAGAAGCGCGTTTAAACGGGGCTACCGGTTTGGCCTATGGGTATATCAATACGGTTCGTAAACGGGCCGGGCTAGACGAGTTAACGCCGGGCTTAAGCAAAGAGGGATTTATAGATGCCGTGCTTCAGGAGCGGTCATGGGAACTGTTTGCAGAAGCAGACCGCTGGTATGACCTTACCCGCACGGGCAAATTTCTGACCGTTATTCCCAAAGCGGTTAACAATGTGTACCCGGTGCGTACGCCGCAACCTAAACATAAATATTTCCCCATTCCCCAAGACGAAGTAAATGCCAATCCTTTACTGAAGCAGAATCCGGATTGGCAATAAGATAGGGGCTCTTTTACCACGTTATGGTTCATGCCTGCACAGGCTGTTTATATTCCAACTATGCTGCGTATCTACTGGCTGCTCGTATTGTTCCCTCTTCTGGCTCTTAGCCGGCCCGTCCGGATGGATAGCCGGGTCGACGATTCCTTAATTAAGGTAAAAAAAATGGGATATACATTCACTTTGCAGAAAAAAGGCTTCCGGTACGGTTTTAAACTACCCGATGGAAAAGCTATCGCAGAGGCCCATTCTCAGTCTGGATTACGTTTTTCAGCGCTTGGTGATACAGTCTTGGCAGATGCCGATGTAACGCAGGTTTTGGTACTCGGTGACAGTCTGCTGCAGGGAGTTGCCACTACCCGCCGGGGAACCAGGGCTGGGGTACTAATCCGTTTTTCCGATCAGTATGTTCAGATGCGCATCACACCGGAAGTTCCGGCAGGCAGACTAACCAGCAGTAAAGTTTCTGCTGCCGGATTTGTAATTGATGCCCGTACCGCCCCCCTTGCTCCGGCCTACGGACTAGGTGACCACGGAGGTTTCGGCCAAAACACGAACGTATATGGCTATGAAAACAACCAGTTTTTAGATACCAATAATGAACACCGGTTTGTGTCCAACTTTACCGTTTTTCCGGCCCAGGGAATGGCCCAGGTATTGTTTGAAAAAGGCCATAAAAGAGTAGCCATTACCAAAGCCGAAAACAAGCTGGGGGCGGCCAAAGTAAAAGAGGCGACTTTGTACTACTTCTTCGGCTCCATGCCGGAGATTTATAAAAACTACGCCCTGGTAAAAAAGAAGGAAGGGTATGCGGACTATAAGCCTAAGTTCGAATTTTTCGATATCGGCTACGAAGCCTTTGGTTCGCTGGGCTGGAATACGTATCAAACCTCCGTTCAGAAAGACATCAGTACGTATCTGGAAAAAGGATACCCGTTAAAGTGGGCCGTGGTGGGTTCCGGCTTCTGGAAAGGCGAACGGAAAAATCCCACCGAAGGAGCTACGAGCAGTTTTGGGATCTGGGATGATGCAACGGAGCCCGGAAGAAAGGACGGCTTACCCAATCCCCGGTACCCGGACGTAATTGGTTTCAAACAGTTTTTCGCCGACCGGAACATCCTGCTTTTCCTGGGCCTCCGCATCAATTTTAAAGCTCCGGCTGCCGACGGGGGATACTATACTCCGCAGCACGACGGGGATTACACCCGGGAAGGGATACAGAATCAGTATTTCGTATCTGATCAAACCCGTAAACCCGAAACATTTCTGGTCAATTTTCCGCAGGGAAATGTGCACCTGCTGGATGGTCGTAATCCGCAGGCCTTGTCATGGTACAAGTCAGGAGTGAAAAAATGGGGAGTGAAAGGCTTCAAAGAGGATACTATGCTCAAAGATGGCATAAAACTTAATGATGATGCCAAATTAAACCCGGTGAACGAAATGCTGATGCAGGAAGGATATTACGTAATGGTACGAAATTCGGCTTACTCCGTCCCCGGCGACATTATCCGGCTGGAAGATACGAAATACGGCCTTGACCAGGACCGGCCCCTGATTAATGTATTGAAGTACGCGGCCAGCTGAGCCCCGAATACCTATCCGGATATAGTAGCCGGGAAATACCTGACCTTACCTCTCACCGAAGATCAGAAGCGGTATTTTGTAAGAAATGCCCTCATGGCGGCCGTTTGCCCGGCTATGTCAGTTGGGCTGGGCCCCTGGCACCTGGAGAATCCGGCTTATGAAAAGGCCGTGAAAAAAGCGGTAGACTGGCATCACCAACTGGCCCCATACATCTACAGTGCTGCTGTGGAAAGCTTCCTGACGGGATATCCATATACCATGACGCCGCTACCGGTTGCATTTCCCCATGATACCAATACCTATAACCTGGCAGGGAAAACCCGAAAACAATATAGCTGGCTACTGGGACCTTCCCTGCTGGCGACTCCAGCCTACGGAAGTGATTACGCTACGGTCCAGCAAAGGGATGTGTACCTACCGGAGGGCAAATGGATGGATTACGAAACGGGCAAAATGTATCAAGGCCCGGTGACGTTGCCCGGCTTTTCACTGCCTGATAATAAAATACCCGTCTTTGTGGGCGGCAAAGGGGTTTTGGTAAGTCAGGACTCCAACCATACATCCTTGAAAGCAACTATCTATCCGGTAAGTCAGAAGCCATCAACGTATCATTATTATTACCCGGATGGACAAACGGTTTCTCAAATCAGCAACGAAAACACAACCTGGGAACCTGAAAAAATAGTAATCCTGGATCTTACCAGCCAACAACCGGTTAAAACAGAGTATTCAAATAAAACGCATTCATTCAGTTTCTACCTCACTCCGGGCCATTCTTATCAGGTGCGCGATAAGACTTAAAGTTAGAAGGTAAAGACACCATACAAAAATTAGTACTTACAAACCCATGAAAAACTTAGTGCTTTTCCTGCTCCTATTGGGAATAAAACACCAGTTGCTTGCCCAACCAAACGTTACGGTCAGCCAGAAAGGCAAGCCTTTCGTAAACCAGGCGGGGTATAACCTGGGGGAAGCCAAGCGGTTTACCTGCCCCGGTGCCCCGGACGGAACGGCGTTTTCCATTTATGCCTACGTCCCAACGGAAAGCGGCTCTGCGGGGAAAGCCCTGTTTACCGGTACTATTCATAATTATATAGGCGACTTTACGGCCTTTAACCCTACCACACCCGGGACTGAATACATAGTCGAAGTACCCGGACGGGGCCGGTCAGTACCCTTCTGGATTGCGGACCACCTCATGGAAAAGCTTTCTTCCCGGCTGGCCTACCAATTCTTCATTGATGTACGGGGTGGTTACCGGCCCAGCGTAAGCCCGGCCAATGTGACCGGCGGCCCTTCCCGTGACGGCGGCGGACAAACGCTGGAAGCTACTTTCGAAGGATTGCTCTACGCCTCTAATCCGGCCCTGTTTGACCGCTGGACGAAAGAACTGCGCTTGTACGGCCAAGACCGCATGTATCCGGTGATTCCGCCGCCGGACAACGAGCCGGACAGCGACTATGGTGAGTTTAACGAAAAGGACCATGCCCAGTGGCGTAAAATGCCCGACCTGATTAAGTTGTTACTGTGGCATGCCCAGTTTGCCTATAACCATCATAATTACCGTGGACTGGCCGGTGGTGGGTATGAAACCCTGAAAAGCTACAATCAATTCCGGATGTTCGGCTACGAAGGACAGGAACTGCAAAGCTTTGATTACCAGAATATGCTGGACCAGCTAGCGGCTACCTGTGCTTTTTACCAGCCTTTTTTGAAGCCCTATCTGCCAGCCGCAACCTATCAGCAATACCGCCAAACCTGCCTCGACAACTGGGAAAAGTACGACCGGCATAAGGAAGTCCGCCACTGGGTGAAAAGCTTCAAGTGGATTGATGAAGGCTATAAGGAATTCAATGAACAGGGAAGTGCCTTCGGACAGGGCTTGCTGCGGAACCTGATGATGTATCAGGCCGAAAAACACGGCCAACCGGATAAGTTCCTGAAATACGCCCAGGCCTGCGCTGAAGACATTATTAAAAACTGGAATTTCGACAATGAATGGCATACCTGGGCCATGCGCAATGCCGAACATATCACCCCCCAGGCACTGGCCCTCTTCCTGATGATTGCCCCCGAGGGTTGTCCGAAAGGAACCAAGGAAAAGCTAGCCGCCTGGCGGGAGTATATGGTGAAGCGTACTGATAACCTGTGGCAGTACCGCACCCACAGTGAGACGGAATGGGCGCATCTTAAAAGCAAGGAAGTAGGTACTGTTTGTGGCTTGGGCGGTGCTGCTTTCGCCGTAGCCGGGGTATTAAACGATGCTAAACTCCAGGAAATCGGATGGTCGCAGGTCAATTACGTGTTTGGCCTGAACCCGGCCGGAGCCCACCTGAGTAATAAAAGTACCGTCCGGACGGCTTTGCAGGGCTACTGGGAAGGCGTGGAAAAAGGCTGGCCTTTTGCCTACATCCACGGAACCGGCGAACTGCATTATACCCGCGGGGCTATGGATGGTTCCCCGACCAATCACGCCTTTCCGTTCCGCCCGGATTCGGCGGCTTTAGGAGATAGTCCGGGATTGTACGGTACCGAAGGCTGGGCTATCTCCAACCGGGGCTGGCTGGCAACGGTTGCTTTCTCGACCACTGGTTCTCACCAGGTACGGATACTCGACGCTTCCGGCAAAACCCTTGCCAAAGCAAAACCGGGTACTTCCGTAATGCTTGAACTAAAAGCGGCCCTGAACCAGGATTGGAACAAAGCAGAAACCGGTTGGGTAGAAGTATCTCTGGATGGACAAGCCCCGCTAAAGGTTACGGTAACTGAAACCGGACCCAATACCGGGTTATTTATGGCCAACTATACGGTTCCCAAGGGCGGCAAGAGGCTAACCGCATCCTACGGCTACCTGGGATTTGATAAGAAAGCTCAGTTAAAAATTAATAAACTTGTTTTAAATATCATAAGGTATCTGTTCGGCCGTCCCAACCCTTCTTTGCAAGGAAGGAGCGTTGCCAAAGGGAAAATAGGGGAGAAGCTTCTAATTGCCTAGTTGGATAAGGAGAAGTCAGAGGTGGTTGAATGCTTTAAATAAGTGCTTGAAATATAAATCGAAATAAGTCAAATAAGTTTTTTACTAAAACTGACTGATGAGATTGCATTACCGAAAGAATATTATTTTTCTGCTAACTGGTCTGCCGCTGCTTTGCGGAAGTATAGAAGCCCTGGCCCAGCGAAAACCTACCTTAACTAATAAGAACCTGAGGGTGGAGTGGCAGCAAACGGGCAAGGGTTATCAGATTAACCAGCTGGAAGTAGTAAAACAGGGTAGAACCACTCCGCTTAATACGCCATCCGGCGAATACACCGTTCTGTATTCAGCGGCTAAACCCGATTCGCTGCCTTTGCCCAATGAAGTGGACGAACATGCCCGGAGCTTTCCCGAGCCCATCTATAAATACATTACCAGCACCTGGAAAAACAACCTGAAACCCGTACCCATGAACACGGCGGGGAAAGCCCTGCAGTTTTTCCCCGACAAGGCCCAGCAATCAGGGCAGCAAATCGTATTTACGCAGGAAACTCCGGAGGCACGGGTACAGGCCACCTGGCAACTGGATGCCCTTCACCCCAATGATATTCTGGTCAAGTTGGAGATAACTGCCCGGCAAGCCGGCTATTTCTCATTGGCAACGCCTACCCTGGCTACCTTATCGGAAGCAGACCTGGCTTGGGGCATTATTCCCGGGCATTTACAGGGAAAAGCCTTGCAGAATGATTTGGTGTTAAGCTACGCCTACGGACAGGGAATTCCGCGTAAACCCATCATTGTACGAGACCGTACGGCCAGTACGCTGTCCCCGCTGCTCAGCCACAAAAATGGCCTGACCCTGGCGGTAATTCCGGAACCGGGCACCAGCCGGAATCCCTGGGAGAAAGACCGGAATACGCATTCGGAGTGGCCGCTGGGTTTATCCCTGATGAATCGCCGGGCCCAGCTCACACCTACCGCCTACCACCCGGTACTGGGCGAAAAAGATTCTTACCTGAAGACCGGGGAGGTTCGCACCTTTTCCTTTCGGTATTCTCTGCAGGCTGCCGATTGGTATACCGTGTACAAGCACGCCATTTATGACGTCTACCGTTTCCGCGACTTCTTGCCCC
Source organism: Cytophagales bacterium (assembly GCA_030448185.1). GTDB lineage: Bacteria > Bacteroidota > Bacteroidia > Cytophagales > 172606-1 > CADCTQ01. The sequence continues at coordinate 4,361 of JAUJNL010000058.1, read as the reverse complement.
TGAAAAAGACTCAACAGTCGCTTACCAACCGCATTGAGTCCATGCACCAATACGTGATCAGTGATACCACTTCCCTGTGGCGCATTGAGCAGTTCAAGGGGCAGGAAATCGGGGCGCAGGCCTACCTGGGCGGTGTGGTCGGCTCCGATAAGGATGCCATGAAAAACTCCGATTACGGCGCTATGTGGATGCTGACCAAACTCACCGGAGATTCAATACTGGCAAATACCCGTTTACCCTATGCCCGCAATTTCAAGTTGGTTCAGCAGCAACAGGAGCCGGGATTTTTTCAGGGGGCCGCCGTAGGACAATACTACCTGTCTAAAAGTCACAAATTTACCGAAGAATGGGGGCCTTACGTAGAACCCATCGGCCTCACCTATTATACCATGCTGGACATCGGGAACATCCTCTTATTTGAACCCAATGATACCGAATTAAAAGAACGATTACGCCTGGGGGCCGAACGTCTGCTATCCTGGCAACACTCCGACGGGCATTGGGAGGTAGCTTACGACCGGGAAACCGAAAAGCCCCGCTTTACGGAATTGCAGGATTTACGACCTACTTTTTACGGCCTTTTGGTAGCCCACCGTATTCTGGGCGACCCAAAATACCTGGCGGCTGCCCGGAAAGGAGCGGATTGGTTTATTGAACATTCGGTGAACCGGGCCCACTTCCTCGGGGTGTGCGGTGACCTGCGGTTTGTACCTGATTTTGCCACCGGGCAAAGCGTACAGGCCCTGCTCGATTTACATGACGTGACGGGTGATAAGCGTTACCAGGAAGCCGCGCTAACTACGGCCCGAATCTATACCGCTTCGGTGTATACCCATCCCATTCCGACCCAAGAGAAGAAAACCGTGAATGGAACCCCCCGGGAAGACTGGGAAATCAGTCAGGTCGGGCTCAGCTTCGAGCACGGGGGCAGCGTAGGTTCGGCGGCTATCAACGGCCCGATTCTGCTGGCCAGCCATGCCGGCATGTTTGTACGTTTGTTTGGCATGACCCGGGATTCCTTATTCCTGGATATGGCCCGGGCGGCAGCCTGGGGAAGAGATGCCTTTGTGGATAAGTCTACCAGTGTGGCCTCTTACTACTGGCGGGCTATGAATGGTGGAGCGGGTCCCTATCCGCATCATGCCTGGTGGCAGGTAGGCTGGATTACGGATTACCTTCTTTCTGAAGCCGGCTTACGTTCAAATGGGAAAATTACCTTTCCGCGGGGCTTCATTACGCCTAAAGTCGGTCCGCACCAATGCTACGGATTTGCTCCCGGCAAAGTGTTCGGGCAGGAAGTCAATTTATCTTTGCCTACGGGCCTGTTAACGATTAGTGATCCGCAAGTCGATTACTTCGGCGCACAAGCCGCCGGCAAGAAACAGGTGTTTATTCTGCTGATCAATAATGACGACGATGCAAAGGAGGCTACGGTGCAGTTACGACCGGAAAAAATAGGGGCAGGAAAAGGGGCAAAAATCCAGTCGGTCAGTCTGTTCAATGAGCAGGGTACTAAATTAAGTGACATAGCTACGAATGGCAACTGGCAGGTAACACTTCCCGCCTTTGGCCTGCAGGTAGTAGCGGTAACGTATGAATAGGCCTATTTCAAGGTAGCCAATGCTTTCGGTTTAAATCTATTTTTTTAAATGTATTAACCTGATGAACAAGCAACAACCTGATAAATACGGACAAGTAATGCTCCTCTTGACCGCACTTGTGCTGCTGATGGGAAGCTTCCGTATGCTTCCTTCAGAAAATGCTTTTACCGTGCCGGTTCGCCCGAATATTATCGTGATTCTGGCGGATGACATGGGCTACTCCGATCTGGGGTGCATGGGTTCCGAAATCAGTACGCCTAACCTGGACCAACTGGCGGCGAATGGACTACTCATGACGCAGTTCTACAATGCAGGCCGCTGCTGCCCAACCCGGGCTTCCCTGCTGACTGGCTTGTATCAGCACCAGGCGGGGGTAGGTGACATGACTGAAAATCGGGGCGTTCCGGCCTATCAGGGGTATCTGAATAAGCAATGCGTTACGATTGCGGAGGTACTCAGAGAAGCGGGATACACCACCGCTATGACGGGTAAATGGCACGTCGGCGAAAGGCCGGAACACTGGCCCCAACGCCGTGGGTTTACCCATTTTTATGGCCTTCCGCAGGGGGGCGGGGCCTACTTCTATCCTTTTCTGGTCAATCGGCAAGTCTGGGAGAATGACCGGCAGGTGACGCCTGATTCCAATACCTTTTATTCAACGGATGCCTTTAGTGCGTACGCCGCCCAGTTTATCGAAAAGCAGAAAAACAGTTCCAGTCCGTATTTTCTCTACGTGGCCTACGTAGCGCCGCACTTTCCCCTGCAAGCAAAAGCCGAAGATATACGCCGTTATCGCGGAAAATACAAAGCCGGATTTGAAGCGATTCGTCAGCAGCGTTTTGCCCGGATGAAAGCCTTGGGAATCCTTGCACCCTCGGTGCCTCTTTCTCCGGCTGAGGAGTTGGTAAAAAACTGGGAAAGCCTGGCTGAAGCTGAAAAAGACACCTTTGACTTAAAAATGGCCATATACGCGGCGCAAGTTGAGTCCATGGACCGTGGCATTGGGAAGATAGTTGAGCAGTTGAAAAAGACCAATCAATTAAACAATACCCTGATTCTTTTCCTGTCGGATAATGGCGGCGAAAGCGCCCATGCGTATCCGGTAAAAGGAGCTGACGGTCCCATTGGCTCTGCTAAAAGCTGGGCATCTTATGGTGCTTCCTGGGCCAATGTCAGCAATACGCCGTTTCGCCTGTACAAAGGGCTTACCTACGAAGGGGGCATTATTACGCCGCTGATTGCCCATTATCCTAACAAAATTGCGCTAAAGCAGCTTTCCCGGCAACCGGGCCACATCATTGACCTGGTGCCCACGCTGCTTGAACTAACCGGAGCCCGGTACCCTTCAACGTACCAGGGAAACGACGTGCTTCCGCTGGCCGGAGAAAGTTTGGCAACGCTTTTCAAAGGGCAACAGAAGCCTTTAAACCGGAATCTGTACTGGGAACACGAAGGCAACCGGGCCGTACGGCAAGGCAAATGGAAACTGGTTTCCCGCTATCCGGAGAATCGATGGTCGCTGTATGACCTTGCCAATGACCCTACCGAACTGAATGACCTGAGTAACCGGCATCCCGATAAAGTGAAAAAGTTCGCAAATCAATACGAAACGTGGGCCTCCCGAACCGGGGTCATCCCCTGGACGGAAGTCATTTCACACCGGAAGTAACCTAATGTATTAATCCTATTACGAATGAATTCCACCATAGATACCATCGTCATTTTTGTCTTCTCGGCCTTTGTGTTGTGCATCGGGCTGCTCTTTGCCCGGACGGGCCGGAACCTGAAATCCTTCTTTGCCGGGGGGGAGGCCGTACCGTGGTTTATTGGCGGCTTATCGCTGTTTATGAGCTTTTTCTCCGCGGGTACCTTCGTGGCCTGGGGTTCCATTGCCTACAAATACGGCTGGGTGGCCATTACGATTCAGTGGACTATGTGTCTCGGTGGTATTGTTACGGCCTTTTTCCTGGCTCCCCGCTGGAAGGCAACCGGGGCACTTACTGCTGCGGAGTTTGTAAAAGAACGCCTGGGCACTATGGTACAGAAACTGTACATCTACATTTTCCTGTTGGTTTCGTTGTTTATCAAAGGGTCGGTGCTGTACCCGGTAGCCAAGCTAGTTAGTGTGTCGCTGGGCTTCCCGCTGGTGCCCTGTACCATTGTGCTGGGTCTGTTTATGATTGCCTATACCGCCGTGGGTGGTCTTTGGGCGGTAATGGTAACCGATATTCTCCAGTTCGTCATCCTCACCGCTGCCGTGCTGATTATCCTGCCGCTGGCTTTAAACGCCGCCGGAGGCTGGGAGAACTTCACCCAAAAAGCGCCGGAAGGTTTCTTTAACCTGCTCAATGGCGAGTATAACCTCAGTTTTATTGTGGCCTTTGCCCTCTACCACATCTTTTACATTGGCGGCAACTGGACCTTTGTGCAGCGGTACACCAGCGTAGACAGCCCGGCCAGTGCCCGGAAAGTAGCCATTCTGTTTGCATCTTTGTACCTGATCAGTCCGGTGATCTGGATGATGCCACCCATGTTTTACAAAATTATTAACCCGGGGCTGGTCGGACTAGACACCGAAAATGCCTACTTACTGGTTTGCCAGAGAGTACTGCCTGCTGGACTGATGGGCCTGATGCTTACGGGCATGTATTTCTCTACTTCTGCCACGGCCAATACCACGCTGAATGTCGTTTCGGCGGTTTTTACCAATGATATTTATAAGGGAATTATTAATCCGGGGGCTTCCGACAAACAACTGAT
>JAUJNL010000057.1 GCA_030448185.1 Cytophagales bacterium | reverse complement strand
AGAGGTTGGAGGCCGTAAAGAACTGGGTCTGCTGAATTTCAATTCCATCAGGTACGATTACAGGTAAAGTCGTACAGCGGCACAACATTGTTGGCGCTTTATTTCAATTCCATCAGGTACGATTACAGGCCGTTAAAAAACGGCAGGAAAGAGGCCTAATTTAACTAAAAAAGGCACTTTTAATTTAAATTTTCAACCGTTTTGTCGTCGGTGATTAATAATACGAAAAAGGCTGGGTTTCGACGACTTCTCATTATCAAGGAGTTGCAAAATAAATATTGGCTTTAGCTCCCCAAGTAGCTTTCTTCTACCACTTCCACAATCCCTTCGACGACTGCTGCCAGAAAAAGTCACCAGCAAAGCGCTACAAAAAATGATCCGTACTTCCTCGTTCCAACCCCACAATTTGCTTGTCCAGCCATTTTGAATCCCGGCTTTTGAATAGAATCAGACTATCCTCCTCTTCATTCATTACTTTACGGGCTTTGGTGCAGAGTTCTTTGAGTTTAACTTCAGTTATTTCGCCTTCAAACACCGAGTTTTGAATCCAAGTCAGGTACTGGCGGCATAGCTTGAGCATCTTGCCTACCCGCTTCTGGTTTACATCATAAAGTAAGATCACGTACATTGGCTACCGAAGTTAAGGTTACCACCAGGCTTTGAAAGGTTTGTATTCATCCATTCCCAGCAGATGCTTGCTGAGCTTGTAGCATTCGAGCTTGACCAAATGCTTATAGCTCACGTTCCGGTTGAGTGACCGGTGCTTAATGGTCTCTTTTAACCGTTCATCAAAAGCTTCCACAAACTTTCGGCGACCACTTTCTTTCAGTACGCAACGGTTAAGATCTGCTTCGAAGTCTTTCGCCTGAATTTCCTTTTTATTGAGCACCCGAAAAATAGTCCGGTCCACCAGCAGGGGTTTGAATATTTCGGCCAAGTCCAGGGCCAGTGAATACCTTCGGGCTCCGGGCTCGTGCAGAAAAGAAATAGTCGGATTCAGCTGGGTATGGTAGAGTTGTCCCAGACAAACCGAGTAACAGAGCATGTTGCCAAAAGACATCAAGGCATTCACCTCGTTCATGGGTGGTTGTTTACTACGGCCATTCATGGGAAAGTCGGGGAGAATCTGTTCAAAGGCTTGATAGTAACACTGCCGGATATTACCCTCCACACCCATGAGTTCGGCCACTTGCTTGCTGGCGGGAACCGTATCTACTAAGGCTTCAATACTGGTAATCAGCGTATGTAGCTCCTTGTCCCGGTTGTGGTAATACCGCAGGTTTTTGAGCAAATTAAAAGCCGACCCTTCCACGAATCTACGGGCCAGCACGATTCTTTTTTTCGCCTCCAGGTAATGCTGCGTCTGAGCAATCTGTACTTTACCGGCCAGGAGGTATTCCTTGGGAAAAAACGAACCGGTATAGTGTTCATAGTAATCAAAGAAGTGAACGGCAATGCCTGCCTTGCCCAGGAAATTATACAGGGCGCTATTAGCGTCCAGGCTGCCAAACACAAACAGGCTTTCCACGGACTCTACCGGCAGATACCGTGGTTCTCCTTCCTGGCCCTGTTCAGTGAAGGGCGTAAATTTGAGGGTGTTGTCTTTCCGGCTCAGGCGACCGGGATTAAACAGGTAGTAGCTTTTCTTCATACATTTACTTGAAGTGATTGGCCTTACGCTTGTTCCTCCGACCAGCAGAAGTCAAAGTAGGAACAGGACCGGCATTGGGAGATTGGTAAACGAGATGGGCAAGTATCACTGGCAAGCAGCTGTTCAATAGCTTCCCGCCACTGGGGAATAAGCTGACGGTCTTCTTCAGTAAGCACCACCCGTTGGGTACGACGGAGTTTTGGATATTCCAGTATCGCCGTTGGCCCCTCCACCCCGTTCTGTTCCAGCAGCCAGAGGTAGTACTTCACCTGAGCCAGATGCGCGGCTTCCGCTTTGTCCGACTTCTTGATTTCATGGACCACTTTCTCTTTGGGATCATAAAAGTCAATCTTACATCCGTCCAGTTCGATTTCCCGAAACCGTTCGGATCGTTGTGGATAGACCGTCTCGTGAATTAACTTACCCTCAGACACTGCGTCTGAAGTATGCTCCATCCGGATGCCGTGAGCATGCAACCACATTTCCCGTTTGCAGAAGTGAAAGAGATTAATAAGGGTGGCCGTAATGTGCATAGATGCGTATCTTTGGCAGATGCAGTTAGTGTTCGATGACAATGGCTTTCTGGTTCCGGATCAGCCTATCCCGGTTGAATTACCTCTACCAGAAAACGAAATGGCAGGATAATAACACCTTTTACAAAAAAGGCTTTTTAGAAATCAAGTTCTCGTAATATGAAGACTCCTATCAACTCTAATCCCCTGCTGGAAGCCATTAATCACCAACTAACCTTGATTGCCGGCACCAATGAGCAGATCAAACAATGGTCCGTCTCCGAGGGAGAAGAGTCTCTGATGGCCCGTCAGTACAAGCACCTACGGAAGCAACTGGTTCAGGAACTCGACCGGCTGCTCCGGCAACTGGACCTCACACTGCAAGTGGTGGAAGTGTAGACAACAGTTCTGCTGACTATCCTGTTAGAGAATCATATTATCAACAACATCAAAACGATTCTGATCAAGGCCGGTGCAATAGTCATAAACTTTCTTGTAATGGCTTAAGTATAAATACTCCTCAAAGTTTAGGGTTGGATTAGAAAACTTGTCAACTATTTTATGGGAAATTTAAGTTGTCTAGTTCTCCCGGTGTTAACCCTCTGATACTGTCGTATTTAATATCAAGTAAATACAATTCCGTATCAGCAATTTTCTTAACATAATGCTCCTTTGATTTAGCCAGGTATAACGGAACTTTGATTGTGTATTTTCTAATCAAATCATATTGATGATTTTTAAAACAATCTTCAAAATTGTATTTCTGATTATGGATGTTCAATACTGCTTCTACCGTAATGTAATTATTCTCCCGTGAACTGATCTTATTCAAGACGGCTTCCTCAATCGAGAGAGTGTAGACGTTTTTTACGGTCTTATTCCATAAGTCCTCTATTAATTGTTTAGCCTGCCTGATTTTTAGAAAATAATCGCTAGGTAAGTTTTCTCGTGTGTAAACTTTATCAACAATTTCCTTGAAATCGCTTTCTCGTATATTACCTGCTTTTTTAGTGATATGATCCGAAAGATATTCTTTGGTTTTATCCAAAATGACTGGAGCATAGATAAACTTGCGGCTTATCAGACTTTCCTGACAAATGTAGACTTTAGCAAATTCTTCTCCTGTCCGTGAAATAATCTCGCCCTTACGATTAACCCTGCCTAACCGTTGAATAAGTGCATCTATTGGAGCATTCTCTGTAAACAGTACGTCGAAATCAATGTCAAGGCTTACTTCTACAATCTGTGTACAGACCGCTACGTAACCATGAGTTCGGTTCCTGATGGCATCTAGCTGTTCCTCTTTCTGTTGTTTATCTAACAGAATGAACTGCGAGTGATAGAGCATTTGATCATCTCCGGGAATTTCAGCTAATAGATCAAAAACAGCGCGAGCCTCTTTAATTGTATTGCATACAATCAGGACTTTTCTGCCATTTTTGTATTCAGTTATAATTTGGCTTACGTAATCGCTAACTAAACCATTTTTGATTGTTAGTAGGTGCCGTTGTTTATCGTCAAATTGCTTATCCTTAATAATTGTATAGGAAGTAGCAGGTAACACTTTTTCGATTTCTTCTTTTAAAATATCTGGCAATGAAGCGCTCATAATGGCAAATTGTGTATTGTAAGGCGCGATACATTCCATCGTCTTCAAAAGTAGCCCAAATGTGTATCCATCATAAACATGAATTTCATCAATGATTATTTTGGCATTGTAGGAAGCTGCTCCCGTCAGTACCCAATACCCCCAGTTGAAAAAGCTATAAATTAATTGATCAATCGTGGCAACCGTTACCGGACGGAAAAATGTTTTATCAAACAAATCATACTCCCGAAGGCTCTGTGATTCGTCATGTTCATTTTGCTCATTGATGACATACTTAGCCGTGCTATGTGAAAGGCCGGTCTGCGTATCACCGAAGAAATCTTTGACCCGCATCCACATTTTGGTTGTTGTAACCATAGTGGGTAGCAGATAAATAATTTTCTGGCAACGATTCTGATTTACAGCCCATAACAGGGATGCTTCAGTTTTGCCCTGCCCTGTCGGAATTTGCACGAATACGTTGCCGGTTGCCTGTGCTGTTTTAAGTTGAAATGGTTGCCAATCAACAAATTGCTTGCCTTTTTGGGCTACCTGTGCACGCATGGCCTCAGTCATTGTTAATAAACTTTCCGAACTAGCGTAGTTGTATGTTTTAGTAAAAGACGAAGCCAACCAGTCTGAGTAATGCAATATGGACTTAGCCAGTATGAAAACGTCCCGTATTAAATTGGCTTCAAACGGATTTGCTGACAGGCGGCTGACGGTCATTAATAAGTTTCGCTTGACAATGTCCAACGCGGAACCATATGAAAATACAGCGGTATCATATTTAATCGACTTCCAATCTGGTATTTCTAATAACAGAGCCTGTTGGTGAATAAAAATAAAAGTAAAGAACTCATCAAAATAAGTTGTCTCAACATACTGCACAGATGAAGCAAACTCATTGTAATTATTGTACAAGTCACTTTTGAGTTTACTGTGGTGCGACAGGATGGCTAAGGCTTCGGGATAATAGCTTATTCGATTAATGACCAAAGGTTCTGCCTTCAGATAGTGATAAATGAACGGAATACCAGCCAGTGGATGCGATTCCCGTTGGAAGGGTAAGTTTCTGATTTTAGCCTGAAAATCCTTGTTCGTCTTGCCAATATCGTGAAATGCAACCATCAGAAATAAATGCCTGACTAATTGATCTTTGTTCAACTGGTATCGCTCACAAATTTTATCGATTAGCTGTTGCTTCCAAAGCAATGCTTGGCCGAACCAGCGCAAGCAATCCGCCGTGTGATGAATAAGCGACTGCTTCGGGTTTGATTTTGCCAGAATTTCGTCGAACATCATTAAATCAATTGAAAGTATACGTCTTCAGTTGCGTCATAATAATTAACTGCATCATTGTGAGGTCTCACTGGAAATTCATCAACAAACACATACGATTCAAACCGAGTAGCTTCCCGGGTGCCATTTGAGTACGTAAACTCAGCTGGAAGATTAACAACGGTAGGTGCTTTAGCCAACAGATTGATTCCAGCACTTTGTCTGATACTTCTGGCATCAAGTTCAAAGCGTCTAGCCGGCAGAATGGTATTACTAAAAAAAGCTTGAGGGACTGTATCGCACTCTATCTGCTCTAAAGCTGTAATTCTGACTAGTTCGTCTTCGCGTCCCAGGCTAACTGCCCACTCAGGGTGATTGAGTTTCTCAAAGAAGAATGCCCTTTCAGACTCATCGGTAAAAGATAGATAGAGGCTGATAACCGAGCCATACAGTAACTCCCGGACAATAACAGACGTTTTGTATGGCTTATCAACATCTCCTTTTTTGTATGCTGCAATTGTCTTGTTCTCATACTTCCTGATCTGCCATAGGTCGTTAGTCCTTCCAAAACTCCGGCCTACTACACCAACGGCAAATTGCCTATTTCCTTTCAAAAGCCTGTCGTTCACCTCTTCAGGCGACAGACCAGCTGCACTACCCAGCATACCGGCCACCGTTGGTTTGGGGGGGAGAGGCAATGTTTTGTGATAAGTATGGAAATCAGGTAGCCGGAACGAATTCAGGCTACCCACACATTTTATTTTTATAAAAGAAGCCATTAAAAATTAAGTGTTTTAAGTGCTTCCATCGCATTATCAAAAGCAGTTTGGATAGAAACTACTCCCTCCAGACCCGAGTTGGTTGTTGCTCCTGATTCAGGCACCGCGATATTCTTGAATACGCCAGATCGAATACCTAAAAACTTTTGGCTTATAATTGATTGATTATCGGACAAAACTTCGTTGATAGTACGAATGTCCAGTTCTTCACTTTCCGAAACGCTCAGGCACTCTAAGAAAATTGGCGACTTCGAGGTTTGGAACGTAATGGCCAGAAACTTTGGGGACATATCAGTTAGCAATCGTGATTGCTTGCCACCACCCCATAGTTGAGAGATAGCTTTAAACAGGTTTGTAAGGCGAGCTTTACGCAACTCGGGCGCGACTTCAAGATTTTTGGCATCCCCTTTTTTTGTTGATGCCAGTTCAGATGGCATAAATTTCCCAATCCGATCTACTTCAATCATTATATTGACCTTGAAGTAGTTGTAATACACTTCCGTCTCAAAGATATTTCCCCCAGCAGATACATCGCCTCCTGTCTGTTCTTTCGACTTTGTGCCCAGGTCTCGGTCGCCACGATAGGGAAAAATTCCGATGGCCGCTGACGTACGTACAGGTGCGGTGCGCCTGCGATTCTCACCCGTTGAGGCAATCATATAACCCAGCAGATCATCATCAAGATACTGAGCGGGATCACCGGCAGTAAAGTTGACACCAGAAGCCACTTCTGACTGTTTAATCTCTGAAAGCTGTTCTTTTAAACCCAACTCGACCCAGCCCTTCCGAATTTGATACTTGATGTTTTGTCCTGATACATAAGGTAATAACCGTCCGTCTGGCAGGGTGATTTTTTTCACCGTGCTAACGTTACCTTCCGTCCAGCTACCATTAATGCTACCCAGTGAAGTTTTGAAAATATATGCGATGTTAATGCAGCTAACTTTAGTGATTTGTGGATTAGTTTCCATATAAGGACAGAAAGGTTAAGAAGCTTGGGTTTGTGATTGGGAGATTTTATCTTTCTTATACAAGAAACTGTTCATGGCAAAAATGCTGACCAGCGATTTATATTCTTCCCATTGTGGACTGTCGGGAAGTTCTTTGAAGAAGTCCTCGCTGTACGGAATTTCAGTGCGGAACTGGCTTTCACTTAATATTTTCAGGAAGTCAATCCGGTTGCGGGCATTGCGAATGGAGAACAGAATGCCTTTGTCTTCAGTTTCTCTACAGTATCGACCAATAGAATTACCAATTTGCTTACATCGTTCGACCATTTCGGTTTTCATGTTAGTTGAGATGTTTTGGTGATATATTTGGATGAGTTTACTTAAATGAGGAATGCCGTTTTCCTCAGGCATCTTAACCTCGCTTAAATAATCTTCGACCGTTTGATAGATTGATCTAAAAGCAAGTATATCAGCACTGAGACGGTTACGCCATATTGTATCATATTCTGTTTTTCCCGCTTTTTCATACCGTCGGGTGAAGAACCTGACAAAACTGGTAAATGTATCGAGCAGGTCATTTTTGTTATATGCTGAGAAGAGTTTAAAAAGCATAACAAGTGATGTGTATTGCTTCACATCGCGGAAAATATTTCCGTCATTTAAGAATGTGTAAATGGATTTGGTATATAATTCATTGTACCGTAATTCATCTTTCGTCTGATGGTAGATTGACAAGGTAAACGCCAGTACACTTTCGGCTTCATACTCTGCTCCACTTAACTCATTTTTGAAGTTGCACCAAGTTGCATTTGAAAGTTGTGTGGCATCGGTTTGAATGGCTGAGTAGAAGTAATTCAACTCCTCCAAATTTGAATCAAAGAGAACAAAATAGTTTTTGTAATCTCCGTTCAGCAAATAATGCAGGTTATAGAAAGAGAAGAGTGCTATGAAGGCATATTTTGCTGAAATTTGCGGCTTTTCTGAGAGATTGGAGGCGAAATTGAGTTCTCCGGAATTACCAGTAAGAAAAGGATAATCCATACCAGTCACTCCATTGCATATCTTAAACAGCTCACCACTGAAGAAGCACCTTTTCCTGCCCTCCTGAGTAAATGTTTGCTCAAACTGCTGACCAATCTCATACCTAGGCTTTGTGTTTAAAAAGCCCTTCCCTTCCAATTTAACCTTATTGCCATCAACAATATATGGGGAATTCTGATAGTAGAATTCAAGAAAAGCGATAAACTGATCTTCAGTCATAAATCTACCTTTAGCTCCGGTATCACTAGGTTTCGTGTTCGGAATGGCTAATTCTTTCTTCTCATCGTTAAGGAGTTTGCGTCCTTTTAATGTGATTATGTCCTTTTTGTCTTCAAAAGACAACTTATGTTTGGTAAGGATCTCTACAAGCTTTTTCTTGTCGTGTGGTACACACAATGCACCTTCTGTTGATGGGGTTTTGCCCATAAAAAATGGCTTGAGTGCCATTTTAAAATCTGTTTTACGATACACGCTGAACTGATTGGCTGAGTAAAACCAGCCTACACTTTTGGTTTCGACCAGATAGTTTTCAACTGCTTTATCTTTCGCCCGGTTAAGTACTGTAACGCAGGTTGCATCACCTGCGGGAGATATAACTGTAACAGTCAGGCTATCTTCAGTCAGCAGGGAATCAACTCGGGTATCACTAACAGCCCAGTCCTCCTGAATGAGCATGAGGATTCGGTGTAGAGCTACTATTCCATTGTCAATCCAGAAGTTTCCCGTTCTTCTAAATTCAATTGTATCCATGCTTTAAAATGGTTTTTTATAGTTCGTCCAAGGCTGGTGCAAGTCTTCTGCTATCTTTTCAAATCATTCCACAATCCAAATTCACCATCTGGTAATTCTTCTAATGACAGCACAATATGCAGCCCCTCGCGGGGCTCAGCGCCAATCTCTTTTAAATCAGCGTCAAGAGATTGAGTAAAGTTTGACAGTTCTTTGAGCATTGGACAAACTTAAAAATAATAAATCATAGCGAAAGCTTTTTGTTTCTTTTATATTTGCCTCTGGATCTTGATAAAGGAATTGAAAGTAGCGCAAGCTTTTTTAGCAATTACTAATTGTACCAATTTGGATCCTCTCCCGGCAGCAACTACTGTCGGGAGTTTTTTATCAGGCAATTAATTCAATCTATAGTCTTAAATATGGCAAACATCAACTTCGAATATAACTTTAGTTTACTGAACGCAGCAACTCTCCGGTCCAATGGAGTTAAGTCTTTTGCTGCGTTGAAAGAAGTCTTTGAGGATGATAACTCCCAGTTTGAAGTGTTGAGGGAAGAGAAATATCCCATTCTGGCCGTTATTGGTTTTACTGAGAGATCGCTTCCTATAAAAATTGCCTTTTCGAATGTAGAAGGCGTTATTACCTTTTTAGATGCCAGAATTGCCAGTAAGAAAGAGATCATAGAAGAATTTTGTAAATATTGTAAGTAGTCTAATCCTATAGTTAGAGCCTGTTTCTAGTTGCTATCTTGTATATTTGCTATAGACAGATTCTTGCAGCAATTATGGCTCATTCAAAAAAAAATACCCTTCCTCCTGACTTTCACAATCCCTTTGAAGGCCGTAATCCGGACGAGGTTTGGAAGGAACTTAACAAAGGGTCCAGGCCTATTTCCCGCGAGGAGTTCTTTCGTGGCTTACAGAAGCAACGGCAGATGAAGGAAGAGAAGCAAGAGAATGCTTCGCTCTCCCCGGACAAAAAAGACGCTTAACCAAGTCTTCAGTCCTTCCCTCACCCCACTACCTCAACACAACCACACCCTTCGGCATTGTATCGTCCCAGCCCCCCATATAAACCTACTTTTAGGTATTCCTTAGGACCGGAAAGCTCAAAGGCAAAATCGTAGTAGCCCCTTACCTGCGTCTGCTGGCGGGAGCCCTCTTTAATGGTTAAGAGCCGGGAACGGGGAGGTTTTTTGTATGGAAGTAAACGATAGGAAAATTGGCTTTTATCAGCAGGAATAGCCTCTGGATGCACACTCCGGTATTTGTCAATCAGATTACCAATCAGCAAGTCGCCGTATGGAGACTCATCAGGAGATAAATAGTGGTCATTGCCGTCAGGCTGCTTATGAGCTATCACCAGCGGCGAAAGAGTCCTCACGTGAATCGTATCTGCAATAAGAGTAACCGGCAGGACTTCTACCTGCTCTATCCGGAAGTGGAGTTCCTGTCCGCGGCCGGCAATCCGGCAAAGCTGCTGGTTGAACAAACCCGTAATAAACGTTTCGGCGGCTTTTTCCACGTAAAAACAAACTGTCCAGTCCACCTGCGGGGAGAGCAGTTCAATGCCACCCCGTTGCGGACTGATTGCATACTTCTCAGGACGCAGGTCCGAGAAAGTAAACAACTTAAAAGTCTTCCCTCTTTTGCTGTCGTCAGCGGCAAGGCGGTACCCTTTTTCGTGCAGGAAAGTTGCGTATTGGCTGTCAGCCTCCCGGAGCAACCCGTACAACCAGCCTGAAAGGCGGTAAGGATAGTTGAAAGGCAGTAAAGGATTGCCACTCACTGTTTTTTCCAGGCATTGCATCCGGAGTAGAAATTGCATAAGAAGATTCGTGTTTTACTAGTTAGTACTACTTTAACACTTTAGATAGGTGTATGACAAATTGCAGATGTTCATCCGCATTTGTAATGCGGATGGCGGAGTTCAGCATTTTAAATGCTGCTTTAAAGGGTTCCGCATTGCAAATGCGGAACAACCAGACAACCAAAGGTTATACGTATGATCTAAAGTGTTAAAGTAGTATTAGCAATGGAGCAGAAATTTGTTCCTAAATGGCTCCTCTCTGGTTACCTTTGGTAAAGATGGTTATTTATCGTGCGAAGTAATTGCACGGAATAAAAAATATTTTCATTATCCTCATTCCCCTTTCTAAGATGCATTCCCGGAAAAGTCAGCAACTGCGCCTGCAGCAAATCAATGAAAGGCTCAACCGCTGGACTGGTAAAGCGGTCTCCAAGCAGGAGCTTATGCACCTGTGCGAATGCTCGGAGCGGACCTTAAAAGAGGATCTACAATACTTGCGTGAGGAGTATAGTGCCCCAATTGCGTACGACCGGAAGCAGAAAGGCTACTACTACTCTCAACCCTTTGATCTGAACGTAGCCGTGTCGCTTTCGCACAAAGACCTGGCAGCCCTGGAAGCCGCCGTTACAACGTTAAGTCAGCTAGGGCACCTGGCTCCCTTCAAGGATTTACGGGGCGTAGTAGACAAACTGGAGAGGGCCGTACAGTTTCGTTTCCTCAAACCATCCGAAGAGGGGCAATGGCTGGAACTGGAGCGGGTACCGTATTTCAAGGGGGGAGAACTAATCGGCCTGTTTTTACCTGCGATCCACAATAGGCAGGAAGTACACTTTCGTCACCAACGATTTGATACGGAGGCAACTAAAGAACACACCATTGTTCCTTATCTGGTAAAAGAGCATCGCAACCGGTGGTACGTAATCGGCTGGCAAATGCAATATGGAGAAATTAGAGTATTCGGGCTGGACCGGATACTACCTGATAGCCTGCGGCTGGGAAATGAAAATCAATCCGTACCGCATTTTGATGCAGCCCAGTACTTCCGTTATTCTTTAGGCGTAGCTGTGTATTTGGAGGAGCAACCTCAAGAAGTGATTCTTTCCTTCACGGCCGAGCAAGGCCGGTACTTCAAAGCTTTACCCTTCTTTCCCTTTGAGGAAAAAGATATTCTGGTAGATACGATTAATGAGTTCCGTGTCCGCTTGCTAATATTAATCAATAAAGAACTCATTTATGAACTAGCCAGACTAGGGCCAGGCGTGAAAGTTTTAGCTCCAGCATTGCTTATCGATCAATTGATAATCTTTCATCAAAAGACTTTAGAGCAATACATAAGTGAGTGAACTAGTATCGGAAGTATTCAACTCCTTACGTAGGAATAAGAATTGGATAACTTGAATTCGCCAGCAGTATCAACTTGCGGGAGAGCCACTTTTACGGGAAACCCACAGTCTATCTACGGCAATACTTCGTTTGCGACCGTTAATCCATTTATGGGCATCAACGCCCGTTTGTTCTTCGACAAAGGGCATATTTTCACGGATTGAGAATCAATGGCTAGTAACTGCTTCTCGGTAGAGACAAGAATAACTGCAAGCAAATTAATCCGTCTTTCTAAAGACCAGTTTTGTCCCCTGGGCATTAAAAAGATAAAGACGGTTATTTTCAATCTTGAATTTGGTGGAAGATTGCAGGGCGGCCAGAAATTGGGCTTCCTGGTTTTGCGGTGGACACAACTTCCGGGTGGTGCTGACCTGGGTGAAGCGCAGCCGGTCTCTTTCGGAAAACAGTTTGCCGTTCATCCGGTTACAGCCCGCAAACCCAGTAAAGGAGGCTTCTTGGGCCTTGATTTCCATAAAGGGCAATTCCTTTTCGAATTGGGCCTTACTTACCCTTTTACCGGCTAACTCCTCCAATACCCAGATGTCGTGTAAGCGGTAATCGGTCACGTAGCTTCCGCAACCTTTAAACACCGTAAAATCTTTGTCTACGCCGCGTTTAAGTTCTACCGTTACGGTGTATTCCTGGTCCATGCCCGACATGGAATCGGTGCACTTTTCCTGCTTGATCTGCACCTGCATCTGCCCCTTTTCCGTTGCTGAACGATACCTTTTTACATTGGCGTCTGCAGCCTGGGCTGGCTCGGTGTGCGGGGCATTGAACGTCTCAAAGCCCGTGGTCAATGAGGTAAACCGTAAACTTTCGTCCGATATTTCAATACGCCAGAAGGGTTCGTTGCCGGTAGCCTTGAAATAGACTTTCTCGCTGGAAGTATCCTTAACGCTTGTTGCGGGAGCGGTTACGCGAGGCGTATCCAAACGAGTGGTTGATCCGCTTGATTTACGGTTTCGGCCTGGGCAGCTAGCTGCCAACAGCAG
Source organism: Cytophagales bacterium (assembly GCA_030448185.1). Classification (GTDB taxonomy): domain Bacteria; phylum Bacteroidota; class Bacteroidia; order Cytophagales; family 172606-1; genus CADCTQ01. The sequence goes on along the minus strand of JAUJNL010000057.1, from coordinate 15,038 downwards.
CAACAGTATCCATCCAGCTCCATAATACTTTCCAGGCTTCATCCGAATCGAACTTATGCTCACATTGCTAAATGAGTACATACTCAATGTATACATGCTCAATGTACTTTGGCTGCGCCAATTATTGCCCGGCCTTGCCTTCTTGCGGCTCGTAAAAGGCATTGCCTAGTTTTTGGGCTAAATACAGGTAGGGCTTATGCAGATGGTGCCGAAAGATTTGGGTACTGTCTTCCGGGAATTCTTTATAATAGGCTTCATCGGGCTTGAGGATGATACTAGTCCCGGTGCGTACGTAGTGATTACTATGGTAGTACTTCGGTACCTTGAGATCTTTGATTTGCTTAAAAACCATTTTTGAGGTCATGCTGCCCAGGTATTTTTCGTAATTTTTCTGCGCTTCCCGGGCCGGTTTATTGAGTTTGTTGTACACGTGCCGCAGCATCAGGTTCTGGGGAAACTTTTGCTTTTTGATAATGCCCGGGGCAAGCGCAAACGGATTGGTCTTGTTAAAATCATCCAGGGTCTGAATCGTGACGGGTACTTCCGGCACCCAATCCGCAGCGTTGATAATGTTATAGGCCCAGCCATTTTGGGTCAGGGCTTCGTAGGCATAGGCAAAGTACAGATTACCTGGTTTGGGTCCGGCGCTGCAATAGGTCTTAAAACGCAGGTCAGCGGGCAGCTTATTTTGTTTTTGCAGACTGTATACATACGCCGTTAGCAGATAGGCAATGCCGCCCCCCTGGCTGTGGCCCACAATCAGAAAATCTTTCGTTCCGCTTTTATACAAAGAGTCTATTTTAGGCACGATATCTTTCGCCAGGAACGCCATGCCCACCAGCCAGCCAATATGCACGGCTGCCCGGGGGTCTTCGGTAAGCTGATACGTAAACGTTTCTTTGTTGGATAGCTTAATTTCTCCGCGGGCCGGCACCATTGCGGCGTAGAAATTCTGCAGCCAGCTGTCCGGTTTTTGGACAGTTCCCCGCAGGCTGATAACGGCTTTCCCACCGGGGCTTACCCATAAATCCCATAAGTTCTCCAGCCCCATCACCGGTGACTGATAAATCATGCGGTAGTCCTGGGGTGCTGGGAATTGAGCCTCATAGGCGCTATCACCACCCGTCCTGGCTGAGATATACATCATTTCCATGTATTCCTGCTTGTTGAAGCCAGGTTTTAACGGTTGTCCGTAGCCGGCGGCAGTAAGTGCCGTAAGCAGGATAATAATGAGAATTTGGTGGCGGATTTTCATTGCTTAATTGGGGTTAGGTCATTGTAAAAAACCGAGAACAAGCTGCAGGTAGATGCCGCCTCCATTGCTGTCCGGGCCTTCCGGCAGGGTTACGTTACTCGTCTTCCAGGTAGTGGCGCCTAAGGGCAAATAATAGCCGGCTCTCAAACCCAGAAGTATTTTCTGACCGACCGCACTGTTTCCCAATTGGGTTTTGGCCAGGTGCAAGCCAAAATTGGCCATAAACTGATTGGCCGCTACGTGGTGCTGGTTGGACGGTCCGGCAAGGTACCCGGCAAATGGAGTGTTGCCGGCCGGAACGCTGCGGGCTATCCGCAGCCCGAACCAGGAGTAGACGATTCCGCCGTAAGGAATCAATTGCAGTTTCCGGTTATTTAGCACCGCTATGCCCAGGGAAGTTCCGACGCTGGTTCCTCGCAGCCAGTTACTCTGGTTATCCTTTTGACGGGTCCCACTGAAGGTAGAAAAGGAGAAAATAGATGCCAGCCGGAGCTTGGGAAAAATGGTATAAAAACCGGCTCCCCGTGAGAAGTACAGGCGGTTGAATTTGAGATAGCTATTTTCTTCCAGCACGGTATTTAACGCAGAGAGTTCCGGCGCATGGAAACCGAAGGTGGTGTTGAGATAAAACCTTTTTTTGCCCCAATCATCCTGCGCCTGGAGTTGGCCTACAGTCAGCAGCAGAAGCAGAACCAAAATACAGTGTTTCATAGTGATTACTGACCGGCGTACGCCAATTTATCGTTTTGTTTCAATACGTATCCTTTCCAGGCGTACAGCTTCCAGTCGCCATTTTCCCAGTGTTTCTTGCCTTCTTCGCCCTTTTGTTGCAGTAGTAGGGCGGCTTTGGCGCCGGGCAGAAAAAGCTCCGCCTGCTTTTTATCCTCCGAAAACAACACAAAGGCGGGTTTGGCCTTTGAACTGGCTTCCGCCCCGGCATTCAGCCGGACACCGGTTTCCAGGGGCCGGACGCAGCTATTCTTCAGCGAAGACCAGTAATAGCCTACCGCAGCCGCGCAGCCGTGTGCATCGGGGTTACAGTCCACTTTCCGGTACGTGAGCTTATTGGTAAATTGTAAGGCTCCCCGGTTCTCAAACACCATTTTATTACCCGTTTCCTTCACTGGGCCAAATCCTTCCACCAGTTCATCCCCTTTTTGTAGAAAAGCCACTTCCCGTACCGACTGCTGCCCTTCGGAACGGAACGTGTAGTCGGCGAATAGCGTATCTCCGCTCATTTCGCCTTCGAGAGTGCCGGTATTGTTGTCCTTCTCAAAGAAGGTATAGATCAAGTCTCCTTTGATGGTATTCCCCGTCCTTTCGATGTGCAACAAAACGCTGTCTTTGCCCGAAAGAGAACGGTAACAAGCGTCCGATGCTGCAGGCTGGGAAGCATCCGTTTGAGTTTGCGAGTCCGAACTGGTTTGGGCTTCGGTACCCGTCTGGGCTTCCCGGGCCGATTCCTGGTTTTGGCTGGAGTTGTTTTTACAGGCGGCCAAGCAAAAGAGCGTGGCAATTAAAACAAATAGATTGTATTTCATTTTTACAAATTGAGTGGTCGGTATTTGAATAAAAAAGAGCTCATCTCCCAGCCCAGTTAGCTTCGCTGATTACGTGCCGTGAGGGCTTCGCCGTTCTTTCAGAATTCTCCGGCTGAGAAGGGGAGTAAGCATACCCGGATCTAAAAGTCCCTCTCTGAAGAGGACGAAAACAGGAGTTTTCGCGCCAGCCTGCGGGAAGGATTTGTGGAAGGGATTTGCCCAAAAAGGCGAACTTCGTTTAGGGTGAGGGGTTAAACAGCTTCTTATGGCTGTTGCGTATCTTTTACCAGGCTCATCAGTTCCTGTCCGCCGGCTAACAATTTCATCACCCCATCGTCAACTTTGAAATTGGTCACCTTGTTTAAGGCATCCATGAACACACTTTCTCCCTGGCCCGGACAAGCCATTTTGGTACCTGCCAGCTGACCAAAACTGATCTTGTTGCCGGCCTCTATCCGAAGCGGGCCACTGAGGCTGTTACAACCATTGTTGCCACTGACCCGCATGGACTCGGTGTCAAACTGGAGGGCGGGCATTTTGTTGGCGAACAGCGAACCCAGATTGCTTTGTCCAGCCAGGGATTGCAGGGCCCATTTGCCATTTATTAGATTCATGGCGTCGGCCAGCGGAAGTTTAGCGGAGGAACAACCATTCAGGAGCATGACCGCTCCGAACAGGATAAATAGCTTTTTCATACAGAAAGTCTTTTTAGGAATAAGCAAATGGTTTGGCGTTTTTGAATTTGATTCGTTCTTCATTCCTCGTACCTAACTACCCTCTCGCGCCAAGCGGGTAGTCGCACGTTTAAAGTCCGCTGCTTCCCGGTCTAATCAGTCCTGAGCAGTGCGGCCAGGTCCAGCTGGTCTACGTAAGGCAGGAGCAAGGCCGGCTTCTGGAAGGCCTGAATAACCTCAAACTCATTCAGATTCCGGAAGCGGATTTCCACGAAGAAACTGCCAACCTGGTAGAGTTTCATGACGCCGGATTCTTCCTCTTCCCGGCAAGCCAGGTAAAGACAGTTTTCCCAGAGGTAAGTCAGTTGTGCCTCGGGAGACAATTGACTGAATTGGTCCAGCGTAAGCATGGCCTTATATACGGACAACTACCGGGGAAATAGTAAATGCTAAATGCTAAAGGGTAAATGCTCAATGGGTATTGGGTAACAGGTATTAGTCAGTAATCATTCGTAAAAGAGTAACTCGCAAATACTCCGATACCCGATACCTATTACCCGACACCCATTGAGCATTTACCCTTTAGCATTTACCATTCTCTTCAGAGCGTATTGCCTTTAGGAGCCGTTGCCGCATCGATGCCATTGCTGGCCGCCGTTCCGGCGCTAACTACTGCAGCTAAGGGGCTAGCCAGTTGTTTGAGGGAGTCCCGGATTTCGGTGAGCAGGACTTCTTCCTTGGTGGGAGCCGGAGGCACAAAAGGTGCGGCTATTTTCCTTCTCATCAAGGAGTTCATGCCCCTCACGAGCAGGAAAATAATGAAGGCCAGGATCATAAAATTAATCAGGACCGTTATGAAATTGCCCCAGGCAAACACCGGGCCCAGCTTCCTGGCATCCCCCAGGCCCAATCCGTCCGTAATCCGGTCCGATAGCGGCACGTACAAGTTGCTAAAGTCCACATTACCGACAATTTTACCCACCAGGGGCATAACCAGGTCATTGACCACCGAATCCACAATCCGGCCAAATGCGGCGCCGATAATTACACCAACCGCCAGATCGACCACGTTGCCCCGCATGGCAAACTCTTTGAATTCTGATAAAAGACTCATGACGAAACGAGGAGTTAGGAGTGAAGTAGTTTTGTTGAGAGGACAATATTCGGATGGAGTTCGATTCCGGGCAAGTACCAGGGGAGCCTCTTGTGTTACACTTTATAAATTGTAACAACTTTCTGAGCGGGATCACAGGGTGCAGGCGGATTAGCCAGCATCAGTTCAGGGGGTGTACTGGGCAATAAATTCCGAAGGCGTGATACCGGTGAGCTTGGTAAAGGCCCGAAAAAAAGTAGTGCGGTTGGTAAACCCGGCGGCCAGGGCGATTCCTTCCAGCGTGAGTTGCCGCCATTCGGGTTGTTTGAGTTTTTCCTTAACAAATTCCACCCGGTAGCGGTTAATAAAATCATTGAAATTCAACTGGTACATCTGATTGATAACCGCAGACACGTGGTGCTGGGGAATAGCAGTTTCGGCGGCTAAGTCTTTGATGCTGTAACTCTTCCGCAAAAAAGGCTGACTTTGTTCCATATAGGCCTCTAGGGTCTGCTGGTATTCCCGTTTTTTCTCCGGACTGAGCGAATACGCTTTGGCTGCCTCTTCCCTGGGAATGCCCTCCGGTACTACGTTATCTATCACCGGTTGCTCTACGCGATCCGTACCTTTAGTAAAAGGAGCTGCCACTAATCCATACAGGACTTGGGGCCTGAAAAAAAGCAGCGTGGCGCAGAGCAGCAGGTAGCCGCCCAGTGTAAAGAGGGCAAAAATGGCCAGCCAGTCTGGGTTTACCGGCAAGAACATAGAAAGTAGAACGGGCAGGTACAATAGCCCATTGAGCAGCGTAAATGTTTTCAGCCACCCTAACAGCATGGATTCACTTTCCATAGCGGATCGGTGAACCCGTAAACTAAACTGCCAGATTAGCCGGCCTTGCAGCCCTACGTACCCGCTGCCCAAAAGGAACTTTAGCACCGGGTGATAATAAGCAGGCAATATGCCTTCCTCCAGCTTGATTACGCCTTGAATACCGGTCAGCAGCCCTTGCAGGTAATGCAGCTTGTAGGCGGAAGACTGTAATAGAAAGGGCATCAGTTCAAGGGTGTGCAAGGCGAAGGGGATAAAATGCAGCCAGTCGTAGGGCCGTAATTTATTTTCCCGGTATAATACGGAACGTACGTAGAGGTAAGCGCAGGGTGGCGCCAGGTATTGCAAAGAAGAAGTGCTGCGGAAAGCATGCGGTACCAGTAAAATAGCGTGATTAATCAGCAACCCGCTTACAATGGCATACAGGGAAAAGCTTAATAGGGATAGGCTCAGCAAACGGTTAGCGTGGCGGTGCGTACGGTTGTATGCTGCAAGGGCAATACTAACCAGGATACCTACAAAAGCACTCAGAAACATCAAAAGAGCCAACCAATCGGCAAAAGGCATGCTAGGCAGTTGATTCATAGAACCGTAATAGATGTTGGACCTTGTAGGAGAGCTGTTAGGGAAGACCGCTTGCAACTATTCTTTCGGATGCTTGCAAGCCTGATGCCTGCAAGCGGGCTAAGAATATCAGGGGAACGAAGCGGAAAGAAACTCTCTTTGCAGACTACGTTAACCTTGATAGATGGGTAAAGCGGGTAGCCCGTCAGTACCGGGCCAAGCATTTAGTGAAATACTATCACTTATTGAGTAAAAACATAAATTAAAGCTAAATGTTTGAAGTAACACGCTAAATAAGCAGAAAAAACATTGAGATTGAAGGAATGACGGGAGAATTAACTATTTCTTCATTCAAGGCTCTCTTTGCACAGCCCCTTTCTGTTGGCCTATAGTGTACGACTGATTTTGTTACATTTTATAAAGTGTAACACCAAAGAGCCCGTTAACGCTTGCCTCCGGCTGCACCGGCCCCTAATATTGTCCGCAGCCTATTCCGCTCCCATTTGTAACCATTCACCATTTACTAAACCAATCTGCTTATGCAAGCCACTATCCAATCTATCGTAGAAAAAACCGGTATCTCCGAAGACCAGGCAAAGACTGCTTTTGAAACTGCTCTGAGTGCCATCAAAACCAAATTGCCGGATTCCGTTGCGGATCAGCTGGACGGTTTGCTCAACGGCCAGGAATTTAACTTTGCCGCAATCCTTGGCGGCCAGCTCAGCGACTTTCGGGGAGATGCCGCCGAAAAGCTGGAAAACATTAAGGACGGCGCGGCTGAAACCCTGGAAGAGTTGAAAGAAGGAGCCGCCAAGAAATTTGACGACCTTAAGGAAGAATTGAAAAACATATTTTAAGGGCTCCAGCCCTCCTCGAAGCAGCCCCCATCCCCAACTCTTCCCTTTGGGGAAGGATGTAGGGTGGGACTTTTCCAGAAAGCCAGCAGGCAATTGAGTAACCTGTCCAGCAATGCGTCCGGATTATTTTCCTCGGGTAGAATGGTAACACATCAGGGTTACGATTGTATTTGCTTCTTGAGGAGAATGATCCTGGCGGGTCTTTGGCTTCATTAGACGGCACAGGCGCAAACACTTGACCTAATCCCAGTTAAAATTTTATTCGTACATGAACGCAAAAGTACCATTATACTTCCTGTTCCTATACCTGTCACTACCCCTTCTGGCCCAAGACCCCGACACTACCTGGCGGACCAGGATTACGGCGGGACTTAATTTCAATCAGGCAGCTTTTAGCGGCAACTGGAAAGCGGGTGGAGTTAATTCCTTAGCGTTTGGATCATTACTTAATGCCAAAGCGACCTATACCAAAGGTAGAATAGATTGGGTCAACGAAGCCGATTTGCTTTACGGCCTGATTCGCACCAATGGGCAAGGCTTTCGCAAGACCAATGACCGGATCCTGCTGGATTCCAAGCTGGGCTATAAGCTATCGGATAACTGGAACATGTTTGTCTCGGCTAACTTTCTCACCCAATTTGCTCCCGGATACCGGTATGAGGATTCACTGGGAGTAGAACGGGCCGTGAAGCTCTCGGACTTTCTGGCTCCGGCCTTTCTTACGTTTTCTTACGGTTTTGAGTACAAGCCAGTGGATTACTTTTACGTCCGCTTGAGCCCGTTTGCCCCCCGCTTTACCTTTGTGCGGGACCGCAACCTCTATTTGAACGTACCGGAGAACTACGGTGTACCCATCGGAGAGACGATCCGTAAGGAGTGGCTGGCTTTTCAAGTGCTGGCTGACTACAACCGCAACCTCACCGAGACGCTTAACCTAAAGGCCCGCTACCTCTTGTACGCCAACCTGGAGACGCTGGCGCTCAATACCATTGACCACCGGCTCGACGTCTCCATCACCAGCAAAGTAACCAAGTACATCAACGTGAACCTAACGGGCATTCTGCTCTACGACCGCGACCAGGACCAAGCTGTGCAGCTCAGCGAAACCATTGCCGTGGGACTGGCCTATACCATTAACCGGTACCGCTGATGGACAACTCAATTCGACAAACCCTGTTCAGACGTGCTGTCATTCTTTTGCTGCTGATCTCTTTTCTCACCGAAGCAAAAGCGCAGCCCGCCCCAATTTTTCATGCCCAAAATACTGCGCATAAATTGTCGGAACGCTGGGAACTCGATACCCTTCACCGGAAGGGGACCTTTCTGATTACCCCTTATAAGCCGGTGTATATTACGGCGGGCCGGTGGTCGGATCGTCCGAACGAACAGCCAACCAGCGAAAATCCCCGCTATTCATTGCCTTTCCGCGTGGATTACGGCTATTACGAGGCGAAATATCAGATCAGTTTTAAGACGAAGATTCTGCAAGGTATCGTGAAGGGGCATGGAGACCTATGGATAGCCTATACCCAAAGGTCGCACTGGCAGCTTTACAACATCCGTTTTTCCCGTCCCTTCCGGGAAACCAATTACGAACCGGAAGTCTTGCTCAACTTTGCCACTAATTTTCCGCTGCTGGGCCTTAGAACCCGGATGTTAGGCATTGGATTCAACCACCAATCCAATGGAAGAGCCTTGCCTTTATCGAGAAGCTGGAACCGGGTTATTGCCCACGCCGGCCTTGAAAGGGGTAAATGGACCGTATACCTGCGGCCCTGGTTCCGGTTACCCGATGCCGAGGATGAGAATCCGGCTATTGCCGACCACGTAGGCCGAATGGATGCTACCGTGATTTTTCACGCGAGACGCAATCTGTTTGCGCTTACCGGCAGTCATTCTTTACGGTGGGGCACGAGAAACCGGGGGCAACTGCTCTTTGACTGGACTTGCCGGATAGCAGGGAACCTTCGGGGACATGCCCAGTTTTCGCATGGGTACGGCGAAACGCTGGTGGATTACAACTGGCGCCAGACTACCATTGGCCTGGGCATTGCCCTGGTAGAATGGTTATAATTGACCATTTCTGGTGAGGAGTGCCGGGTTAATTCTCGTGCTATTTTTCCCCAACCGGTCCAGCATCATGAGTGAAATTTCTTCAATTCGTGTTTACTCAATGGCGCACCGACCGTAATAGCTATATTACTTGAGGGGTGGTCATAAATAAAAAGGTCTACAAAATGTAAGGCCTTTGAGCGGATTGCAAATCCGCCATTTCCTAGGTTCGGCATTGCAAATGCCGAACAACCATTGTGTTTGTCCGCATTTAGCTTCGCTGAGTGCAATGCGGACAGTAAGTGAGCTCGGATTGGTAATCCGATTTATAACCACCCCTCATATAAATAATTGGTTTATGCTATACACTTGGGGGGTGTACGACAAATTGCAGATCAACCATTAAACTTTGTTCGTGTTGTTCGCATTTGCAATGCGAACTGAGAAAAAGGGCATTTCAAATGCCCGGCTATACACATCCGCATTGTAACTATTCTCGGCGAAGCTAAATGCGGATGAACGCTCTGTAAATAATTGGTTTATGGGCATACACTTCTGGGAAAAGACCATCCCAATCCGGAACCAGCACCAGAATCTGGTAGGAACTCTGCACCCCTTATTGGGTCGCCGGGAGCAAAACCGGTTAGGGGCTATTTTTGTGGTAGCCGCTCATCCGGACGCTGAATGAAATGATCAGCTGCTACGGCACTTTCTACCGGGAAAGCCATTCATAAGCCGGGTGTTGGTAGTACCGGGTTCTCTTCATTGATGACGGACCCGATCGGCATGGTATGGTACGACGATGTGGAACGAATCGAGGAAAACTTTCTGCCTCCTACCCCGCGCCTGATGACAAGTTACGCAATCTGAATGCTGACCAGCACCGAAAGTTGTAACACGACTGCCAATGCGATAAGTCTTACCGGTACACAAATCGCCCTGTTTTTTGCGCATCCTCATGTCATCTTTTTAACCGCTACCCAGTTGTTTGTGAATACCCATTGCGTAATTCTTCGGCAGATGATGAGTAGCCAGCGTTCGTCCGTTTATTTGAGTTCCTTAGCTCTTTAATCGTTTGGCACTTCGGCAGCAATCCGGGCTAACGGGCCCTCGGTAACGCCAGGCTCGCCTTTCGGGGTCTTCCTGCACGTGTTCCAGTTCATGCTCCAATTTCTCAGGTACAGTTCACTGAGTTCCAAATACATGGGAGCCGTAGCCGGATTATGAAAACCGTTTCTGTCCGCGGATATATACACCGGTGTCGTATGCGCTACCTGTCCGGGCTCTGCGTAACACCGGGCTGCCAGCCAGATTCCCCGCTTTACCCGAATCTTCAGGTTTAAAGCAAGACGAGTTTCCGGATATCACGGAAACAGAACCGCAAAAAAGCCTTTCTTATCAATCAAAGCTCTGCCCAATAGTTCCTAACTTAGCCGTCTGGCTAAACCAATTACCTCATGGACGCTGCAGTAAAAAGTAAATTTGAACAGATTCTGGCGCTGGACCACCAAGTAGAGAAACTGGAAGATGCGCAACAGGTGACCCCTTATTTACGGTACGTGACCGGTTACCGGTACCGTTTGGAAAGAAGCAACCACCGCCGGTGGGGCAATGCCGAGAGTCCCCTGGAAGAAGGAGATTTTTACCAGATCCTGCCCGACCAGGTAGATAATGGTTTTTATGATTGGTATTGTAATAACCGGCCCAACCACCAATGGTACCGTACACCTGAATAAGCGTTGCAATTTTGTTTTTTATCAAGCACCGTCTGGCAGACGGAGATCAATCAAAACAATCCTTTGTCAAAGCAATAAGCCAAGGCAAGCAGCGGTGCGGATAATTTTAATCCCGTCTTTTATCTAATGGCTCGATACTGCCATGTGATGCCTCAGTAAGTAGTATTGAAAAAATGCTTCCTAAGACAGCAAACCAAAACTGATTTTCCGTATGCGGGTTTTAGCGCAACGGATCTGGCAGTCTGGTTTCAAGCGCTTATCTAATTCAACAGTATTTTAATCTATGCTTGCAATCATTTTAATCATCGCTTTTACCATTGGTATGTTCATTTATTTTGCCCTGCGAAAAAATACCCCTACTCCCCCTGAGGGAGTAATGTAAAAATGCTAAGGTTAGATGTTGAATGAGAAATGTATTTCTCGAAAACAGATAATAGTCAAGTAGCTTATTATAAGCTTTTCATTTATTATTTAGCCTTCGGCAACTGCTGTCAGATCTCAGGTATTGGCGGGTAGCAGGATTACGGCCTTGGGCGAATCGCTTACCGTGATAATCCGCATGTGTCCATGTAGTTTATATACTACCTTTTGCCGGGCGCGCTCCGGGGCTAAGATATTGTCTTTAAGCCCCCTCAACGCACGAAAATTGGGGAGCATTGATTTTGAGGCTATGTGAGCAGTACTTCAAAACCGGTGGTGGTTACCGTAATCCGATGGTCTGATTCAGGGTGGTAATATCGAAGGCAATCAACGGGTTGAAACACCACTCTTTTCCGGAATTCCAGGATGGTGATCAGGAGGCTTTTTCAACAGAGCCAGTACGTAAATCTCATTCAGGTAGGAAAGGCTCAGGTCTACGGACGTAAACTGGAACTCGATCCCGTATTCAGCCCCCGTGGGTTTGAATAATATTACGCAGCACTCCCTCAATTTTATCGAGGCTGAGGGAACCCAGGTAATCAAAATCATTAAGTCCCGAATTGGCAATCAGGTAAATATTGCGGAGGAGTTATCGGCAGTTGTTCGGAAAGCTGGGCTATTTTGAAAATACCGTTTCTTCTGACTCGGTTGATTCCAGACCGGCAATATAGGTAAGGCCCATAATCGAAGCCAGCGGCCCCTGCAGGTCGTGGGCAGTACGAGAAAGTAATCCAGTTCAATCGATTTTTTCTTCCAGCCGTTCGTAGATCCGCTTTACTTCATTGAGATTTTTAATCATGAGCAGAATATATCCGTTGATGTCGCCAGGCCAGATAAAACGGATACGCTCACCAGTACTTTGTCCCCGCCGGGTGACAGCTTGAGTTCTGTTCGTGAAAAACCCCCCTTGCAGGGCATTATCAATTCTGCTTCAGGTTAACTCCCGGAGCCAGTATCTCAATGGAGTTTCCGATTAGTTCCAGATGGTTGGTAATCAAGGGCTTCCAGGACAGTCGGGCTGATATCGACTATCGTAAACCGGGTGTCAAACACATAATGACATCGCCAACAGGAGGGAAGATTCCGCAATGCTGTTTTCGGAAATCAGTTGTGAGTAAAAACTGGTTCATGGTTTGAAGAGAATATGGTGATTGGATCAGAAGCAGGGATGGGCGGGAGGCTAACAGCGCATGCGCCAATCAGGGAAGTGCAGAGGAGATCCGGTTGAGGAAGGCTTCTTGCCAACGCTTTGGAAACCTCCAACTGAATATCGTTGTGCAACACTACCTGAACACCATCTTCTTCCTGGGGATGCCGCTTGATTTCGCGCAGATTAATCAGGTAAGTTGTTATGGAATCCGAAAACTGCTGATCTGTAAGCAGGTCTTCTAATGTTCAAAGACCGCGAAACTTCGTACTGCTTGCCATCTGTCATATGAATAAGGGTAATGGCTGGGCTTCACAACAAGAAATTTCCTTAACGCGGACAAAGATGAGTCCCCGCCGCGGGAGGCCAGTTTATAATTTCCAGTATCCAGTGTGAGGTTTCTGATCAATGTATCCAGCCGTTCGGAGGAATTACCCGTCAGTTTTTTCTGCAGACAGTTTCAGTTCTTCGATATCAATGAAGCCAACAGGTAATCAATAGCCGAAAATTTAAAGCCTTGATGGCGCTCCGAATAGGCAGTGGTAAAAATAACTTCAAATGAACCGTTCCATGCGGTTAAGCAGGTCAAAAACGTTTTGCGCTGCATCTGAATGTCGAGAAAACCACGTCAGGATTAGCAGGTGCATGAATAGCCCCATCTTTTCCGGCCACATTGCGGCACAGGGCTGATACCAATACATTACTGCAAAAATCTTCCGGCAGGATTTTCAGGGACTCTTCACGGCTTGCAGCCTCGTCATCCACAATAATGGCATGATCATAAAACATAACGTTGATAGCCCGTCAGTAAAACAATGTTTCAAAAAATAATTTACGATTGTAACGGGCTAATTAACACTAAAGTAGGCTGTAAGATAATAAAGATATAGTAAAAGAATGTAGGAATATAATTGACTTTTAATGATACTTCACGAATATACCAGGAATTGTGTTATTATTCGTCAGCCGGACCACTATCTTCATCAGGGTGCCAGCTTGCTCGTCTGGTAGAGGTCTACCATTTCCACTGATATGGTATGCTGATTAATGATGGCCAGCCGCTCCTGCGTAATGTGAATGCCCACTGACTGATGCGCCTGCATGGAGGTCTGCGGATGCGACCGGCGGCGGCCCGACCCACACCAAGTTGTCTTCCACTTCTACCACCAGATTGTGCCCTTGCGTAAATACCCGGATCTGCAGCAAACTCCCGGCTTTCGCGGTTATATAATCCGTGCAGGATCGCATTTTCTGTTGGTGGCTGAATCAGCAGGGAAGGAACGTCGATACTTGTCAGGGTCCAGGCCGGGTGCCAGGTGGTATTGCACTTCAAATTTGTCTTCAAAACGCTAGCTCCAGACTGATATAATACCGAGCAGTTCGAGTTCTCCTCCGCCAGACGGATACGATTCTGAATGGAGGTGCGCCGATACCCCGGATCAGTTGGAAGAAATAGGAGAGGTAATTGAGGGCATTCTGCCGGTCATTGCGGGCCACAAAATACTGGATTGAATTAGCGAATTAAAAATAAAATGCGTTCATCGTAAACCGAGGCCATTAGTTTGAGCTCTCCCATTTTTTTATTGGCTACCGCCTGTCGATGGACATTTTCCTTAATAGTGAGTTCTTTCGATCCGGTCCGTAATGTCGCGGGCATATATGGCCACCCCAGTGATTTTTCCGGCAGCCTGTATCGGGTGAAGCGAAAGTATTCAAAAAAGCGGTTCAGGCTATCCAGAAAATGCTCCAGCCATTCTTCCGCCGCCAGCGCTTTGGCATACAATGGTTCCCAGTACGGTTCAGGCTGGGAAACTTTCTTTCAGCGCATAGTCGCCGTTGTTGATTTCTACGCTAAAGGCCTTGCGAACCCCTTTGCGGAACCGATCATTCATGATAATGAAATTATACTCCTGGTCAATGGACCAGATATTCATATCGGTATTGTTAATAATGGCATTCAGGTTATACTCACTGCGCTGAATGATCTCCTGCGCGTCTTTTTTTTCGGTGATGTCACGAATCACATTGAGCAGATACTCGGATTCACCGATGTTGATCCGCCGGGCAGAAATAGACGCATAGAAAAAATGATTGTCCTTACGCCGCAGCCGGGCTTCCATTTCTACCTTACCGGTTTGGTTCAACTGATTGAAGAAATTGATCTTGTCTTCCTCTGTCGACCAGATTCCGAAAGAGGCCGAACGTTGCCCAATCAGTTCCTCGTGGGTATAACCGGTCAATTCTTCTACTTTCTTGTTTACGTCAACAATCGCAAAATCAGGCAGGAGGATCAATAGGACAATATCGGGGCTTAGGTCAAATGCTTTGGCAAACTTCTCCTCACTGCGCCGGAGCCGGTCCTCATTGCGGAGCAGTTCTGCTTCCTTCAAGGCCAGTTCTTCGTTGAGGCGGCGCTGATCCCGCAGGGCTTCTTCTAACTGCAATTGCTGGGTGCGTAGCTGGGTGACATCCTGGATACCGCCCACCATCCGGATGCCCCGGCCCGTTTTATCCCGGATAATAAGTGCCCGGTCAACCACGTAGATCTGCGTGCCGTCAGGGCGGCAGATCCGGTACGCGTCCTCCCAGTCTTCAATACCCGGCGTGTGTACGTGCCGGAAAATTTTTTCTTCCACCCGTTCACGGTCTTCAGGATGCAGCGAGTCTACCCATACCTGGATGGAATACTCCGGTTCCGGAGGATCAAACCCGTAGAGGCGGATGAAACCGACTGACCATTCGATGTGGTCAGCCTCTACATCCCAGTCCCAGAGGGCGTCATTGGATACTTGGCTGATCAACCTGAATTTGAGTTCATTGTCCTGCAGCTTCAGGTCCGATTTTTTCTTCTCGGTGACATCGCGGATAATA
>JAUJNL010000056.1:32239-33827 GCA_030448185.1 Cytophagales bacterium | reverse complement strand
ACTTTCAGGGACTTCAGGTACAGTTGGAGGGCACTGAAAACCGCATTGCCGTAGCCCGCCGAGACTTTAATAGTTCGGTTCAGGACTACAATACCATCCGCCGCCGGTTTCCGGCTAATATTTTTGCGGGAATGTTTGGCTTTGATACCAAAGGATATTTTAAAGCGCAGCCTGGCGCTGAACGGGCTCCCACCGTACAGTTTTAATTTAAGCAATCAAATCAGCTGCTAGCTCCCGGGGGTCAGTTAGCAGCTGATTGCCAACAAGCTATATCATGGCAGAACTAGCCTTTACTGATCAGGAGAAGGAGCAGATTGTCGGTGCTATCCGCGAGGCAGAACGTGATACCTCCGGAGAAGTTAAAGTACATATTGAAAAAAACTGCCCTCAGCCCGACGTAATGGACCGGGCCAAGGAAGTGTTCTTCAAGCTGGGTTTGGATAAAACCAAACTCCGGAATGGTGTACTGTTCTATGTAGCAATGGATGATCATAAATTTGCTATTTTAGGAGATGCCGGTATTGACGCAGCAGTTCCGGATAATTTCTGGCTAACTACCAAAGATACGTTGCGGGGCTACTTTAAAGCCGGACAAATAACCGAAGGGCTTTGTGCAGGCATCCGAATGGCCGGTCAGCAACTTAAATCACACTTTCCCTATCAATCAGATGATATCAACGAATTACCGGATGATATCTCTTTTGCTTAACTCACTACTCTTGCTGGTTTTTGTCTGGTACACAGCTCCCTGGCCAGCGGCCATTTGAAAAGGAGCGGAAGCCAGTTCTTGCCTAGCAGCAACTTTCGGATGAAAAAAATATTTTTTGCGTTATTGTTTATCTGGCCGGCCCTTATTATTGGGAGCCGGGCACAGGATATTCCTGCTCCCCCTAGTCCTCCCCGTCTGGTAAATGATTTTGCCAATGCTTTGAATCCTGGTGAGGAGGAAGCACTGGAACGGAAACTGTTGCAGTATAATGATACTACTTCTACCCAGTTTGCGATTGTACTCGTCAATTCTTACGGAGAATACGATCCGTCGGAGTACACTTTTGAGTTGGGTAATAAGTGGGGGATTGGACAGAAAGGAAAGAATAATGGTCTGCTTATAACAATAGCTGTTAATGACCGCAAGTACTTTATTGCTACTGGCTATGGTTTAGAAGGTTTTATTCCGGATGTCGTTGCCAATCGCATCGCCAATGACTATTTCAAGCCCAACTTCAGAGCCGGTAATTATTACCAAGGGTTAGACCAAGCCACTACCTACTTAGCTCAGCTTCCGGCTGATGAGTTCAAAGCGGAAAAACGTCCTCAGCGTGGCGGCAGAGAACAGGATAATGGCAGCGGCATATTTTTCTTTATTCTGATTCTGTTCCTCATATTTATACTTCCCGCTATTTTACGTGGCAGACGCAACAACCGCCGGGGTGGCGGTGGATTAGGCGGAGGCATGTTCTTTCCCCCTTTCATTACATTTGGTAGTGGCGGAAGCTCCGGCGGCTGGGGTGGTGGCGGGGGAGGAGGTGGTTTCGGCGGATTTGGTGGTGGTTCGTTTGGCGGTGGCGGCGCAGGAGGAGACTGGTAA
>JAUJNL010000056.1:0-32139 GCA_030448185.1 Cytophagales bacterium | reverse complement strand
CGGCTAAAGTTAATTTCAGTGTTGTCGCCGATATTGAGACTTTGACTCATTCCTTTCAGAGAGGTATCGTTGCCGATAATTGATTGATTAAGCAATGTGTGTTCCAATTCGGAGAAGGAGCCAATAATACTATTCTGAATGATTGAATATTGGATACTGGTGTTATCCCCAATAGCCACATTGGGTCCTATAATTGAAGCTTGGATTTTGCAATCTGTACCAATACTTACCGGAGGAATAATAATGGTACCGGGAAACTGCGGATAAGCAGAATGCTTAAAACCGCTTTTGTTCAACAGAATAGCATTGGCCTCTAGCAAAGTCTCCTTTTTACCGCAGTCATACCAGTTATTTACCTGAAGAGTAATCATGCGGGCCCCTTGTTCAATCATCCTCATCAGGGCGTCGGTGAGGTGATACTCATTCTGCGTTTTCACTTTATTCTCAATAATATAGTCTAATGCCGATAACAGCAGAGGCACATCTACAATCTTGTAAATCCCAACTAGTGCAAGATTAGACTTAGGGATTTTGGGTTTCTCAACCAGCTTGTGAATAACTCCTGAGGCGTCAACTTCAGCTACCCCAAAAGCACCCGGGTTATTTACTTTTTTAACACCTAATACCGAGTAAGGGGAGTTGAGCACAGTAGGCAAATCCACATTTACAATCGTATCCCCAAGTACAATCAATGTTTCTTTCTCCTGCATCAGATGTGAACGCGTGAGCCATATGGCATGGCCCAATCCCTCTCGTGGTTCCTGCAGCACATACTGTATACTCAGATCGGGATAGGTATTCCGGACATACTTAACAATTTTATCCCCTAGGTACCCAATCACCAGCACAAAGTCATGAATCCCAACCTCAGTCAGCATGTCAATTATATGCGCTAGTATTGGTTTACCGGCTACCGGCACCAAAGCTTTAGGTTGAGTATGTGTATGAGGCCGGAGCATAGAACCAATGCCGGCAACGGGAATGATAGCCTTCATGCTTATTTGGGTAACCCGCAACTATAAACAGATCGATGTAATGATTTATAATCGGGTGGCTAAATTTTAGGAAAAAATTGCTATAACCAAAAAAATATTTTCAACCCTACAAATATTGTTTTTTGTTACAGAAGTTTATACTTTAGTCCCGGAATTCATTTACTCCCTTGTCTTATCCACATAAGACCTAGTGATCTACAGTCGTATCTGTCTATTAAACAGGCAGTTAGAAACACACGTTTACTTCGTGTGGATAACCTTTACGAATTTGTGGATAAAAAATCTAGCCTTTGTTTCTTAAATACCCCAACTGGTTTCTGCTGATACAATTTTTTATAGTTGCCTTTTAAGGTAATGTGTTTCCGGGAAATCGACAATGTATGTTTACCTCTAAAAAGATTAGCCTTAATCTTTTCTTAAGTTCTATTTTTACGGTCAGAGAATTATAAGTTGCGAAACTGCCACATTTACAGAAGGTTATTGAAAAGCCGGAAGATTATATAGCAACAGTATATTCTTACTAATTCGGGCAAATCCGGTATACAAAAACCTTTATCCCTAGGATAGTCGCGCAAAAAACCGGCAAAACAACCAAGTATAAATAATTGGAAGGACTGGATGTAGATGCCTGATTTCTCAAATACTAACCAATCTATCAAAGCTATCTTAATTATTCATTTGCTATCATGAAGAAGACCCTCATCCTGATTTTATTACTTATTGGTTTTGGTGCGGTAACTGGTGCTTACGCCCAGAAGACCAAGAAATCCAAAGAAGAAAAAGCATCCGAAAAAGAATGGAAAAAATTGCTGAAGGATCTCGATCCTATGCAATACAAAGCGTTGGTAGAAGAAAGGGATGGTTTAAAGACTGAACTTAATCAGCTTAACGGTAAAGTAGTAACAATGGAAACCGACCTGAACGCCAGGAATTCAGAAGTTGAAAAACTGCAAGCTCAGCTGAAAAGTGCCGAACAGAAGCTATCCGAGGAACAGTCTAGTAACGTTACGCGTAACAATGGTAAAGTAAGTGAAAGAGGCGTTGTTTTTAAAGTACAGATTGGGGCTTTTAAAAACAAAGACCTTACTAAGTATTTCGAAAATAATCAAAACTTCAGTGGGGATGTAGACTCTGATGGCACAAAGAAGTATTCACTAGGTTACTTTGGCGATTACTGGGAAGCCGATACTTTCAAGAAATACCTGCGTGAAATGGGGGTAAAAGATGCTTGGATTGTAGCGTATAGGGATGGCAGACGGGTAGATATCAAAGATGTACTGGAAGGCGTAGTATCGACGAAATAATATACTATAAACATAGCTATAAAAATTGCCTGGTCATAAAAATTGCCTGCTCTCAAAAGGGCAGGCAATTTTTATGACCAGAAGATTAAGTTTTTATGATGATCCTACTATATTAAATGGTATATTTGCGCCTCTAAAAAACAGGACGGACGGGTTCCGTCACTAACGGATTATACAAATGGCAGTTAAAATCAGATTGACCCGCCGGGGTCGTAAAAAACTGGCTCTATACGATGTGGTAGTAGCCGATGCAAGATCACCACGTGATGGTCGTTTTATCGAGAAAATCGGTACTTACAATCCTAACACGAACCCTGCTACCATTATTCTGGATGAAGATAAAGCTCTGCAGTGGGTATTAAATGGCGCTCAGCCTACCGACACAGTAAGGGCTATGCTTAATTATAAAGGCGTGCTGTTCCGGAAGCACCTGCACGGTGGTATACGCAAAGGTGCCTTAACTCAGGAGCAAGCAGATGCTAAATACGAAGCCTGGAAGCAACAGAAGGAAGCAAAGATCTCGGGCAAAGTGGACATGCTGGCTAAGCAGAAGTCTGATGAAGCGAAAGCTCGTCTGGACGCCGAAGTTAAGAAGAATCAAGCCCGTGCTGACGCAATCAGACTAAAAAATACGCCTCCTGCTCAAGCACCAGCTGCAGAGGAGAATGCGCCTCAGGAAGGAGTTTAAACTTATTTTGAATGATTTTTAAGAGGTAAGAAACATTTCTTACCTCTTTTTTTCATTATGTTCCAGTTCCCCATTTAAGGCCTGAGTTGGAAAGTAAAAGATAAATTCAGTGTAATCTGATAACCAGATATACTTTTTGGATGAAAGGCCAGAAATCAATTCTGCCTGATTCACATCTGGGGACATAATATACAGTGAGGCAATTAGAAAACTGGCAGAGGGATAAATTAAGGAGTTTCTGAAATATGCGGATTGAAGACTGCTATGAGTTTGGATACATAACTCGCACCCATGGGGTCCGCGGAGAACTTGTTTTAACGCTGGATGTAGATGACTCTTCGGCTTACCAAGCCATAGACTCTTTTTTTATACTGGTAAAGGGAATCTGGTTCCATACTTCGTGGATGAGATACGGTTGCAGGAAAATAAAGCCGTAGTAAAGCTTGAAGACGTTGATTCGCAGGAAATAGCTCAATCGCTGATTGGCTGCCCTGTCTATCTGCCATTGGTGAAACTGCCCCAGTTGGAAGACGGGCAATTTTACTACCACGAAATTATTGGCTATCAGGTAGTGGATGCAGTGCAGGGACGCTTAGGTGCCATAGAAAACGTATACGAAATGCCCCATCAGGACCTGCTTGTGATGCATTACCAAGGCAAGGAAGTATTGATTCCGATAGCGGATGATATTGTGAAGAGCCCTAATCATACTACAAAAGAACTGGCCGTAAACCTGCCTGATGGATTATTGGATGTGTACCTGGATGAGTCAACAGGAAACCCTGAGGAGGTGGACCCTGATGAAAAAGTTAACTGAGTCTATTGCAATCATCTTAACCTCTAGCGATGCGCATTGATATCATTACCTGTCTGCCACAGTTGCTGGAAAGCTTCTTTGCAGCGTCTATACTCAAACGTGCTCAGGAGAAGAAACTGGTTGAAGTAGTACTGCATGACTTGCGTGATTATACTACCTATAAACACCGACAGGTTGACGATTATGCTTTTGGTGGCGGTGCAGGTATGGTACTGATGATTGAACCGATTGTTCGTACGCTGCGGAAACTGCAGGAGGAGCGGGTGTATGATGAAATTATTTACCTGACGCCGGACGGGGAAACGTTTAATCAGAAAACTGCTAATAGCCTTTCACTCAAAAAGAATATTATTCTTCTATGCGGGCATTATAAAGGAATTGATCAGCGGGTACGTGACCATTTTATTACCCGGGAGATTAGTGTCGGGGATTATGTGCTTTCAGGAGGCGAACTACCCGCCGCAATTATAGCTGATGCATTGATTAGACTGGTTCCGGGAGTGCTTTCGGATGAAACTTCGGCTTTAACCGATTCCTTTCAGGACAATCTGCTAGCGCCTCCCGTGTATACCCGCCCGGCGGAGTTCGAGGGTTAAAAAGTGCCTGAGGTACTCTCTTTCCGGGCACGAAGCCAATATTGGGCAGTGGCGGTTTGAGCAAGCCTTGCAACGTACCCGGCACCGTCGTCCTGATTTGCTAAATGAATAGGAACTGACCGAAGAAAGAAATCGGCTACCTCACAAACTGCTCAACAGATACAATTGCAGAAGTCAAATTTGCGTTTACCTTTGCCAGACTGGCACTTTCCAACCTATTCATGAAAAAATCTTTTTGGCTTGGCTTGAGGAGCCATACTTCTGATTGCTGCAATTGCTACCCCTTTCATCTACCGTTCCAAGCTGTCCGTTGTTCAGCCCGAGCCTCCACCACCAGTAGTCACCGTACAAGCGCCATCTTTCAGTGCTGATTCGGCCTATTATTTCGTAGAGAAACAAGTGAGCTTTGGGCCGAGGGTGCCCAATACAAAACCTCATCGTCAGTGCGGTGATTATTTAATAGAAACACTAAAAAAATACGGAGCTGATGTAACAGTACAGGCCTTTGAGGCCACTGCTTATAATGGAACTAAGCTGCAGGGCCGCAATATTATTAGTTCTTACTTCCCTAATGCGGGCAAGCGGATACTGCTAGCTGCCCATTGGGATACCCGACACGTAGCTGACAAGGACTCTACCCGTAAGAATGATCCAATTGATGGTGCTAATGATGGTGCAAGCGGCGTAGGTATATTAATGGAAATTGCCCGAACGCTTAATACTGTTTCAAACAAACCTAATGTCGGCGTTGATATTATCTTTTTCGATTTAGAAGATTATGGTATTCCTGAGTTTGAGGACCATAGCCAATTTCCGCAGGATAAGCAGTATTATTGCCTCGGATCACAGTACTGGGGTAAAAATTTGCATGAGCCCGGCTACTCTGCCTATTTTGGTATATTGCTCGATATGGTAGGCGCTAAAAATTCAAGATTTTATAAAGAAGAAACCTCTCTGCAATATGCTAGTAGTATCTTAGACCGCGTGTGGGCCATTGGCAATTACTTAGGCTATGGCGCTTACTTCATTAATGAACGAGGACCGGGCCTTACCGATGACCACACGTTTATCAACGAATATGCCCGGATACCGACTATCGATATTATCGATTATGACTACAGTGGGGTAGACTTCTTCGGTAACTACCATCATACGCATGCAGATAATATACAGTATTATCGACCGGAATACTTTAAAAGCAGTTGGCCAAACCGTTCTTCAAACAGTATACGAAGAAGGAACTCAGTTCAGTAACTATATTGAATTAAGAAAAGCGTAAGGGTTTAGCTAAGGAGCTCTTCTAAGGAAAGAGAAGTGTAATAATCTCTCACCGTACTTACTGAACCTTATAAGGCATTGCAGTAACTTGAGCCTGAAGTACTTTTTTAACAGGAGTTCGTGGCCCTGGTCATTTACATGAATATTATCTGCATTAAACTCACGTTTGATAGATCCATCTTCATTGGCCAGGCCTGTCCAGAAATCTATACTATAATTCCCGTAAGCTTGCTCAGTTAACCTTTTAAGCTCCATAGATCTTTTGTTCAATACAGCACCAAAATTGCGGGGCTGAGAAGTAGTAATCCAAACGGGTATTGGGGCGGCTATTTTTACGATACGTGCGTAATTATCCATTATTTCCTGCAAAGTATACCCTCTGGCCACATCATTGGTTGGCAGGTTGATAATAATAGCAGTTGGCTTGAGGGTAAGCGCGTAGGTAATGTTATGTACATTGTCTGGCTTAGGACGGTCTTTAACAGGAGCGTCTTCTGAAGGAAGAATATGAACAGTAGTATATCCACCCACTGCCAAGTTAACTCCCCGGCTACAGATGCATTTATTGGTCTGTAAATAGTCTTCATAACGGGAGACCCAGCCAAACTTTTTATTACTGGCTCCACTGCCGGCAGCGGTGGACGATCCCAGCACTACTATTAAATCATTACGTTTGGAAGGAGGAATAGTATCTTGATCCTGCCAGCATCCTCCACTGATCAACGAGAGAAATAGAAAGACAGGATAAATTAACATGTATTTCTTACGTCCGGCCATATGCTTTATATTCCTCATTGTTATAAGGAAATATAAACATTAAAGCGATTAATTAGGATTATTTTAGATGAACAATATGAATTTACCGATGTAAATATGCTTATTAAGTCATATCCCCTTCTAAAAGGGAGTAAGAATATTACTTCTATTAAAGTTGAGTTCCATTGAAACAGCATTTTTAGTTATGTAATCACTTAACTGCAATGCTTAGATACCCCTATTATAAATTGATTATTTATTCAAAATAGGTGCGAAGATGGTTGCTAACGGGTTTTACAAATTTCTCCTGCAGAGTAAGTCCCAAGAATATCAGAAGGATTATGCATGCAGTTATTGTCCAGAGAGAAGGTATGTATTGTTCTGCCCCAAAGACGGTAAGTTCATATAGTAGGCCATTAAAATTATATATTATCGGCCATCCTTTACTGGAAACAACAAGAAAAAGCTGCTCTACTTTAACGCACCAACTGTACATCATCCATTGTCCCAGATATAGTATTAGTGTAATATCACTGAGTTTACTTAGCAGCGGTGAAGAAAGAAACTTGGGAATTCTGCCGGTATGGAAAGCTAATGAGAGTAAGAGTATGGTCTGAAAGGGAGCAAACAGGCCATTATGCAAAAGTGGGTAAGGAATACAAGCCGGAAGCGTAATCAACCCAGCCAGCAGCAGTACTATAGCTACCCACGGTTTAATGTAGCTATAGAAAGGTTTAAATTTTGATCGGATACGTAGCTGGTAATCTAATAAAAAAACCTTACTTAAAATTACGCCCATCAAAAACTCTGGCAATCTGATCAATGGGTTTCTATGCAGAATACCTGCATAAGCGGAATTGTCAGGTAGTTGAAAGATAACATATATAGTTGGATATATAAGGTAAAGGCTCCAGAGTAAAAAGAACAATCGCCATAACTTAATAACTGAAAATTGTTGAATACTGCGGGAGAAGAATGGAAAAACAACGTAAAAGAATAGTAGTGCCGACACCGACCAGGCAGAAGCATTGATAGCCAGGAAAAATGGATTCCAGGCATCTAACAAAAATACCTGCGAAATCAGGGCAAATATTTTGACCATCATTCCCGAGTCAACCCCATACGCTTTATCAATTCCAGTACCAATAAAGAAAAAAGGTAACATCAGCACAAAAAACAGCAGGTGTACGGGATATACCTTCGAAAGGCGGACAATCATAAATTTCCGGAAAGGAATCTTAAGCAGGCCATCTTCATTTAGATAGATGTAACCCAGGATAAAGCCGGAAAGCATGAAGAATGTACTGGTGCTAAAATAACCAGCGGAAACCAGGTTTTTTATCCAGGAAGGAAGGAATTGCAAATAGCCATGTAAAAAGTGAAATAGAATTAAATGGATGGCCAGAAAGAAACGTAGGCCGGTTAGTGCTGGAATTTTAGGTTTAGCTATTTGTACTGAAGCGGTCATTTGGCAAAAACTATTTGTATTAGGAATGCTAAGAAACCCAATACTGCCGTGATAACTAAACCAAATGAACGTGTAGGCTAAGGCATGTAAAATATGGTTAATAAATGCGCAGTTACGAAGGCTAATTGTCCATAATTAGCCAGTTCTCATAGCTAATGCATTTTTAACACTGGCAGGTTGCAGGTAATTTTTAGCAAAAACATAGCATAAAAAACGGGCACTGGGCCCGAAAAAGAACTTATAGTACAATTTGATGCTAGCCGTATGTCATTCTGCCCGCTTACCTTTTGTGGCACAGGTAGATTAGCTCTTCCCTTGGCAGGGCATAACGTTGTATAAGTGTTTCATCAAGTTCCATTACAAATCGGTCTTCGGTAACATGGAAGCCAGCCTGCCGCAATCGCTTACCATAGTCACGGCCGTAGAGCCGCTGATGGTCTGCTTGCCAGTAGTATTTTTCGCGGTCAGCTGGGGAAGTGATTGCCGGGTCCTGCAAAGTTTTCTCCCGGCGGACATCTAAAGGAGACTGTATAATAGCCCATCCTCCTGGCTTTAGTACCCGGTGTAGTTCGCTCATGGCCTTAATATCATCATCAACGTGCTCCATTACGTGATTGCAAAAGGCTACGTCAAAGGTATTAGTACTGAAAGGAATAATATGGATATCCATGTTCACCTAGGCCAACGGGGACTCAATATCGGCAGTTATATAGTCTAAATTAGGCAAGGCTTCAAATCGAGGAATGAAGCAATGCTCGGGAGCAACGTGTAGCAGTTTGTAGGACGCCGTGAAAAAATTTGTTTTTTCTTTCAGATATAACCACATCAGCCGGTGACGCTCCAGGGCAAGGCAATTTGGACAAAGCGCATTAGGCCGGGGATTGGTACGGCCATAAGGTAAAAAACTACTGAATTTACTGCTACATACCGGACACTCCACCCGGTTGCCCCGGTAAAACAACACCATGGCTCTCAACGCGACATGACTTACCAACTGAAGGTATTTCCTTGGAACGTTCCGGATGATAAAACTTATAAGATGCTTCATTCGCAGCGTAATTTCCGCGAAGATACTGATTTGCTATTACTCTGGTATTTTACATCGGGCAGGCTGAAAGTAGAACCGGCAGGTAGTTTTGACTACCCTGGTTTACTCAAGAGAGTATAACCCCAGAGTATTTGGCTTTGGCCTTTTCTGGTAGCGTTTACGTGCAATCGACATTTTGAGGAATTTTGGTCTGATTAGGGTCTGAAAAACTTCCCGAAACAGAGATAAAATAGCCTCAAATTTATCCGTTTCTTTTGTAATCAATTCAGGCCAATTGGGAGGCCTAAAAACAAAAAACCGCTTAAATTTGAAAATTTAGCAGTTTTTCTTCGGAGCCTACTGCCGGACTCGAACCGGCGACCTACTCATTACGAATGAGTTGCTCTACCAACTGAGCTAAGAAGGCTTAATGGATAAATACAAAAATAGAGAATAAGGCAGTTTACGCAAACTGCTCTTCGGTATTTTTACGGGGGCTACCGTCTTCTTTTTGTCACTTGTATCCGAAGCAAAAGACGTAAAATCCATCTTTTCGTTTCCCTGATAATCCTATACATTTATGGGGATATTTAGCACCCTTGTAATCAATAATTGTAATTTTCCAAGTTGTAAAAGGCATACAGCGGACACCCATTTTATAAAATGTTTTAACTATGTTCTTTTATAGCTATTTTTGATAAAAGTGCCGCTAAAATATACTGATTACGTTTTGTAATTTTCTACTGATACTTATGGCATCGACGCAGAATAATCCGGAAAAAGAACGACTACAAAATACCATTAATAATACGGGCTGGAAAAAATGGGGGCCCTACTTGTCCGAACGCCAATGGGGCACGGTCAGAGAAGATTACAGCGAATATGGTAACGCCTGGGGCTATTTTACTTTTGACGATGCCCGCAGCCGTGCCTACTGCTGGGGCGAGGACGGAATTGGCGGTATTTCAGATACTAAACAACGGATTTGCCTGGCACACGCCTTCTGGAATGGCAAAGATCCATTTATTAAAGAACGCTTATTTGGGGTGGCTAATGGCGAAGGCAATCATGGGGAGGATGTAAAGGAGGCATACTATTATCTCGACTCCACGCCTACGCATTCCTACATGAAGATGCTTTATAAATACCCCCACAATGAGTTTCCCCTACGGGCAGTTGCGGGAAGAAAAACCAGCGCCGGAGCCGACAGAGCCAGAGTATGAACTGATGGATACCGGTATTTTTGATCAGGATGCGTATTTTGACATTTTCATAGAATACGTAAAAGCTACTGAGGAAGACATACTGGTTCAGCTTACCATTTATAACCGGGCCAAGAAGCAAGCCCGGATCGATGTAATGCCCTCTCTCTGGTTCCGCAATACCTGGTACTGGGGCTACGAAGATCAAACTTATGTACCTAATGTGTATGCCGCCGGGAAGCAATGGCTCAAGGTAGAACACCAGGATGTGGGCAATTACCACTTTTACTTTGAGGGCAAGCCCGAATTACTATTCTGTGAAAATGAAACCAACCGGCAGAAACTGTTTCATCAGGAAAATACCCGGCTTTACCCCAAAGATAGTATCAATGATTACGTTATCAGTGGAAATAAATCCCTGGTGAATCCTCAGCTACGCGGCACCAAATCGGCCGTGCGGTATACCCTGCAGGTAGTGGGCGAAGGAAAGTCGGTACTTCGCTCGTCTTAGTAGGAATTCTACCAAGTTCCTTTCGAGAATTTTGAGGTTATTTTCAATACCCGCAAAGTAGAAGCTGACCTGTTTTACAACCAGTTACAGGCTACTATCCAGGATACGGACCTGCGACGGGTCCAACGGCAGGCTTTTGCCGGAATGCTGAACAAGCAGTTCTACAATTATAACGTTGACCAGTGGCTCTGGGGCGACCCGCCTCCGCGCCACCCGGCGAAAGCCGAAAAGTATCCGTAACCACCACTGGCGGCACCTGCACAACGCCAACATCATCTCCATGCCCGACAAATGGGAGTATCCCTGGTACGCGGCCTGGGATCTGGCTTTCCACTGCGTGCGCCGCTGGCCCGGATTGATCCGGATTTTGCCAAGCGTCAGTTAGTCATTCTGCTGCGTGAATACTATATGCACCCTAACGGACAGATTCCGGCGTATGAGTGGAACTTCAGTGACGTAAATCCACCAGTGCACGCCTGGGGAGCCTGGAAAATATACTGCATTGATAGGCAAAATAACGGCGGCAAGGGAGATATTAGCTTTCTGGCTACCATCTTTCATAAACTGTTGATGAATTTTACCTGGTGGGTAAATCAGAAAGACCGGGAGGGAATAACCTCTTTGAAGGGGGATTCCTGGGTATGGATAATATCGGGGTTCGACCGGAGCCATCCTTTACTACCGGGGGCTACATCGAACAGGCGGATGGTTCAAGTTCGCTGGCTATGTCATCTTTGAAGATGATGCGTATTGCCCTGGAATTATCCCAGAATAACCCAACTTATGAAGTAATGGCTTCCAAGTTTTTCGAACATTTCCTGGCTATTTCTAAAGCGATCCGCAATATTAGCGAGGAGGAAATAGACCTCTGGGACCCCATTGACGAGTTTTATTACGATGCGTTGCGTCTGCCTGATGGTCAGCCCAGTGTATTGCTGAAAGTCCGTTCGTTGGTAAGCCTTATGCCATTAATGGCCGTGGAAGTACTTACTCCTCAATTGATCAGTAAACTGCCTGACTTTACCCGGCGGTTAGAGTGGGTACTCAAAAACCGCCCTGATCTGGCCCGGATGATTTCGCGGTGGCATGAGCCTGGTAAAAGTGAAAACCGCATGCTGGCGCTGGTCCGGATTCACCGGATGAAGTGTACGCTGAAACGAATGCTGGACGAAACTGAGTTCCTTTCCGAGTATGGTATCCGGTCATTGTCAAAGTATCATCTTGATCATCCGTATGTCTATGGCCTCAACGGGATGGCGTATACCGTAAAGTATACTCCTGGCGAGTCAGACTCCTCCTTCTTTGGGGGTAATTCCAATTGGCGCGGCCCGATCTGGTTTCCGGTTAATTACCTGCTTATTGAGTCTTTACTGAAGTTCTATGAATATTACGGAGATGATTTTACCATTGAGTACCCCACCGGCTCAGGCATTGAACTGAACCTAAAGCAAATTGCGGGCAAACTATCTAACGGGCTGATCCGGATCTTTCAATTAGACGAGAAGGGGGAACGTCCCTGCATGGGAAGGAATCCTAAATTTCAGCGTGATCCGCATTTCAAAGATCATATTCTGTTTTACGAATATTTCCACGGTGAAACGGGTGCCGGATTAGGTGCCTCGCACCAGACGGGCTGGACGGGGTTGATTGCCGATCTGATTGATAAATATAATCCCTGCGTATAACGGATATTTCGGAGGTCGGAATTCGAATATGGAATAGGGAAAAAGGCTCTTGAACAAATCGATATCCGAATTCCGAAATAGAGTTAAATCAGGTCAAACAAGCTGCGTACGCCGATTTGCCGTTCTTTGGTAAAGCCTTCGCCATAGGTTACCCCAATAGAATGCCCGAATTCCCGGGCACGGCCCTCAATAAAATTAAGAAAATCGGGCTGTGAAATGTGTGTAAGTGGCTCTTTGCTATCCGGATCGTAGAACTGGGATTTATACGCTTTGATAGAAGCCATCTTTTGCTCCCAGACTGTCGTGATGTCAACGATTAAGTCGGGTTTAATCAAACGATCCTGGATAAAGTGATAAACGGCTTTGGGACGCCAGGCCATCTGCATTTTACCTTCGAACCGAGTTTCAATCTTTGCCAGACCAGACAGGAAACAGCTGTCCGAAATCAATTTAGAAGCTCTGCCATGATCAGGATGCCGGTCTTCAACGGCATTAGTTAGCACAATGTCCGGCTGGTACTTACGGATTGCCTCAATCAGCTTGATCTGATGCGCACGATTATTCTCAAAAAAGCCATCGGCAAATTCCAGATTTTCCCGGATGGCAGCACCCAGTATAATCCGTGCCGCTTCGGCTTCCTGAGTTCTCAATATGGATGTCCCCCGGGTTCCTAATTCACCCAGCGTTAAGTCTATAATGCCTATTTTAGCGCCAGCCTGCAGGTGAACCAGTAGCGTACCCGAACAGCCCAACTCCACATCGTCCGGATGAGCCGAAATAGCAAGAATGTCAAGTTTCATATCGATTATAAGTGATTGAGGCGGCGGAATGTTATAGCTGATCCATATTAATTGTAATTGAGGGTAGCAGGTTCTTTTCTGATTTCACGTAAAGGCGCAAAGAAAAAACCGTTATTCTAAAAATCTACGTATCATTCGCCTTGAAGCTGACCGCAAAGAGACGTGTTCCGGAAACAATAAACTATTGTCGCTCTAATTTCTCCTTAACCGGCAGCCTAAAATCCGAAACTAAAAACCGTAAATCACCAACCAAACTACCTGACTCTCAGCCGCTGGCCCACGCGTAGCCTGGTACGACTGGAAATACGGTTCATGCGGGAGAGGTTAGTGATTGAAGTTCCATAGCGGCGGGCTACACCACTAAGGGTGTCTCCTGAGCGGACCACATGGTAAACCGACCGGCGCACTTGTGCTTTCTTACGACTGGAAAAATAGGCAAAATGCTCCGGTGTCAGGGTAAATATACGGTCGAAAAGGGCATTTTTGTCCCAATCGTATACCTGAGCGGTATTAACGGCATTACCCTGATACCGTACTTCATAATGCAGGTGCGGCCCGGAACTGCGTCCAGTACTCCCGCCCCAGCCTACTAGGTCACCTGCTTTCAGCAATTGCCCGACTTCTACCAACTGTTTACTTAAGTGTCCGTACAGAGTTTCCAGGCCGTTGTAGTGCCGTAGCAAAACATAATAGCCGTATCCGTGCGGGTCAAACTTTACAATTCTGACAATACCATCAAAAGCTGCCTTTACCGAGTCTCCCGTATCTAGTTCCAGGTCAGTTCCATAATGCCACCGGTATCCGCGCATCCCAAACTGAGAAGTTACGGAAGTAGCTACCAGCGGTGCCGCCCACCATTGATTTTTATCCTGATTGTAGAGTTCGATGCTGACGGTGTCTTCAAACTTAGTGGGATCAATATGATAAGGATTAATGTTACGGGAATCCCAGATGGAAAAATAATCCGCAATCTTGACCCAGACGCTGTCCACTTTAAGTTCCTCAGAAACCTCTACGACAGTCAATTCCCCCTCATCCAGATCCATCGTATCTTCGCTGACTATAGATAACTCCTTATGCGGATCGAAGCCCGGGAGCCTTTTGTCATCCGGGGAAGGCTCGTCTTCTTCAGACGATGAATTCTGCTGTTTGTTAGTGGGCTGTACTTTAAGAGGCTTTTTAAACTTGCCCTCCTGAGCCGCCACAACTCCGTGTAACAAGAAAAATAGAATGGTAAACAGGTATAAACGCATTTCTTTCCGGAGTGAAAGCCGGATATCCCGGATGTTTAGCCTACCTGAACTTCCGTAAACTAACTTGCAGCGCTGCACTTTCACAAATTTTTTAAAAATGAAAACTGCATGAACAGTAAATGATCGCATCACGTACTGTTCATGTAATCTAAGGTATATTATTAGATTGCCCCTAATAAAAGATTGAAAATTGATTAGTGCAATCCTTTAATAGCCAGGTACCGTTCGGCATCTAGTGCGGCCATGCAACCCGTACCAGCTGCTGTAATCGCCTGCCGGTAGATCTTATCCTGAGCATCGCCGCAGGCAAATACGCCTTCAATATTAGTGCGTGAACTACCTTTTTCAGTAATAATGTATCCCTGCTCATCCATATCCAGGTATCCTTTGAATATGGCCGTATTAGGCTGGTGTCCGATAGCTACGAAAAAACCTTTCACCGGGACCTCATTGATTTCACCGGAATCCCGGTTTTTCACCCTTACTCCTTCTACTTCGTGATCACCCAGGATTTCAAGCGTCTCTGTATTCCACAATATTTCGATGTTAGGCGTATTCTTCACGCGGTCCTGCATGATGTGCGATGCCCGCAACTCATTACGACGTACCAGCAGGTATACTTTTGTACAAAGTTTAGCCAGGTAACTAGCTTCTTCACAAGCCGTATCCCCTCCTCCGACCACTGCCACATCCAAGCCGCGGTAGAAAAAGCCGTCACATACCGCACAGGCCGATACGCCGTGGCCATTGAGCCGCTGCTCAGATTCAATTCCTAACCATTTGGCTGAGGCACCTGTAGAAACAATGACACTATGCGCTTGTACCGTATGGGTTCCATCTACCATTACTTCATGTAACCCGTTAGAAAAGTCTACTTGGGTAACCATGCCAAAACGGATGTCGGTACCAAACCGGGCCGCTTGTTTCTGGAGAGTCCATCATTTTCAGGCCCCATCACCCCATCATCATAATTTTCACCATCTGTCCGCCGGGCTGCAACCCCCTGATAAACGGGCTTCAGACCGGCTCTGGCTGCATAGATAGCAGCGGTATAACCTGCTGGTCCTGAACCTATTATTAAACAATTAACTTTCTCTAGTTATATGTAAAAGCCGTTTGAGTCATCTTTAGAACTCACGCGACAATATTTTGTACTACACTGCAATTATAACCCTAAGAAAATATGACTCACCGGTTTACTTAAAAACGGGTACTTCCAAAACTCTGCGGCCTGCATCAGATCGCTATAAGTCACCTGTTGTAATAGCGGCATACTGCCAGTCATTAAACTCCGTAGCCCTAGTGCCTGCAATCAAAATTGGACTTTAGCCGCCACTTAATCCGTACTTCAATGGTTCCGTCTTCTATACCGCTGAATGGGTGGTAAAGTCAAGTTCGAACTCGTATCCTTGGGTCCCGTGGAAAGGGTTAAAAGTCCTTATCGCTTTTTCAATCAGTACCCCTGTTGGGACAGGTTGCCCCATTTTGATAAAGATTTCACCCGCTGAAGTGCCGTTGGATAATACAATTGGCACCCTTGAAGGTTCGGTTTGCTATTTGAACGGGTAGCGTAAAGGGTAAGAAAACAATCCAGAGAGATAATACTTTTTCACAAAAGGTGTTGTATTTATAGTTTAACAAATCTAAACAAACGGGTTCCAAAATTGCACAAAATAGGCTACTTGCCCAAAGATGGGAAGTAAGTTGAAAGACAGATAGGGAAGTAAAAGAAGTGGTAGTAGCCTCAACAGGATGAGGAAAGCAATAATGGTACCCCAGATTTTCTTGTAATTTTCACAGCTTCTGGCATAAAATTAAAGCCTCAAGATGAGGCTTTTATGCTTTTCTTTAGTTACCGTATCTGTTACTGAGTATCTTTTATTCTTTAAAATGCTACCTAGGTAAGGCTTTAATATCTTTACTGCGAGAAGTATGCCGTAGCCGGCGAATAGCCTTTTCTTAATTTGCCGTACTCGTTCCCGGGTAAGACTAAATTTTTCACCAATTTCCTCCAGGGTCATGGCATGTTCCCCATTCAAACCAAAATAAAGGATAATTACATCGGCCTCCCGCTGAGAAAGGGTAGACAGCGCCCTTTGTACTTCCCAGCGCAACGAATCGTTGATCAGCCCGGAATCAGAGTGTCTTCACTATCGTTTTTCCAGTACGTCCAACAGGCTATTTTCTTCACCCTGGGCAAATGGGGCATCCATCGACACGTGCCGACTTCGAAATCTTAAGCGTATCTACTACCTCAGCCAGCGTTACCTCCAGCACTTCGGCCAGTTCCTGGGGAGACGGCTCATGTTCGTACTTCTGCTCCAGCTCGGAGAATGTTTTGGAAATCTTATTCAGCGAACCCACCCGGTTAAGCGGAAGCCGGACAATACGTGACTGCTCCGCCAGCGCTTGCAGAATAGACTGACGGATCCACCAAACGGCGTAGGAAATAAATTTGAAACCTCTGGTTTCATCAAACCGCTGTGCCGCTTTGATTAGACCCAAGTTTCCTTCGTTGATTAGATCGCCCAGCGAAAGTCCCTGGTTCTGATACTGCTTGGCCACGGATACCACAAAGCGTAAATTCGCCTTAGTAAGTTTTTCCAACGCCAGCTGGTCGCCTTCACGGATGCGTTTAGCCAATTCTACTTCCTCATCGGGAGAAAGCAGATCCACTTTGCCAATCTCCTGCAGGTATTTGTCCAGCGACTGGCTTTCGCGGTTGGTAATCTGCTTACTGATTTTTAGTTGTCTCATCGCGCAGCGGCGTATTAGGGTAAAATTTTAAACCTATAACGAAATATCCTATTTTTAGACGTAGAACACTTAAAGCAAAGTTCTTTTTTTTTTTAATGCTTACAAAAATTTTGTGCTTTAGTAAAAAACCGAAAATATTACTTTAAATGCTTTATAAGAAAAACAGGTTTTAAAAACCGGGCTCTGCCTGATAATATCTACGTTGCTAATCGAGAAGTTGATTTACTTAAATTTATGTAAAAGCTTTCAATCAAACTAGGTAGTTCCGGTTCCTTATCGGAGACCTGCCCTTTCCCTACAACCGATACTTACAACAAACAAAACAGGTAAACCAGAAGCCAGGTATTTAGGAAGAATTCAGGTTTAATAGCCGAAAAAATCAGATTAAATTAAAAAATCACTTTGCAAAAGTGAAACTGGCCGGTGTATCAGACCAGCCAGTAAAAAGTTGAGCAATAGGCCCCTGTTGTTTAGGCAGGCTTTCCTTCTGGTTTTGACAATAATACCTTCCGTGACAAGCGGTATTTACCCGTCTTCTTATCTACTTCTACTAATTTAACTTTTACCTCTTCTCCTACTTCCAGCACACCTTCCATCGTTTCGAGCCGCTCCCACTTGATCTCGGAGATGTGCAGCAGTCCGTCTTTGCCCGGCATAAACTCCACAAACGCCCCGAATGGCATAATAGACTTCACTTTGCCATCGTACACATCACCTACCGTCGGGATGGCAACGATTCCTTTTACGCGGCGCAGTGCCTTCTCCAATGATTCTTTGTTAACGGCAAAAATGCTTACAAAACCGGCGTTATCCTTCTCCTCAATGATCACTGTAGCGCCGGATTCCTTCTGAATATCCTGTACCACTTTACCACCTGGCCCGATGACGGCGCCGATCTGATCCCGTTCGATTTTAACGGTGACAGAACGCGGGGCACTTGGCTTCAGATCCGGGCGCGGTTCAGCGATGGTTTCGTTCATCTTTTGCAATATGTGCAAACGGCCTTTTTTTGCTTGCTGCAAAGCTTCATCCAGTACCTGATAAGACAAGCCTTCTACCTTCATATCCATCTGACAAGCCGTAATTCCCTTAGCAGTACCAGTGATTTTAAAATCCATATCACCCAAGTGATCCTCGTCGCCAAGAATATCGGACAACACAGCATAGTTTCCAGTCTTAGGATCGGAAATCAACCCCATGGCAATGCCCGAAACGGGGGCCTTAATCTTAATACCGGCATCCATCAGGGCCAGCGTAGCCGCGCAGACCGTAGCCATGGAAGAGGAACCATTGGACTCCAGAATATCAGAAACAATCCGGATGGTATAAGGATTTTCGTCAACCGGGGGAAGAACCTTCTTTAAGGCCCGGAATGCCAGGTTGCCATGACCCACTTCGCGTCGGCCAGGTCCCCGGTTAGGCTTCACTTCTCCCGTTGAGAAACCGGGAAAATTGTAATGAAGCATAAATTTACTGTAACCTGCCTGCATGGCACTGTCAATAATCTGCTCATCAAGCTTGGTACCTAAAGTGGCCGTAGTCAGGGACTGCGTTTCACCCCGGGTAAAAATGGCCGAACCATGAGCTGAAGGCAAGTAATCTACTTCAGACCATATGGTACGGATTTCATCGAGTTTACGGCCATCCAGCCTAATCCGATTCTCCAGTACCAGATTCCGGGCTGCATCCCGCTGAATTTCGTAGTAGTATTTACTTACCAGTGCCAGATCTATGAGATGATCTTCGGGCAATGACTCTATATACTCCTTTTTAATGGCTTTGAATGCTTCGCTGCGCTGATTCTTATCGAGGATAGTAGACTTAGCTAGTGTATACGCTTTCTCGTAAAGTAGTTCATACAGTTTGGCTCTAAGTTCAGGATCATTTACCTCATGCGAGTATTCGCGCTTCTGTGTTTTGCCTACCTCTTCGGCGAGTTCACGCTGGGCCTGACACTGGATTTTAATGGCCTCATGGGCCAGTTTCAAAGCTTCCAGTACTTCTGATTCGTCTACTTCATCCGCTTCCCCTTCCACCATCAGAATATTATCCTCCGAAGCGCCCACCAGCAGACTCAAGGTCGCTTTTTCCAAAGCGGAGTTTGTTGGATTAATTACATATTGTCCCTCGATTTTTGCTACTTTAACTTCAGAGATTGGTCCCTGAAAGGGGATATCCGAAACGGATAACGCTGCAGAGGCCGCTAAACCTGCCAACGCATCAGGTGGCACATTCTGATCAGCCGAAATCAGAAATATATTTATCTGCGTATCGGCGTGATAATCATCCGGAAACAGCGGACGTATAGCCCGATCTACCAGACGGCTGATCAACACTTCGTGATCCGACAGTTTGCCCTCACGACGGAGAAATCCGCCGGGAATTTTGCCGGCAGCGGCAAATTTTTCCTGATAATCTACCGACAAAGGTAGGAAGTCGATGCCTTCACGGGCCTCCTGCTGCCCGACTACGGTAGCCAGCAGCATCGTATCACCCATCCGGACTACCACTGAACCGTCGGCTTGCTTGGCCAGTTTACCAGTCTCAATCGTAATCTTGCGGCCGTCGGCTAATTCAAAAGTTTTTGTGACAACGTTCATTGATTTTTTAAAAATAGAGTAAGTAGTAGATATTGTATGTGCGGGTAGTTCAGCAACAGGGAAAACAAAAAAATTACCCGAATTAAACAGCTTAAGCCGGCTTGTGAAGGGCCGGCCTGTAAATGGTATAAATAGAAAAGGGAACCCGGAGCAGGGTTCCCTCAAGTAGTCTATTTTCTCAGGTTCAAATCGCTGAGGATGGCACGATACCGCTCAATGTCAGTCTTATGCAGATAATTCAGTAATCTTCTCCGCTTACCAACCAGTTTTAAAAGCCCCAGACGGCTGCCATGATCTTTTTTGTAAGTCTTGAGGTGCTCAGTCAGGTGATTGATGCGATACGTAAATAAAGCAATTTGTGATTCAGGTGAACCAGTATCCGTCTTTTGCTTGCCGTGGCCATGCGTTTCGAACAGCTCCTGTTTTTTTTCAGTCGTCAGATACATTTTTGCAGCGTAAATAAGTTCTTTTTCTTTTTATTAAATAGGGGGCAAAAATAACAGGTTATCCTTAGAAATACAAGCACTTACCCAATTTTCGGGAATGCTTAATTTCAAAAGCTCATGTTGAATGCTAAATTTTAAATGAACATTGAGGAGCACCATTGAGCATTCCCACTTAGCATTTCTATTATACTGCTGCCGGCACTTCCACGGGTTTAGGACGCCGGTTAAAGCGGTCTTTGAGTCGTTTAAGGGCTACCCGGTAGGCATCGGCTTCCAGTATCCGCGAGTCGTTACGGGCCTGCTTCAGAAAGAACATGCCTACCCAGAACAAAATGAAATTGGCTCCCCATACGCCATAAGGAATTAATACGAGACCTTCTTTCGACCATTTTTCACCCAGCAGGGAGAAAACGTAAAATATAATAAAACAATATCATTGCGCTCAGCACGGGCATGCCTACTCCGCCTTTCTTGATAATCGCTCCCAGCGGTGCCCCGATTAGAAACATACTCAGGCAGGCCGCCGACTGGGCGTACTTCTTGTATTTTTCAACGATAAAGGTTCTTCGTTCCTTGGCAAGGGATTCGGTTTCCTGCACTTTACTTTCAGTAGTAGAGCGGATATTGCGGGCCTGATTAGCTGCCCGGCTTAGCATATCACGGGTTTGATAGGCCGCAAATTTTACATTTTTGATAGAATCCACCCACTTTCCCGGCTTTACTTCATCTTTCTGATTGCCGTGCTGATAAAAATAGTATTGTTTAATACTGCTAAGCAGGTTCTTTCTCACTTCTTTATGCTGTTTCTGGAGTGAATCAGCTACGTAATTGAGTTCGGTAATATTTTTCATCATCCGATGCGAGGTAAACAAGCTCTTGTCCGTTTTTTGCATATCAAAAGAGGACAAATCAAAGACCATTTTGCTGCGTTTGAATTTATTACGCATAAACTGATTTTTATTAGACGCCTGCTGCGGACTAGAGGAATAATCATCATAACTCTGCCCGTCAAACAACTCAAATACCAGGTAACGGTCATACAGAATGGTATACATCTGGGCTGAGTCAGCGAGAATAACGCGGGTATTGCCATTACCACTCTGGTGGTCATAGATCATCACATCCAGCAGTGTTTTTTCATCGGGCAGTTTCTTGTTGGCTTTGATGGCGACATTCGGTAGATCCTTATAAAAAATTCCTTCTTTTATGGATAAGGTCGGCTTCTTCTGACGAATATCCCATAGTAGACTAAAGGCGCTGAGATTGGCCTTGGGAACCACCGTGTTGTTGAACCAGAAGGCGGCAAAGGATAATAAGATGGAAAAAAAGAACAGCGGAAGCAATACCCTGGTCAGTGAGATACCAGCACTTTTGATCGCGGTGAGTTCAAAGTGTTCGCCGAGATTGCCGTACGTCATCAGTGAGGAGAGCAATACCGCCAGCGGCAGGGTGACCGGAGTCGTATTAAGGGCAAAATAAAAAAGCAGTTCAGCAAATACGCCAAATCCTAAACCCTTCCCGACAAAATCGTCAAAATACTTAATAATAGTTTGGGTCAGAAAGATAAAGGTAACGACTGCAAATGTGAGAATAAAAGGGCCAATAAAAGCTTTAACAATCAGTTTATCAATTTTTTTCATAGTCACTGTTTACTCTTTGGTGCATCAGCCACCTACTGTTTCGCGCAGGCTGGCAACCATATGCGTCCATAACTCTTTCAGATCATCCTCGTCATCCATGTCAGAGTAGTCGGTTACTTTTAAAAACGAAGACTGGGTCAATTCGTTCATATCCAGCTTAAATTCAATGTACGGAGGATCCATTTTTTCTTTCTGGTCGTCCGACAGAAATTCAAATTTAACGTATTTGTTGGTGCGCATGGAAGCAATACGAGCATAATGAGGACTATTATCCCAGATAAAATTAAAAGTCCGATAGTCATCAGTACTGACATTATCAGCAAACCATTGGGCAAGGCCAGCTGGATTAACCAGGTAAGAAAAAATCATTTTCGGAGATGCTTTCAATTCAAACTCCCCCATATATTTGTGTCTGCTCATGTCGCTATCAGTTACTTAACAGGTTGCTGCGGAAGGTATTACTTTTTCAGTATCAAAACAACATAGCCAAATAATGAATCAATATTTTTTACTTTTTAACACAATGCATTACCTTTGTGCCCCGATTGAAATTATTTGTGCTAATTGGGCAGCAAATATTCTTCCAAACTCTATTTGCTTTAGATAAATTTGGCGAGGTAGCTCAGATGGTTAGAGCATTGGATTCATAACCCAAAGGTCGGCAGTTCGATTCTGCTCCTCGCTACTGAACCGGACAAATTGATATTCTTATCAGTTTGTCCTTTTTTATGTCTTCTGTTTCTGATGATAATGACTGGATTAGAGAGAAAACTTGGTTGATTACGAATGAAAGAGCCAGATCAGAATACATTTCCGCCTATCTGAATTCTACACATGGCAAGTTAATTCTCCAAAATATGTGCAAAAACATAGTTGGAATGGCCAGTATTAATGACTAAGAAGTACAAGACAGCGAGATTTTAATTTCTCCTATTGAACTCCAAAACCAATTTGCCCAGATCGTCCAGAACATTGAAGGACAGAAAGCTAAAGCAGAAGCTAGCCTGCAAAAGTCAGAGTTTCTTTTCCATGCGTTGCTGCAAAAAGCCTTTAAAGGAGAATTGTTTGGAGAAAGCCTGATTACGGAGAAAGAAGCGATATCTGCTCCAAAGGTAAAGGAGGGGTGTACGACAAATTGCAGATCAACCATTAAACTTTGTTCGTGTTGTTCCGCATTTGCAATGCGGAACTGAGAAAAAAGGGCATTTCTGCCCGGCTATACACATCCGCATTGCAAATGCGGATGTGTATAGCCGGGCATTTTGTCGTACACCCTAAAGGAGAGTAAGCCCGTACAAATGAGCTTGTTTTCTTAAGATAATTTGAGCAACCTATCTATTTTGAGCCATGGCTTCTTTCTGGCCTGAAATACTCATGGCGGTGGTCCTGTTGGTACTGCCGCTCCTTTTCCCTCAAGGTAAAAGGAGTGCGCTGCGTCCCCTGACCGATCAGGAAATGCAACTACTCAAACCCAAACTTTTCCGGTATACGGCCGTCAGCACCCTGATATTATTACCCTTACTGATCGGGTCAGTATGGTTTGTCGGTGATTTTCTAATCCGGGTATTTAAAGTACTACCCGGTCCCCTGCAAACCCTGTCTCATCCCTTTATCTTTCCGGATATATACCTGATTTTTCCATCGATAGGATTTGGATCGACCCTGACCCTGATGGTGACCAGTGATATTCTACGGCTGATTTACCGGGAAAAAGCGGAACTCTATAGCCATGCCTATAGCCAACAACACGGCTATGATAACAAAGCGGCACTCAAAGGCTTTCAATGGTTTACAGGTATAGCCGGGTTAATTTGCTTGCTGGCCGTGTATAATTGGTATGCCGGGGTAAGGGAAAAAGGAAATCGTGATTAATCCCTTGTTTGATATACGGGAAAAGCGGTATCCACTCAGTGACATTGAAGGCCTAACCTATGTCCATCGCTTGATTGCTCGTTCTAATAAGATCGATACCATGCCCTATTACGAGATTCGTTTCAAGGATGGGTATCGCTGGAATACCCAGGAAGGCGGCCGGTATCACATGGCGAAACAAGACCAACCTGTGATAGAGTACCTCTCCCGGCAAACTGGCTTACCGATTGACTACCAGGAAGTAACCGAATACGAAATCCAGTAATCAACCGGTTGTTTATAAAGCTTCAGACCCTAAATTCTTTATATCGGACGAATTACTGCTTCCATCGACATAACGTAATAGAAAGGGAGTCAACGGGGGATATAATAAAAAG
Source organism: Cytophagales bacterium (assembly GCA_030448185.1). GTDB lineage: Bacteria > Bacteroidota > Bacteroidia > Cytophagales > 172606-1 > CADCTQ01. The sequence goes on along the minus strand of JAUJNL010000056.1, from coordinate 8,067 downwards.
TCCCTGTAAATCAAATATTTACAGGGACTTGAACATTACAACTGTGTCCACGAGGAGAGTCACAATATTTACACTTATCTATACTCATTTACCCTTAAATGCCCTTTTTAGCTTGTTTTTTGATGGGTTGAAACAGTATTTACACTCATTTTTACTCATTTTACTTGCCCCATAGCTTGCCCCCTCTTAACTTGTGGGGCAAGCAGCATATCTATGGCCACCGTCAAATGCGTAATCCGGAAGGATAAGATCAACGAAGCAGGGGTAACCCCTATCATTATCCTCTATACTCATAATCATAAAAGCGTCAAGTTCAGTACCGGACTAAAGATTGATCCGGAACACTGGGATGCTGTAAAGGGAGAGGTAAGGAAGACTCACGGCCGGGGCACCCAATCTTTTAATGATACGCTGAAGGTAAAGAAGGAGGAGGTTGAGGCTATCAAACGGAAGCTCATGCAGCAGCATATTGACCCATCCGTTGAGGAGGTCAAAAAAGAGTATGAGAAACAGTATGCCAAGACCGTCCAGACGGAAAACGTGTTTACCTTGTACGAGGACTTTATTCGGGTCCGTGAACCATCCCTAAGCCACAACACGAACCGGAATCACCGTATTACCATGGGCCACCTAAAGGAGTTTGCCGAAAAGACCAAGTACAAGCTCCAACTGGATACCCTGAACCAGACCTTTTACAGTAAGTTCACCCACTACCTGATCACCGAAAGAAAGCAAAGCCCCAATACGGTAGGTAAGACCATCAAAGACTTGAAAACCTTCCTGAATTATCTTACTGAACAGGGAATCAATAAAAGCCTTGCTTACAAGGAATTCAAGAAACCGAAAGCTACTACGGATGTGGTAGCCTTAAATAAAAATGAACTGGATACGCTCTACAATGCCGACCTTTCCAAGCATTCACACCTGGAGCGGGTTCGTGACCTATTAGTATTCTCCTGCAGCACTGGTTTACGGTTCAGTGATATAGCCGGCCTGAAGCCGGGAAACATTACGGCTGACACCATTGAGCTTACCACCCAGAAGACCAAGCAACGGCTTTCTATTCCTCTAAATGCCTACAGCCGGTCAATTCTTGCCAAGTATGAAGGCAAGCTTCCCAAAGTAACTACTCAGCAGGCTACTAACCGCATGCTGAAGGTGTTAGGCAAGCACTGCGGCATAGATAGGCCGGTGGAAGTGGTAAAATTCATTGGCGGCAAACGCATTACCCAGCATGTGCCCAAACATGAATTAATGACTTCACATATTGGACGTAGGACGTTTATTACCATAAGTCTTGAAATGGGCTTGCTGCCTAAAGAACTCATGCAGCTAACCGGCCATGCAGATTTTCAGACCCTTATGCGGTATTTCAACAAAGACCGGGACGAGGTGAAAGATAAAGCGGTCAAGCTATGGAGCGATGCCCCTTCGAAGATAAAGGCAGGATAGTTGGAGCATAATGGATTATTAAAAAACTATACTGTTTATATGAGTGAAGAAAAAAAGAGATCCGCTGGAAGTTATATTTTTTTGTTTCTCGTCGGCTTTGGGCCCTTTCTTATATACACTTTCATAGCCCGCCCCTGGGCTGACATTTGGGAGTATTCGCTTTTAATCAGTGCGTTTTTTACTATAATAGCTCTAGCAGCTATTTTATTAGATAAACAAAGAATAGAAAAAAGTTGGGTATTCACTATAGGAATGGCTGTCTTCATTATAGCCCCTGCCTTGATTGGAGGAGTCTTTATTGGGTTACTTTATTACTCAATTGGAGTTACAATAAAGGATCTATTTCTGTGGGGGATTGATCATGTAACGGATGGCACCTGGGGCCCAATTATTGTATCATTGCTTACTTTAACTGCAGGCACAGTTCTTTTCTTCTTTCGGTTGAGGTTTCGCTGCGTTTACGGGCTTAGCGAGGCTGTCGTGGGTATACTCATTGCTCAGCATAAAATAGCTGATTATTCAACCACTCAGGCAAGCAGTGATTTTTATATTGCATTCCTGACAGCAAGCATTTATTTGGTAGTTAGAGGTTTTGATAATGTACATCAGGGATTTACTAAGGACCCAATAGTAAAAGCTATGCGTAAATGGTTACGTAAGAAAACTCAGTCAAAGCCTGTTAGTACATCTGAAGCCGGGTGATGAGTCAGCTACCTAAATAAAAAGGACAACCCCTAAATAGCGATTCAAACAGCTGCCTTTTTACTATGTAAGAAAACTCTTCCCTTATTTCCACTTCTGCCAATGGTAGTCACTGCTGATCACCGGGTCAATAATTGTAGGCTGATAAGGGTCAGGAAACTTTAGGATCAGGGTTTTCCTAGCAGGGAGGTAAATCAATCATGCCCAGAGAAACTAAGATTCTAGTTGGCCTGCTAATCCTAACAGGCATTATGAAACAATCTTTATTGTGCTGCTCTATTGGCATGAGAATTGATTAGGCGCTATATGATTTATCTATTCGGTTATTTAACTCTTTCTTAATGAAGAAGTACTACTTATTTCTAATTCCTTTTTTGTTTGCTCTCGCCCTCACTGCTTCGGCTCAAACCCAAAAGGGAGCACTGCTGCTGGGGGGGGCTGGATCTTTTAACTTTGAGAAGAATTTCTTAAAGCAGTACCAAGCCAGTTTATCTCCCCGAGTGGGATATTTTGTGGCCAACAATCTAGCCGTAGGCCTGGGACTGGAAATGACATACAGTAAAATTAAGTCTGATCAATACAATCGTTATGGTTATCCGCCTTACCATATCCGTTCCCTATCGGCTGGCATTTCTCCCTTTGTCCGGTACTATATAGGCAACTCTTCCACCCGATTCTTTGCCCAAGCGGCCCCTTCCTTTTCCCGTTCCTGGAGCAATCGAACCGTTACCAGTGAGCAAACTATATCAGACGCTACCAATTTCATTTCGGCAAGTGGTGGCGTAGGGGTAGTTCATTTTATTACCGAACAAGTGGGCTTGGAAGCTTTTTTAGATTATACCCACACGCTGCTTCCTGCTGTCGAACCTAGTACTAAGCGGTTAGGCTTCAATGTCGGTCTGCAGTTTTATCTTCCGGGTTCTAATTAGTGATGTTTTCCTAGAAAGCTGCTTGCAATCGGAAACGTGCTTACTCCATTCTGTCCACCATTTCATTCATCCGGTCAATATTGCGCTGAATGGTAGCATTGAGTAGGCTGAAGGATTTATGTATTGACTCGTAAGGGTCTTCCTTTACTCCCATTTCCTGTTCATCCAACTTTATGAGGACACTGCCGGCCCACAGGTGCACCTCTTCTAAGAACGTATAGCCACTGTGCCGGCTTGATTTAGTGGTCTTGTACACAATGTCGTGTGCTCGGATGAGTCCTTCCTGATACATGGCAGACACATCCTGACCTAAGCGGGTACGGGAAATCCGGGCCTCAAAGGCCAGTCCCTTACTATCTTCCTCCAGGTGGAGGATCTTACCAATGGGTTTTAGCAAATCTCCCTCAAACAAGTACTTGATCCGATCATTACCCTTGGGTCCGTTCTCCCGGATGGTACGGGCAAAGGCTCCTTTGGGAATTACGTTGCCTTGTCTGTCGGGGTCATTGAAATAGACCAGGTAGCCAGAAACTACGCCGTTCTGCAGTTGCAGATCCCTAGGCTGAAGGCTGGTAGCTTTATATTGATAGGCCATAGCGGTAAGTCTTTTGTTTCATAAATAGCTTGTAAGCCTGTTGCTCAAAGGCAAATGCTTCTGCCTCAAACTTGTTGCTCAATAGCTTGGGAAAGCCTTGGGGGAAATCCGCTAATAAGTCTTTTCGTTGCCTGGCATGCAGGCATTCATGAGCCGTAGACAGTAAGGCCGTAGGAAGATCCAGGTTTACATCAATCCAGACTTTCCCCGTAAGCCAATCATGCCAACCACACACTTTTTCCTCACTTACGCCATCTGCCTTACTTTCATCGGCTACCCACTGAAAGAAGTTCAGGTGAGGAGGATCGGCTTGTAAATCCAACAGGTCAATACTGAGGTTATAGATTTCAAAACAGGCATCCTTAAAGTCCTCGGGTACCTGTAGATAAGATACCCGAGTCCAGTGATGTTTTTCTACCGGCTGGCCCATTCGTCATAGTACTCTTTGGTTCCCTTAAACCTTAGTCCAAATTCGGCCGGTTCCGTAGGGGCCGCAAAGTCAAGCCCTTGTGCTTGCTCACTAAGGAACCTAATCTGCTCTTGGGCCTCATTTGCTACGCTCAAGCCCTCTTCTACCTGCTTAATGTGTGGCGTAATCAGGCGTATGTACTCCTCTTTGAGTTTTCTTCTTGTTTGGGTTCTTATGTCGGCTGCCGTGGCTAATTGCTGCTCGTATTCCCGTAAATCACCTTTCTGGGTGATTAGTTGCTTGGTGAGCTGCTCGATCTCCATCTGGGTGTTAATAAACTGATCAATGTCCCGGGATGGATGGTAGGTCTCTTGCAGTTCAGCATACTTTACCTCTTGGATGCGTTTTACGGTCTGGGACACCAAAGCCTTTTGCTCGGTTAGCTTGGATTGGATGGTATCATATTCCTTGTCAACCTCCTGTAATTCCCGAAAAGTAGGAGACTTTCTAAGGGCTCCATTGTTTAACCGTTTTGCCTCGTCGGCCCATCGCTTTTGAATGGCTGCATTATGTTTATCGGCGTCTAGTTGCTCCTGTCTGGCTATTTCCGGATTGATTTGCCAGGTGTAGGAACTAGGTCCCGTTCTAAAGTTTAGGATTTCTGAATACATAAATTATTTGTTGTTTATAAATTGTGAATGTGAATGACATACTTGTGTGTTACAGGTTCAGGTCGTCTTCGTCGTAAACAATCTGATTGCCTTTGCTAAAGTCTATCTGCCGTCGGTCGCGTAGTTCTCCGGTGTGAAAGTTTCTCACGATGGTTGTATCGTTAGGGCCTTCATCATGAATCCAGATTTCAACATCCGGTAGCTTGTCTTCTGCTGCCTGTTTTATCCGCACTACATCGCCAGTCTTCAAGGCTCTCCGTAGGGTATGCAGGTTTCTTTTCATGGCGCTATTAAGTTTAGGTCGTCAATCTCCCGGTCGGTCATTCTCTGGTGGTTCTTGAAACGCATCAGCAACTTTTCTACCATTTCTCCATCGGGTCCCCGTTCACACTCCCAGACGGAAACATTGAACTGTTCTCCCTTTTTGGCTTCCCGTATCTTCTCCCAATTGCCGTTTTTTAGCGCCTGACGGAGCTGGTCTACTCTTCTTTTCTTACGTTGCCTGTGCATACTTTCGCTAGTATCGTTTTTGAAAGGGTATTAGTTTAACGGGAGTAAATCCGGGAGCCGTCTGGAAAAAATGCGTCGTGAAGTATATTAACTGTATCAAAAAAAAGGAAAGAATCATACTCCTTTTTGCGCTCAAACGCTGTATAAGGCTTGATTTCACCGGTTCGCTCATTCTGGTATACGCCTGGGCTTATCTCCTCCCAGAAGCACACTACCGGTTTTCGGCACACTGCTTTTTTTAGCCTTTCCAAGTCTCCTGTCTTCAAGGCCTGGCGTAATACGTGGGTTTTATGATGCTGTTTCATGGTTGCCTCGTTTAGTAATTCGTTCTACCAGCTCATTAATCTGCTGCTCACTCATCTTATCGATGATTTCAGATACCGTGACATACCCACCTAAATGCTTCATGAGCATGTCCAGGGCTTTGAGTCTTGCGTAGTCATCTTTGCCACTATCGGCAATGGTATTAATGCGCCGGACTACGTCTTCAATCGTGATTTTTGTCTGTTCCATAATTTTCTTGTTATGTTCTTCAATGGCCCGGATAACCTTAGGATTTCTTAGGAGGTGGTAAGCACTAACAGCGGCTACATTGTCATCTTCCACCCGGTAAGCTTCTTTGTAAGCAGCCGTAGCGTTCCCTGTTTCCAGGTACCGGGCAGTGAATAAGGTTTGCCGTTGATTAAGCATTAGCGGTACCTCCTTTCGGTCTGCAGGGTTTTGCGCTGCTGCAAGAGCAAATCATTTCCTTCCAGGCGCACATCCATAATAACCGGACCGCCGCCCCCGAAGTGATCCCCGGTATTAAATTTCTTAGGCACGACCGCCTCTCCTTTATGAATGAGGGCAATCATATCATGGGGCACGTTGTTGATACCACTGGCAAAGGAGCCTACGCCGCCAAAGCCTTGCTTTAATAGGTTTTTTACAATCGCGGCGGCGGCGGTTACTGCTACCCCGGCTACTACCGCTGCATAGGGATTCAAGAGCAGCTTTTGAAAAGCAATCGCGGCTACCCCTGCGGAGACAAGGGCTTTGCCAAAGGCAGACAAGAAGCTGGCGACTATTTCTATTAGTCCGGAAAAGAACCTTTTTGCCCCCCCGTGCTCCGCATCACTCAGAATGTCTCGTTGTTCGGCTAGCTTATCATTCAGCTCCTTTACTTTCAAGGCAGTAGCCGCACTGATCTCCCCGGATTTTTGCACATTGGCAATCTCCTCCTGAATGGCATTGATTCGGAGTTTGGTAGACTCAATCACACTTTTATCAGGACCGGTGAACATATCCGCCAGCGTTTGTGAAACTAAACCCGCAAACTCACTAATGGCTCCACCGATTACGCCACTCATATCCACGCTCACCTGTCCCATCTTTTCCCACTCGGCCCGCCAGTTTTCGGACATCTGCCCGATAATCGGTTTCAGCCGGTTTTGCAGATCCTGCATGGACTTTACTGCTGCTTCGGTGTCAATGGTGACGTTTGCTGGGCCTCCGGCATCCAAGGCATCAAACCCTTTTACCGTTTGGTTGCCGTACTTATCCTGGTTAAGCTTAACAATACCTTCCGTTAAGCTTTTAATCCGGGCAAAAGCCCTGGCAGCGGCATCGCCAATAGCAGCCAATCCCTTTCCGGCAGCGACTCCCGCATTTGCTCCTTCGGTTCCTACCTTTTTAAGTTCTTCTTTTAAGCTTGTTACGGCAACGGTAGGCTCGGTAATGTTGAATTTTATCTGACTCGCCAGGTTCTCAAACCCCGCATTGATGTTTTTTAGCCCCTGCGTAAAGGCATTGTCTAGCCCTAGTTTGCCAAGGATGTTGGATGCCAGGCGGGTAAAGCCCGAAAGCGCGCCCACGAATACGTTAACTAACTGGTTCCATATCCGCTTAAAAATATTGATTAGTCCGTCCCAGAGTCCAGCCCAATCGCCGGTAAAAATGGACTTAAACACGCCCAATATATCATATAACAACCCTAGTCCGTTCCGGAAGATGGGGCCAATGATCTCAAAAGCTGTTTGCAGGGAACCGGACAATACCGGACCAATCTTGTCCCACACGGCAATAACCAGAGCCACCCCCGCTTGTACTACGGCAGTAATGGTGTCCATTACCTGCACGACTACCGCTTTAAGGCTCTGCCAGATGCCATCACCGGGACCGTTAGAGAAATAATTTACAATATCCTCCCAGTGGGTAATAATCAGGTACGCAGCCGCCGCAATCCCGGCAGCAATCGCAAGCATGGGCGCACTTACGCCCGCCAGTACGCCGCCGATGGCGGAGAGTCCCGCCGTGATGGGTCCGGCAATACTCATAATGCCGCCCAGTGCAAGCAGCAAGGGGCCGATGGCAGCTACCACCCCCGCAAAAATAAAAATAAGTCTTTGGGATGCGGGGTCCAATGACTCAAAGGCGGCCGAAAGACGGTCCATAAAATCCCCCACCCGGTTCACGAGTCCCTCAATATTAAATGCTTTGTTGAGGGCCGTGCCGATCCGGTCAAAAACCGTGTTTGTGGTGTCACCAAAGTTTTCGAAGGCGTTTTTCATGCCCCCGGTCGCTTTGGGTATTTTCTCCAGCTCGGTAACAATTTTGGTAATAAAGGCAGTAGTATCAACGCCCATCTTTTGCAGGACTTCCGTGTCGGCGGTGCCAAACGCATCCTGCATGGCCTTGCGGATCTGTGGTACCCGTTCGGCAATCTGATTAATTTCTTCGGCGGATACCTTGCCCTTGGAAGCAATCTGGGTGAGCGCCACCGATACCCCGTCAAGCTCGGCCTTGCCCCCTCCCGCCTGG
>JAUJNL010000055.1 GCA_030448185.1 Cytophagales bacterium | reverse complement strand
CGCCGCGGCGATGTAAAACTTTACGATCCGGTAAAAAAGAATACCCGCGTAATTGCCCACTTTGACGTAAGCATTACCGGCAATTATGAAGACGGCATGCTGGGCGTGGCCCTGGACCCCAACTTTGAGCAGAATCACTGGATATACATTAACTATTCTCCCACCGGCAGTATTCCCAAGCAAAATGTATCCCGCTTCGAGATGATTGGCGACAGTATTATCCGGAGTTCGGAGAAGATTGTGCTGGAAATCCCTACGCAGCGCGAAACCTGCTGCCATTCGGGCGGTCACCTGGAATTTGGTCCTAACGGAGACTTGTATATTTCTACGGGTGACAACACCAGTTCGAAAGAATCAGACGGGTTTACGCCCATTGATGAACGGCCCGGCCGGGCTCCCTTCGATGCCCAGAAATCTTCCGGCAACACCCACGACTTGCGGGGCAAAATTTTGCGCATTCATCCCGAGCCCAACGGCACCTATACCATTCCCGATGGCAACCTGTTCCCTAAAGATGGCTCCGGGGGCAAACCCGAGATTTACGTCATGGGTACGCGCAATGCCTTCCGCTTTACCGTGGATGACCGCAACGGCTTCGTGTACTGGGGCGACGTAGGTCCCGATGGCGGCATCAGCAATGAACGCGGCCCGCAGAGTCACGACGAGTGGAACCAGGCCCGGAAGGCAGGCAATTATGGCTGGCCCTATTTTGTCGCTGATAATAAAGCCTATGCCGATTTTGATTTTGCCACCAATAAGATAGGACTGCGGTTTAATCCGGAACGTCCCGAAAACCATTCGCCCAACAATACCGGGGCTAAAGTGCTGCCTCCGGCTCAGAAACCGATGATCTGGTACCCGTACGGCGAATCCAGCGAGTTTCCGATCCTGGGGAAAGGTTCGCGGAGTGCCATGGCGGGCCCGGTGTATTACATGGCTGATTTTCCGGCCGCCAGCCGTTTTCCGGCGTATTACGATGGTAAACTTTTCATCTACGAATGGGCCCGCAGCTGGGTCAAAGTAGTATCATTCGATAAAAACGGAGACCTGGCTAAAATTGAACCTTTCCTGCCCGATCAGGAATGGTACAAGCCGATTGATATGAAGTTTGGTCCGGACGGAGCCTTGTACGTGCTGCAATACGGGGCTAATTACTTTGAACACAACCCGGACTCCCGCCTGGTAAAAATCACCTACGTGGAAGGCAACCGCCGGCCCGTGGCCAAACTCACCGCCGATAAAACCGTGGGAGCCACGCCGCTTACCGTATCCTTGTCGGCTGCCAAGTCGATGGACTACGACAAGAATGATCAATTATCCTATGCCTGGAACCTGGGCGAGGCCGCGAACAGTAAGGGTAATGGCACCACGGCAACCGTGACCTACAACAAACCCGGTGTGTACCGTCCATCCGTGACCGTAACCGACAAAGAAGGCAAAAAAGCCACCGCCGAAATTGAAGTCAAAGTAGGCAACGAAACACCGCAGGTTTCCATTGACCTGGATGGGCCAAGCCGCACCTTCTACTACGACCATCAGAAGCTGAAGTATCAGGTACAGGTAACGGACAAGGAAGACGGCACCGTGACGCAAGGCATTGATACTTCGGCCGTATTTGTATCCTTTGATTACCTGAAAGAAGGCAAAGACCTGGCCTTGCTAGCCTCCAATACGCAGATGACCGGCGGCGTGCAGTTTTTGAAAGGCAAAACGCTGATCAACAACAGTGACTGCAACTCCTGCCACGACATGACCAAAAAATCTATCGGACCGAGTTATCTTGCTGTGGCTGAGCGGTACAAGGGCAAGCGGGTACGGGATACCCTGGCAAATAAGATCCTGAACGGGGGTAACGGCAACTGGGGCAAAAACGTAATGGCCGCTCACCCGCAGCATACCAAAGAAGAAGCCGCCGAAATGGTGAAGTACATTTTGTCGCTGAGTGATAAAGGAAATATTGCTTTACCGCTGAAGGGCACCGTAACTACGGCTGAACACGCAAGTACCAATAGTACAGGGTCTTATATTATCCGGGCCAGTTATACTGACAAAGGAAATCCGGTTACGGGTGCCCTCACGGGAAGCAGTCTATTGATCCTGCGGCATCCGAAAGTGCAGGCTGAAGAATTTGACTTGTATAAAAACAATAGCCGCCGGCACCTCGATGGTTCTACCATGTCTTTTGTGGGTAACGTGCAGGACGGTTCCTACATCGGTTTGAAAAACGTGGACCTTACTTCCATTGGCAATCTGGTGTTTCGAACGGGGAGCAGTACGACCGGAAGCCGCATTGAAGTAAGACTGGATGGCCCGGATGGTCCGCTGGTGGGTCAGGCCGAAGTGCCGCAAACCGGCGCCAAGGAAGAAGTCATGCAACTCGTAACTGCCTCTTTAGCCAATACCAGCGGCTTCCATGACTTGTATCTCGTATTCCGGAACACGGGCAGCGCCAGGAATAACCTTTTGAACCTGGACTGGGTCTATTTTGACAGCGGCAAACAGCCCGTTCCCAAACAGTAGGAAAGAAGCTTATTAGCGATTACCGTTTAGCTTATAATGGGATGGAAAAGGATGGGGATAAGAATTAAAGAAATCTAAAAGGGATTAAGAAAGAATGGAGAACTTTATGAAATTATTAAAAAAAGGTAGTGCTATAAAAGTAATGATAGATTGTAGTTAGCGGCAAAGAAACGAATGGCGTTAGGGTGACGGTCAAGTCTTTTAGAAAAAGATAGAGCTAATCTAACGAGTCGGGAAGCTCTTTTGGCGAAGCGTACAGAAGCATCGCTCAATATGATTAGTGTCTTTTTTGGTTTTGCGGTAGGGATGCTTTTCTTGAGGAATTACCTTCTTGTAAGGTTGCCAATGATCAGTATAAAAAGTAGCGTTTTGCCGGTAGATCTCCGGAATCGCTTGCCAAAGACCTCGGGCTCCTTCTGCTCCCCGGTTACCTACATGAACGGCTAAAATTTGTCTGCTTTCTCGGTCTTGCGCTACCAATCCTATCTGCGTAGTATGAGCGCTACCCATTGTTTGTTGGCTTTCTTGTGCACAAATGACCATAACTCATCCGTTTCGCATTCAAGTATTTGTAAGTCAATTTGGGCAGTAGTGGCTACTTGCGCAGGCAAATCGGAAGGTATTTCTTCATAAAGTTCATCCCTATACTGATAGACGTGATAAGAAGTGATTTCCAGCACCCGACAAATCCCCTCCAAGCAAATTCGTTCTAACAATAATAACGCAATCCGTTTCTTTTCTTCAGGGGTTAAACTTTTATTCTTGCGTTCTAGCACCAATTGCTTATGGCAACTTTTGCATTTGCCCCGAGCTTTCCCGTAATAGGTTCTTCCGTTTCTGACTACCTTTGTCGAGCCGCAGTAGGAGCAGGAAATCTTATTTCCCATCGTAATTTGAAGTTTAGTCACCTCAATAGTACCCCTACTGCGGCTTTCTTCCTCCCATCATTACTTTTAGAGCTCTACCAAAAAAAAGAATGCTTTTTACCCATTAGGGGCCATTCTGCTAATATACTTTTCACTCCCAATAATAGAGGTTATTACGATTTTAGATTAAGCAATAGAACCGTCAGGGGCACGAAAGGTAAGTCGCAGCTTATGCAATCCGCAGGCCAGAGCATGACTTGGTCACGGACAGCATACCCTTTCAGGCGAAGGATATCTTTGACGATACGAAGTCGTTTTACCCCACTAATAGTATGTTCGAGGCTAACCCGGAAAGAGTTCAGGAGTTGGTTAGTGGCTTTTTGTAGGTCAGGGGAGAGTTCTTTGTTTTTAGGTTTTTTCTCAGGCATTGCCAGAAAGACTCCTTCCGGTTTGTGTCCCAGATAGCCTAAATCCTGGAAGAGAATGGAGTCCTCCGGCAAGCAGATCGGTTCTTCATCGAGCATTTTCTTGTCATGGCACTTTCCTTCAAAGCGCTGACTTAAGTACTGAACGCTTCCCGTCGAGTCAGTAAGCAAGGTGTTTTTTACCGCATGCTGATAGGTCTTGCCCGAGTAGTCTTCCGGTTGATTATCGGGATCGGTAGAACGGGGAAGGGGTCTTTCAGTCGCATCTACCCAAAATATCTTCTCTCTCTCCGATTGCAAAGCCTGATCAAGTTGCGCTTGGGAACGGGCGGGGAGTTGTTTAGCTTGCCTTACACTCTTCTCTAACAAGGGGAGTAAGACTTTGAGCCACTGCGAGGTTTTCGATTGGGACAAGCCAAAGGCAAAGCCGATGAACGTCTGCAACGCGTTGTTTTTCAAGTAGCAAGCACAAAAAACAGTTTATCTCCGTCGTTAGGCAAACTGCTGTTTTTAGCTTCTTTAAATTTAGAATTACTCTTCTGTTGCCTTTCAGATCGTAATGCCGGTGATATGACTTCAAGCCGGGGAAAAATAAGGTAACAGGTAGTCAAACTCCTCCGGTTGCAATCCAGTTAAGGACAAAAATACACTCGCCTGTTGTCGTACGGAAGCTAAAGAATACATCGAAAATGCGCAAAAAGTGAAAAACCAGTCAATATAGAAATTTAATCGTACTAATGTCTAATAGATGAGTATTTTTTTGCGTTAGATTTTATTAATTTTAGAGAGTCCCTAATTTTTAAGCCAACAAGAATACCATATATCGGTTTACAACTATTTTTTTCCTTATAGTGCCTGGGTTTTTGTTTGTCAATTTGTGATTTTTGTTCTTACTTGGTTTGTTGTTTATTTTTTGATTATTAACGTGAGTTTTGGGAAGAATTATCAGATAAGTACAATATTTAATGATTCACCTTTTCCGAGTTTGAAGACGTAAGTGGGAATTTGAGGAAAGGTATCCATAAGAGTATAAGCGATGAGTGCGGAGAAGAGATTAACCAAGAAGTTTTTAACACTACGGTGACGAGAGTGGTCCATATCACAGAGGTTCTTTAACTGGTCAAAGCAGGTTTCAATCAGACCTCTATGGCCTAAGTAATACTTTTGCTCCGGGCTTAAGTCCTGAGGTTTCATGTTTTCCGGAGTTTAGTGATTAAGTGCAAGTCTCTTGCCTTGAGACTTGCCGCAATGGAACTAATATAACCAGCATCCCCATAAAGAAAGCCTTTGAGGCGAGAGGTGAGCTTTTCGAGCAACGAAGGAGTATTATCGGCTACGTTGCCCGGGGTAATCTGAAAGACCACTAATTGGCCTATACCTGAAACGTTGAGTATCATCGGCTAGCAGTGATTGATCACGGCATGAAGTTTAAAACCGAAAAACCAACCCGTAGCGCTTTTGCCTCTTTTAGCTGCTTTGGCAAAGGTTTTATGAGAGGGAATGCGTTTATTGTGAGATACCACCAGTTTAGTGGCATCCACGTAGTTACCTTCACTCATACAACTCAGGCGATAAGCGGTAAGCAAGACAAACAAAGGAAAGTTTACTTCTCCCATCAGATGCACAAACCGGCAGTAGGAGTAAGACTTAGGAAAATAAGAGCCAAACACTTTCTGGATGATCTGTTGGTAGTAGTACTTAAAGCATCTTCTTAAACCCGGAGTGATGATAATAAATGACAATAGTCATCATTTCGCTTTCACTCATTAAACGTTCGGCCTTTTCCTGCTGGAGGTTATTTTCCAGGCAATAGGCGGAAAGTTTTTTACTCATATCATCACAAACCACAAAGATTTCCACTAATTTAGTTGTGTCCAATATAGTTCTCATCGGTACAGTTTCTTGGTTTTGTCAAACTCCTTTAACTGTCTTCTGAACAACTATGTTGGATTCTTGTTTTTAACTCCCTTACTCTCAGTTAATTATCCCCAAAACTCACGTTAATAGTGTATTGGATTAGCTAGCACCCAAAACTAGCGCCAGTCTTCAGACTTGTGCTTTTCGATAACAGTAAGTCTGTAGCTCTAGCCATCAGGCTAAGCTGGCAGGAATAGGGCAAGTATAAATGCAATCAGATAAGTAAGCCCCACTGGGAGGAGTATCCTCTGGTGGGGCTTTGGTGTTTTTCAGGGAGATGCTAACGGTGAGCGATGCTAATGGTGGGAGGTGCTATGAGCCGGACATGAGCTTAGAGGGCGGCGATATTTTTGTGGAAGAAGTCTTTGAATTTTTCTTGGTCAAAAAGGTGTCAATCATTTTAAAGACCATCTGTTTTTCTTCCGGTTCCAGTTGCTGAATAAGCTTTACTTGTTCCGTGAGGGATTTATCTTCGACGGTGACCTCGTTGGGCAGCTTTCCGTCAAAGTTGACCAGTTCGTCCAAAGACATGCCGAAGTAGCGGGCTACTTTATTGGCCGCTTCAATGGATAAATCCCGTTCTCCAGTTTCTACCCTTGAATAATTAGACCGGTGCATCGAGATGAGTTCGGCAATCTGCTGCTGGGTGAGTCCCTTTTCTTCCCGAATGGCCTTAATAGTTTTGCCGATGTCCAACTAGCGCAAGAGTTTCTCTTGTGCTTTTTAATGGAAGTAAGTCTCTGACTTACAGCCGTCCGGCTAGAGTAGCCAGGGCAGAGCAAGCGTAAATATAATACAACAAGTAAGTTCCACCGGGAGGAGTATCCTCTAGTAGGGCTTGCTTGTTGTTTTACTGAAGGTTGGGTAAGCCGGGAGCAGTACCGGCTGCTCGGAATATTACTTGTGAAGAGAGTTAATCATAGGTAATGCGGTAATCTCCTTCGCGGATACCCTATCTGTACCTTTGCTTTTCTACAGTCCATTTTTTCCGATACAGGTAAAGCGAGTAAGGATTTACAGATCATATACAAACGTGTGCGGGGCATTAGTGCCCACTGGCTACGGAACGCTGTAGACAAAACCAAATCGAGGAATTCAAAATGCAAATTAATCTCCAGTAGGGTCATCGCACCAAAAATAGGGGAAAAGGCAAAGGGGGAGTAAATTAGGGATGGAAGTACCCAAGTATTTTGAAGACTTACCCGCCTTTCGGGTAAAAGGCCGGTGTTTACACGAGTTGAGTGACATTGTGATGCTGGTGCTGGTTGGCTTTATTGCTGATTGCGAGGATTTTGAAGAGGTGGAAGACTTTGGCAATGATAAAAAGGCGTATTTGCAACAGTTTCTCAAGCTGCCTAACGGAATTCCTTCTCATGATACGATGAACCGGGTGTTTCGTCATTTAGATGCCGGGGCGCTGGAAGCTTGTTTGCGGGAGTGGGGTAAAGAGATTCTGGCTGAGTTGGACTATAAGCATCTGATGGTGGACGGCAAGGAGCTAAGGGCACTTGTCCATCAGGAGCAAAACATGGTTTAAACCAACTGGTAAGCGTATGGGTAAGTGAGGCGCAGTTAACGTTGGCTCAAAGGCAGATTGAGCACAAAAACAACGAGATTGTGGCCATTCCCCAGGTGTTAGAACTACTTAATTTAGAAGACAAAGTCGTTACCATTGATGCCGGACCTGCCGACAAGCGTGCATTTGGGTCCAGCTTGTCAGCATACCATTGTCGAGCAGATCATTGAGCAGAAGGCAGACTACGTAATTGCCCTCAAAGCCAATCAAAACGAAGTCTTCGGGCAGGTAAAAGAGCACTTTGAGAGGTACTCAGAGCAGTTTTTGGTGTGTACTCAGCTAGACAAAGACCACCACCGGGCCGAAGAAAGACGCTACTACTATTCAGCTAATGTGAATGCAATGGCTTGTTTGGGCGAGTGGAAGGCATGTAGTAGCGTATGGATGGTGGCGTCCAAAAGAGTGTACTTAGACAAAACCACCCTCCAGAAAAGATACTACCTGAGTTCCTTGCCCCAAGTATCAGCTAGGCAGATCATCCAATTCACCAGAGGGCACTGGTCAATCGAGAATCAGCTTCACTAGACCTTCTACATGATAGAATCTTGGCTAGAGCAACTGGATGTGTCTTTCAAGGAGGATCAATCTAGCGTCAGAAGAGACAATGCCCCGCAAAATCTGGCAGTAATGCGAAAATTAGCCCTGCAAGTCCTTAAACAAGTGCCCGAAAAGACCTCACTCAAACGAAAACGAAAAAAAGCCGCCCGTGATGAGCACTATCTCACTACTGTACGCCAAGCCCTCTAATTTGGTGCGATGACCCTATTAATCAATACCATTCCCTGCGGTGAAATCGTTTTTACGTTAACTTTAGTCTCTAAACTACCTCATAGCATGAGTACCCAGGTATTGAAAAACTCTTTACACGAGCTGATTGATCAAATCAGTGATGATACGATTCTGGAAGCAGTCTATACGTTGCTGGCTAAACAAAAAGTAGCCCAAACCGATTTTTGGGAACGCTTAACGCCCCTGCAGCGGGCTGACATTGAAGCCGGTATTGCCGATCTGGAAGCAGGCCGCAAGAAAAGTATAAATGAAGTACTCAAGAAGTATCAATAATGGCCTTTCAGGTTACCATCTCTCAGCGGGCTGAAAGCAATTTGGACGCCATCGTGCAATACTTAGCCGAAAACTGGTCGGAAGCCGTCAAGCTGGAGTTTTTAGCTCAGCTATCCGACAAGCTTCAACTCCTAAGTCAGATGCCCTACATGTACCGGGCTTCGGCCCGAAAACCGGATGTGCGGGAATGTTTGGTCAACAAGGATACCTTGCTTTACTACCGGATTCAAGACCAGGAAGTAGAGATCATTACCATCCAAGATACCCGGCAAGACCCCGGTAAGCTCCAACTGTAACTATCCTCACAGCCTTCTTTTATCCACCTGCGCACCTAGCCGACTGCGGATTGACCTGACACTTCGTGTCATCGGTCAATGGCTATCGCAGGGTGCGGCTTGCCATCCTTCGGCATGGCAGCAGGGCTACATGGGGTTCGCTTCTGTAAGGCGGCTGTGGGCACAAGCCATGCCAGCCCCTTCGCCTCACGCTGGTAACCGAGCCAACCCTTCGTCCGCACTCTTCCAAGCTGTCATGCCTTGTGCTTTCACCCGCCTTTCCCAGTTAGGCGTAGTCTTCAGACTACGGCTTTTTTATGTGGTAGTCTCCCGACTACCAGCCGTTAGGCTAAAGGAGCCAAGGCAGGGCAATCATCACTGCCAACCAATAAGTAAGCCCACCGGGAGGAGTATCCGGGTGGGGCTTTATTCATAAATAGCCGCCCAGAATCCGGATACCATCGTCAGTGACCTTAACGACTTGCTGATGATGCGTAACCAGGCGGATTCATTGTCAGGAAACAGGTGGAGGCAATGAACGGCCGGATTGAAGTAGAAAGCCAACCCGGAATGGGTACTACTTTCCGCGTGTACCTGCCCGCATAACGCTGGCCAGGCCTTTGGATTACCGGTGTGTCAGGTGGGGCGCCTACAATCGCAAGGGTCTGGAGTTACCGGTAGCCCGTTGCATCAGCTGGTTTGCCTGCTTCCTGTACTTCGACAATATACCGCCAGGCATCCGGCTGCGAACCATCTATATCCGTAAAGCCATACTCCTTGGCTAGCTCCCCGCTGGAAGTAGATTTTCCGTTCCATTGGTGAACATTCGGGTCAGCGGCCAGTGCTACCACTGCCCGGCCAATGTAACGGGGCGTTTCGGAAATAACAAAATGGGGTTCTTTTTCCAAGGCATCCTGCCAGGTAGCTTCCGTTACGCCAAAATGAGCCAGCATAATTTCTGAACGCATCCAGCCCGGTGTCAGGGCCACTGCCGTACCACCGAAGCTTTTCAACTCCTGCGCCTGCGCCCAGGCAATACGAATGACCGCCGATTTAGCTAAATCATAGAAAACTGAAAGCCGGTAATTATTCCGGTTGTACTCAGCTGTTCCGTCGGTAATTTCCAGCAGGAGTCCGCCCTGGTTCCGGATCAGCAACGGTAAGGCAAAGTGACTGGTAATCAGGTGCGTATCAATGGCCAGCCGTAGCATACGCAAGCCTTTATCCAGCGAATGTTCCCAGATGGGTTTATTCCATTCGGCTAGAAATTCTCCTCCCCAGATGTCGTTGACCAATATATCCAATCGACCCTGTTCAAGCTCAATTCGGTCGACTAGGCGTTTGACCTCTTCCGGCACCAAATGATCTACCTGGATCGGAATTCCCTGACCACCCGCCTGTGTAACGAGTTCGGCGGTTTCTTCAATTGTTTGAGGCAAATCATATTCTGACCGCTGTGCCCGGGTAGTGCGGCCCGTAACGTAAACAGTGGCCCCGGCAGCGCCTAATTCAGTAGCAATGCCCCGGCCTGCACCCCGCGTGGCCCCGGCGACTAACGCTACTTTTCCTTTTAATGGTTTTTCCGGTGTTATCTGGTTTTGAATCATACAGGTTTATTTACCGAATGTCACACGTAATCGCCCCTGCCACTGAGTAATGCTATTTTTTTTTCTTATAAGCTGCAGGCTACCCATAAAGGGGCGTTGCTTCAAATTTAAAACCGCAGTACGTAGTACTGGCAATCAAACGTCTGCCCAAATTCCTCAATCGTTTTCAGGTAAGTTGGCGTAAAGCCATTGCGTTCGTAGAACCGCATCAGCGCCGGCCGGGTAACATCGGTTTCCAACTGAATTTCGCGGATGCCACGCTCCACGCAGCGTTGCTTACAGAAATCGAGCATGGGCTGAAATAGACCCTGTCCGGCAAACTGCCGCCGAACCGCTACTTTATGAATGAAGCCGGCTGTACCCGGGGGTACGTCGGCATAGTACAGGGGATCTTCCCATTGGAGAATAAATGTGCCGGCTGGTGTATCTCCGCTGTACATCACGTAGCAGTTGCCCTGGGTGTACTTGTCAAACAGGTTTCCCGGTGTCAAGGTCTCCAACTCCCACATTTCCTGTCCGTTATCCACCAGCCACTGGCCTACTTCTCGCAGCACATTCAGAAAATCGTCGGGTCGGTCATTCCGAAAGGTATAGCTCATCAGCGTTGTTATGTTATTCCAACATTGTCAATAGCCTGCCATTGAAGGTTTTTCAACGGGTGCAATCCAGGCTTATTACCCTGTAATACCATTGCTTTTTCCGGTTTGCCCTTACCAGGCGCCAAATGGTAACAGGCTGGCGGATAAAGGTACTATTTCCCCGGACTGAGGGGAATATTTTTGTTAAAAAAAAGACCATTATGCTCACTTTAAAAAATGTCTTACTGATTAACGCCCTTAGCTCCGGTGCGACTGGAGCCCTGTTGATTCTTTTCGCCAATCCGGTTGCCCAGCTTTTCGGCGTGGAACAATCAGCTCCCTTCTGGGCAGTGGGTTTGTTTCTGGTAGTATTTGCGGGCATCGTGCTGTCTGAGAGCCGGCAGCAGACTCCCCGGCCGAAGAGGGTACAATTCATCATTGGACTGGATGTAACCTGGGTAATCGGAAGTTTTTTAACTACTGCGTCCCTGTACTCCACGCTTTCGTTTACCGGGCAGCTACTGATTACTGCCGTTGCCGTCTGGGTCGCTGCCATGGCTTTTCTGCAAAACAGGGGACTAAAACGGCTATCCTTGGTACGTTAAATTAGTCATACGCAGTTCCGGAAACCAGGGAATAAATCCAAACAAAATACTCCTTGCCATGATCCGGCAAGGAGTATTTTGTTGATGGGTAAAAGGCGTGGCCCCGCCTTACTCAAACATGCTGATAATGTACGGGAGCAGTGCCGGTCCAGCGTTTAAAGGCCCGGCTGAAGGCACTCAATTCATTATACCCAAGGATATAAGAAATTTCTTTGAGCGGATACTTTCCCGACTGCAGGTATTGCAGCGCCAGCGACTTACGGATCGAGTCGGTGAGTTGCTGATAGGTAATACCCTCCTCTTGTAGTTTCCGTTGCAGGGTACGGGGACTGGTATTAAAATTAGCAGCCACGCTTTCCAGGGTCGGAATGCCCAGGTAAGCGTTCATCAGTAAAAACCGCGCAATCCGCTCCCGCAAGGGCAGGCTGTTTTCTGTATCGTTGCTTTCCTGACGTACCTGTTGCAGCAACAGTTTCTGTAATTCGTAGTTAGCCGTTAAGATCGGCTCTTCCCAATAACGCCGATCAAATTCCAGGGTGGATTCTCCCTTCTGAATAATGGGCTTGCTCCGCAGTACCCGTTCGTATTCTCCGAGATCCCCGACTTCATAGGGGAGTATGACGGAAACCGGTTTAATTTTTTCGAGAACCAGTCCATCGGCTTCGTGCAGGGTAAAAGCCATAAACAAATCCATCATCTGGCGGCAAACGAAAGGGGAAGTCTGCGGCCCTTCCGGTTGCGGGACAAAACGGATCGTAAAAGTTCCACAGGAATGGGCAAATATGCAGGGTCAACAGGTCAGTGACCAGTCCGGTAAATGCCGCAGCCTGCGTGAGTGCTTCCCCAATAGTACGACTGGTCTGAATCAATTGCCCGACGGCTCCCAGGGCCGCCAGTTGCAGCGATTCACCGAAATGCAGCCCAAGCAGGGGGTCGCCGGTCAAGTGGACCGCATTACGCCACAAATCCTCAAGTTGCTTAAGCGTTGGCCTTTCTGTCGTTTTCTGGGCAACATGTTTAAGGTCAGTGCCGGTAAGCTGGCTTAATTGCTCCAGTGAAACGTCCCGCTGCACCAGATAGGCCAGCAGATGGAGCATGAGTTTTTCTGGGGTTCTTGCATAAAAAGGCAGGTGGGCAAAGTACGCTCCCAAGCTAGGGCAATTTTGTTTTATGCAGTAATCCTTGGCGTAAAAGGGTAAGAAGTTGACACGTAAGGATAATAAATTGCTTGCAAGCTATGAGTCGTCAATTATGAGTGGTCAATATAGGTACATTCACCAACAGTGCCGGCTGCCGCAGCAATCAAACTTCTACCGGAGCCAATCCCAAATTTGAGGCAACCGATGCCTCTTTAATTCCTGCATTTTTCTAAACAAACTTGAGTTTTCAACCCTTTGAGGTGAGAATATTGCAGGGTTAAAGTCCAGTCGGAATCAGGCTGTAACACTGCAATGAATAAATCACCACCCGCATAGCTTCCCGCCTTTTTCTTACTGATTTTTTTTATAAATTTAAATTTATTTTTTAGCAATATTACCAGTACGGAATGAGAGAAAACGTGTGTACGACAAAATGCCCTTTTTCTCAGTTCCGCATTGCAACTATTCTCAGCGAAGCTAAATGCGGAACAACACGAACAAAGTTTAATGGTTGATCTGCAATTTGTCGTACACCCGAGAAAACCTTAGTTCCGGATTTTAATTCCCGTTCAGATGACTGAATCCACCTCAGATAATGAGCTTTGGTACGCCTTCCGGCACGGCAATGAACAGGCCCTGGCGCAGTTGTTCCTTGGCCATTACGATAGCCTGTTCCGGTACGGGAGGCGACTCATTAGGGATGAGGAGTTGGTAAAGGATTGTATACAGGACTTATTTCACCGGCTCTGGCTAAAGCGGGAATCGTTGACGGATGTAAAAGTGATCAAGCCCTACCTGTTCAAATCGTTGCGTCACCTCATCAGCGACCAGTGTATCAAGCAGAACCGGGAACGGAGTCTGCGTTTACCGGCTCAACCCTTTTTTGAGGTTGTCTTTTCCCACGAAGACTTTATTATTTCCACGCAATTATCCGGGGAGCAAGCCCTGGTTATTTCCCAGGCACTGAACCATTTGTCTACCCGCCAGCGGGAAGCCATCTACCTGCGTTTTTTCGATGGCCTGGAGTATGATAAAATTGCGGAGGTCATGAATGTACATGTGCAGTCAGTCCGCAACCTGGTTTGCCAGGGAGTAAAGTCACTGAAAGACATCCTCTCCCCTATTCACTTGTCCTGGCTGTTGCTCTGCCTGAATCTCTGAGAATAATCCGCTGCCCCAAAATATTTTTATAAAAAACGAGTATAAAGTTGTCTTTTTCCTGTGAAGCCAATAGAAGGTCCGGCAGACGGACCTGATTTTACTGGCTTTGCACACGATGAAAGACTATACAGGGTACCACTCGGAAGATTTTGTAGCCGACGAATCTTTTCAGGCCTTTGTGCTCAATACCGATCCGGAGGCCATCAGCTTCTGGACGGCTTGGCTGGCAAGTCACCCGGAAAAAGAACCCGAAACGAGTCAGGCCGCTGAAATTATCAGAGTACTGGCTACGCAAACCCGGGCCCAGCCGCTACCGGTTTCGAAAGAAGCCGAGCTAGAAAAACTTTTTCACCGGATCCGGCTTATACCGGAGGAATCACCGGAAAATTCGTCCTTACCAAGTCGGGCTAACGTGCGGATCATGCCTGTATTGGGCCGGGTAGCGGCAGCCATTGCCTTATTGTTTATAGTTGGCTCCGTCTGGTTCTTCTACTTCAAGTCAACCGGCTTTACCGAAATCAGGACGGAATATGGGGAGACGCAGCAAGTAGTGCTGCCCGATCAATCCGTAGTAACACTGAATACAAACTCCACCCTGAAATATCCCAAAAATTGGGATAAAAAAGGACAACGGGAGGTGTGGCTGGAAGGCGAGGCCTTTTTTGAAGTAACCAAACAAAAAACAACCCGGCAAAGCCCGGTAAAATTTGTGGTGCATACCAGTCAGCTTAAGGTTGAAGTGCTGGGAACTAAGTTCGACGTGCATGCCCGCCGCCAGGCCACCCGGGTAGTGCTGGCGGAAGGTAAAGTGAGGCTGGAAAGCGCTTCACAAGGCCAGCTGGAGATGAAACCGGGAGAGCTGGTCAGCATCAGCAATCAACGCAGTGGAATAACCAAACAGAAGGTGAATGCGGACCTATACGCTTCGTGGCGGGAAAATAAAGTCAGTTTTAACGAAGTGTCCCTCAGTGAGGTAGCCCAATCCCTTGAAGATTACTTCGGGTACCGGGTGATTTTCACGGATAGTACGGTGGCAGGCCGCCGGTTTAAAGGCACTTTCCCGGCGGATAACCCGGAAGTTTGGGTAGAAACCCTTTCGAAGACATTCCCGATGCAGGTTGATGCAGAAAACAAGCAAATCATTTTTGAATAGATCCTTTCTCCACAAAAAATCAGTGAAATCAATATGAATAGATTATTACGAAAAGTAAACATGCTGCTATGCGGCGCATTAGTGTGCTACGCTCCGCAGGTACTAGAAGCCCAGCAGGTGGCTTCGGCGGAAAGACCCGGCCGCATAAATTATCCGGTACAGGAAAACCGCCGGCCGCTGAAAGAGGTGCTTACGGAGCTGGAAAACCGCTATCACGTGTACCTGAACTATGAGGTCAGTGTCGTACAGGACAAGTATGTACCCCAAGCCGTCCTGACGGAAAAACAATCAATAGAAGAGAGCCTGAAGGAACTGCTGGAACCCCTGCAGTTGAAACTGGAGAAAGTGCGAAAGAACTATTATGTAATTGTACCGGTGCAAACGCCTCCCGCTATCCGGACCATTCCGGCTAAATCCGGCAATTCCAGCAGCGCTGATTCGCAAACATCGCCCCCGACGGAACGTTCGCAAAGCATGGAATCAGTGTCTTCCGTTCGACTATCCGTATTATCTTCTCCGGTTGAATTAACGGTGAAAGGCCGGGTATCTTCGGACAACGGCGAGGCGCTGCCCGGGGTAAGCGTACTGCTGAAAGGTACCAGCACCGGTACGACCACCGATGCCGATGGCCGTTACAGTTTAACCATTCCTGATGGAAACGGTACTTTAGTATTCTCCTTCATCGGGTACACCACCGAGGAGATTCCGGTCAATAACCGGAGTGTTATTGATGTTAGTTTAGTACAGGATTTACAATCCTTATCCGAAGTGGTAGTGGTAGGGTACGGCACCCAAATCAAGAAAGATATTACCGGTTCCATTGCTTCCGTGAAAGCCGAAGACATTAAAAATATTCCGGTGGCAAGTCCGGATGCTTTGCTGCAAGGCAAAGCAGCCGGCGTGCAGGTAGTCCAGAATTCTGGTACACCCGGAGGCGAAGTATTTGTGCGGGTACGAGGCACTGCTTCTTTACTAGGAGAAACGCGGCCACTGTTTGTAATTGATGGCGTGCCGATGAACAACAGTACGGCGGTAAGTGTAGGTGGGCAGCGTTCCTCGGTGTTAGCAGATATTAATCCCAATGATATTGAATCCATGGAAATACTGAAGGATGCGGCGGCTACGGCAATTTACGGTTCCAGAGGTTCTAACGGAGTAGTGCTGATTACGACCAAGCGCGGTAAGTCAGGTAAAGCCCGGATTACCTTTGATGCCTATACCGGAGTTCAGCAAGTTTGGAAAACGTTTGACCTGCTCAATGGAGCCCAGTTTGTGGATTTGTTAACCGAGGAGCTTACAAATCGTAATCCCAATTTACTAAATAACGCACCTTATAATCAAGTGGAAGTTACCGGGCTTAATACCGACTACCAGAACGAAGTATTCCGTCGTGCGCCAATTTCAAATTATACCCTTTCCTTAACCGGCGGAGACGAAAAGTTAACCAGTTATATTTCACTAGGTTATTTTACCCAGCAGGGCACTATTATCGGTCAGGAATATAACCGTTTTACGGGGCGTATCAATCTGGATTATCAGGCAGCGCCGAAGTTAAAAGTGGGTACCAGCACTACCTTCAGTAATGCCAGTCAAGCCCGCGTAGAAAACGACTTCAGCGGGTATTCAGTGCTGGCAAACGCTTTGCTGCGTAATCCCAATTTGCCGGTTCGTAATGAGGATGGCGCCTATTCCATTGACCCGCTCGAAACGCAAAATCCCGTACAAATAGCCAATGAAATTACCTTTAACAGCATCCAGCGGCGGATTGTAACCAATGTGTACGCCCAATACGAAATACTGCAAGGACTGACCTTCCGGAGCGTGATCGGCGTAGACTACCTGGATGACCGGGTGGAGCGTTATGTGCCCAGCTTTATTTTAGGCAGAAATGGCAGGGCGGAAGCACGAGCAACTAACCTGGACGAACAAACTGTTATTAATGATAATACCCTGACCTTTAATAAAAAATTTAACGATCACCGGATTAGCTTACTTGGCGGTTTCGGTTCGCAGCGTTCCCGGTATGCCATACTAAACGCAGGGGGTCAAACGGCAGGTTCAGATATCATTACGTCCCTAGCCATTGCTGAACCTTACATTCCATCGCAAAATATCTCAGACTGGAGCCTCTTGTCATATTTTGGGCGGACAAATTATAGTTTTAAAGATAAGTATCTGTTTGAGGCAAGTTTTAGAGCCGATGGATCTTCACGCTTTGGAAAGAATAATCGGTATGGCCTATTTCCCGGCGTATCATTAGGTTGGCGTATTTCTGAAGAACCTTTTATTAAAAAGTTTTCGTCTATTTCGGATATGAAGCTACGTGTGGGTATTGGTGTTACCGGTAACCAGGATGGCATAAGTAATTATGCCGCCCGTGCGCTGTATGAAACGGGCCGGAACTATGATGGAAATCCGGGCATTGGCCAGCAGAATATCCCCAACCCGGACTTAGGCTGGGAATCTACCACTACAACCAATCTGGGCCTGGATGTTTCGCTCTTCAACGCCAGGATTAACCTGACGGCAGAGGCCTATTTGAAAAAAACCAATGACCTCATCTTCCCCCGGCAGCTTCCCTGGACGTCCGGTTTTAGCGGTAACGGCAATCCCAATATTGGTACGATGGAAAACCGCGCGGTAGAGTATGCCCTTTCCACCCGTAACCTAACAGGCGCATTTAAGTGGACAACCGATTTCAATATCGCTTTTAACCGCACTAAGATTACCAGTTTGCCCATTAACGGCGAGCAAGGTTCCGATTACATTTTTAAATTACCTGATGCCTATGGGGTGGAAGGGCCCTACAGTATTTACCGGATCGGGGAATCCATCGGCTCCTTTTATGGATACAATTATCAGGGCGTGTATGCCCGTGATGAAGATGTGCCCAGAATAGAGGATCCTGCCAATCAAATTACGGATTTATATGAAAGGGGGTGCGCGGAGGAGATGCCAAATTTGAGGATTTAAATAACGATGGCTCTACTAACCGGCAATTTGATCGGGTGATTATTGGAAATGCCTTGCCTAAACATTTTGGAGGGATTACAAATAACTTTTCTTACAAAGGATTTGATTTAAATGTTATTGTCAACTGGTCCTATGGCAATGATATTTATAATATGACCGGCGCCACTTTAACATCCATGGCGGAAGAGTACAACCAAACTACTCAGGTACTGAACCGGTGGAAACAACAAGGCGACGTTACTACTATTCCCAAAGCTATTTACGGCCCGTTCGGGGTGAGTGGGGCTTCCGCAACGGACGCCTCTTCCCGGTATCTGGAAGACGGTTCTTTTATACGATTTCGAAATATTACCTTCGGCTATACCGTGCCTTCGGCGCTAGTTCAAAAGATAGGTATGTCATCGGCCAGGGTTTACATCTCCGGACAGAATTTATTCACCATTACCAACTACTCCGGGCTGGATCCGAAAAATCAAAATGTAGGAACCGGAACGCCTACCCTGGGGGTGGATTATTTAACGCAGCCACAACCCAGAATTTTAATGGGTGGCCTTACCATTAGTTTCTAATCTGAATTCTATTCCTTATATAAAAAATAGTATGAAAAAGATATTTTTATTTCTTACGGTGCTGTTAGGGTTATCTTCTTCCTGCGACATACTGGAAGTTGAACCGGTCAGCGATATATTGGCGGATACTTTTATCAGAACGCCGGCGATGCACAGGCCGCCCTGATGAATTGTTATAATTATATGCAAAATCCGGTTTCTCAGAATTTTATAGTTGTTCCCGGTGGAATGTCCGATGAGTTCAGGGTGGTAAGCGGGGGGGAATTATACCAACCACGAAAATTTTGTACCTACTCCGGTGCAAGGAAATGTGGGGGATACCTGGCGTGAGCTTTATTTCGCGGTACACGCTTGCAATGATGTTATTGAAAATGTGCCATCAATCAAAGATCCTGCGTTAAACTCGGCTCAAATTGTTGGGGAAGCCTATTTTTTAAGAGGAATGGCATTTTTCTATTTATCAAGGTTTTACGGCAAAATCCCGCTGATTACTAAGCCCAGTAAATCACCTAATACGGATTTTAATGTGGCTCGCAGCGAATTGCCGGCTGTCTACGAGCAGATTGTAGCAGATTTACTTCAGGCGGAAGAATTGCTCTCGACTCCAAGTGTAAACCGTGCCAGGGCCTCCAAAGGTGCGGCTAGAGCCATGCTTGCCAAAGTGTACTTATACCGAAATGCGCCGGGCGACTACCAGCTGGCGCTGACCAAAACCGAACAGGTAATGGCAGACCAACAATATAGCCTGGTAGATGGTAAAGCGTATAGCAGCTTATTCAGGGTAGGCGAACAAAATACCCCTGAAACCATTTTTGAATTATCTTATCGTCCTAGCCGGGCGGTGGAAGCGCATTCCTTAGAACGTGAGACAGTTCCCTATCCGAATAATAATCCACGAGTTTTACCCGATCAGAAAATAATTAACGCATTTAATGAGAATCCACAAGATTTAAGGATACCCATCAGTGTTGGGTTTCACAATAACAGATTTTATACGCTCAAATATCAAACTGCTCCTCCGGCTGAGGCAGCAAGAGGGCTTCAGGCTAATAATGTAATTATTCTTCGTTTAGCCGATGTAATCCTGATGCGTGCCGAATGCTTAAACGAGTTAAATAGAACGATAGAGGCCATACCATTCCTTAATCAAATCAGAAATAGAGCCGGAATAGCGCCTACTACGGCAACCTCACCGGCGCAAGTGAGACTAGCCATTGAGAATGAACGCTTTCTGGAACTTGCCTTTGAAGGACAACGCTGGTTTGATCTGGTGAGAACGGGTAGAGCAGTTGAGTTAATACCGCAACTTACCAATCCTGACCGGATACTGTGGCCGGTTCCCGCACGGGATATTGACTTAAATCCTAATTTATTGCCTCAGAATCCAGGCTACTAATACACAGATAAACCAGATTTTAAAAGTGAGGGGCAAAGCTTGGTAATTACATTTTTAAAATTAGAATGATGCGAAATTTCTTAAAGTTGTTTATCTAAACCAAAACCTTTCAATAGTTCTATCGTTTGGACCAGCCTATTCTCAGGCCGGGAGAGCCTCGCATAAAAAAATTGAAGCGCTAAAAAGTGAAGTAGCGGAAGAAGTAGCCAAGAATGCCAAGCTTACCCAGGAGATGGTGGATATGCTGTTTAGTTTTGGCGAATTGGGAATGCAGGAATTTGAGACTTCTAAATACATCACTGGTATTCTTAAAGAAAACGGTTTTACAATTAAGGAGGGTATTTCCGGCATTCCAACCGCCTGGATTGCCACCTGGGGAAACGGCAAACCAGTCATCGCCATTGGCAGCGACCTGGATTGTATTCCAAAAGCCTCCCAAAAGCCAGGGTTGCCTACCGTGACCCTATCATTGAGGGCGCTCCCGGACACGGAGAGGGGCACAATTCCGGACAGGCAGTAAATGTAACGGCGGCTCTGGCGCTCAAAAATGATGGAAAAGCACAACCTGTCCGGCACGCTTATGCTCTGGCCTGGGGTGGCTGAAGAGCAGTTGGCAAGTAAAGCTTTTTCGTAAGAGACGGCTACTTTAAAAATGTGGACGCTTGTATTTTCACGCATGTTTCCAGCAGCATGTCAGTTTCTTACGGGAAAACGGAAGGAAATGCATTGCTCTCAGTCAAGTTTACTTTTGAGGGAGAATCAGCCCACGGTGCCTCTCCCTGGAATGGCAGAAGCGCCCTGGATGCCGTAGAATTAATGAATGTGGGATGGAATTTTAAGCGGGAACACCTATACCCGACGCAACGATCTCATTATGTAATCACGGACGGGGGCGATCAGCCCAATGTGGTGCCCGAAAAGGCTTCGGTTTGGTATTATTTCAGAGAACATACCTATCCAAGGTTAAAGTCGGCGTATGAATCCGGCATCAATATAGCTAAAGGTGCGGCCTTAATGACTGGCACCAAAGTCAGCTACCGCTACATGGGGAGTGCATTTACCCGTCATTTTAATGAACCTTTAGCCAAGGGCATGTATGAGAATATGAAAAAAGTTGGGCTGCCAGATTGGACGGAAGACGATCAGCTACTGGCAAAGGCCATGCAGAAATTGATGGGATCTAAAACAGTGGGACTTGATAGAGAAATTGAAGGATTAATTTCTCCTTCCAAGTTCTCTATAGGCGGTGGATCTGATGATATTGCCGATGTCTGCTGGACGGTTCCCACAATCACCTTAAAGTATCCTTGCAATATACCCGGTTTGCCGGGCCATCATTGGTCAAGAGCCGTGAGTATGGCAACCCCAATAGCCCATAAGGGAGCAACAGTCGGAGCAAAAGTAGCGGCCATGACTGTAATTGATCTTCTCTTAAACCCCCAATTACTTGCAGATGCCTGGAAGTATTTTAATACCGAACAAAAAAAGAATGAAACATATGTTCCGCTCGTAAGCGCTGATGATACACCCGCCATAGAACTAAATAAAGAAATCATGGAGGAATTCAGGCCTGAAATGAAAAAATTTTATTACAATCCTTCAAAATATGCTACTTATTTGGAACAGCTAGGAATCAAGTATCCGACGATCAAAGAACAGAAATAATACGCACAGAGGCATTGAATGAACTGAGCCGCACTCCCGGATGGTGCCTTTTCTGGACCAGATTCTCCAATAATACTAATTCTGATCGCATTCTGTGGCCGATTCCTGCGCGGGAGATTGACCTGAATGCTAATTTATTGCCACAAAATCCAAGTTACTGATTGGTGAAAAGTAGTCCGGTTTATCATCAGTCAGATTGTCTTTTTTACAGACTGATACTTTACATCTCCTTACCGGAAAAAGGAGTCAGGAAGAAATATGATTTTTC
This sequence comes from Cytophagales bacterium, assembly GCA_030448185.1. GTDB lineage: Bacteria > Bacteroidota > Bacteroidia > Cytophagales > 172606-1 > CADCTQ01. The sequence goes on along the minus strand of JAUJNL010000055.1, from coordinate 19,670 downwards.
GGAAAATACTTTTGGACCCAAATCTTTAAACAACATAATATAAACCGTTTGCCAATGAACCACCCAAGCAGGTTGCTATTGATTTTTTCAGCGCTGTATATACGGTTTTAGGGCAGGAACATAAGATTTATCCTGCCGACAAGCCGGACGTTATACCTGTATGGCACCGGGTAGCTGATTATGCGCCGGTGTTGCGGTCGGTAGAAGCAGCCCGACTTTCTCCCGATGGAAGGCTGGCGGTTTCAGCTTCCAAGTTTGGGTACAACCTGATGGTCTGGCGGGTGGCCGATGGCGCTTTGCTTTGGGAGAACAAACAGGAAGCCGAAATTGAGTGCGTGGTATTTTCGCCGGATGGCAAACGGTTTGCCACCGGAGACGAGAACTTTCTGGTAAAAATCTGGGATACGCAAAGCGGCAAAGAAATCAGACGCCTGGAACACGATAGTAGCTTAGATGGCATTACCTGGTCGCACGATGGAAAACTCATTGCCGCCGGATCTGAAAAAGGGGATGTGTGGTTGTGGGATGCCGGTACGTATGCCCTTTCCGGAAAAATAAATGTCGGCTCTACGGTTAATTCACTGGACTTTAGCAAGGATGACGCAGCATTGGTAGTCGGTGGTAATATTCAAACCCCTGATCCGCAAACCAAACAGACCCGCTACGATGGCTTTGTTAAGTTAATTGACATTCCCAAAAAGCAGGTGATCCGCGAATATAAAGGGCCTACGGGTTCGGTAAAGTCCGTGCGCCTTTCAAGCGACGGAAAATGGATCGCCTCCGGGGGTTTTGACAACACGGCCAGGGTGTTTGAAACAGCAACCGGAAAGTTGATTAAAGCCTTTGAAGAACCCTTGAAAATAGAGGCAGTGGCCTTCACGGCTGATGGCCAGTATCTGCTTGTCGGCGGACACCAGCGAAAAATCAGTTTTTACCGGCTCAAAGATAAGCAGTTGGCTTACGAGCTTCCCACCCCCGTACCGAATACATGGACTTTTCATCCGATGGCAGGCTGCTGCTGACTGCCCACGAAGACAGCGGATTGATTTCCTTATACCTAATGATTTCCACTACGCATAACACGCCTGGTTTGTACCAGAAAATTGAAAACCAGATCCTACATAACCGTGATATGAAAAAACAATAGGTGACCACAAGTGATTCCTTGCTTACAAGGCGGCATGAAAGATATGGCGCTATACCACGGCTGAGATATTTTCGTAAAAAAAGTATTCGTTTATTGTTGAAGTTATGCAACTACCTAACCTAAGCAGAAGAATAAGCGCAGGGCTTTTATTCTTTTTATTTACCGCCCTTACCCATGCGCAACCGCATTTGGATTATCAATTACGCTTAGAACCCGTGTGGTCGCGGGTAGCCGATGCCTTAGGGGAACTAGGTTCAGTAGAAAGTGCGGAGTTTTCTCCGGATGGTAAGTACATTGTGAGTGGCACCAAGTACGATAATTCAGTGATTATGTGGCGCACTTCGGATGGGACTGAACTGTGGCGGCAATCTACCAGGCAAGAAGTTGAACGAGTGGGATGGTCAGCCGATGGTACATACGTAGCCGCCGCCAGTGAAGATTTCCGGGTTACCATTTATGAAGCAAAAACCGGGAAAGTAGTTAAAGTCCTTAAACATACGCAAGGAATAGACGGACTGACCTGGTCAAACAAAGGCAGCTTACTGGCTACCGGTGAAGAGGTTACCGAAATGGGAAATGGCTCCCCCAAAGGAGTAATCCGTATTTTCAATATGCCAGCCGGAAATGAAATGAAAACCCTTGAATTTGGCAGTACCGTTAATAGGGTATATTTTTCTACTGATGATCAATATTTACTCGCTGTCGGGCACGGAGCCGTAAAAGTCTATAAAGTAGCCGATTGGTCACTGGTGCAATCTTTACAAACGGATCAATACGTAAACTTTGCCAGTGGTGTTTTTTCGCCGGATGGACAATACGTGGTGGGTGTCGGAAGTACGAAGGACGTAAGGGGAAATATTTTTGTGTGGGAATGGAAAAGCGGAAAGTTGCTGAAACATTTTAACCACACGGGCAAGAAAATAGAGTCGGTTGCTTGGCATCCCAATGGAAAATACATAGCACATGTTGGTCACGATCCATACATCCATATTTACCGGGTAGCTGATATATTCCGGTATGGGAACGATGCCATTCCGGTAGCGCACAAAGCCTGGGCCGGAGACCATGCCGAATATATTGATTTTAATGCGGATGGTATTTTCCTGGTAAGCGCCCATCAAAATGGATTGATCAAACTGTGGGTATGGATGGGAGAAGAATCAGATCTAAATGCCAAGCGGCATCACCAGATATTGCAAGAGCAAGAAGAAGCTAAGAAATAATTGGAAAAGACCGCTCAAGATTAACCACTGATAAAGGCTACTTTTGATCCTGCTATATACCCATGAAACTCAACCGCCGCCAATTCCTCAACATTACTGCCCAAACGGGTTTGCTGGCCACCCTTTCACCGGTCTTACTCGCGGGAACCAATCATTGGCCCGATACCGCGGAACAAACTCCTACGCTGTTTAATCTGCACCAGGTATTTAAGAATCCGGTTCCCATTGCTTCGGTAGAAATCGTGCGGGCCGGCAAGGAGTTGTTCCTGCGGGTTACTTCTAAAGACGGAGTGGTAGGCATTACCCAGTGCAACCAGCGGATGGAGAATCTGTATTCCATGGTTAACGGCATGGTGGCACCGTTCTTTACCGGCAAAGACGCCAGGGATCTTGAATTTCTCGTGGATGAAGTGTATCGCGTGAACAGCCACTACAAATACGCCGGTATGCCCTTCTGGAACTGCGTGGGACACGTAGAAATTGCCCTCTGGGACATGCTGGGGAAAATAGCCAATCAACCCGTTCACCAGTTGCTGGGCAAGCAGGTCAGAGCCGCCATTCCCGTGTACCTGTCGAGTCTCACCCGGGAAACCACCCCTGAGCAGGAAGCTGCCGAATTAGCCCAGAAACTATCCCAGACCGGAGCCAAAGCCATTAAAGTGAAAGTAGGGGGCCGAATGAAAAACACCCCCGAAGATGAAAAACGAACCCGCCTGCTCATCCCGCAGTTGCGTAAAACCCTGGGCGATTCCATCACCATTTATGCTGACTCCAACAGCTCCTACTCGGTAGCAGCAGGCATCGAAACCGGAAGAATGCTCGAAGACCACGGCGTAGCCATCTTCGAAGAACCTTGCCCCTGGGAAGATTACGAGGCCAACCGCAAGGTAACGGCGGCATTGAAGAAGCTGAAGGTGGCCGGTGGCGAACAGGATACGAGTATTTTCCGGTTTCGGGACATTATCAACCAGCGGGTCTACGATGTGGTGCAGCCCGATGTATATTATAACGGTGGGATCATAAGGGCTTTTCGGGTGGCCCAACTAGCGGCCAAAGCCGGAATGACTATTGCCCCGCACAGCCCCAAAGCCGATCCCCTGGAAGCGCCCTTTCTGCATTTGGCATCGGTACTTCCTAATCTGGAAGGCTTTCAGGAATACCCGGCCCGGCCTGACCATTTCCCTTCCTGGTACCATCCCCATATTCTGGTGAAAGACGGCAACCTTACCCTTCCTCCCGGACCGGGTCTCGGCATTGAATACGACCCGCAGCTTTGGACGAATGCCCGCAAAATGTAAGAACCCAGCCGGGAGGAAACAGAAGCGCTCTCCTACCCTTCTTAGTAAAGTATGACAGCAAATAGCCGGTTTGCAGTATGTTCATCAGACTAATAAGCTCCTAAGTTCATTCATTAACCTTAGTTCTTCCTTAAGCAAGGATTGATCGGTAAAAGTGGTTATTAGTTCGTCTGCTTCGGCAAGCAGGCTTACGGCCAGGTGAGGCTCCTTCAGGCGAATGGCCAGGTCAGCACGCAGCACCAGTGCCCGAAGGCTGGCCAGAGAATTCTGCTTATCATCAGCCGCAAGCGCCTTGTCCAGCACCTGGGCAGCCGCTAAAAAATCGCCTTTGGCATCCGCAAGACGAATACCTAATTCAAGGGCATATTCCAGCGAGGAACGATCTGACTGGCTTGCTAAACCATTTTCCGGATAGACGAGGCTATCTGTTTTAGGGATTGGCTCCCCGATTCGTATATAGCTACCCGAAGGGTCCACCACGATAAACTGACGAACCGCATAAGAAGGGATGTCTTTTAAAGGATTAATTCTCGGGATTCCTCGGAGGGGCAGCTTACCTAGTAAGCCACGTATCCCCTCCCTGAAAGATTGGTAGAGCGCATCAATATCCTGGACAATAATATAACAGGTACTAAAATTATTCTCGGGTTGGAGTTGTTTGAGAGCAAAGAAATGCAGCTCAATTCCGCGAAGCTTTATCACGACATAGGGGTTGGGACGTTGTTGCCCGTACGTAACCGTGAATCCAAGGGCTTGATAAAACGCCAGCGTCTCGTTAATGGCGCGGCTGGGCAGTATGGGGATGGTGATTTCTTTAAAAGCAGGGGTTTGCATGGGGTTCGTACGGGTTGCGGGTTAATGGACAATTATTCTGATTGTTGGGCTGTCCGTGGAAAATAGCGCCCATTTACTGCAACCAGGCATCTCGGTAGGCCTTGGTCAGCTCCGCTTCGGTCATTACTTTCGTTTGCTGGTGGAGTTGTAACTCATACCCCGATGGATCTAAACAGGTGAATATCCGTTCGCCCCAGACTTCTTCCATCGGCTCCATCATGATTTCACAGTGCTCTTCCTGACACAAGCGATAAACAAGATCTAAATCTGGTACATTAAACGCTACTTTTACGCCCAGTCCGCGTGGCCCCTGCTGGATTGCCTTTTCCCGGGCAGTCTCCGGATACGGCAATCCGGTAAGCTTGCCCAGGATCAGGGGGTGGCTGCCATACTGCAGAAAACACAGCACCGTTTCGTTCTGATGGCCCCACAGGGCAAAGGTTTGCTTAAAACCAAGCTTTTGATAGAACTCCCTTGCTCTCTCCACATCGCTTACCCGAAGGGAAGTATAAAGACTAGGAGCAAAGACTAGCTTTTCTTTTTCTACTTGCATAACAGTAACGTTTGGGTTAACTATTCTGCGGGCAAAAGTAGAAAGGAGCTTAAGGGGCAAAATTGTAAAAAATAGACATTATCGCTTGGGTCAGGCTAATTGGGGTACCGCCGCGAAGTAGCTTTTGGGGTGGTGCCCGGAGAATGCTTTAAAGTCGTGAATAAAGTGCGCCTGGTCGTAGTAGCCGCAGGCATACCCGAGCTGAGTCAGAGACTCGTATGTAGGGTAATTTTGGAGCACCGCTTCAAAGCGAACAATCCGGGCGTACAACTTCGGCATAAATCCGGATAACTCCCGGAACTTTCGTTCAAATTGCTTCTGGGATAAACAATACTCGCTTGCCAAATCTCGGATATTTACCAGTCCCTGCTGCCGGCGGATCTGTTGAATGGCCAGGGTTATTGCGGTCTCCTGGTGGTAATGACGCTTTAATTGCTGATCGAAAAAACCGGAAATAATCCGCATCCTTTGGCCGTTGTCAGTAGCCATTTCCATTTGTTCCGCTAACACTTTTCCAGCCTCTCCCAGCAGTGTTTCCAGGCCGAGCAGCTGATTACTTAACGCACTGGCAGGCAGGGCAAACAGAGAAGGGATGGCGTAAGGAAACAAATACATGCCGAACATCCCAAATTGCTTAGGGGTTGCAAACCGGCCATGGCTCTGGGTTTGTCCCTGGATACCTGAAGCGAAAAACGTCCGATCAGCCGGTGTTATAACTGATTCCGGTAGCCGGTAGGGAAAGATGAGCTTGGGACAACTATCGGCCGTGGAGAAATAAGTGAACGATTCTTCCGGTGCACCATCGCATTCGGCTACCCAGAAGAAGTTTACAATCCCTTGCAGACTGGCCCCCGGCGGGATAGTATAATATTTCATGATGAATCAGCTTGGCCGACAAGATAGGAAAAGTTTGCTACTCTCCTGCCAGTATAGACAATCCAAAGAACAGCATTGCAAATCATGCCTAAACTATGCCATCGCTTTCTTTTACTATCAATACTCTTTTCCATAATTTCCCATTGATTGGAGCATTTTCATTCCATTCAGTTAGCTCCTGAGAACAGAATTGCATAATCTTGAAGGCTTCGAACACCTCAAGTTTACCTATCAATTCCCTTTTTTATCCATTTCAAAACACTCTCTTAGCCGCAACCATTGCCAGAGCCTTCCGTTGGGGTAAAGGCAATCCAACCCAAGACCTGCCATGAACCTGAAACCCATTGGCCCTACTGCACACGGAGCAATTGACTACGGCTTTGTCACCCTGCAAGCTCTGGCCCCTAGTTTGTTCCATCTGAAAGGTCCGGCCCGCAATCTTTGTTACGCTTTTGCGGCTACGCAGGGAATTATTAACACGTTCACCGACCATCCGCTAGGCCTAAAACCTCTAATCCCACTCCGGCTCCACGGGCAATTAGAAACGCCCTTTGTACCGGCCCTACTGATACTACCCTGGGTCACGGGTGCCCTCAAGCAGCGCAATGCCCGTCGTTACTTTATCTCCTTCTTCGGGGTAGCCTTGCTTAATTATCTGTTAACTGATTATAAGGCTTACGAACCGGAAACACGGTCTTAGTCAAATGTCACTCTGACTTTCACAGTGCAAAAAAATGACTATACGGCTGTTAGTGTGCCCGTTAGGAATTAAAGAGGGAACAACCAAGACGTGGCGAGGAATAACACAGCTAGGCTACTAATCTAAATGGGTTGGATATTAGCCTCCTATTTCCGTTTAACCGAAGATAAATCCGGAAAAGTAGTGCACCAGACCGGCCAGGGCACTTATTACAATCCAGGTAATCATGCCGATTTTGAAGCGGTACATGGCCACCAAAGAAATAATAATCCACGCCAGACTGAACCAGTCTATCGTATTGACCGAGAAGCCCTTTGGCCATACGACGGCCTTGCCAAAATAGACCGTTAAATTAAGCACCACTCCTACTACAGCGGCAGTTACCAGTCCCAGCACTGCTTTTACCTTCTTATTCTGTTGCGTCCGCTCAATGATCGGAGCACCGGCCAGTATAAAAAGGAAACAGGGTAAAAACGTAAAAAAGGTGGTAGTCAGCAGGCCTACCGTACCCGCCAGCAGCGAACCATTCGTATAATTATATCCGGCCATAAAGCCCACGAAGGCCAGCACCATAATCAGCGGTCCGGGAGTAGTCTCCCCCAGGGCCAGTCCATCAATCATCTCTCCGCTCGACAACCAGTTCAGGTTTTCCACGGCAACCTGAGCTACGTAGGGCAGTACGGCATAGGCGCCGCCCACCGTCACAAAGGCAGCTTTGGTAAAAAACAACGACAACCGGCTCCAGAACGGATAATCGGCCGTGAAAATGTAGAACAATCCGAAAGGGATGGCCCACAAAACCAGAAAGACAAATACCTGTTTAAGGAGACGTCCTGCATGGAAGCCGGTACCTTCTACCACCGTATCTTTGTTTAAATAATACCCGCGTTCCTCAGCTGCCTGCTTCGTTTCCTCCTTGTTGGCTGCAAGCAGACTTGGGGCAAACTTCAGCATCAGCAGCGCCAGGGCAATGGCTCCCAGAATGATGTAGGGAAAGGGCACATTCAGAAAGTAGATGCCTATAAAACTCAGCGCCGCTACTGCGTAGTGCAATGGTCCCTGCAAAGATTTCTTCCCAATTTTAATCAAGGCCAGGATAACAATAGCTACCACGGCCGCTTTCAAGCCATAGAACATGGCATACACCCAGGGAATGGTTCCGAAGGTAACATATATCATGCTCAAGCCTAGCAGAATGAATACCGACGGCAATACAAACAAGACACCGGCCACCAGTCCGCCTCCTACTCCATGTAGCAGCCAACCAATGTAGATGGCCAGTTGCTGGGCTTCCGGGCCGGGCAGCAGCATGCAGTAATTCAGCGCGTGCAGAAACCGGCTGTTGGAGATCCATTTTTTCTGGTCCACCAGGTAGTCGTGCATGATGGCAATCTGACCGGCCGGACCGCCGAAGCTGATAAAGCCTAGTTTAAGCCAAAACAGGAAAGCCTCCTTGAAGCGGGGTTTTTCAACGGGTATCGTAGTTGGTTCCATTGGGAAAGTAAGCAGGTTGCTGCAAGCATAAGCAGATTTGCGGGCTTGAAATAGAATGCTATTAACCTTTGGAATCCTTTTTACCTTTTTGCAAACTTTTTCTATACTCTGAAGGACTCTGGCTGGTTTGCTTCCTGAAAATTCGGGTAAAATGGCTCTGATCGGAAAACCCCGTCAGGTAGGCGATTTCCGATAAGGAATGCACTGAAGTAGTAAGCAAATCGATAGCCTTTTGAATCCGTAACATCCGGATGTATTCCCCAAACGAAAGGTCATTGAAGTATTTGGAGAATTCCCTGGAGACGTAGGCTGGATGCACGTTCAATCCTTCCGAAATTTCTTTGAGGCTGAGACTTAGATTGGTATCAATCTGATCCTGGATAATTTCCTTTAATTCTTTCACCCATACCGGCATCTTTGCCTTTGAGTCAGCTTTCTGCTTGAGGTAGGTGTTAAAGACCCGCAAAAAAAGCCGTTCGGTAGGACTTTGGGTGTGTTTTTCTTTCTGTAAATGTTTAGCCCACCTATACAAGGCATCATATAGCAACATCCCCTTTTCCAGCAACTCCTGGCCGTCTTTGCAATTGAAGGCCAGTCCCGCTGAAATGGCCCACAAGCCCGAAGCCTGGCTGGCTAAGGAGTGATCATCGGTGTCAGCGCCCCGGATAATGGGGGCCATAATGTGCAGGGCCGGGGCGTATCCAAGGCAGTATTTAGATTGGTAATACTTCATCTACTTTCCAAAGGGATTAGTCGGTTTCCAATTTTTAGTGCCTGCTGCTTTGCAATTTTGCCCATCGAAACAGACTACTTACCCCTTATGAAAAACAAAAGTACCTCCGCTTACCTGGCATTATGGATGTTGGGATTACTGCTTTTTTTTACTGCCTGCAAAAAAGACGATGGTCCTAACCCTGGACCTGCCGGAAAAAAAGATCAGATTAGTAAAATCTGGAAGGTAGAAACCGTACTGGTCAACAATTCTCCTGATCAGACTACCAATTACAGCAGTTACCGCTTTGAATTCAAAAAAGACGGGACGTATACTTTTACACTTGGTACTGATTCCGGATCGGGCAGTTGGGAGTTTACCAGCAACGAACAAAAGATTGTCTTTGATAAAGGTACGGCTCACGAAGCATTAGTGAATGTCCTGTCCCTGAGTGATTCGCAACTTGAAATTGAGTTCACCTTTACGGGCAATGGGAAAACCGGAGAACGGAAAGTAATTTATAAGCTTAAATCCTAAGCCTTCCATGACCGGCAAAAAAATTTCCATTCCAACTGTACTGCTGTTTATCTGCGGCCTGCTGGCTTCCTGCGCTGCCGGAAAAGACTCAAAACCAGGCGCTTCATTTACTCAAATACGTTTCGGAAATGGCGGAGGCTTCACGGGTGCGGTTAACCGTTACGTTCTGCACCCCGATGGAAAACTAATGAAGACCGCGGGCCTCTCCGATGAGGTCAAAGAAGTAGCCCGGATAAATGCAACACACACGGAAAAGCTCTTCCGGGAAGCGCAGAAACTCAGGCTAGATACCATTCAGTTCAATCACCCTGGTAACCTGTACTATTTTATGGAAGTCCAAAAGGGCGAATCGGCTCCGCGGATCACCTGGGGTTCTGCCGACCATACCGTCCCCAACCAAGTGCAAGAGTTTTACAATAAACTGATCAAAACCATACCTAATTGATTTAAAAATACCACTTACACCTATGAAAACATTTCTAACCCGATCCATCCAGATAGGTGGGATTGTCAGCCTATTGGCAAGTCAGTGGCTATATGCCCAGCACCCTGGCGCGGCTCTACCCGGCAAGACCATTAAAAGGGACGTTCCCGTTTCAACCGAATCACTGCAGGCCAGGGTAGTTAAAGGAGGTCGTCCTTCATCCGCAAATGGACGCATGGTAAACCACCCGGTTGTATCTTCTTTCCCCACTATTGGCCAATTAACGGCGAACACTGATCATCCGGCTGAATTAGTGATTAAAAAGTCGGCCCAGACTGATTTACCCATTTTCATTCAGGGGACGGTGAGCAATACCGAATTATCCAGCCCGAATGGCAGAACGGATATTCTGAAGGCCTCCCTCAATTATTTAAGGGGGGTACAAGGGCATCTTCAAGTGAAAGATCCCGCTTATGAGTTTTATATCAGCGAAACGTCCAAGGATGACCTGGCCCAATCCCACATCCGGATGAAACAGGTCTATCAGGGCGTAGAGGTGTACGGTGGAGAGATTATCCTGCACGCCAGGGAAAACAAGATCAATGGGTTGAACGGCCGGTACTTTCCTACCCCCTCTCTAAAGGACATCACCCCGGAAGTTCCGGAAAGCCAGGCGCTACAGGCAGCGATTAATGACCTCAGTCAAAAAACGAATTACCACGTTCTTTCGGCGTCGCAGAAGCAGTTGTTGCAATATGAGCAACCGGAAGCCCAACTCGTTATTTACCACCTCAACAATGACCCGCATACCGAACACCTTACCTGGCATATCAGCATCCGGCCTAACTTCCAGGAATTGTGGGAGTATTTTGTGGATGCCAACACGGGTAAAGTGCTCAACCAGTATAACCATACCTGTTCTTTTGCCGATGGGGCCCGCACCACTACCTCTAAAGACCTTAACGGGGCAAATCAGACGATAAACTCCTACCAGTTAGGCAATGCGTACTACCTCGTGGATGCTTCCCGGACTATGTTCGATAAAGCAAAAACCAAGTTCCCGGATTCACCGGTTGGAGTAATTATGACCTTTGATGCCAATAATACCAGCACCAAAAATTTTAAGGCACAGGACATTACTTCTTCCAACAACACCTGGAACGATAAGTCGGCCGTGTCCGCCCATACCAATGCGGGGAAAGCCTACGAATATTTCCGGACCGTTCACAACCGTAATTCTATTGATGGGGCCGGCGGGAATATTATCTCATTTGTCAATCTGGCGGATGAAGACGGCAAAGGACTGGACAACGCCTCCTGGAACGGGAAGTTTATGTTCTACGGTAATGGCAGAATAGCCTGCAAACCTTTGGCCGGTGGATTAGACGTGGCCGGCCACGAAATGTCCCATGGCGTGATTGGCAGCACGGCCAAACTGGAATACCAGGGTCAGTCGGGAGCGATGAACGAGTCATTTGCAGATATCTTCGGGGCCATGATTGACTCCGACGACTGGACGATGGGAGAAGATATTGTACTCAAATCATTCTACCCGTCAGGAGCGATGCGAAGCTTTATTGATCCCCATAATGGCGGTAAGAGCCTGACTGATGAGGGATATCAGCCTAAACATATGTCTGAATTATATACCGGCGCTGGTGATAATGGGGGCGTACACATCAACAGCGGCATTATTAACTTTGCTTACTACAAAATTGCTACGACCATTACCAAGCAGAAGGCCGAAAAGATCTATTACCGGGCCCTGACCAACTACCTGACGGCAAAATCTCAGTTTGTGGACCTGCGGCTGGCGGTAATACAAGCCGCTACGGATATACACGGCGCCAACTCTGCGGAAGTAGCCGCTGCCAAGAAGGCCTTTGATGAAGTGGGCATTTACGAAACTGGCGGTAAAAATGAAGGCCCCAAAGACCTGCCAACCAACACCGGTCAAGACTTCATCTTATGCCATGATGCGGGCAAAAACGAAAGCAATTCCAACACAATCTTCGTAGTGGCTCCCACCGGCACGGACCTGAAGCCTCGGTCCAAGACTATTTCAAAAAACCGGCCCAGCATTACCGATAAGGGAGATTTCGCCTACTTCGTGGGCAAAGACAGCCGGATCAAGGCGGTCAGTCTGAGTGGTACTGCGCAGGAGTCCGTTGTTCAAAATCAACCCATCTGGGAACAGGTAGCTATTTCTAAAGACGGAAAACATTTAGCCGCCATTACCACCGACGCCGATACTTCGATCTATGTGTATGACTTTGACAAGCAGAAGTGGACCCGCTTTATGCTCTACAACCCTACGTATTCGGGCATAGAAACGGGTGGCGTGCTGTTCGCGGATGCCATTGAATGGGATTACACGGGTGAAAACCTGATTTATGACGCCTATAACGTGATCGAAAAACAGGGCGGTGCTAATAACGCGGCAAAAAACCTGGATTACTGGGATGTAGGCATCATTAAGGTGTGGGATAACAAGAAGAATGATTTCGGTGATGGTACCATCCGGAAACTATTCCCGGATCTGCCGGAAGGCGTAAGTATTGGGAATCCGTCCTTCTCCAAAAACTCACCCGACATCATTGCCTTCGATTTTATGGACGGAGAGGAGGAAACCTACGCCATCATTGGGGTCGACCTCCTGAAAAGCAAGGCTGCCGTAATTGCGGAAAACAATACGCTGGGTTTTCCGACCTACTCCAAAACCGATGATAAAGTCGCGTACACCGCCGTGAGTGCCAAAGGGGATACAGTCATTAATGTAATTAGTCTGAAAGCCGACAAAATAACGGGAACGGGTAAACCAACTACCTTACTGAATAAGGTAAAATGGGCGACCTGGTTTACGCAGGGTGAACGGAAGGTGCTTAGCGCGGCTAAGGACATTACTTACTTCGAATTTGCGGGAATGAACCCGAAGGCAGTCGGAGAAATTAAAGGCAATGCCATCACCGTGGTAGTTCCCCAAACCGTTGAGCTGAAAAACCTGATTGCCGTGTTTACGCATTCTCCGGATGCCTCCGTGAAGGTGGGAAATACTGCACAGACAAGTGGGGCAACGAAGAATGACTTCAGCAACCCGGTTACCTATACCGTTACGGCGCAGGATGGCACCACCCGTACCTACACCGTTACGGCTACCAAATCTACCAGTACCGGCGTGGATGATTACAATGATATCAGCGGAACAGTCTCTCTGTATCCTAATCCAACCAATGGACCCTTAAAAGTGAAGCTGGAAGAAATCACCAACAGCAGGGTTACCCTGGAGGTTTTCAGTTCGGCGGGAAAACTCGTATATGAGCAGACTTCCCGGCCTGACGCCGGAGAACTTCAGGTGCAATTGCCTCCCGTAGCGACTGGGATTTATTATCTGAGGCTGACCATGGACGATAAGGTGGCTTATAAGAAAGTGCTGGTTACCCGCTAAGTACGGTACGGGAAACTAAGTCAATAGTTAAAGGCTAATTTCTAACAGCTACTTATATTCAGGGCCTGTTTTCTTTTTCCCGGATGTATGAAAATGTCCAACTTTGCGTCTGGAAACGGAAAACAGGCTTTTCCTGAGTCTTATTGCCCATTCGATTTAATATTCACTGTTTTTAGCATGATAGCTGTCATCCAAAGGGTATCAGAAGCATCGGTTGCCATTGAAGGGAACATAAAAGGTGCCATTAAAACCGGTCTGCTGGTCTTACTGGGCATCGGTCAGACGGATACTGTGGAGGATGTCCAATGGCTGGCAAACAAAATAGTGAATATGCGGATTTTCGGGGACACCCAAGGTAAAATGAACCTAGCCCTGGCCGATGTAGAGGGCAGTATACTGCTTGTCAGCCAGTTTACTTTGCATGCCAGCACCAAAAAAGGAAATCGTCCTTCATTTATCGAGGCGGCCCGTCCCGAACTGGCTATTCCCTTGTATACCAACATGATCGCTACGCTTTCCGGTCAGCTTGGCAAAGCCATACAGACCGGCGAATTCGGAGCGGATATGAAAGTAAGCCTCATCAATGACGGTCCGGTTACTATCATTATTGATTCTAAAAACAGAATCTAATGGTAACCGTCGAGTAATGAATCGACTCAATTTCTGAAAAACGTACCGCTACCCTTCAGAAAGATTATATTTCTTTCCTTACCAAGCGCTACCACCCGGAAGGCGAATTGGCGTGAATGTATTTTTCTGCCATTTTCAGCTCATCATTTATTGGAATCATACCTTTTTCGGCACGGAATTTTATATAGCTCATTGTATGAAAAAATACTTTACGCTGCTGCTACTCACTTGTGTGCTGGCTTGTACTTCCGGCAAAAAAGCCTTGCAACGAGGCGATTACGAGGAATCAATCATGAAGGCGATTAACCGCCTGCGCAATAGCCCTAACAATGACAAGGCTCGGAAACACTGCGTCAAGGGTACCCATTGACGGTAAGTTACCACCTGGACCGGATTGCCAATCTGAAAGCTTCGGGAAATCTCTTTTACTGGTAATGCGTACTTGACTCCTATAACCGGCTTAACCTTATTTACCGCGAAAGTCAGCGTTGTCCGGCCTGTTTGTAGGAAGTAAGGGATGCCAAAAGCTATCAGAACGAAATAACGGACAGTAAGCTGCTGGCCGCTGAAGACCGTTACCAAGCCGGAATTCAGGCATTCAGCCGGGATAACAGCCGAATAAGCGCTAAGGAGGCGTACCTTCATTTCCGCCGGGTTTGTGAGTTGGTTCCTGATTATAAAGATATCCGTAAGCGGATGGATGAAGCCTATTACCATGCGACGCTGAAGGTTGTGCTGGAGCAGATACCGGTTCATTCCCGTTCATTGAGCTTAAGCAACGAGTTTTTCCAGAATAAAATAAACGAATATGTCTCCAGTAATCGAATGAATGAATTTGTTCGTTTTTATACGCCTCAGGAGGCAAAGACCACCAAGCTGGAACGTCCGGATCACATGATCCGGCTGCAATTTGACGATTTTGTGGTAGGCCAGGTATTCTTTAAAGAAAGCACCGAAACATTTACCCGTGACAGTGTAGTAGTGGGTAAAACCGAAGTAAATGGCGTGAAAAAAGACGTGTATGGTACCGTTACGGCGAAATACACCGTCTTCCGGAAAACGGTCAGTTCACGGGGCTTGCTGGATATGCAGATTTACGATCCTGCCGCTGACCGGGTAGTCAATCAGGAAAAATTGCCGGGGGAATTTGTGTGGACATCTGAATGGGCCAGCTTTAAAGGAGATGAAAGAGCCCTGGACAAGAAACAGTTAGCACTTTGCAATCGCCGGGAGGTGCCCCCTCCTGCTCCTCAGGACTTGTTCATTGAATTCTGCAAACCCATTTATTCACAGGTAACCAGTTCACTGAGCCGCTTCTACCGTAATTATTGATTGAGGGGGGCATAAATCGGATTACCAATCCGAGCTCACTGGGTGTGCGCATGGCAACTATCTCAGCGAAGCTAAATGCGGACCAACCCGATGGTGGTTCGGCATTGGCAATGCCGAACCGGGGAAATGGCGGATTTGCAATCCGCTCAAAGGCCTTACAGTAGCTTATTGTAGACCTTTTTATTTAGCACCACCCCTCATTTAATATAAAGTATTGTCAGCGCCTCAACTGATGTTAAAATCACTTCTTTTTCATCGTAAGGACTAATAGTTATGCCGGAAACCAGCTCTCCCAAATCACATCCGACATACACCTTCCAACATCCGCCATTCTCCTCATCCTCTTCCCCGGCGGCCTAGTTCCACTACCTGCATATTAGATACTTTCCGGTTATTCACTTCAAACCGGAGCAAGGTTCGCATCTGGTGAAAGCCGTGATGACCGGCGGCTCCCGGGTTCAGGTACAGCAGGTTATTAAGTTTAGCGTCAGCCATCACCCGCAGAATATGGGTATGTCCGCAGACAAAAATATTTACCGGGTTTGCTTTTAATGCTGAAAGTACCTCGGGGTTATACCGAGGCGGATAGCCCCCGATGTGCGTAATCCAGACCTGCATGCCGCCACATTCAAACCGGGCATGTTCCGGCCAGGCGGTCCGGATCGCGGCGCCATCGATATTGCCATAAACAGCCCGTACCGGCTTGAACTGAGCAAGTTTCTCCATTAGGGCAGCATCACCGATATCACCGGCGTGCCAGATTTCGTCACGATCCGAAAAATGGCCAAATATATTTTCATCCAGGTAGCCGTGGGTATCCGAAAGCAGGCCTATTTTCATGTTTAACAGTTTTCAGTTGCCAGTTGGTTTAGCGCATTATTCGAGGGTGATAGAGATTTAGTTACCATAACTTATGTTACGCAAACCGGTCAAATCTTTGCGTTCTTCTTTGCGCCTTTGCGTGAAAATTTAAAATAACTTGCGTAACACCGGATCACAACTAACAACTGTCAACTAGAAACCGGAAACTAACGACCCTAAACCGAAAACTAACCACATAATTAGCATTTTCCTCCTAAATTGGAATCTCCAAACCATTTTTGCACCCATGTCCACAACACCTTTTTACAAGAATGAAGATTGGCTTGCCGTGCTGATCGGCTTTCTGATCATTATCCTGGTACTTTTTGGCCTGGTTCCGGCCATGCCTGCCTTTAAATGGGCCAACGCCGGAGAATTAACGGCTAAAGTGCTGTGGGGGCAAAACCTCCAGAAAATGTTGATTGTGTACGGGTATTTATTAATGCTTGGGCTGCTGTCTGCCTTGCTGCTGGGCAAAAACATGTTGCAATTTGCGGCTGCTTTTACCGGCTTATACCTGATTTGCGTGGCTTCCCTGATCCTAGCCGGCAATGGCACGATGAGAGACCTGGGCCTTGAATACGTCATTTTTGCCCTAATCATTGGTTTGATACTGGGCAATTTTACCCGTCTTGGTTCCACCTGGCAGGAGGCGCTGATGGGAGAGTTTTTCGTAAAAATCGGGCTGGTCTTACTGGGTACCGGTCTAATCTTCGGTGATATCCTCCAGGCCGGATTATTAGGCATTGCCCAGGCCCTTTTTGTCGTGGTCAGTGTCTGGTACGCGGCTTATTGGATCTGCAAATGGCTGAAGGTAGATGATGAGATGGGCGTATTGATTGCCAGTGCCGTATCCATCTGCGGCGTTTCGGCAGCCATTGCAGCATGCGGAGCGATTAAAGGCGACCCCAAAAAACTTTCCTACGTAGTGTCACTGGTACTGGTAGTGGCCTTGCCGATGATGATCGGCCTGCCTTACCTGGCTAAATCAATGGACCTTTCGGCGGAAGTAGCTGGCGCCTGGCTGGGCGGAACCATTGATACTACGGGAGCAGTAGTAGCCTCCGGAGCATTACTGGGCGAAGAAGCCTTACGAATCAGCACCATCGTGAAGTTTTCGCAGAATGTATTGCTAGGCGTAGCAGCCCTGCTGATCTCGGTGTACTGGAGTATCCGGAAGGGACAGGAACAGAAGCAGGTAGAGTACGGCCGGATCTGGACGAGTTTTCCAAAGTTTGTGTTAGGGTTTCTAGCCGCCTCCCTGTTATTCTCCTTTGGTTTGGAAAAAGAGCTGGTGGGCCAGACCAAAGACACCTTTAAGACCCTGCAAACATTCTGGTTCGGGCTGGCCTTTGCCTCCATTGGCCTCGAAACCAATATTATGTCTTTGCTTAAAACCGGGGAGGGCCGTCCGGCCCTGGCCTTTGTCAGCGCGCAGGCAGTAAATGTGGTCATCACCCTAGTAGTGGCTATGTTATTATTCAATCAGGTAACATCCTAATCCAAATCAAATAGCT
This sequence comes from Cytophagales bacterium, assembly GCA_030448185.1. GTDB lineage: Bacteria > Bacteroidota > Bacteroidia > Cytophagales > 172606-1 > CADCTQ01. The sequence continues at coordinate 2,087 of JAUJNL010000055.1, read as the reverse complement.
TCCCTGTTTTCACATCCTTTTATTCCAAATATTTAAAGAGGGTTCATTAGTGATCTTTTTTCACTAAAAATTACACAGTACGGTTGATTTCGTAAGGACAAGTATGTCTTACTAAAACCAAAAGTGTATGTTTTATCATGATAAGAAGCTTCAGTACACCGTACGGGTTGAAAAACCCAGTGCCCAATTTGCCAAACTCCTTCAGCAAGCCATTGGGGGCAATGAAGGAGAAATACGGGTAATGCTTCAGTATCTGTTCCAGGCATGGAACTCCCGCGGACCGGTCAAATACCGTGAGATGCTCCTCAATACTGGTACCGAAGAAATAGCCCACGTAGAGATGCTGGCTACCGCTGTCGCCCTTAACCTGGAAGGCGCTTCGGCTGATCTGAAAGACGATATTGCCAAATCCAACTCGATTATTGGTGCGGTAATGGGTGGTATGGACCCCCGCCATGTACTATCGGCTGGATTAGGCGCTATGGCGGCTGATTCCAATGGTGTTCCATTCAATGGTTCGTGGGTGATATCCAGCGGTAATCTGGCGGCTGATATGTATGCCAACGTAATGGCTGAATCAACGGGCAGAGTGTTGGCTACCCGCCTGTATGAAATGACCGATGACCCGGGCATGAAAGATATGCTATCCTTCCTGATTGCCCGCGATACCATGCACCAGAATCAATGGTTAGCCGTATTGGAAGAGATTGGACACGGCAGTATCGGCGGCGTACATCCCATTCCCAATAGCTTCCCGCAGAGCATGGAGAACCAGAATGTCAACTACTCTTTCGTCAATACCGATATCAGCGGCGAAATGTCGCAGGGAGGTCGCTGGACGCAGGGTACTTCTATCGACGGAAAAGGCGTGTTCCAGGAAGAAAAGGCCCGGCCGATGGGCGGAGAACCAGTATTGGGTGCCCCTGATCCTTTAACCCACGCCCAAACCGAACAGATGACTGGTGGGCCAGCCCCCGATCAAACGATTATTGATAAGGTAAAAGGCGCATTGAGCTAACCAACTGGTTACATTCCACTTACAAAGACGATTTTGCCTCGAAAAAGAATCAAGTGAAAAATTTTTCACTTGATTCTTTTTTTTCACCTTAAACATCCCGAATCTTAGCCAGGTGAGTGATTGAGTTGAAGAGTTAATGAGTTGAGGAATTAACAATTAATGAGTTATATCTTTGGCCCTGCTATGGAAGCTAACATCGTAAGAAAGATCAATCTCCCTGGTATTTACTCAGCTTCGGGTATAGAAGTAGTCGAAGGGCGCATTTTCGTCATTGGCGATGATTCGCCCTGGCTGTATGTACTGGACGGGCACGGAAATATGCTGAAGAAAACGAGGCTGTTCGACTGGGCGGAAGACACTGGTGGCCGTATTCCCAAGAAACTAAAGCCGGATCTGGAAGCCATGACCCTGTTACCATTTGCGGGCTCCCTTACATTATTGATCATCGGATCGGGGTCGGCTCTCAGCCGGGAAAAGGCGTACCTGGTCCAGACCGAGGCTCCATATGAAGTGTCCGATTACTCCCTGACGCAGTTATACAATTATATCCGGTCTTTTCCGGAAATAGGATCACGGGGCGTGCTTAACATTGAAGGATTGGTGCATACGGCGGGCAAGGTGATCTTTTTGCAACGTGGCAATATTTCCGGCGCCAATACCTTGATTGCTTTTCCGGAAAATGAATTTGGGCACTTCCTGTCCCATCCGGAAAGCTTTTTGCCCCCTCCCTCCTTCCGTAACTACCAGCTTCCCTCGATTGAAGGCATTCCTAGCGGGTTTTCCGGCGCCGCGTCCATTCCTTCCTTTCCGGATTGGGTGCTGTTTACGGCTTCCGTGGAAGCAACTGATAACGAAATAGATGACGGCGAAATGCTGGGCAGTTTTATTGGTATTCTTGATCTGAACCATCCGGACAATCAGCCACGCTACTGCGGACCTGTGCTGTGGGAGCAAAAGGCTTACGCGGGCAAAGTAGAGTCCATCAGCGTGTGGAAACAAACTGGTGCCCGTTCACTGGAAGCCCTGGCCGTAACGGACGCCGACGGCGGCGACTCAGAGCTGCTTTTTC
>JAUJNL010000054.1 GCA_030448185.1 Cytophagales bacterium | reverse complement strand
CACCGCGCCCGCGCCCGCGAGCCGCGCCCGCCCCGACAGACCCTGCTCTTCTCACACAACCCCAGAGCACGACTCTGCCCCCTTGCTCTCGTTCAGAGAATTCCGTACGTATGGCTTTCATGATGGGTTATTGATTTTGGTTGTATTTTTACAGCCAAGCCTTTGGACGGATCGGATCGGGTGGGGTTTTATCCTGACTATTACCTGTTTAGGGGAATCTAAACAAATTATGCAAATCTATACGGATGGGCAAAGCAGGATTTAATAAAAGTCGTTTCGTCAGTGATGCTAGGCGTATCTCCAGCGGATTAATATTATTTTATTCCTGCGGTCTTTCACTGGCTTTGGTATGGGAGCTGTCATCTCCCAATCTTTTTTGAATCCGTTCCTTCAACTGTCCTTTTCCGCCGGGCCGGGTCGTACGGGTCATAAAATCGATGGTGAAAATTATCATGATTACCACGAAAACAATGCTGACAATCTGGAACACACATTTTTGGGTCTGGGGAGCTGCCATGAGTTAAGAAATAAAACGGGCAAAAGTAAGGGGATACAGCTGAGTTTTATGGCATTAAAGTCGTAACTTTTGAAAAAATACTACACTTGTTTATAACTAAATTTTTAGTTACATTAGATGGTATAGATAATCACGTAGCAATGAAAGTTTTTTACCTCATCTGGTTAGGTTTGCTGCTAAGCACTAGTGTCAGCGGACAAAAAAAGATGGTCATTGGATTGGCTTTCGGCGGGAGTCCCGAGCCTGGAAGTATTACTACTCTAGCTGAGGCCCAAGCCAACCTCCGTCCGGATACCGTCAGGATGGTTGACTTCACGGGCCAGAACCTTACCGAAATACCATCGATAATCTACCGGTTTGTTAACCTGGAGAAGCTTTTTCTAGGCAAAAACCAGCTTACCGCTATTCCCCGGCAGCTTGGGAGACTTAAACGATTAAAAGCATTAAGTCTGACTGAGAATAAACTGGATGTGCGGAAAATTAAATTTCGGCGGAATCACCACCTGAAAATTCTCAACATTCAGTATAACCACTTGTCGGAACTACCCGCATCGGTAGCTCGTAACCGGAATCTGGAGCAATTGGTAGCGGGTAATAATGATTTCACTTCGCTCACCGGTCGCCGGTTAAAGAGGCTTAAAAATCTGCGGGAATTGAACCTGTACAATTGTAAGCTTACCAGCATACCGGCGCAAATGGGAAAGTTGAAAAAACTTAAACTGCTTGATTTGTACCGGAATCAACTGGAAACAATACCCGATGCCCTTGTACAATTACCGCAGTTGGAAGTATTGGCTCTTTCGTATAACCGCCTCGATCAGTTACCGGCGGAAATCGGGAAACTGGGCAAACTCAAAGAATTGTACTGTCACCACAATCAGATTCATCAGTTACCCCAAAGCATCACCCAGTTAGAAAACCTGCGGTTGCTGGATATCAGTTACAATTGGTTTACCGAAGTGCCGGCTCCGATAACCGCCTTATCCTCACTGGAAGAGTTGAATATAAGCAATAACCAGATTCAATTATTGCCGGTCAGTCTCACTTCGTTGACCCGGCTGAAGCGGCTTAACTTAAGGGATAACCCTTATTCGGAGAGTGAACAGGCCCGCATCGAACGGGAAACTTTGCTAAAACGCTTCCGGGATATGCAGGCAATGGTTTTGGATTAGAGAAGGAGGGATACCTGGGTGTTCGATGGGTACTAGGTACCAAGGCTTCGGGAGTTTCCTGAATGTCCTTTTCGCCGCTACCTTAATAACCAGTACCTAATACCCTTTTCAATTGTCTATTTACTTAACTTACTCAGGGGTTCTGGGGCAGGGTATTCGGGTTATAAGGGTCCGTTTGACGGGGATTGGTATAAGTTTCGTCAGCGGTGGTTACTGTATTTTCCGGCAAAGGTTTCTCACTGAAAAACTTTCGCTGCATCAGCAGGATCGTAAACACGCCTACGAATATGGAGGCATCAGCAATATTAAAAATGGGCCATAAAGAGTAAAATTCCCCTCCAATCAAGGGTACCCATTCCGGAATGAAACCTTCCCATATATCCAGGTAAAACATATCGATAACTTGGCCATGAAACCAAGGAGTAGGGACTCCGGGAGGCGCATTATCCAGAAACACGCCGTAAAAGGTACTGTCAATTACGTTGCCGATGGCGCCACCCAGAATGAGTGCGGTACACCACAGTAAACCCTGGTGCACTCCTTTTTTAGCCAGCAGCCATAAATACAGGCCAATACCCGCCATTGCTGCCAACCGGAACAGGCTAAGAGTTAGTTTGCCGTATTCGGAGCCGATCTGCAGTCCGAATGCCATTCCCGGGTTAAGCGTATAATGAAGTTTAAACCAGTCGCCGAAGACATGGATCTGACCAGCCGAGCCAAGTTCCATGTTGAAGTGAACCAACATTTTTACCACCTGGTCCAGCACAATGATCAGCAGGCTCAGCAAATAATATTTATAGGGATTGCGCGGGGAAGAACTCATCACTTGATATCAGCCTGTTTCGGTATGGATTCAAATAATCGTACTAAATGGGTTACCTAATCAGGATATAAAAAGATCTAAAGGCCAAAAATAGGTATTTCATACTAAGTAAACGAACGAACCGCGAAAAAACGACTCCAGCCGGGTAAAATAATCGAAAAAGAAAAGCGGCATAAGAAAATAATAATTGTGATAAAAGGGTTGAAAGTAAAGCAAGTTGCCCGGCCGGTAACGGACAGAAAAAACTTTGGCCGTTGTTTATATAGGGTACACCGTTTAATTAATTAATTTTGTTACTTCCTCAACTAACTCTATTTATCCAGTGACTTTAATTAAATCCATTTCGGGCATTCGCGGAACTATCGGCGGGCGAAGCGGTGAAGCCCTAACCCCTGTTGACGTAGCTAAAATTCACTGCTTTTCGGTGCATGGATTAAGTCAAACAATGCGCCGCCAGTAGTAGTGTTGGGTCGTGATGCCAGGCTTTCTGGTGATATTATTGCCTCGGTTAGTAGCTTCTACCCTGCAAGGGATCGGTATTGATATAATTGATCTGGAGCTTATCTACCACGCCTACCGTTGAAATAGCCGTTCCAGCCGAAAAAGCCGGTGGTGTGATCATCACGGCCAGCCACAATCCTATTCAATGGAACGCCCTGAAACTATTAAATCAGAAGGGTGAATTTATATCGGCAGCAGACGGAGTGAAGATTCTGGAAACAGCAGATAATGAGGAATTTGACTTTGCAGAGGTAAAGCGGCTGGGCCGTTACCGGATCGATGATACTTATCTGAATAAACACATCGATGCGATTCTGGAATTGCCACTGGTAGACCGCGAGGCTATTGCTGCGCGTAACTTTACCATCGTGGTAGACGCGGTTAATTCCTGCGGCGGCTTTGCCGTACCTATGCTGCTGGAAGAGCTGGGCGTGAAAAAGATCATCCAACTGAATTGTGAACCCAATGGCTTGTTTGCCCATAATCCGGAGCCGTTGCCTGAGCATTTGACCCAGATCTCCAATGAATTGGAAAAGGGCCGCTATGATCTGGGCATCGTCGTAGATCCGGATGTGGACCGCCTGGCCCTGGTTTGCGAAGATGGCTCCATGTTCGGGGAAGAATATACCCTCGTAGCCGTAGCGGATTATGTGCTTAAAAATACGCCGGGTAATACAGTTTCCAATCTTTCTTCAACCCGGGCCCTGAAAGATGTAACTGAGAAAGCCGGTGGCGAATATTTTGCCTCGGCCGTGGGAGAGGTACACGTCGTAAACGCCATGAAGGCAAACAACGCCGTGATTGGCGGAGAGGGCAACGGAGGCATTATCTATCCCGAACTGCACTACGGCCGGGACGCCCTGGTTGGCATTGCCCTGTTTCTGTCGCATTTGGCTAAGGCAAAAGTGCCGGCCTCCCGTCTGCGCCGTACCTATCCGGATTACCATATCTCCAAGAATAAAATCGAACTCACCCATGATCTGGATGTAGGGGAGATTCTGGAAACTATTAAGAATAAATATGCCAAAAACCCGATCAGTACCGTTGATGGCGTACGCATTGAGTTCGGGCAGGAGTGGGTACACCTGCGACGTTCTAATACGGAACCCATCATCCGGATCTATTCCGAATCGGATACGCAGGCTACGGCGGATTACCTGGCCAACAAAATTATCAGTGACATTAAAGAAATCGTTTCCCAGAAAATAAGAGCTTAATAATCAGTCATTGGTCAGTGGGTATTAGTCATTGGTTAACTGGTCAGTGGTCATTGGTAGAAGAATCACGCAGGGAAAAACGGTTGACTAGTGACTATTGACCAATGACTAATGACCATTTTTATTATGCGGGTTTACCTTGACAATGCAGCCACTACCCCTTTAGATCCCGAAGTACTGGACACCATGATTCCTTTCATGCGTGATTCCTTCGGCAATCCTTCGTCCATTCATGCGCACGGCCGCGAAGTACGGTCAGCCATGGAAAAGGCCCGGAAAACGGTAGCGGGACTGCTGAATACTTCTCCCTCTGAAATTTTTTTTACTTCCGGCGGTACGGAGGCTGACAATACGGCCATCCGCTGCAGTATAGAAGCTTTCGGTCTTACCCATGCCATCACTTCCCCTTTAGAGCACCATGCCGTACTGCACACGCTGGAGGATTTGAAAAAGCAGGGTAAAATAAAGCTTAGCTATCTGGAACCCGACGAAAAAGGGAATATAAATTCCGATCAGTTAGAGGAATTACTCCGGCAATCACCCCGTTCGCTGGTGTCGCTGATGCACGCCAACAATGAAATCGGTAACATCACTGATATTGCGTTAGTAGGCGAAATTTGTGCCCGGTACGGGGCCATCTTTCACTCCGACACGGTACAAACGGTCGGGCACTACCGGCACGATTTGCAGAAGATAAAAGCCAACTTTATCGTAGGCGCGGCTCATAAGTTTCATGGCCCCAAAGGAGTCGGTTTTCTTTACGTCAACGGGCAGACTAAAATTGGTCCTTTTATTCACGGGGGAGCTCAGGAACGGAATATGCGGGGAGGCACCGAAAATGTGTATGGCATCATCGGAATGGCCAGAGCCCTGGAAATTGCTTACCGCGATATGAATGAGCATCAGCAATACATCCAGCGTTTAAAAACCCGGATGATAGAGAGATTGAAGGCCGAAATAGAGGACATCAGCTTCAACGGCGATCCCACCAATGCCGGTAATAGCTTGTATACTGTACTGAATGTAAGCTTACCCGCCGCTGACTTGGGAGATATGCTGCTCTTTAACCTGGATATTAACAAAATATCAGTTTCCGGCGGCAGTGCCTGCTCCAGTGGCAGTGACATCGGTTCACACGTACTGAAGGCGCTTAAAGCCGATCTCGAACGTCCGGCCGTGCGTTTTTCCTTCAGTAAATTCAACACGCCGGACGAAGTTGATTACGTGGTGGGCGTGCTGGCGGGGATGTTTAAGAAGGAAAAAGTAAAGTTATAGGGCCAATTGGGGTAAGGATAGCTCTATTCCTTGGTTGAAGGAGGAAGATGTAAAAGTGGAGGGTGAGAAAAGAACGGATACCACTCACTACTACTGTCACGTAAAACGTTGCCTTCTTGAGAAGGGTAGAGGACTCAAATTTCCTGTCTTGTAACCTAGATAAGTTCGACATATTGTATGGGAGACGCTCTAAAGAAGAACCATCGGTACTCGCTTGAAGAATATGAAGCCCTGGCCTTGAACACCAGGGAAGGGGAGCGCTATGAGTATGTGGATGGACAACTGGTAGTGAAGGATGAATATACTACCGACGAACACAATTTGGTCTTGTTGAATATCTACCGGTTACTGCATACCCACTTTAGTCCTAAAGGTTGCAAAGTATTCACCGAGAATGTACGCTTGGCGCTTGATGCGCAGAATCAGTTTCGTTTACCCGATATCATGGTCACTTGTTCTCAGCGGGACAAAACTACAGGATGCGAAGCGAGATCCACTCGTGTTGGTGGAAGTGCTTTCTGCTTCCAGTTCTTTTATCGACTTGGTGGACAAAGTAAAGGCCTACAAGCGTATTCCTACGCTACAAGCTTATCTGATTGTCAAGCCGGATAAAGTATGGGTGCGCCTCTATGAACGTGAAGGGCAGGGAGGATGGGCTGAGAGAGAATGCGAGAACGAAAAGGAGGTAATTACGCTGCAAGATTTATCCTTGCCTCTGCAGGAAGTATACTCGATCTAGTCAGTGGTGTAAAAGTAGGGTTATATCCGGGTCTGTGGACAATGCCCTGCTTTCCCCACCAGTCCTTTGACAAGTGACCTGCCTGTTAGTTCCCTGCTATTTGCTAACCTACCCACATTATAATAACAAGAGATATAAAGCCGATCCCGAACGTCCGGCCTGGCCGGGATGTTTAAGACAAAAGCAGTTTTTTGAACAAGTGAACCGATTAAGTAGTAAAAAGTCGGGCAGGAATCTGATCCTGCCCGAGGCTTGGCGGTTAGTACTTTTACGATTTGTTCTACTGCCGAGGGTGGGAATACGTGAGTATGATGGTGTTGGTTGATGAGCCGGAATAATCATCGTAACGCAGTACCATTGTAGTCGGAGTTAATTCCACAATTGTGGTTGTTTGAGAAACGCCTTCCTCCGTTAGGGTAAGGGACTGCCCTTTGACTTCTCCCAGCGACCAAGTGCCTGACGTCGTTTGGGGGGTGGAAGACATACACTTTTGGGGGCCTTCATCTATCACGTAGGTGCCGTTGCGGTCAAAGGTAATCTGGTTATCCTTGTCGCATTCCAGCATAGTAGCATACTCGTCTTCGGAATTAACCGTCATCCCGGTTAGAATCCAGGTTTGGTCACAAAGCAACTCAGTCGGAGTTACACTCATGGGGGGGTCGGCTCGGGTGATGTTCACTGGTTTGGTTACTGAGTGGCTGCCCCCATTCCAGTAACCCGCAGAGAGACTTGATACGTGCCCGCATTGAGGAATTGATGCACTGGGTTAGCCTCACTTGCCGTGGTACCATCCCCAAAATCCCAACTGTAAGTAGTTGCATGACGGGAGGCGTTGGTAAAGTTTACTTGGCAAGGAGCCGTGCAATCCCCGCCCGTGAAGCTGAAGTCCGCTATGGGTGCTGTATGGGCAATGGTTACGGACCGTTGCTCCGTATGGCTACCGCCAGGTCCAGTAGCAACCAAAGCTACCGTAAAAGTACCGCCGGCCTGGTAGGTATGGCTCGGCGAAGCTTCCGTAGAAGTAGTGCCATCGCCGAAGTTCCAGGCGTAACTCGTTGCGTGTTGGGAATCATTGGTAAAAGTTACCTGACAAGGAGCCGTGCAGTCTCCGCCCACCACAGTAAGGCAGCTAATGGTGCCGCAGGTGCTCGCTTAAGGGTAAGCACCTGGGTAGTTGTGTCCGTTCCCTGCCGACCAATTGCGATCAAAGCTACCGTAAAAGTACCGCCGGCTTGGTAAGTATGGCTCGGCGAAGCTTCCGTAGAAGTAGTGCCATCGCCGAAGTTCCAGGCGTAACTCGTTGCGTGTTGGGAATCATTGGTAAAAGTTACCTGACAAGGAGCCGTGCAATCCCCGCCGGCGTGGGTAAAATTAGCTACGGGGCGCGGACCCGCTTCTTCTTCTTTTTTGCAGGATAGCAACAAGCCTGTCAGGCCCGCTACTAGTAGTACTTGGCGAATGGGATGCATTGTTTTTTCTTGCTAAAGTACTGGCTGATAATCAATTGATGGTTCTTAAAGTCAATTGTAGGGTACCCATGTATGGTTTACACCCGTAAAGCGTTAGTGATACAGTTTACCTCATTTATGTAATTGAAATTACGGCGGTTAACGCTTAAGCTTGCCTTTAGGAGTCTTGTAATTGGCGGAGAAGTTGGTCTATGGCGCAGCCGGGCCAAAGGGCCTCCGGAAGAAATACTTACGCTTATCCATGGGTCTGCCGGTGAATTACCTGTATTTATGGATGTCTCTTTGCCGGGAGAATAGCGGAGAAGCCATCTTTTTCCCCTTCAACGCTGCTTTTGTTATAATTCGGGAAAAATCTGCCTTGTCCTCGTATAAATACCAATGCCCCGTACCTGTGCGGGGCATTGGTACAAAAATTCATCCACTTCCGGGATTGCTTTTATTGATCATCGCATTACCTTTACCCATTTTACCCTTCGAATTTCGAGAGGAGCAGCGTTTGATTCCAGCTGAGTTTATTGATCATCCGGACGGGGGAACTACAGCAGGATGTCATTGACGGGCTCTACTCGTTCCTTTTCCCCAGCATTTCTTTCACTCAATAGTTCGGCAAAGGGCAGTCATGGGTACATCATTGATGTAGTTTTCGAAGGGTCTTCGCTGTTATCACCCACAATCTCGATGGTAGTGAAAATCGGAAATGAGCACGGAAAAGGGTACGGCCAGCCACAGAGAGGTTTTAGCGTTCAGCTTGGCAAACTCACTGACCAGTCCCAGAGGCAGCAGCAGGACAAAAATCCAGGCGAATCTAAAGAAAGCATACTGGCGGGGAAAAGAGTGTTTTTGATGCGTTCAAGGCCCCCTGCTGATTATAGAGTTCCTTAAGGGTTTGCATTAGGTCAATGTGGCGAAAATCATTCAGTTGCCCAGCGGAGGGCTTCTCCCTGGTTACGCAACAACTGGGTAGCCGTATTAGCCTTTTGCATTACCTGCTCATACTCGCCTGATTCGAGAAAAGCACCAATCTTGCTCGGTGCAGTCCCGGTCATTTTGCAGTTTTTAGGTCCGGCACGCTCTACAGGTTCCTTTTCACAGTTCTTCCGGTCCAAAATCGTGGTGCGGCGGAGCTGGATGCGCAGCGCATTCACCCAGGCAAGGTGCCGATAAATAAGGGCTTGCTGGATGGCCTTGGCAGCGATGGAGCAGCGTAAGTGCTTTTTCTGCCTCAGCGGTAGTCACGTAGCCCAAGACCTGATTGGCCCAAGTGCGGCTGTAATTGACAATGCTGCCCCAAATTTTACGCCCCTCCCAGAAACGGTCGTAAGACTGGCTGTTTTTGAAGCCGATGTAGAAAGCCACTGCAATCCCAATCGTGCTCAAGGGCAGGAACGGAATGCTGATATCAATGCCCCGGCGCTGCAACCACTGATAACTGAAGGTAACCAGAGTTGACCAGACTGTGAACCAGAGCAGATTTTTCCAGGCAAAGCGCCAGATAAGCGACCCACGAATCTTTCGGCGTACGTACATGGAAGTATATGGGTAAAGGTGCGGGTAGTGGTTGCCAAATTAACTAATTATTCTCCAAGTAATCGTTCTTATATCGGTGAACGCTCCGGGCCAGTACGATATCAGCCAGGGCCTCGACCCATAAGGGATGATTATTCAGGCTTTCGACTAATTGCCAGTGCTGGCCGCCGTATTCCCGGAACAGATCCCGGTATTCGACGCCAATCTCAATGGTCGTTTCCAGGCAGTCCGCCACGAAAGAAGGAGAGAAGACCAGCACACTTTTTACGCCTTTGGCCGCCAGTTCCTTAATGATTGCATCGGTATAGGGCTTGATCCAGGGGGTTTTGCCTAAGCGTGACTGGAAGGAAACGGTGTATTGTCCTTCCGTTAGGCCCAGTTGCTGTACCAGCAGGCGGGTGGTTTTCAAAACACTGAGCCCGGTAACAATGTTGATTGAAGGCGTGCTTGACATCGCAGCAACCCTCTTTAAAACAGGTATTTGTATAATCGCCTTTTACAATTTGCCGTTCGGGCAAACCGTGATAACTAAACAGGTAATGGTCATATTTCCTTTCGGCCATGTATTTACGACCCAGTTGCACAAAAGCCTCCACAAACTTGGGATGGTCCAGGAACCGGTTTACAAACTGGATCTCGGGTATAATTTGCCATCCGCGGACAAGCTCCATTACTTTTTCGTACACGGAACCCGAGGTAGCCGAGGCGTATTGCGGAAACAGGGGAATTACAATGATTCTTTCCAGCCCTTTGTGCTTAAGTTGATCCAGGGCGTGGGGCAAACTGGGATTTTGATAACGCATGCCCAGCACCACTTTATATTCCTCGCCCAACCGTTGCTGGAGGAGTTGTACTACGTCTTCACTGTAGAATTTGAGCGGTGAACCTCTTTCTGTCCACAGCTCCCGGTAAACTTTGGCCGATTTAGGGGCCCGGAAAGGCGCAATGACGCCATTGACCAGTAAGGTCCTGGACACGACCGGAATATCAATGACCCGGCCGTCCAGCAAAAACTCACGGAGATAACTCCGTACATCGGACACTGATGGGCTATCAGGGGTACCCAGTTGCACCAGGAGTACTCCCGTTCGGGGATGAGCAGCTTGAAGCAGAGTCTTGGAGGTGTCTATCGTAACCGGAGCAGTAGCTTCTATCATCGGGCAGACTTTAGGTTTGCGTGTATAAGTAGAAGCAAAATTAAGGGGAAAATGTTCAACAAAAAGGCCAGAAAGCTATGGTTTGTTAGGGGGAGCCGCGAATTTTACGGGCAGTATGGCTTTCACGGCTACCGGAATACCATTCTGCTTTCCGGGTTGCCAGTTGGGCAGGTATTGAATTACTCTTAGGGCTTCGGCATCAAAGGCCGGACCTATTCCCCGCATCACCATCGGATCACATACGCTGCCATCCGTTTCAATAATAAATCCCACAAACACCGTCCCCGACATTCCAGATGAAGCTTCCGTTGCCGGATACTTTACTTCTTTAGCAAAGAACTTTATAAGTGCGGTATTTCCGCCCGGGAACTCCGGCATTTGCTCAACGACGCGATAAATCTTCTTTATAGGCACTGTAGTGCCAGACTGAGCAAAGCTGCTTAGCGAAAGTAGTATAAATAGGGAAGCGACTATCAGGCTTTTAAGCATGGGGCTTCGTTATCTATTCCTGAATTCTTCACGCATGGCGCAGAGAATAAGAAATGGTTCTCTTTCCTTATACCCAATAGATGCCCAGTTGGCCCGGATTCCATAAGCTAAAACCTTTTTTATGCTAATATTACTGAATCAACCTTTTACACCTCATCCCCGGCCCGTTAGCTTCGCTGAGCTAAAGGTTCTCCTCCAGAGAAGGCGAGTTGTTACAGTAGTTTTAAAGTCCCTCTCTAGTGGAGAGGGATTTGCCCAAAAGGCGAACTTCGTTTAGGGTGAGATGTTAAAAGGGTTTATTAGAAAATTAATGCGCTCATCGTGGCAGAAAAGTTTACGTATACCTACCGGGTCAAATGGACGGCGTTGCTGGGGGCGCTATCGTTTGGGATCGTAGTACCTACCTTTTTCATCCCCCTGGAGCTAGGCTCGGCTTCTCACTTTCTTTCCATTCTGGTGGCTACCCTGACTAGTTACGTGATCTGGGAAGGCAGCAAACTCATCCAGGCCCTTACGCTCTATTTTTTCCCTGGGAAAGAAGTATCAGCAAGCACCTCGTCTATGAAGTGGCAAGCATTTTTGTGTTTTCTTCCCTGATGCTCATCATCGGCATTCTTACCTACAGTTACGTCGTGTCTTCGGTACTGATTACCGTAGGGGTGGTATTACAGAATATCATCGTGTCTTTTCTGCTGGCACTGGTGTTTATCGCCTTTAATGAGGGCGCTTTTTTGTTCGCCCAATGGAAGCAATCCTTGCTGGAACAGGAGAAACTGCGTCAGGAAAACCTCATTGCTAAAGTGGAAGGCCTCAAAAGACAGTTAGATCCCCATTTTTTGTTTAATAGCCTGAGTGTGCTCAGTGGCGTAGTGTACAAAGACCCCGTGCTGGCTGACCGCTTTATTACCAAACTGGCGCAGGTATACCGGTATATATTGGAGCATAACGATGAAAAACAGGTGCCCCTTGCGAAAGAGATTGCCGTGGTAGAAGCGTATTGCTTTTTAATCAATGTGCGGTTTTATAATAAAGTGATCCTGGATATTACCCTTGACGACATGACCACCTATGTGCTGCCGATGTCCGTACAGTTGTTGGTTGAAAATGCCGTAAAGCATAACCGCATTTCTGAACACCAGCCATTGGTATTGCGGATCTACAGTGCAGACAATATTTTATGGGTCGAAAACAGCCTAAGTATAAAAGAAACCAAAGTAGAGTCTACGGGTATCGGCCTGAAAAACCTGGAAGCCCGTTATAAATTTGTGACGGGAAAGTCCATTATTATTGAAAATAAGGGAGAGGTATTCAGGGTAGGCTTGCCACGGATGAGTGGATGAGTTGAGCAGGTAAGATGTACGAAGTAAGAGGTATGAAGTAAGAACATAATTCCCTCCTAAACTCCTAAATTCACCAACATGAAAGTAGTGATCATAGAAGACGAATTTTTCTCGGCCGAGAAATTAAGCTACCTGCTGCAAAAGATTGATGCAGACATTGAGGTGCTGGCTATTTTGCCTTCCGTGGAGAGCTCGCTGACCTGGTTTAGAAACCATCCGGAGCCCGACCTTATTTTTTCCGATATCCAACTCGAAGACAAAGAAAGCTTCGAACTGTTTCGCCAGCTTCCCATTGAAGCGCCTATTATTTACACCACGGCTTATGATCACTACGCTTTACAAGCGTTTAAACAAAATAGCATTGATTACCTGCTCAAACCCATTGATCCGGAAGAACTGCGGGCTGCCCTGAAAAAGTATGAGAATCAAGCCTACCGAATGCTGAAAAAAGGGCTCCGGTTTGGACAGGAAAAGCCGAAGGAGGAATTTAAGGAACGGTTCTTAGTGAAAAAGGGCAATCACCTGGCCGTAATCAAAACGTCAGAAGTTGCGTATTTTAAAAGTGAGGAAAAACTTAGCTTTCTGGTCACCGTTGACAATCATAAATACGTAATTGATCCTACCCTGGATCAGTTAACTGAACAGGTAGATCCCCGGAAGTTTAACCGGATCAGCCGCAACCGCCTCGTTTCCCTGGATTGCATCCGGAAAATTCATCCGCATTTCAACGGTCGTTTGAAACTGGAACTGGACCCGCCCGAAGAGGAGGAAGTGTTTGTAAGCCGCGAACGGGTACAGGCTTTCAAGGATTGGCTGAATTCCTGATGGGCGGTCCGCAGTCGGTAGTCCGCAGTCCATAGTCCACGGTTCACAGTCAATAGCTGGTTTTGTATTACAAACATCGAACATCGTCAATCGAACATCGCCAATCAGTCATCAAGTTAGGCAAGTCATCCCTGAATAGCGACCAGTCGTCGGATTGGGCTCGGTCTTCTGGCTCTTAGCATCAATATTTGACAAAAAAAGCTATGGCCGCTATACTAATCTTCTTTGCCGTTCACTGGTATGGATCCTTGTTTTTCCAGACCTTCTTCCTGCACCGCTACGCCGCACACAAGGCTTTTACCATGTCTAAAACTTGGGAAAAGATTTTCTTCGTGCTGACCTTTATTTTTCAGGGTTCCAACTACCTGAGTGCCTATGCCTACGGGGTGATGCACCGCATGCACCACGCCTTTGCTGATACGGAAGAAGACCCGCATTCACCCAAATACAGCACCGGCATCTTCGACATGATGTGGAAGACCTATACTTTTTATCATGACCTACGCAACCGGAAGGTAACGGTAGACCCTAAGTTCACGGCTGGGGTGCCTGACTGGAAAGCTTTTGATGATTTTGCTTCGGAAAGGTGGGTTCGCATCGTTTGGGGAGCCCTGTATGTGTTGTTCTATATTGCTTTTGCCCCTTCCTGGATCTGGTTTTTACTGTTGCCCGTTCATTTTCTGATGTCACCCATTCACGGCGCCATTATCAACTGGTTTGCCCATAAGATAGGTTATATCACCTTTAAGGTAAAAGATACTTCCCGCAACCTGATGCCGGTGGACTTTCTGATGATGGGAGAAGGGTTTCACAACAATCACCATACGTATGGCAACCGGGCCAACTTTGCCTTTAAATGGTACGAAATTGATCCTACGTACCAGGTGATTAAGCTGTTTAATCTGGCAGGTATCATCCAACTGCCTAAGGAAAAGGCTACTACCAAATCGTTTCTTAAAAATAAAGAACTGGAAAAAGCCGCCTGACCGGCCGGTTTGCACCAACTTATATCTTATTCTTGCCCTCTCTTGAGTGCTTCTAAAAATAGGTAAGACTCCCTATTCGCAATTCTATAGTTAGGACTAAAGAGAGCGAAGGGAGTCTTTTTCAATTACAGAAAAGCTTTTCTTATGATTTGAAGGTGTTTTTTGGATGTGTCCTCAAAATATTATCTTTGACTTATCAAATTAAGTATCTATTAAAGATTAGACTTTAGTTACTGGCTTATTATTCAATTTGTTGAAGGAAAAACAGTCTAATCTAATTTTACCCAAGAGCTTAACTGATGTTATAAAAAGGGTTGAAGTCTTGATATTCTTTGCACTTTAGCGCCTTTGCGTGAAAACTTTAAAAGAGCTTGTGTACTATCAGAAATTAACATAAAATCAGGAAACAATGAGAGCTCCCTACTGGATTATGGCAATAACTTGCCTGGCATTTTTTGGACTCGTTGCAATAAGTCTACTGAAAGTTCCAGTTCCAAAAGAAGCTGATTGTTTGCTTGTTTCCGGTACGGTTACAGCTATTTACGAGGCAGGCGATAAAGATATTGTTTTTAAGTTACAAGAGCATAAGAATACCTTTTATATAAACCGCGGACTTGAGCGGGGGCTGAACCTACCTAACTTAAAAGCTGTGTTGCTATACAAAGAGATACTCATTAAGTTTCCCAGGCACTTTTCGGTTGGAACCAAGCATATTTCCAAAATTGAAGCGGCCGGAAAAACAATCTTCACCGAATTGAAAAATTAAATGCGGTAAAGGGTAACATCATAATCCTCAAATACTTCTTCAATCATCCGGCTGACGATAGACCAGTCGCCATTGGCCAATCCGCAGCCAATCAGGTAGGGGAGGGCAACCTGCTTTCCTGCAATGCTTTCCGGATAAAGGCCACTTCATCCGCCAACACCGTATGCGGCGCATGGGGATAGAGCCGGGTAGTTACCTGCGCACCCAGACTGGTAAAAAGGGTTTCGGTTTCCAGTACGCGGGCTTTAGGAATATGAGAATCGGTGTCGCTGCAACCCAGGAAAACGGGAGTGCCAGTAAAACTGCCGGAGGAATTCCATTGCGTACCAGCCGGACCTATTACCCCGCCGCTCAGCCCAAAGATACCTCCGTACTGGTTAGGGTGACGGATGGCATATTCCAGCGTCAGGCAGGCTCCCTGCGAAAAACCCAGCAGATAAATCTGCTGTCTGGTAAAGCCTGTTTCAGCCAGACGGGTAATAGTTGATTCAATCACGGATAATCCGGAAGATAGTGCCGGTTCGTTATCCCGTAGCGGCGCCAGAAAGGAATACGGATACCAGGTATTACCAGAAGCCTGCGGGGCAATAAAAGCCATATCAGATGTTTGAAAGGAGGGAGCCAGTTCTAGAATACTGCTGGCATTGGCCCCTCGTCCGTGGATCATGATCATTACCCGGGAAGCCTCCTCCAGGGATTTTCCCCATTGCTTGATATGGTCGAGATTATGAATGCTGGGTGACATAAGTTAATGAGCTAATTAAATGATGTGCTTATGGGCTGCTAATCGATTTAAAGGTCTTCTCTTCAGTCTTGTATGTAAACTGATCAACAGTCGCTTGGTGGGAGCCAAATGACTCTTGATCAGTGCGTATACTTTTCAAAAAACGTTTACTTCAATGGGTTCCAGTCCTGATTCAATTTGTTTGCGGCGCGGCTCGAACCATTCGGGCAGTTTTAGCTCAGTTCCCAGGTTCTGCGGGGCTTCATCCGCCGAAAATCCGGGTGGGTTGGTCGCTACCTCAAATAATACGCCGCCTGGTTCCCGGAAGTAGATGGAATGGAAGTAGTTGCGGTCCACTACCGGCGTTACGTGGTAGCCCCCTTCCTCAATCCGACTCCGGATCAGTTCCTGCGTATGGTCCGAGTCCGTGCTGAAAGCTACGTGATGGACCGTACCAGCTCCTTGCAGTCCCCTTAACCCGGTAGGCGTGGCCACAATATCCACGTAGGTACCCGAGCCACCCTTACCCGCTTCCAGTCTGATCCTATCCCCTGATTCGGCTATTACCCGGTGTTGCAGGGTTTCAGTCAATAATTTAATGGTAGGCTCCACTTTGGTTTCCTGCAAGGTAACGCTATGAAAACCCCTGATGGCCTTCTCCGGATCAATGCGCTGGTTGCCCCAGCCCACACGCCCATCCTGATCCGTAGCTACCAGTTCAATACCCAATCCGTCAAAATCTTCCAGACGAAGCACCGTTTCATCCAATCTCTTTTCGGGCTTCCGATACGCAACGTTGAACTGACTCAGCCGATCCATCCAGAACCCCAGGGAGGCTGACGGAATAGAAAAGGCCGTATAGGTAAGTTGCTGTACGCCCCGCCGGCCCCGAGTCAGCCCGGCATAGGGGAAAAAGGTCATAATCGTACCCGGACTGCCGGTTTCATCCCCATAGTAAAGATGATACACATCCGGTGCGTCAAAGTTGATTGTTTTTTTTACGAGCCGTAATCCTAGGATGCCCGTGTAAAAGTCTACATTTTTCTGGGCTCCGCTGGCCAATGCCGTTACGTGGTGCAGGCCGTTGATTAATTGTTCCATGATTTCTGGGATAGCTTAATGGATAATGTCTCTCTTACGCTTCCTGGTTACGTATGCAACGGTGAACGCAAGAATAAAATATGTATTTACAATATTTGTATTAACAAATATTGTTCCAATCTAAAGCCTGCCAAATCGTCTCTTTTTAGTAGCCGTGTGGGCAGCAGTAAAACTGGTTTGATACCTTATTTAATTATCCGTTTTGGCAGGACTCGCAGTGGGCTTAAACGTTTTCAGGCAGTCATGCAGTGCCAAGGCAAGATCGTATTCATTGGCATTAAGCACAAAATTCTCCGCGGGATGGCAATAAGTCATAAACTCTGCCAGGGCTTGGTCTTTCAGGCCGGTTACCCTCGATACGAAATCAGGGTTTAACTTGGCTTTATAGATCCGGCTTCGTTCCTCCGAATTGCGCAGGGAAGCTATTTCCTTTAATTCCTTTCCCCGGCGGCTAAACTTGTTGTACAAGGCGGAAATAGGGCCCTGTACGGCAATACCGCTCCCCGTGTAGATGATATCCTTAGACAAACCCGGTTGCACAATTTCCGGAAGCTTCAATTGGGGATTGTTTTCCGACGGTAGTTTCAGGGTCAGCAGCTCTTTTTTGAATTGCCCTTCACTATAGGGCCGGATCAGTACCTCACTTAGTTCGTAGGTCTGCGGTGTCATGATCACTTTCATCGCCTGGACATCAGCAGACCCCAGTAAGGGTACTACGTAATGGACGGGCAGGAAGCCGATGGCCGTAAAGGTAATGGTATCTCCACGTAGTCCCGAGACGGAGAAATACCCATTTTCTCCGCTAATGGTTCCCAGGCGACTACGCTGATTGACAATAGTGGCATAGGTGACAGGTTGCAGGCTATCACGGCTGAGCGTAAAGCCGGACAATTGTACAAACCGGGGTCGGAGCGGCGTCTGAGCCCATGCCCCCAATGGTAAGCAAAGTCAGCAACAATATCAGTCCGCTTATCCTTTTGAGTAGCATTGCCTGGATGGTTTGGTTTTATACTTATATCAACGGTTTGGGAAAGCCAGGGTTTGCTGTTTTATTACCCAATCAACTCATTATTTGAATTTTATTTGAATTCTCGGTACCCAATCTTTAGTACTTCCGGTAGTCACCGGGTGACTTTTGGCAACGGAAGTTATACCTAAGACACTTACATGAGGCGCTTTGGTTGCAAAATGAAATAAAAAGTATCAGTGGCTGATCTCTTTCCTATCAAGAGCCTTCAAAAGGGTATCACGCTGAGCTCATCCACGCATTCCGTCTAATCCTGTTCTACCAGCTCAGGTACGCGGTTGGGCAGGGTTACCGTAAATTCAGTACCCTCCGGAGGCTTGACTGTAAACTTATCCGGCCATTGAGTTTTTCTACCACCTGTTTGGTAATGTACAAACCCAAGCCCGAACCATAGGCATCAAAAGTAGCCCGGAAGAACATATCAAAGATTTTGCTGTGGTACGCCTCATCAATTCCGGAGCCGTTGTCTTCTACTGACAAACTTACCTGCTTGCGGGTGGTTCGCACCCGGATCCGATGAAGGATTCTTCTTCCTTGGGTTTCTGGTACTTAATGGCGTTAGAAATCAGGTTCTGCAGAATAATCAGAATCCGCGAACTGTCCGAGAAAATGGCTCTCCGTAGTGAATGTCTTTATAGACTTTTATCCGGTCGGCATTAGCCATGTAACGGAGATTGTCAAAGCATTCATCAATCAGCTTTTCAAAATCAATCGGTTCATTACTGATCTCCAGCCGGCTGTTACGCGAGAAACTAATCAGGTCGGAGAGGAACGAGTCCAGTTTATTAATGCTTCGTTCAATCAGTTGCAGCAGTTCTGGGTGTTTGGCGCGGTCAGGCTCCATTCGGATCAGATTCACCAAGCCCAGTACCGACCGTAGGGGAGCCCGCATATCGTGCGAGGATCGGTACACAAAAGTATCCAGCTCAAAATTGGTCCGGAGTAATTCGTTTTCCTTGCGTTTCCGGTCCGTAATATCCCCATAAAACACGGCCACGCCGGTGACCAGCCCCTGTTCGTTCTGGATGGGATTAAACGTAGTTTCGTAAAAGGTGCGGTAATGCTCCGATGAGCCCAGTTCCTCCACTACCGAAAATAACTCCCCTGCATGGCCCGGTAAAAGTGAGCGATCATTACCTCGGTATCCAGGCCAAAATGACGGTCCTCCGCTACATTCATTCCCACCATGACCGGGTTGCCATAGGCTTTTTCCATAAAAGCACTATGGCTGGAGTTGAAAGAAAGGTAACTATACTGGTTATTAATGGCAAAAATGCTGCTCTGGGTGCTTTCCAGAATAGCCCGCATTTTTTCGTTCTGCTGAATCAGCTTTTCGTTTCGCTTTCTCTCGGTAATGTCGGTAGTAATTCCTTCCAGCCGGACAATCTCATTTTCTTGTTGCGGATGATTTTGCAGTTGTCGTGCAGCCACCTAATATCCCCGCTGGTCATTACAAAACGGTACTCTAATTCGCCCGTACCCCGCTGGATGACCTGTTGGTGAAAGGCTTCGTACTTTTTGCGATCCTGCGGATGTACCACCTGCGACCACTTTTGCTTGTCAGTGTAATAGGTTGGTTCGGGGAAGGCAAATACCTTTTCCGCTGACTGGTTGAGGTAAATAATTTTCTGGTCAGGCACCGAAACGGCCCATACCACTTCATCCAGTGATTCGAGTATACTGCTCAGTTTTGCTTCCGATTCACGCAATACCGCCTGTGTTTTATAGATAATCACGACCAGATAGCTTACACAAAAGGCGAGAAAAGCCAGACAAAGCAGAAAACTGCATACATAATAAGTCCGTCTGATTGCTTCGGGCAGGTCCAGCAGTAAAAGCTGATGCCGGGTCAGGTCCAGCATGCCGAGGCAGGCAAAGGAAAGCAGCACCATCAGGATGATCTTGCGCTTTTCCCAGATACTGTATAGTATAAATGTACTGCAGATCAGGGGGAAGTAGAGCAGGTAAATGCCTGAATCATTGCCTAAGTAGGAAGCAAACAAAAACAAAAAACCATTGGCCGACAGGTAGAACAAATAGCGGGCTGCTTCCCGGCTTCCGTCCCGGTATTCCCGCCAGGCAATCCATTTGATCGAGACAAAAGCCCCGACCAGTCCGACCACTGTCCAGGTATGATCAATATAGTGCAGGAGGGTAAAAAACACGGCGGCCGCCATACCCAGATAACACAGCAGCCCAAACAGTATAATATTCCGAACGGATTCAGGCGTGGGATTCATTAAAAATTCTCGCAGGAAAAAAAGTTTCCGTACTTTCTGCAGCATATCCTTTAGGGGGCCTTAGGCAAAACGATCATTTTATTATATAATATTTATGAAAATATTACGCTTGATCAGAACCAATTAATTTACAGCTTATTCTAGCAAATGATAATTTTAGAAAGAAAATAGGGAACTATCCTTCAATAGTAAAATTTAGCTGCTAAAATTGCGCTTAACAAATTTAAGTATCCGTATTGGAATTGCAATTTTTTAATCAAAATATTACACGAAAAGTTTTTTAGTTAACCCGGCATACCTAAAAGCTAGTATTGCTTTTCTTCGGATTATTCCGGGTGGTTTAAGCTTCTTTATCTCTAGGGTTACTTGATAGTACCTTTGCCGGAGTGGGTTTCTGTTTAAGGATTGTTTCCTGATTTGCTCGTATTTTTGCCGTTTCATGGGGCGGTGCCCGTACCGTTTACCCTACGACTGCCATGCCGCAAAAACCCGAAGTTGTCCTCGAATCGTTAAAGAAGCGTCAGTTTGCCCCCCTGTATTTTCTGCAGGGAGAAGAAGTTTATTTTATTGATCAGATTAGCGATTTCATTGAGAAGCATGCCTTAGCCGATCACGAAAAGGGCTTCAATCAGGTTGTCTGCTATGGAAAAGATCTGACTACTGGCGGCGTAGTCACCCAGGCCCGGCGTTTCCCGATGATGGCTGAGCGGCAGGTGGTCATTGTGAAAGAGGCGCAGGAAATCGCTGACCTGAATACGGAAAAAGGACAGCAGCTACTGGAAGCTTATGCGCAGAGACCCGTACCGTCTACTATTTTGGTGCTGGCCTATAAACACAAAACCCTTGACGGACGCCGGGCTCTTGCCAAGACACTGGACAAAACTGCCTTGCTGGTGGACTGCAAAAAACTCTATGACGATAAGATTCCCGGCTGGGTAGCTGCTTTCGTGCAGGAGCAGGGCTACCGTATACACCCTAAAGCGGCACAACTGCTGGCCGATAGTATCGGCAACGACCTGAGCCGGCTGAGCAGTGAAGTAGATAAGCTCTTGATTAATTTTCCGCCTAAGACGGAAATTACGGCCGACCACGTGCAGCAGTTTGTCGGGATCAGTAAAGAATACAATGTTTTTGAGCTGCAGAATGCCCTGATCCGGCGCGACGCGCTGAAGGCTAATCAGATTATTCGGTATTTCGCCGCCAATCCTAAAAACAACCACCCCCTGCAGATCGTAGCGGCCTTATTCAGCTTTTTTACCAAGCTCCTTTTGCTGCACAGTCAGGCCGACCGTTCGGAGGGAGGAGTAGCCAGGGTGCTGGGCGTAAATCCTTTTTTTGTCAAAGACTATCTGTTGGCTGCCCAAGCCTATCCGCTTCCCAAAGTGACCAAAATTATTTATTACCTGCGGATTGCTGATTTGCAGGCTAAGGGGGTAGATGCCGGCTCTATGGACGAAGCGGCCATTCTGCAGGAGTTAATTTGGAAGATTCTGCACTGATAGCAGATGGACAGCCGGTAGGGGCCCGGAAAGAAATTCCCTGCTTTACGGGTGATTAGCCCGGGTAAAAGAATACTTTGTTCTGTGGTAATAATAAAAATTATGTTAAATAGGAAAAGGGCAGGGGAATTGGATTTTGCAGGGATGGGTTGGGAGAATGGGGGTGAAGGGAGGGGGATTTCTGGGAGGAGTACAAATAACATTTTACTAGGTATATCTTTAGATAGCACAAATAGTCTATTTATTTTCCTTAGTTTTAAACAGTAGGCAGTAGGTCAAACAAGTAAGTGATAAGCTAAAAAAACTATTCAATCCGGTTTGATAGGCTTAATTTTACTGCCATAATTAAATAATTTTCTGATAGTTCTTACTAATGAAGTCTTTTCTGATAATACTTGTCCTGCTTTTATGCCGTGTGCCTGAGGTAAATGCCCAATGGGGAATAGGAGCAGGATTTACCTCCTCTGGTTATAAATACAAGGTAGATTTAGGAAATATAGCCCTGGTAGTCAAATCTCCGCCTCCCACTAGAATAGGCTTTATTTTTCGAAATAATATGCTGGCTACCACAAAAGATGTCTTGATCGTGCAGCCTCAAATCAATGGAACTTATCGATTTTTTCGTAGATCCAGATTTACTTTCTATACTGGACTAGGATTTGGCACCTCAGTGGATTTTAAGCGAAAGTTTGACCGGGTGCATTATATTCAGTTACGAGTACCTTTAGGGGCCGAGTTATTTCTTTTTAAGGCAAGACGAATTAGTGTTAGCACAGAGGGCGCGCCAGCCTATTTTTTTGCTCGTGACGATGAAGCTTTTGGCCTGGCTAGTGCTTTTGATGTATGATATTATTTTGGCAAAAGGAAATTAATAAAACTTAATTAACTAATAATTAATCAAGTTTGGTCTTTTGAAGGCTTGTCTAATTGTTGGATAAGGCGAGTTATGTTAAGTAATTTGGGTTGATTTAATTGCCCCAAGAGTTGACTATAAAACAGAGTGGGTAAATAGTAGTTTACACTCGGCTGGTATGGTTGTCTAACGATTTTTGTTTTACTTGTATAAGGCCGTGCGGAAACTTCCAGTTGACAATTACGGTTTAAAGCAGTAAATAGCGACAGGCTTCGATGAACTATCCCAAACGGGCAGGCAGCAGGGAAGGATAGCATTTATGGCCACAGCATTACGTCTCACATTTGACATCTTTCTCCTATGAAGGCACCCATGTCTAAGGAAATATTCCGGGTTTTACAGAATCCCAAGGCGGCTGTTAAGCTGATAGATGCCGTGCTGGAGGAACGCACCAACCCACAAATGAATACCATTGTCGTCACCATCGATGGCAAAGAGAAGATATATAAAAGGGTCGGGGCCATTGGGCGAAAACGGCCTGAGCCACCTCCGGGAAGTAGTTCTTATGCACTCCACGGCTTAAAGAATCGAATGAGCTGATGGAATATAACGTTGAGACAATAAGTAACTTATAATCCTATTGCTGGCCTTGGTTTCCAGGATTGCCCCTTAATAAATCGACTTAAGCAGGTGTCGGATAATTTATCCGGCATTTTTGTTTAGTGCCAACCCGTTCTTTTACCTAACGATCTTTTTCCCTTGAACTTCCTGTTTACCACAGTCCCCTGGTGTTGCTGATTGTAGCACCGGGACTTATCTTTTCCGGAGCTATTATTCCGGAAAGTTTTCCTGCAATACAGCAAACTCACCCTGACCGATCAGATTTTTCAGTCAATTATTCCCAGCATTGCCCTGCAGGTATTGGTCATGTGGGTAGCCGACCGTTTTGGCCCGTTCCGCGTACGGTTTGACCTGGATCGGTGTACTGCTGATGGGAGCCAAAGATGATAAGGTGGTAGAGGCGATTTTTGAACTTATGCGCCGTGATCTGGGGTGGATTCTGGCCTATCATCTCACGCTTTGGACAGTAGCCGGATTGGCCGGGTGGCAGCTGCTGCGGCGGCTGGTTCGCCGTAAAGGCTGGGATCGCAAACATCCCTGGTTACGGTACGGGAACTTCTGGCATTACCTGCTTACCGGTGAAGTGCTGGAAATGCGGGATATCAGCGGGAATACCACATTGGAAGATGCCAGACACCTGGATTTTATATTTGTAGACGTAGTGGTAGCTGCAGGAAGCCAGCATGCTTTACTCAGGCATATTATCTGATTATGAACTGGGTAGCGACGGTGGCTTAAAGTGTATCTATATGAAGGGGGCCCGCCGGAAGTCCCTCTTACTACCAAATCACCGAAAGAACAAGCAGAAACAGACGGACAAACAGGTGTTCGGACAAACGTTCTCCCCATTTCCGGCGAACGTTCGCAAACTGCTCTGAATCTTTATTACGAGATCCTGGGAGATTTGTTGGTGATTCCCTACGAACAAATGTTAAATATTAATTTCACGTATTACATCGATGAGGACGACGCAGCTAATGAAGGCGATGCACCAGCGGACGGGGCTATTGATGTAAAGACGGAAGGGAAATAGACGATTGTCGATGGTCAAAGGGGAAGATAAAATGACTTTCCTTTCAACAGATGATAGTCGCTTGGCTCTGCCAGTGACGACTATCGTAGGGCTTCCGGCCCGTTTGTCCGGAAGTGCTGTTTTGCAACAAACATCCTGCCAATGCCCTTTTCGTCGGCGGGACGCCGCGTTAGAGTCGCCCCTCGCCAAAGGCAAGCGACTTTCAAATAACATCGAACATCGCCAATCGAACATCTGACATCGCAAATTAACTTCTCCGATTCCCCAACGGGCACAATTTTCTTTCTATTTTTGAGTTTCTAAACAAAACACCTCAACCCACTGCTTCGGATGCCAAGGCGACGTGCAAGTTTCGGGCGGTTTCTCTGGCCCGTTTTTTTCTGCTGTATTCTTTATCCGTACAAGCCCAGACTACCCTGGTTTATACAACCGATGACAAGGCTTTCCGGGACGCCCAGGAACTGTTTGACCGGGGCAAATACGGCGCCTCTCAGAAAGCTTTTCAGGAATATGTCAGTCTGGGGAGAAATGATATGCGGACGGTAGATGCCCACATATTACGTGGCCATCACCGGGCTATATCTGAATAATGGCGATGCAGAAGCCATGATCGAACGGTTCATTGCCAATCATCCCGACCATCCCAAAGCCCTGTCGGCCTATTATGAACTCGGGGTGTATTACGCCAACCAGAAGAATTACGATAAGCCATCAACTATCTGAAGAAAGCGAATATGAATGGGCTTAGCCGGGAGCAGGCCGCAGAAGCCCAGTTTAAACTCGATACGCTTATTTCTCGAAGCAGCAGTTCAAGGAGGCCGGGCCGGTATTCAATGAACTTAAACGTACCGAAAACAAATATACCTATCCGGCCAGCTACTACGCCGGTTATATCGAGTACCGCAACGGACAGTACGATCAGGCCTTGGCGGATTTGCGGAAAGCGGCTAAGAGCCTGAATACGCCCCGCTGGTGCCGTACATGGTCGTCAACGTCTACTACAAGCAAGGAAAGTACGATGAATTGATACAGTATGCCAAAACGGTCACTCACAGTAAAGACGTCCGGAATGCGGATGAAGTATACCTGCTGATTGCCGAAGCCAATTACCGGCTGGGCAATTACCCGGAAGCCGTTCAGTTCTTTAAAGAAGCAATCGGGAAAAGCCGGTCCCGTCCGGCAGCGGATGTCGCCTACCGGATGGGGTATTCGCAATATAAAACCGCGGATTACAAAGGAGCGGTGGATCATCTGAAGATTGCCGCCGCTGCCACCAAGGACAGCTTGTCGCAGTACGCAGCTTATTATCTGGGAGCTAGCTACTTACAGACTGGCAATAAAACGTTTGCTTTAAGTGCTTTTGATCAGGCCCGGAAGGCTAAATTTAACAAGGGACTGGCCGAAGACGCCGCCTTTCAATACGCTAAGGCTAGTTACGAATCCGGAAATTCGGTTCAGGCTACTGCCGCGTTGAAGGAGTTCAACCAAACGTATCCTGGCAGCCGGCACGAGGCCGAAGCCAATGAACTGCTGGGAGAATCTTACCTGAGCTCTAATAACTACCAGGAAGCCATTGCGCATATCGAGCAGATTAAGAACCGGACCCCGCGAATTGAAGCGGCTTACCAGCGGGTAACCTTCAACCGGGGGGCTGAGCTGTTTAATAAGGACCAATACACGGAAGCAATCCCTTATTTCGAGAAGTCATTACAGTACCCGCAGGATAAAAACCTCCGTACGGCGGCCCATTTCTGGATGGGCGAAGCCTATTCAGTGAACCGTCAGTATCCGGAGGCAATCAACCAGTACGCCAAAGTATTCCGGGAGGCTGATGCCAAAAACACGGAATATTTCATGAAGGGCCGTTACGGCATTGGCTATGCGTACTACAACAACAAGGAGTACGATAAAGCCATGACCCACTTCCGGGACTACGCGGAAGCCATGAAAATGACGGGCAATAAGGCCAATTATACCGATGCCCTGATCCGGCTGGCTGACTGCTATTACGTAAGCAAGGATTACAATACGGCGATTAAGTACTATGATGAAGCCATCGCCCAGAATGCAGCGGAGAAAGATTATGCTTACTTCCAGAAAGGAACCATTCTGGGACTGCTGGGACGCGACGAGGAAGCCCGGACTACATTGGACAAAGTAGCCGCGCAGAACGCCAATTCGCGCTACGCCGATAATGCCCTGTATCAACGGGCCGTGGTAGATTTTGAAAAAAATAACTATTCTCCGGCCATTGCCGGGTTTACCCGGCTTATTACCCAGATGCCTAACAGTTCGCTGGTGCCCTACGCCCTGGAAAAACGGGCTCTGGCGTATAACAACGTACAGAAGTATACGGAAGCGGCGGCTGATTATAAAACCATTCTGGATAAATACCCGAACAGCAAAGTAGCCAATAGTGCTATTTTAGGCTTGCAGGAGACGCTGGCCCATGCGGGCCGCACCGAGGAATTAAGTGACTATTTAGCCAAATACCGGCAGGCTAATCCCAATGATCAGTCGGTGGAAAACGTTGAATTTGAGGCAGCTAAATCACTCTACTTCAACGAAAAGTACGGGCAGGCGGTGCAGGCATTCACCAAGTACCTGCAACAATACCCCAATAGCAGTCAGGGGTTCGATGCCCGCTATTATATCGCTGATTCCTACTTCCGGCAGGGCGACCGTCCTAATGCCGTGCAGCACTACGGGCAAGTGATCAGCGAAGGTAAAAGCCAGTTTGTAAGCCGGGCCGTTAGTCGCATGGCCGAACTGGAACTGAATGCCAAGAATTATCCCGCCGCGGTCAATTATTACCGTACTATGCTCGACAGTGCCCGTTCCAAAAAGGAGCAGAGCACCGCGCTGCTGGGACTCATGGACGCCTACTACGGACTCAATAATGCCGATTCGACCCGCTACTTTGCCTCTCAGGTAGTGAGCCTGGGCAGTGCGGCCCCCAATACGGTTAACCGGGCCATGCTTACGGTAGGTAAAACCTATTATGCGCAGGGTGATTATAATAAAGCAACCGACGAATTCCTGAAAACGGTCAATGCTGCCCAGGATGAATACGGTGCGGAGGCCCAGTACCTGATTGGCGAGGCGCAGTATAAGCAGAAACAGTATAAGCAGTCGCTGGAGTCACTGTTCCAGGTGAACCAGAACTATGGTTCTTTCGAAAAATGGCGCGGTAAAGCCTTTTTGCTTATTTCTGACAATTACATGGCCCTGGATGAAGTGTATCAAGCCAAGGCTACGCTGCAATCCATTATTGAGAACGCCGAAGACAAAGAAATTGTAGCCGAGGCCCGGGCGAAACTGAAGGAAATTGAAAGTAAGACTCCGGCGGGTTCGTCAGGTAACAAGACCAGCGCCAACGGCAGCAAGTAAGGTTGATGATCCGTAGTCGTCAGCGGCGCAGCAGGAATGCTTACGCCCTTGGGAAAAAATTATTCAGCAATCATTCAAAAATCTTTTTCATGCGAAATAGGGTAACCGCACCACCGGTAATTGTGTATCTACTTGGGATTTGCCTGTTATTCTTAATCCAATCGGGCTGGGCCCAGCCTACCAAACCCCAGAGGAAAACTGGTGAAATTGAAGATGCCGAAGTAGTAATTGAGAAAAACCGCGCCATTACCCTGCCGGAAGCAGACCGTAATTTTGAAAAAATTCCGGCTACGGCGGTAAAAGTAGCCCCGGCTTTGCAACCTTACCAACTGAGTGACTTTAATGCTAAACTAACGGATCTGAATCCGAAGTTCCGCGTATTACAGATGCCGGCCGAAACGCAGCCCGAACAACATGGCAATTACCTGAAGGCCGGTGTGGGAATGTACGGTGGTTTATACGGTGAAGGATGGCTTAATTCCACGCAAAACACGGATTATAGCTTTGGGGCCCATGCCAAACACCTTTCCTTCCGGACCGGACCGGTGGATAAGGCCAATTCAGGTACCAATGAAGACGCAATCGATCTGTACGGGAAGTACTTTGCCGGCGGAATTACGGCCGGGGCAAGTATTGGGTTTAACCGCGAAAAATACTATTTCTACGGCTACCGGCCGGGCACCGTAGATCGGGACAACGAAAGCCGGAAGGCGATCAAACAGGTATTTAATACATTCTCCTTCAAGACCTCCTTTGCCAATAACCTCTCCGATTCACCGCTGGATTATAAGCTGAATATTAACGCCTTTAACCTCTCAGACAACTATAAAGCCAATGAATTTGAGTTCAGTACCAATCTGGATCTCAAATATGCCCTTACTGACCAGTTGAGTGCCTTAGCCAACGCCGATCTCTACCTGACCCGGGTAAAAAATGTGTATTCGGCCAACCGTAACCTCTTCCGGATCAAGCCCCGGGTGCAGTACAGCAATGGAGATAAATTAACGATATGGGGGGGGATCAATGTCGTTTATCAGAATGACAGCCTGGGCAGCAATCCGGCCATTAACCTGTTTCCGGTAGGAGAAGTTAGTTTTGCCTTTACGGAAGGTTTTTCGGTGTTTGCGGGTATTGATGGCGATATTCAGCGGACTTCTTTACGCTTATTGGTCGATGAAAATCCGTGGCTTGCCCCCAAACTCCCCCTGGTGAATACGCAAAAAGCCAGGGAATTATACGGAGGCTTGAAAGGTCGCTTGGGAGGTAACCTCGGCTTTGCGGTAAGAATGGGATATTCCGGGTATAAAAACCTGTATTTCTATACCAATAGTGCCCGGGATACGACAAAATTTACCCTTCTCTACGACCCGGATTTTACCAACGTGCTTAATTTTTCCGGCGAACTCGCCTACAATGCCGCTGAGAAATTCCGCCTGGCAGTGAAAGCAGACTATTTTAACTACAGCACCCGTAATGTTACCCAAGCCTGGCACCGTCCCACATTTACTGCTTCCTTACTTGGGAAATATAATTTAAATCAAAAACTCTCATTTAATACTGAAATTTACTACCTTGGCGGTATTATCGCTACCCAGACCTACCGGACCGGGGGTGTTTTCATCAGGGATAACCTCACCGACCGGAAGAAGGAGTTGGATCCGATAGTGGATCTGAATTTTAAAGTGGATTATGCGGTTTCTGATAAAATTGGTGCATATATTTCGCTCAATAATGTGCTGAATAAAAAATATCAGCGATTTTTGCATTATCCCACCCGTGGATTTACCTTCATGATTGGGGGAAGTTATTCATTCTAAGCTATGATAGTTGAAAAGTATATCCGGAATTTATTGTATGAGCATGATTGCGTAGTGATTCCCGAACTAGGTGGATTCATTGCCCATTATGTAAGTGCAGCTGTACATCCCATACGGCACACTTTTCTGCCACCTTCCAAGGAGATAGCATTCAACGAATTACTGAAGCTGAATGACGGCCTGCTGACCAGCCACGTAGCCAAGGGGGAGCATGTGAGTCATGAGGAGGCTACCCGCATGGTAAGTGAGTTTGCGGCGTACGTTGAGCAAGAAATCCGGCGTAATCAAAAATACTTATTCGAGGAGATTGGAATTTTATCTCTCAATATTGAACAACGCCTTCAGTTTGAGGCGTTTAATCGCGTTAACTACCTGAGTGAGAGCTTTGGACTGCCTGAGTTGATTAACCGTCCGGTAGAGCGGGCTCCCGCCCTGCAGCGGATGCGCCTGAAGGACCGTCCGGCAGTGGTAAGCCCGGTAGTCGCGCCAGTAAGTCCCGTTGATAATGCCCCGGATGACGAATCACCCGTTGTATTCCGGGAGGTAAAAAGGCAAAAACGTAACGCTCCTTGGCTGGCAGTAATTGTAGCCGCCGTAGTGGTTTCGTTCGGTTCCGGTTATTTCCTGTTGGGCAATGGCAATAGCCAGTTGAGCAGCCTTAATCCTTTTACGGGCATAGATGAGGAAATTACGGCTGATGACTCTTTGCTGAATGCTGATCCCTATCATACTTTGGTTGATTCTACCCGCTATCAGCCTGCTTTTTCCGGAGCAGACGAGACATCGTTTACGGATGAGGCAACTGTAAGCAGTCCGCAGCCTGAGACTTTTACCCCATCTCCGGTAGCCCCTGAAGCTGCTCAGCAAGAAACCAGACTCGTTTCCAATGACGGCCGGGAAGGGGAAGAAGTTAAGGGAGCGGTGAAGAAAGTCAGTCCGGAGGCAAAAGAACGCAAAACGGGAACAAACGTATTATCTACGCCTACTGCGGCGGTAGATGCGGTTTTAACCACAGCAGGGGCCGTACAACGCTACTATGTAATTGTAGGAGGTTTTGGCGTAGAAAAAAATGCTTTCAAATTGAAAAAAGCATTAAGCCGGAAAGGGTATACTACTGCAAGGGTAATCCGGCCCGACAACCAAGGATTGCATAAGGTTTCCGCCACTGATTTCGATAATCAGCCGGAGGCCGCCGCTAAGGCCCAGGAAATGAAGGCTGAGTATGGCAATGCAGTCTGGGTATTAAAGTTTTAAGCACTGACTAAAACTCGTTTTAATTCGTTATTCAATAGGAAATTCCAGAATTCGCTAAGGATTTTGGAATTTTTCGTATAAGGAAAAGTAGATTAAAATTTTAACACTACTACGTTATGTTAAGCAGTGAAATTGATTCCCGCAACCGCCGGAAGGCATTCTTTATCTCTGTGGGAGTTCATGCTGCCGTTCTGGCTATACTGGTTTTTCTGGTCGTATTCCGGCCCCCTGATCCGCCGCTCACCATGACTATGTACGGCGTGGAAGTAGATTTTGGGGTGGATGACGTAGGGAGTGGCGAAGTCCGTTCGCTGGCTCCGGCTAATACCAATCCGCCTAATCCCGATGCCCGGGCCGGTGCGCCGGAGGAGTCCGAGCCCAAACCCAGGGAGGAAAGCCAGCCATCCCCACCGGAACCCGTAAAGGAAGAGCCTCCGCTGACGGCTAATGATGAAGAAAGCCCGGTGGAGATGAAAGAACCGCCTAAAATCGAACGTCCGGTTTTGAAGAAAACGGAGCCGGCCCCACCCGTGACGTCCCCCCAACCTGCCGAGGAGAAAAAAGCAGAACCCGAAAAACCCAGTGTGAACCCAAACGCCCTTTTTACCAAGAAAAACGGGGCGGGTGGCTTAAATGACGGAACCAGCGATAAAGTAGCCGGCAATAACAATGGCGACGATGCGGGTAAAGTAGGGGATAAGGGCGATCCCCGGGGAATTATGGGCGCCAAAAACTATTCAGGTACACCCGGTACGGGTGGTGGAAATGGCCCCGCTTATTCTATTAGGGGATGGCGGCCCAGCTATATACAGCGGGAAAAAGACACGTACGATGAAATCGGTAAAATCGTATTACAGTAGAAGCTAGATGATACCGGTAAGATGATAAATGTGAGAAAATTAGAGGCTACTGTAAGCACTGATATAGCCGCTTTTTATAAAAAACAGATTTACGGGACCAGTTTTGAGGCTACCTCCGATAATGCCTCCCCGGCTCCGGTTTCAACGGGTACCATCACCTTTATCATCCGGTCTAATTGAGGTATTTTCGATGAAGAATGCCTACAAAAGCGGGGGGTGTACGACAAAATGCAGAGCGTTCATCCGCATTTAGCTTCGCTGAGAATAGTTGCAATGCGGATGTGTATAGCCGGGCATTTGAAATGCCCTTTTCTCAGTTCCGCATTGCAAATGCGGAACAACACGAACAAAGTTTAATGGTTGATCTGCAATTTGTCGTACACCCAAAGCGGGTAAAACTTTTGTAGGCTGATTATTTCCGCCATCTTCGCACTTCTTTTCCTGGCGATATGAACTACGCGGAAACTTTATCTTACCTCTACGACCGGCTCCCATGTTTCACCGCGTCGGGAAGGCTGCCTATAAAGCGGATTTACACAATACCATTGCCTTTTGCGCGAGTCTTGGCAATCCCCAACGGCACTTCCGCACGATTCACGTAGCAGGCACCAACGGCAAAGGCAGCACCTCGCACCTGTTGGCAGCCATTCTGCAGTCCGCCGGCTATAAAACCGGGCTCTACACTTCCCCGCACCTCAAATCTTTCACGGAACGTATCCGGATCAATGGCCGTGAAATGGAACCCGAAGCGGTAATGGGCTTTGTGGCCCGTAATCAAGCGTCCATTGAAGGGATCAATCCATCCTTTTTGAGACTACGGTTGCCATGGCATTCGATCATTTTGCCCGTGAACGGGTGGAAGTTGCCGTGATTGAGGTCGGGCTGGGAGGCAGGCTGGATTCTACCAATATTATTCGCCCCGATGTAAGCGTTATTACCAATATCAGTTACGACCACCAGGATATTTTGGGGGAAACCTTGATTCAAATTGCCGCCGAGAAAGCAGGCATCATTAAAAATGGCGTCCCCGTCGTGATCAGCGAATACCAGGAGGAAGTTGCCTCCGTATTCCGGGAAAAAGCTGCTCAGGAAAGGGCTCCGCTGTATTTTGCTTCGGAGTGCTACCAGGTACAGGACTATGGCTTGCAAGGGATATTTCGCCGTGTGGACGTCCGAAAGGAGGGACACTTAGCGTACCAGGGGCTGGACTGCCAGTTATTGGGAGCGTACCAGTTAAAAAATATAGCCGGGGTGATGCAAACAGTGGAAGTGTTGCAAGGTTTAGGGTACCGGCTGGATGAGCAGTCGGTTCGGGAGGCTTTTGCCCAGGTGACTACGCTGACGGGTCTGAAAGGCCGCTGGCAGATCCTTTCCTATCGGCCGCTTACCATCTGCGATACCGGTCACAATGAGGGCGGGATCCGGGAGATCGTAAAACAATTAGGCCATATACCCTTCAATCAGTGCTATTTCATCCTGGGAACAGTAAACGATAAGGATTTAACGCTGGTGCTGAAACTGCTTCCTCAGGATGCTTACTACTTTTTCTGCCAGGCCAATATTCCCCGGGCCATGCCTGCAGCTGAACTCCAACAGCAGGCGTTGTCTTACGGGCTCCGCGGTGAAGTAATACCCCAAGTGAACGATGCCTGGTAGCAGCCCGCCAAGGCTACCCCAGAGGACCTGATTTTTGTTGGGGGCAGCACCTTCGTGGTAGCTGAGATAAATGAAATCTAGCACTTTTTAGCGCCATTTAGGGTTATTAGGCAAATTATTTCGCAATTTCACGCAAGAGACCCTATGAAGCCATACCGAAGGCTTACCCTTACTTTACTCCCCCTTACTCCTATGAAACATACTACTAAACTTCTCGGTATTTTCCTTGCCGCGGCAGCACTGGTGGCAATGAGTGCCTATCACCAGCGGGATGACGACAAACCAGCCCTCCGTTCCGGTATTATTACCCAGAATATGGATCTGAAGGTAAAACCCGGTGACAACTTTACGGCCTACGTGAACGGAAACTGGATGAAGCAAACACCGATTCCGGCCGATAAATCCACTTATGGAACCGGTTCGATGGTAAGAGACCAGGCAGAGGAGAATGTAAAAGCCATTATTGAAGCATCCGCATCCGGGAAGTTTGCCCCGGGTTCGGAAGAGCAGAAAATAGGCGATTTTTATCAGGCATACCTAAACCGGAAAGTGCGGGATTCATTAGGCCTGTCACCCCTGAAGCCTGAGTTCCGGCGGATTGAGGCTATTGCCAGCTATAAAGATTTGGCCAGCTACCTCGCCTACGCCAACAAACTAGGCAACTTGGTGCCTTTGACAATTGGGGTAAATGAAGATTTTAAAGACCCTCCCGGTATATGCTGCTTACCTGGCAGGGAGGGCTCGGCCTGCCCGAACGGGAATATTATTTGCTGACCGATGCCAAATCAGCCGACATCCGGAGCAAGTACGTGAAGCACATTGAAAATATGCTGCGTCTGGCCGGTATTAGCAATAGCTCCGAAAAAAGCCGCCAAGATCATGGCCCTTGAGACTTCTCTTGCCTCCAAGCACATGAAAAAAGAACAGACCCCGGACATAGCGGCCTTGTATAATAAATACGCCGTCAAAGACCTCAATACCTTACTGCCCGATTTTGACTGGCGTACTTTCCTGCAAGCCTCGGACGTGGCAAAACAGGACAGTATCGTAATTACTCAGGTAGAATATACCAAGAGCCTCAATACCATCCTTAAAACCACGCCCCTGGATACCTGGAAAATGTACCTGACTTGGGGGTTATTCACGGGGCGGCACAAGTGCTGACTACTGCATTGGATCAGGAGCACTTCGCGTTTTATAACAAAACGCTCTACGGCATGCAAGAGCAACGTCCGGAGTGGCGCCGAGCTGTCAACCTGGTCAATGCAAACCTGGGAGAAATGGTAGGCAAAGTATACGTGAAGAAGCATTTTCCGCCGCAGGCCAAAGAACGGATGCTAACCCTGGTAGGCAATCTGCTTAAGGCCTACGAGGTCAGCATTAAAGAACTGGACTGGATGAGTGAAGAGACCAAGAAACAAGCATTAGCTAAAATGAGCAAATTCACTCCCAAAATTGGCTATCCCGATAAATGGAGGGATTATTCCGCATTGAAAGTGGTAAAAAACGACCTCTACGGGAACATGCAGCGGGCTACGCTGTTCGAATACAACCGTAACATTAAAAAACTGGGTAAGCCCGTAGACCGCGGTGAATGGGGAATGACTCCGCAAACGGTAAATGCTTATTACAATCCGCCTTTGAACGAAATTGTTTTTCCGGCTGCTATTTTACAGCCGCCTTTCTTTGACATGAATGCGGAAGATGCGGTGAACTACGGTGGTATCGGGGCGGTGATCGGCCACGAAATCGGACATGGTTTTGATGATCAGGGGAGTACTTTTGATGGCAATGGCGTGCTACGTGACTGGTGGACCGCAACCGACAAGCAGGAATTTAAAAAAAGGACCAGTTCCTTAGTAGCTCAGTACAACGAGTTCAAGGTATTCGATGACCTGAATGTAAACGGAGAGTTTACCTTGGGGGAAAACATTGGGGATTTGGGGGGCTTAAGCATTGCCCTCAAGGCGTATCATACGAGTCTGCAGGGAAAACCCGCGCCGGTGCTGGATGACTTTAGCGGCGACCAGCGGGTGTTTATTGGCTGGGCGCAAGTCTGGCTGAACAAAGCCCGGGAAGAAGCACTAAGAAATCAGGTAAAAACGGATCCCCACTCACCCGCCAAATTCCGGGTAAATGGAGTGGTTCGCAATATTCCTGAATTTTATACTGCCTTTAACGTCCAGCCATCCGATTCCCTATACCTGGCGCCTGATAAAAGGGTAAAAATATGGTGAGTTGACAGAAGTATTTTATTCCGACCATCCTACGGCGAAATACCAATGTTCAGGCAGGATTCCCGCGCGGGAAACTGAACCTAAAACCATGTAATCCGTATGCTTTAACAAACCATGTCCCGAAGGAAATTGCAACGATACCACGAAAATACCCTGAAAGAAAACATTCTCGAACCCGGAAAACCCCTGTATGAGCATATACGGGGTCGTTGGAACGAGGATTATTTTCATAATGAATACCCCATCACCGTCGAGCTGGGTTGTGGCCGCGGCGAATACAGTACCGGATTTGCCCCGCAGTTTCCCTACCGCAATTTTGTTGGGGTGGATGTAAAAGGGGACCGTATGTGGAAGGGGGCCCTGATTGCCGAGGCGCAAGAGTTAAAGAACGTGGCGTTCTTGCGGGCTACCATTGATTTTCTGGACCAGTTCTTTGCTCCGGGAGAAATCAGTGAAATATGGTTGCCTTTCCCTGACCCGCGGCCCAAGGAGAACCAGGAAAAACGCCGGCTTACCAGTCCGCGTTACCTCCAATTGTATCGCAAACTCATGATCCCCGGGGGAATGGTTCACCTGAAAACGGATAATTCTCAATTGTTTGACTTCACCCTGGAAGTACTGAAGACGGAAAAGATCAAAGACCTGGAATATACCAGAGATTTATACCACTCCGAACTGATGCGTTATCATTATGGCATTCAGACGCGTTATGAACAGAAATACGTGAAAGAAGGAATGAACATTCACTATTTGCACTTTAAGTTCGACGAGTAGAGGTAGGATCCTATATACTACTTCTTCGCTATTTTTTAGTTAGGGCGAATACCCACGAATTATTGTTCAGTAACCGCATAAACCAGGTAAGGGTAACCGTACCCGGATTGGGAATAGTAGGTGAATAGTCCCTGCTGCCACGGCCTCGGTAAATCAGCTGCCTGTCTTAAGGCTTAGGCGATCTGTTTCTATTATGCATAGCAAATAGCGCGGCTTTGCCGGTTTGGCAAAAGGAGTTTTTTTAAGTTAGACCACATTTTTCCATATACATCATCTCAATAACATGATTCTCCGTGCCAGATGATTTTTCCTGGCATAAGCAGGCTCATTGATTTTCTATAACCCAACCCCCATGTTGATAATAGGTTATATTAAAAGGAGCATTTACCCATCTATTGAATAAAAATTTTATCCTATTAAATGATTACTATATCCCTATTTAAGGTATTAAAGTAATAAAATATTACACGTAATAGATTCTGATTTAATATTACATTTTTTGAACCCACTCCTATGATTACCGCTTTACAAATGGGTGATTCAAATCGTCTTGAGCAATCATCCTCCCGTTTGTTATTTGTTGATGTGCTTCGTGGCTACGCACTATTTGGCGTTTTTTTGGTTCGGATGGTCGAGTATTTTTCAGGTTGGGATGTTAGAGAAACTGGGGCCCAGCTCTCAAATACCGACCAGCTATTACATTACTTCTTACTCATCTTTTTCAATAATAAATTCCGGGCCTTGTTTTCTTTTCTATTTGGCCTCGGATTCTACTTCCAGCTCCGCAAGTACGAAGAGAAAGGGGAAGCGTTCCAAGCCAACTTTATCAAAAGACTGCTTGTGCTAATGATTTTCGGCCTTGCTCACGCTTATTTTATCTGGGCCGGAGATATTTTGCACTGGTACGCACTGGCTGGATTGGTCCTGTTATTCTTGTACCGGCTGAATACCAAAGCTATTTTTATTGTAGCAGTCTTTTTAAGTGTAGTCGTACCAAATCTGAGTGAGCTTTTACAATCCGTGTTTGCCTCCTCTTCAGCAGGCCATACTACCCACTTAGGAGCCACTTTGCTGCAAGACCCATCCTATGTGGAAATGATTAAGGCTAACGTTACTTCGACTAACCAAAGTAGCTTCCTTTCATTCTCTGCCATTAGCTTCGCCCTGACAATCAGCGGCTATTTTCTGCTTGGAATCTGGGCTGGCCGGGTGCAACTGCTTACCCAGATTGAGAAATACCGGCCTTATTTCGTGCCGGTTTGCCTCTCAGGGTTAGGTGTTGGATTGCTGGGTGGCCTACTTTCCATTGTAATTCCTGTATTGTTAGAG
Organism: Cytophagales bacterium; assembly: GCA_030448185.1. Taxonomy (GTDB): domain Bacteria; phylum Bacteroidota; class Bacteroidia; order Cytophagales; family 172606-1; genus CADCTQ01. Next base: position 5,788 of record JAUJNL010000054.1, on the reverse strand, counting down.
GCTGGTGTGCTGCCTCCGAAAGGTTTTATCTTACTCTTGTCGCTAGTAACAGCACAGGCAAATATGATCGGTATCTTCATATTCCACCTATGCCTGCTCGTCATCTTGTTTAATAAGACTTGGTTTAATCGGAAACTAACCCTGTTAATTCCAGCCGGCAGAATGACTTTAACCAATTACATTCTACAATCAGTAATGGGCGTAAGTATTTTTTATGGATTTGGATTAGGCTATTGGGGTAGGTTTTCCTTGCCCGTGGTGGTAGCTTTAACTGGGGTACTTTTCGCAATACAAGTATGGTGCAGTCATTGGTGGATGCAGCGCTTTGGGCAGGGACCACTAGAGTGGTTGTGGCGGGCTATGGTAAGTACCAGAATTGGCGTGAGCAGCAGGGAGGTGCCTTCTAAAACTACTTAAGGGGAAAGGAATTAAGATAAATAAATACGCAGCAAAAGAAGCGCCGGACTTCTGGCCCGGCGCTTCTTTTGCTGCGTATTTAATAGAAGCATTGTCCAGAGTCTATAGCGGAATAAAATAGGAGGCAGAGAACATTATCCTTTTATCCGGGATTCCATACAACCGTTCGCCGGGTTAAGCGTCAGAAGCTAAAAAACCTCTTTAATGGTATATTTCTTGTCACGAAATTGGAAAGAAGCTCCTTGTTTAAGCCCAACCATAGCCTGAAATATGGGGGAAGAGGTAGAAATAGGAAAATACGTTTTACCATCCAGGTCTACTTTTCCCAGGCTGATTGCCACAAAGAAATTCTGATTTTCCGTCCGGACTACGGCCCCGGATTCAATCACGGTAGTTAGGTCATTACCCGGAACCCGTTCTAATACTTCCAAGTCATTCTGGGCTACCTGCAGTTGGGACGCATACATATCACGGGTATGCTGCATCTGCTCCCGGTACGAATCGAACAATTCTTCTGAATTCTCGTCATCCGCCAGTGCGCTTTCCTGGGCTTCCTTCATTACATCTTTGACCCTTTGTACACTGTTCCGTTGCATTTTTAAGCATGCTTCGTATAATTTTTGCTTTAATGCCAGTTTGTCTTCCATGCTCAATTATAAAATAATAGATATCCATTAAGTGGTATAAAACCCGCTACTGGGGTGCAATGTTTCAACTTTAATTTATAGTATCCAAAAAATGAGATTTATAGGTATCAGCGTTTACTTGCCAAATTCAATCTGTTCAGCCAGATTTTCTTTTTCGGTAGTTATTTCCAGGTAGGCCACTTCACATCCGGCTTGGAATGCATCAATTGTGGCGCTGAGTGTTTCCCGCGATTCACTAACGTCACTGAGGGCCGTTTGTTCGATATGTAACAATGCCTCTTGTAACTGGTGCAATCCCATGCAAATAAAGATAGATTTAATCTTATGGGCAATCTCACTTACCTCTTTCCATTGGTGTTTTTCGGCAGCCTCCCGCATTTGGGCAATGAAATCAGGGGTTTTTTCCAGGAACATGTCCATCAGCTGAATCATAAACTCCCGATCACCCAAGCCCGCCTTTTGTACGTGAGAAATATCAAATTTGTTGACATTTCCGGAGGCTATTTTTCGGGTGACTCCTAAATTTTTGAATTTCTGCATCAATTCCTCCACCTCGAAGGGTTTAGCCAGATAATCATTCATACCGGCATCGAGGGCGGCCTTTTTATCCTGTTCGGCCACGCTGGCCGAAAGACCGAAAATGGGCACGTCTCTTTGGGGAGCCGGGAGAAAATTACGGATATACCGGGTTGTTTCCAGGCCATCCATATCGGGCATTTGCAGATCAACCAGCAGTAAATCGTAGGAATGGCTGCGTAGCCGCTGGATACCTTCTTTGCCCCCAGTAACCGTATCTACCAGAAGAGAGCGCTTCCAATGGTGTAACGTATGCACCGCAACCAGCAGATTAACTGGATTATCATCCATAACCAGAATACGCAACTGCTCCGGAAAATTGATTGGGGTAGCTTCAGGAGTGCTATTGGAAGGATTCGATAGGGAAGACGCCTTGTAAAAAGGTAAGATAACCGTAAATACCGATCCTGAATTCTCCTGACTTTCCACAAATACCTGACCTCCCTGTAACTCTACCAACTGTTTGACAATGGTAAGTCCCAGGCCAGTACCGCCGTACATCCGGGTGGTTTGGGTAGATGCCTGGGTAAAACTGTCAAAAATAATGGGCAATTTATCCGGGGGAATGCCAATACCCGTATCTTCAACGCAGAAGGAAATGGTTAACTGGTTTTCGTCCTCAGCATACAATTCTGCTTTCAACCGCACTTCTCCCTGCTGGGTAAACTTCACGGCATTGCTCAGTAAATTGAGCAAAACCTGATGGAGCCGCACCGGATCTCCCAGGAATACAGCCGGTATCTGGGGATCTATCTGGTAGCCTACCTTTAATTCCTTCTCTTTTACCTGGAAGCTAACCGTTTCGGAAAGCAACCGGAATATCTCAGCTAAGCGGACTTCTACCCGTTCAAAATTAATTTTTCCCGCTCCTATTTTAGCAATGTCCAGAATGTCATTGATGATAATGAGCAGGTTATCGGCCGACAGGCGGATGTGCCGGGCATAGTCGATCTGTTTTTTGTCGAGGGGCGACTGTTCCAGGAGCCGGGCAAATCCCACAATGGCATTCATCGGAGTCCGGATCTCGTGGCTGACGGCTGCCAGAAAATCTTCCTTCATTTTTTTCGACTCCACCGCCTGTATTTTTTCCTGTTCCATCCGCAGCTTCTCATCCCGGATCAGGTTGATCCGGTTGGCCAGGGCCAGTGACAGCAGAATCACATCCATCGCCGATCCGATCTGTATGCTATTGGTAGTGAGAAAATTACTGGGCAGTACTCCAAAGCTGTTCAGCGTAAAGAGCATAATACCTACCAGCAGGACACTCCAGGCGATCAGCAGGTAAAGGGCCGGCCGGAAGTTGGTCCACAGACAATATAGCGCTGCGATAAAGACCAGCAGGGCAAAAGCCATTCCGATTATGGTGGAAAATACAATGCTGACAAAAGTATTGCTCAGCAGATTACTGAGCAGCAGCAAAACCGCTCCACTGATTAACCCCAAAAATGCTTTGTAGAGGAAAGGCGCGTTCTTAGGGAGATTCAGGTAATGAGAGCAAAACAGAGACCCGAGTATGGCAGTGATTGCCGCAAAAACCGGAATACTATGATCAGCCAGCCAAGATGGAGTAGACCAAAGGTATTCATTGGCCATCCCGGTGATGGACGCCTGCAGTAAGCCGAAACTAATTACATACAGGAGGTAATACAGGTAATTCCGATCATGAATGGATATATAAAGAAACAAGTTGTAAAAAATCATGGCCATCAGAATGCCGTAATAGAGGCCCTGAAGCAGTTGTTCGAGGTGGTCCTGAGCCGCAAAATGCTGTAAGGTCACCATTTCCATCGGAAAATGCAGCGGGGCCCGGCTGGCAAAATAAAAATACAAGGTTTTGACTTCCCCCGGATGAATAGTTACCGGGAAAACGGGATAACGGAACTTTACTTCCCGTTGACGGAAGTCAGACAGCGTGCCTGCCTGCTTGATAAGGTAGCGGCTGGTAGGGGGCACCGCGGCACTAGAATCCGGGATATAGCAAACTGCTTCCTCCAGAGATGAGTTAAAGACCCGGATGAGCCAAGACCGTTGCCGGGTTTCGGTTGAATGAATACGCAACCGGAGCCAGTACCCAGAAGTGGTATAGCCGTAATTCTGGTTAGATTTGGTATCGGGGCGAAACCTGGTGGCAAACGCTGGCGAACTTACTTGGGCAATAGTAAACTGCTGCTGCGGATCTTCCAGCACCTCAATGTAGTGCTCCAGTGGATAACGCTCCGCCCCATCCCTAAGCTTGAGCAAAGACTGGCCCCTTGCAAAGGAACTAGCTAAGATTAAAACCAGGGAAAATAGATATCTATAATGCGTAACGGATCGAAATTCTGGTAACATACTGCGCATGTAGCGTAACTGCCTTTAAATTAACCCGCCAATAGTTAAATAATCTAAGGAAGTAGCCCGAAATAGTGCATTTTATTCCGTGTAAATTAGTAAATAAATAAAAATACTGAAACGAAAGATACAGAAATAATCCAGCAGCAGTGTTGCCGGAGCCCTAATCCTGAAATTAGTCCTGAGCGAAACAGTCCAATTTAGTTCGGCTGTACGGGTGGGTTTGCATATAAGCGGGCAACTTCAAACCTTTGCAGCATGAATTTTTCCCCCCAGAATCCTGCCGATGCCGAGAAACGTATCCGGGAACTAACCGATAAAATTAATTACTATAACCACCAGTATTATCAGAATAGTGTATCCGTAATTTCGGATTACGAATTTGATAAGCTGCTTGAGGAATTGGTTGCGCTGGAAAAACAATACCCGGCTTTCCTCCGACCTGATTCGCCTTCGCAACGGGTGGGGGGAACCATTACTAAAACCTTTGCTACGGTGAAGCATAGGTATCCCATGCTTTCCCTGGGCAATACGTATTCGGAGGCCGACCTGGCGGAGTTTGACAACCGGATCCGGCGAACCATCGGCGATAATTTTGAATACGTGTGTGAAATCAAATTTGATGGGGTAGCCATTAGCTTGCAATACGCAAACGGCGTCTTACAGACAGCCGCCACGCGGGGAGATGGCGTACGGGGCGATGATATCACCCATAATGCCCGGACCATCCGCAGCATTCCGCTTACCATCGGACACTATGCCAGCGATTATCCGGCGCTTTTTGAAGTAAGAGGGGAGGTATTTATGCCGCTGGAAGTATTCGAACGGATTAATGCGGCCCGCGAAGACATCGGGGAATCGCTGCTGGCAAATCCCCGTAATGCGGCATCGGGTACCCTCAAAATGCAGGATTCAGGAATCGTAGCCCGGCGCAGCCTCGATTGTTTCGTGTATTATCTCTTGGGCGAAAACCTGCCTTTCAACACCCATTACGAGTCCCTGGAGCAATTAAAACGCTGGGGCTTTAACGTATCAGACACCTACCGCAAATGCAGGAGCCTGGCGGAGGTATTAGACTACATTCACTACTGGGAAACCGAACGGTTTAACCTGCCCCTGGGCACGGACGGCATCGTAATCAAAGTAAATGATTACGCCCAGCAGCAAGAGCTGGGATATACCGCCAAAAGCCCCCGTTGGGCGATTGCCTACAAGTATAAAGCCCTGGCGGCGGAAACGGAGCTGCTCGAAATTGAATACAATGTGGGCCGTACGGGGGCCGTTACGCCGGTGGCCATTCTGAAGCCGGTGCCCCTGGCGGGAACCGTTGTGAAAAGAGCTTCCCTGCACAATGCCAATGAAATACTTCGCCTCGATATCCACGAAGGCGATTATCTGTTCATTGAAAAAGGCGGGGAAATCATTCCGAAGGTAACGGGAGTCGATGTGAGCAAACGGAAACCGGATAGTCGTCCCATTCAATACCTGACGCATTGCCCGGCTTGCGGTACGGCATTGGTCCGGCAGGAGGGAGAGGCAGCCCATTACTGCCCCAATAAGAAAAACTGTCCACCGCAGAGCAAAGCCAGTCTGGAGCATTTTATCCAGCGGCGGGCCATGAACATTGAAAACCTGGGACCTGAAATCATTGGGCAGTTATTCGATAAAGGCCTGGTCCGGACGCCGGCCGATCTGTATGACCTCACTGAAGCGCAACTGGCCGCCCTGGACCGGATGGGTAAAAAGTCGGCAGCCAACATTATCCGGAGCCTGGAAGCCTCCAAAGCGGTGCCTTTTTCCCGCGTCCTGTTTGCCAT
>JAUJNL010000053.1 GCA_030448185.1 Cytophagales bacterium | reverse complement strand
TTAATACGTGTTTTTTCGGGATTTAGCGAAGATCTTCAGTAACTCCGTTGTTTCATTTTTTAATTCTGTGAGCTTGGCAGCCGGTACTATTCCGGTCTCTTCCATAATTTCTAGCCAAAACAAGGTTTCATCAGCCTCTTCTACCACAATGCTGAGTTTGGCGAAAAAATCAGCTTTTGACCTCGACCGGCAAGCAGCCCGGTAATTAGCCGCTACCGAAGTAACCGACCGAATTAACTGTTTGCCTATAATTCTTGCTTCATCTGTTTTAGGAAGTTTACTATACATTTTTACAATCCGAACAGCCAAATCCTTCGTACGCTTCCGCAAAACCTCATTAAATTCTTCCTTTTCCATCAGTTAGTATAATCATATTAAAAAATCACTCACCCATTCACTCAGTCACCTATTCACCCAATCACTCAATGGATTAGCCCCGCGTATTTGGCAATAATCATGTCAATGATCTGCTCGGTGATGTCGGGATAATTTACCTCAATCGGTTGCCCCTGCTCTACCCATTCCCTGATTTCCGGAATACGCTTCTTTTTCAGGTTCTTAATCACGGGTACCCCTATTTCTTCCAGGCCGGCTGCGTTACAATGCTGCTCATATTGCCCCTTCATTGGAATTACCATCAGCTTTTTTCCCAGATATAAAGCTTCGGCGGGAGTCTCAAACCCAGCACCGCACAGAATACCCGTACAGGAAGCCAGGCTTTGAATAAATGCCTCGTTATTAACCGGACGAATGGTCACGCCGGCTGATTCCAACGGTTTTTGGTTATGTTTGGAAAATACTTCCCAGCGGGTGCCTGGGCTTACCTGCGACAGCACTTCCAGCAGCCGTTCGTCGTCGTAAGCGGGCAGATATACCGTATAATGGCCTTTGTCCGAAACGGGCAGTTCGCGGATCTGCTTCCGGACTACCGGCGGGAAGATATTATCGTCGTACGCTTTGAAGTGAAACCCATACGCTACGGTAACGGGGGCGTAGTTCATCAGCACCATCTTGCCCATCCAATCGGTGTGTTTGGGCTGGGGTGCCTTGGGTGACAGTACGGCACTCTGATGACTCAGGCCAATGCAAGCTTTACCGCGCAGCCGGCAGGCCCAGGAAGAAACGGGCTCAAAATCGTTAAGGATCAGATCGTATTCGTGGACGGGCAGGCTCCTGATTTCATTGACGAAACGGCGGGATTTGGCTTTGGCAAAAGTCTGGTACATGTCTACCCCACCTTTTTTACCAAATATGAAGCTCAAGCCCTTAAAAGTATACTTGATCGGGTACGGCAAGGACACATCGGCCTGAATCCCGCTGACCAGCAAATCAAGTTCGCCTTTCTGCTGTAAAACGGGAATAATATCACGGGCACGGCTCAGATGTCCGTTGCCAGTTCCCTGAATGGCATAGAGTATTTTCATAGAATGAATAGCTTTACCTGAGAAAGGTAGCAAGTTTAGCTATTCAGGGAAAAGATAATTTCAATGTTAAATGCTTAATGCTAAGTTTTAAATGTACTATGTCTAATAGAAAAAAAGTTCAAGTAATCCATTTAGCATTCAACATGTAGCACTTAGCATTACTTTAGCTCCGTGCGGTTAAGCAACAGAAAGCGGTATAGCAGTAATCTTTCCTTGAAAAACTGAACCAGATTGGTTAGGGCTTTCATAGCGATAAAAATTAGTGTTTATGCGTATGCGTACTCAATTTACCCCTTTCGTATGCCAGTTACTGCCTGAACCCAATGAAGTTTTCGTTAAATAAAGCCTGCTGAATATATATAACAGTTACAATTTCTTAATAATGTCTGCTTAAACAACCTTCTCCTTTCTCTGTATGCAGGCAGATCCGCAGCTTATTTCCCCCGTTTTTCATAAATTGAGCCTTTAACATAGCTTTATGAAACTGGTTCTGCGCCGCTTCGATCTGCCCCTTCGGCATACCTTCTCCATCGCCTACGATTCACGGGATATACAGGAAACATTGATTGTAGCGTTACAGGACGGCTCTTACATCGGATACGGAGAAGCCACGGCGAATCCTTATTATAAGGTCACGGTAGAAAGTATGATCGAAGTGCTGGAAAAGCTAAGGCCGCAAGTTGAGAATTATTCCTTTGATACCCCGGAAGCGTTCTGGAACCATATGCAACCCTTCTTGTGGGAACACTCCTTTGCGCAATGTGCTTTGGATATGGCCGCCAGTGACCTTTTCGGGAAAAAGCAGGGGCAGCCACTGCATAAACTTTGGGGGCTAAACGCGGAGAATCTACCCTTGACCAACTACACCATTGGCATCGACAGCCTGGAGAAAATGGTGATGAAGCTAAAGGAAATGCCCTGGCCTCTGTATAAAATCAAGCTGGGAACTTCTGACGATGTGGCCATTGTACGAGAATTGCGCAAGCATACGGATGCTCTTTTCCGGGTGGATGCCAACTGTGCCTGGACGGCGGAAGAGGCCATTAAAAACTCATTTTCTCTGAAGAACTTAGGGGTGGAGTTTATTGAACAACCCCTCAAAGCCTATGATTGGGAAGGAATGAAGCAAGTGTATGAGCAATCAGCCTTGCCCGTAGTAGCCGATGAAAGTTGTATTGTAGAAGCCGATGTAGCCCGTTGTCACGGTTATTTCCACGGTATCAATATAAAACTGGTGAAATGCGGTGGCCTCACCCCGGCACGGCGCATGATTGCGGAGGCCCGGCAAAGAGGCATGAGAGTGATGGTAGGCTGTATGACCGAATCTACCGTGGGTATTTCGGCCATCGGCCAGTTAGCGCCTCTCCTCGACTACGTGGATATGGATGGGGCACTGCTGCTGAAAGAAGACATTGCTAAAGGCGTTACCATTGATTATGGCAAAGTGCAACTGCCCGAGACCGCCGGAACCGGGGCCACTTTAACCGTTTGATTAGTAAGACAAAGGATTCTAGAAGTGAGACATTAGACATGGCTCCACCCTCTTTCTCGTGCCGGTGTTTTAAGGTTAAATTGTTGTATTGTCAAATTGTTGGATGGATCATAAAAAGAAAAGCGCAGACAATCTTTTCGAAAAAAGAATCATTTAGTGAAAACAAATTCACAATTCAACAATTCAACAATTCAACAATTCAACAATTCAACAATTCAACAATTCAACAATTCAACAATTCAACAATTCAACAATTCAACAATTCAACAATTCAACAATTCAACAATTCAACAATTCAACAATTCAACAATTCAACAATTCAACAATTCAACAATTCAACAATTCAACAATTCTGTGATTTAACAAGGGCGAATGCCATTCGCCCCTACGGTTCCGAACATCGAAAATCGAACATCGAAAATCGAATACTCTATCCTTCCATTCTTCTTACCCCTCAAAGCCTTGACCCCAATCCTCTATGCTGATGAGTTACCCGGACGGACGGTTCACTGTCAGGAAGAGGAATACCTTTACTTCGCTGGTACGTCTTACCTGGGTATGGGCCGCAATGACGCATTTGGGAAGTTGCTGGGAGAAGGAATGTGCCGGTACGGGTACCATTATGCCAGTTCCCGTAATGGTAATCTTCAGTTAACTATTTATGCCCAAGCAGAGGCGTATTGGGCTGCTTTCACAGGCTCCCCATCTGCCATAACGGTTTCCTCGGGCTTGCTAGCCGGGCAATTGGTAACGAATCACTTGAAGGGAAAAGGCACTTTCCTATGTGCTCCTCAAACGCATCCGGCCCTCTGGACAGGCGAGGTGAGCCCCAAATTACTCTCTTGGCAGGAGTGGACGCAAAGCATTCCAGAGGTAATTTCCCGCCGCCGGAAGGAGCATTTTGTCATTCTTACCAACTCACTTGATCCCTTACTAGTTCAGCCCTACGACTTTCGTTGGCTTGGACAACTTCCGTATCACAAACGGATTACCCTGGTCGTGGATGATTCTCACGGATTAGGCATAACCGGGCACGAGGGAGCTGGTATCTACCGGCAGTTAAGCCAACATTCTGCCATTGAATTGATTGTGGTGGCTTCCCTGGGAAAAGCATTGGGTTTACCGGGAGGGGTAATACTAGGAGGTCAAGACTGCATTGAGTCCCTTCGGAAAAGCCCTTTTTTCAGTGGAGCCTCGCCAATGCCTCCAGCGTATCTGCACGCCTTTATGGGTGCAAAGAAGGTATACCAATTCGCCAGGCAACAGTTGCAGGAAAACATTGTATATTTTACGAAAGCCATTGGAGAAACCCGGCTGTTTCAATTCGCTCCTGATTATCCCGTATTTTATACGCCCCATCACGCCTTGTATGATTTCCTCAAAGCCAGAAAGGTACTGATCTCCAGCTTCCCCTACCCTTCTCCTCAAAGCGAACCCATCACCCGTATCGTACTGAACAGTCTGCATACAAAGGCTGATTTAGACCGGTTAACTGAAGCAATAGGGCTCTATCAGCAAGAGCATCTTTAGTTTTTCAAACTCAACTGTCTTTCTAAATCTCCTGAGTACTGCTGCTTGACTCTGACCGAGTGACGACTAGTAAAGGTCATCAAACGGATCAGGCCCGGAAGAAGCTTCCGCCCGAGTAGATTTCGTGTTAACAGAAAAGGGAGCTTTTTAAGGCTCCCCATATTATTAATCTTATTACATCCGCATTTTTGTATACCAGCCTATACACTTACTGCAAACGCTTCACAATATCGTCCACCGTTACATTTTCGGCTTCAGCTTTGAAGTTGCGGACAATGCGGTGACGTAAAATCGGGGCGGCTACGGCCTGCACGTCTTCCATATCGGGAGAATATTTGCCATTCAACAGGGCATTACATTTGGCACCGAGTACCAAGTGTTGCGAAGCACGTGGACCGGCCCCCCATTCTAAGTACTGATTGGCTTCAGCCGAAGCCATAGAGGTATTCGGACGGGTCTTATGAACCAGTTTTACGGCGTATTCCACCACATTATCCGCAACCGGCACCCGGCGGACTAAGGCCTGAAACTCCTTAATTTCGGGACCGTGCAATATTTTTTGTACCTGATAGGCAGCCGAACTGGTCGTGCTTTTCACGATTTCTACCTCGGAAGCGTAAGACGGGTAGTCGAGTTTTACATTGAACATGAAGCGGTCCAGTTGCGCTTCGGGAAGTGGGTAGGTGCCTTCCTGCTCAATAGGGTTCTGCGTAGCCAACACGAAGAAAGGGCGTTCCAGCGGGTATTTTTGTCCGGTAATAGTCACCGAATATTCCTGCATGGCTTCCAGCAGAGCCGATTGTGTTTTAGGTGGCGTCCGGTTAATCTCGTCGGCCAGGATAATATTGGCAAAAACAGCCCCCTTGATAAATTTAAAATTCCGCTCCTGATCCAGCGTTTCGGACCCGAGTATGTCTGAAGGCATCAAATCCGGCGTGAACTGAATCCGGTTAAATTTCAGATCAAGAGAAGAAGCAAGGGTCTGAATAAGGAGGGTCTTGGCTAGTCCGGGAACGCCTACCAGTAAACAATGGCCCTGACAAAAAATAGCCGTCAGCAATAGTCTGACTACTTCGTCCTGCCCGATGACTACTTTGCCAATTTCTGCTCTGAGTTTCCGGTAAGCGTCCTGTAAAGCTTTAGCGGCTTCAACATCTGATGAGTACTGCACGATAGGTAAGTTAGATAGTAAGATGATAAGTGAGAAACGAAGTTGGGTAATGAATGGATATTGGGTATTAGAATTTTTTAAATATTATTCCTAATCCTTTTGTCCCGTTAGTGTCATTGCGAGGAAGGTATAACCGAAGCAATCTCTTTGGGTTCAATACAGTTAATTTGCGCTAGAACTAACGAAACGAATTAATTACGTCAAACTCAAGATTGCTTCACTCGTTCCTCGTTCGCAATGACGGTTTTTAATGTGAGGTATTTAGCAAATAGCTTTCTAGATTCAAAATTTAACATTTTCCGTGACATTACCCAAAATAAAAAGATTCAGCCTGTCCGTTAAAGTAGAAAACTTAACGGGCAGGCTGAGGATATTAACGTAACTCTGGGTAGAGTGTTTTATTTACGCTTGGATTCTTTTACCGGATATGCTTCGGCAACCAACATGTGCAGGTCATCGTCCGTAACCAGCTTCTTCACATCAGCTAAGGAAATGAAACGCTTGTACATATCGTCCAGTTCTTCCTTCTCAAACACGTAACCAATTACTTCCAACCGATATTTCAGCGCGTGACGACCACTGCGGGCCGTTAGTACAATCGAAGAAGACGGTACACCTACATCATTGGGATTAATGATTTCGTAGGTTTCAGCATGCTTTAGGAAACCGTCCTGGTGGATACCGGAAGAATGGGAGAAAGCATTGCGACCGACAATGGCTTTATTAGCCTGCACGGGCATCCGCATCCGCTCAGACACCAGTAAACTGGTTGGGTAGATAAGCTTGGAATCAATATCGGTATGCAGATTCATGCTCTTGTGCGTCTTCAGAATCATCACAATTTCTTCCAGCGACGTATTTCCGGCCCGTTCCCCTACTCCATTCATAGTTACCTCGACCTGACGGGCACCGTTTACCAGGCCTTCGATGGAATTAGCCGTAGCCAAACCTAAATCGTTGTGACAATGTACCGAAATGGTGGCTTTGTGAATATTAGGAACGTGGTCAAACACGTATTTGATCCGGGCTCCGTACTGGTGTGGCAGGCAATAGCCCGTACTATCCGGAATATTTACTACCGTGGCGCCAGCCGCAATTACGGCTTCGACCAGTTGACAGAGGTAATCCAAGTCGGCCCGGCCAGCATCTTCGGCGTAAAACTCCACGTCTTCCACAAAGCTCTTGGCATATTTTACGGCCCAGACCCCCTGCTCCAGAATCTTCTCGCGGGTGCTATTAAACTTATGTTTGATATGGGACATCCGAAGAACCAAGGCCGGTGTGAATCCGCTTACGCTTAGCTACTTGCAGGGCAGCGGCGGCACTTTCAATATCACCTTTTACAGCCCGGGCCAGTGCGCAAATCACTGGCTCCGAAACGGCCTTGGATATTTCTACCACTGAGTTAAAGTCGCCCGGGCTGGAAATCGGAAAGCCAGCTTCGATAATGTCAACGCCCAGCGCTTCCAGTTCGCGGGCAATTTCAATCTTTTCAGCGGTGGTCAATTGACAGCCAGGAACCTGTTCGCCGTCTCGTAAAGTGGTGTCGAAAATGTGCACTTTTTCGCTCATAGATGTGCAGGGTTTGGGGATAAATGCGGACAAGAACGCCGCGTAATCGGTTTATGATTGCTTTTGGTTGCAAAAAAGAGAAACAAGATAATCTTTTTCCCAAGAAGAAACCAAAAAACAAAGAATAAATTCGATTACTGACCCATTTTTTCAATAATTTTCGATCCCATCTGGTCTGTATTCAGGATGTGAGTGGGTGGCGTTGTTGCATCAGCAATATCTCCCGTCCGGAAGCCTTCTTTCAGCGTCTGCTCCACAGCCCAAATCACTACTTCTGATTCCTTCTTCAGATTAAAGGAAATATCCAGCATTAAGGCCACTGATAAAATAGAGGCTAGCGGATTGGCAATGCCTTTTCCGGCAATATCCGGGGCTGAACCGTGAATAGGTTCGTACAAACCAGTCTGGTCGCCTAAGGAAGCCGAAGCCAGCATGCCCATAGAACCGGCAATCTGCGATGCTTCATCAGTGAGAATATCGCCGAACAGATTACCCGTCAGCACTACGTCAAAAGAACGAGGGTCTTTGATCAGTTTCATGGCCGCCGTGTCGATGAACATATGTTCTACTTCTACGTCAGGGTAGCTTTTAGCCATTTCCTGAACGGTTTCACGCCAAAGCCGGGAACTTTCCAATACGTTGGCCTTATCTACGGAGGTCACTTTCTTACGGCGGGTCCGGGCTGCTTCAAAGGCTTTTTTGGCAATGCGTTCTACTTCGTACCGGGAATAAATCATGGTATCCAGGGCCGTATTGCCGTTGTCACGCCGTTCCCGGGGCTGCCCGAAGTATACATCACCCGTCAGTTCCCGGAAAAACAGGATATCGGAGCCTTTCAGGATTTCGGGCTTAATACTGGAAGCATTCAGCAATTCGTCAAATAATTTAATGGGGCGCAGGTTGGCGTACAAGCCCAGTTCTTTCCGCATCTTCAGCAGGCCCTGCTCCGGACGCACTTTGGCCGAAGGGTCATTGTCATATTTAGGATGACCTACCGCACCAAACAAAATAGCATCGGAGGCTCGCATCTTCTCCAGCGAATCGTCGGGAAGCGGATTACCCGTAGCTTCAATGGCAACGTGCCCGATCACGGCTTCCGTAAAGGTGAACGTATGGCCGTACACCTGACCGATTTTCTCCAGTACTTTCCGGCCCCAAGTGGTTACTTCCTTGCCAATCCCGTCGCCGGGTGCTACCACTATTTTGTAAGTGCTCATGTATTTAATTGGATTGCTGAATTATAATATATGACTGAATGGCTGATAACTGAGCCAAATGTTCTGCAAGTATATAGGCCATGCATTAATTTTCACGCAAAGGCCGCAAAGAAAGCGCAAAGTTCGCCAAGAAAAGTTTCTTTGCGCCTTCGCGTCATTCTTTGCGGCCTTTGCGTGAAAACTATTTTACGGAATAGCGCTTAAGCCCCTTTTCGGAATACAACTGATTCCAATGCTTTAATTCGTTCGTCAAATTTTTGTACCACCTCTAACTGTTCAGCCAGTTTCACGACCGAAAAACGTATTTCACCAACGGCAGCATTATTTTTAGCCTGTTGCCCTTCTACTCGCTCCAAACGACTATCTACCTGTTCGAAGTGTTTTTCTACTCGTTCCAGACGGCTATCAATGGAATCAAGCTTGTTCATTTTCCCATTCATCTTTTGGAGTTCAATGAGTATCTCCGCGACAATTTCGGGAAGGTCTTTATTATCAGCCATAATCGTAGATTGTTAAAATCCTGCTTTTCTTTTTATCGGTACAAGCAAGAAAAGTTCACTGATTTCTAATATAGCAGTTTGCAAACTACTTTCTACATGACCAGACATTACAACAGTTAAACCCGTGCCATTTCAAAAGCCTTAATCTCTTCTTTCAGGCTCAGCAGGTAATCGATATCATCGTAGCCATTGATGAGACAGGCTTTTTTGTAGGGGTTGATGTCGAAAGACTCAGCCGTTCCGTCGGCCAAAGTCACGGTCTGCGTTTCCAGATTTACAGTAATCGGAGAAGCAGGTTTTTTTTCTACCAGCTCGAACAGGCGGGCCAGAAATGGCTCGGATACCTGTACCGGTAACAAGTTGTTGTTCAATGCATTGCCTTTGAAGATATCCGCAAAGAAGCTGGAAATGACTACCCGGAAACCGGCATCATAAATAGCCCAGGCGGCGTGTTCCCGGCTGGAACCACAGCCGAAATTTTTGCCCGCGGCCAGAATTTTACCTGAGTAGGTAGGGTTATTCAGCACAAAATCTGGCTTGGGCTGGTTATTGTTGTCGTATCGCCAGTCACGGAACAGGTTATCGCCAAAGCCTTCCCGGGTGGTAGTTTTCAGGAAACGGGCCGGAATAATCTGGTCGGTGTCCACATTTTCAATAGCTACCGGCACGCAGGACGATGTCAGGGTTTTAAAGTTTTCTTTCATAAATCGATGTTCGATATTCGATGCCCGGTGTTCGGGATTAATCTACTTCGGAAGCTTTTCGTAATAATTAATCAGCCCGTTGAGCATCTGCTTACACTTTGCAACCGTGTTCAACTTGTCATTCAGTAATTCCTCTGGCAGATATTCTTGGTCAAAAGCCAGATATAACTGTGTCTCCAATTCATATAGTGAGCCTCTGGCAATGTAAAAGAATTGAATCGAGTCTTTAGCGTAATTCCTTCCACTTCCCTCGGCTATATTGGAAGGAATAGAAATTGCACATCTCCGCATTTGACTTGTTAGTACGTATATTTCTTCTTTAGGAAAGACTTTGGTAAGGCTATAAATGTCTTTTACCAAAGCCCTGCTTGCCTTCCAAACGTCTAAGTCGGTATAACTCTTCATAATATCGATATTCGATGTTAGTTGTTCGATGTTCAAATTCTCTCAAAAACCAGATTTCAAAGCAGAACAAGTTTCTCCGAAATAAAATTCGAACATCGAACAACCAACATTGGACATTGCAACCTATATATACTCCCTCACATCCTCTACCCGGCCGGTTACGGCGGCTACGGCGGCAGAGAGGGGGCTGGCCAGGAAGGTACGGGCTCCGGGGCCTTGACGGCCTTCGAAGTTGCGGTTAGAAGTAGAAATACAGTATTTGCCGGCGGGTACTTTGTCCTCGTTCATGCCGAGGCAGGCAGAGCAGCCGGGACCGCGTAATTCGAAACCGGCTTCTTCAAATATGCGGTCTAAACCTTCCTCCTGCGCTTGTTTTTCGACCTGCTTGGAACCGGGGATAATCCAGACTTCTACGTCGGAAGCTTTACGTTTGCCTTTCACAAAATCAGCTACTTGGCGAAGGTCTTCAATACGGGCATTGGTACAGGAACCGATGAAAACGTAATCTACTTTCTGGCCCAGCAATTGTCCGCCGGGTTGCAGGCCCATGTAGTCCAAGGACTTTTTGAATGAAGCGTGTTCGCTGATGTCTTTCAGTTCGTCCAGCGTGGGTATCCGTTCCGTCACTTTAATGCCCATGCCCGGATTGGTACCATAGGTAATCATAGGGGCAATATCGGCGGCGTCGAAGTTATACTCCTTGTCAAATACGGCGCCTTCGTCGGTTTTCAGCGTTTTCCAATATTGGACGGCTTTGTCAAAGTCGGCGCCTTGGGGGGCAAATTTACGGCCTTTCACGTAGTCAAAAGTAGTCTGGTCGGGGGCAATCATGCCGCCACGGGCACCCATTTCGATGCTCATGTTGCAGATGGTCATTCGGGCTTCCATGCTCAGGCCACGAATCGTATCACCCGCATATTCCACGAAGTACCCATTGCCGCCGCTGGCCGAGATTTTGGAAATGATGTATAAAATAATGTCTTTGGAAACTACGCCCTTGCCCAGTTGGCCATTAATGTTCATCCGCATCTTTTTGGGCTTGTATTGCAGCATGCACTGGGTAGCCAGCACCTGCTCCACTTCACTGGTACCAATCCCGAAGGCAATGCTGCCGAATGCACCGTGGGTAGAAGTATGGCTGTCACCGCAAACCATAGTCATGCCGGGCAGTGTTAAGCCTAACTCCGACCAATGATGTGCACAATGCCTTGATAAGGATGCAGCAGGTCGTACAGTTCCACTCCAAACTCGGCGCAGTTCTTCCGCAGGGTCTCTACCTGATGCCGGGATAAGGCTTCTTTAATCGGCAGGTGCTGGTCTTTGGTGGGCACATTGTGGTCGGCAGTAGCCGTGGTTTGCTCCACCCGGGCCACCCCGATGCCTCTTTGCCGCAAGCCGCCAAATGCCTGAGGCGAAGTTACCTCGTGAATGTAATGGCGGTCAATGTACAATACATCCGGGAAGCCTTCCTGCCGTTTGACTACGTGGCTTTCCCAGATTTTATCGAATAAAGTAGTTGGTTGCATAAGTCCTCAGAGAGATTTTAAAAATGCTTCTAGTTCTTTATCAGTAATGTCTTCCCTTTCAGACTTGTCGTAAATCGTTAACAGTACTACTGCCTCCGGCGTTACCTTCACACACGTAATTATCCTCGCACCACCACTTTTACCTTTTCCTTTAGTACTGATAGCTAACCGGATTTTGTAACAACCTTTCCCAAGCGACTTGCCCTGTTCCGGCTGCATTTCCAAGGATTCAAATAACGGCGCAATATCTCCTTTCAGAGATTTGTATTTCTTTGCCAGCCGTTTAAGTTCCTTCTCAAAGTTACTGGTAGCAACAACCTTATAGCTCATTCAGTAACTCTCTGGCAGATTTTTAATTGTATTTTACCCTCTTCAAATAATACAGCTTCTTCAAATGCATCTTTCAAATCGTCAAAAAAAAGCCCTTTTTCCAGTTTTTTCCGAATTAATTCCCACTCTTTGATGGGAATCTGCACAGCCGTTTTGCGGCCTTTGGAGTCGGTAACAAATTGGACTTTCATAATTATATAGTTAATGGTTTTAGCCTTTATAGCAAGGGAGTGTTAAGTAAATGAGTTATTAAGTGACCAAGCAGGCTATTTATACCAGGATTAGCATTTTGATATAAAAGTTAAGTGCACCGCTCAGTCTCCTAATAACCCATTAACAGATTAACTATCAAAAACCTGACCCTAAATCCCTCTCCTTAAGGAGAAGGACTTTAAAACTACTGTAAAACTAACTCCCCTCTGGGCAGGAGAGGGGCCGGGATGAGGTTATTTTTTCGGACGCAGCTTGCGAACGGTAGCGCCCGGCTTACCATATTTCGGACTCACGTAATTCCTTCAGTTCGCCTTCCAACTTTTCGCGGTAGTCGGCCTGGCTGTTGGAAGCGATAGAACGGGCTGCTTCTTTGCCTTCTTTTACACTGTTGTACAAATCATTGAATACGGGCAGGGTGGCATCGCGGAATTTCTTCCACCAATCCAATGCACCACGTTGCGCCGTAGTAGAGCAGTTGGCGTACATCCAGTCCATACCGTTCTCAGCTACCAGCGGCATCAAGCTTTCGGTCAGTTCTTCCACCGTTTCATTGAAAGCTTCAGAGAGGAGAGTGACCGTTTTTCCGCAGTACTTCGTATTGAGCCGCAAAAATTCCCTGGGATAGCACCCATTAAGGTACCACGTTCGCCAGTCAAGTCAGAAGTTACTTCTTTGTAGAAGTCGGTCTGGAACAGGTAGCCAAGAGCCTACACCGATACCCATCGCAAGTGCTCACGGGCTTGCCGGTAGCGTCCTGGAAGATAGCGAAAGAAGAGTTCAAGCCTTTACCTTCGAGGGAACAGGCGACGCAAGCTGGTGCCAGAACCTTTGGGGGCCACCAACATTACGTCCACATCCGCGGGCGGGATAATGCCCGTTTGTTCTTTATAAGTAACACCAAAACCATGAGAGAAGTACAGGTTTTGCGGCAGTCAGGTGTTTCCTCACCGTTGGCCACATCGCGATTTGGGCAGCATCGGAAAGCAGCAGGCATAATAGTGCCACGTTGCAGCGCTTCTTCAATTTCAAAAAGCGTTTCGCCGGGTTTCCAGCCGTCGGCTACGGCTTTATCCCAGGTTTTGGAGGGCTTACGCTGACCAACGATTACGTTGAAACCGTTGTCACGCATATTCAGGGATTGGCCGGGACCTTGTACACCGTAACCAATTACGGCGATAGTTTTCGTTTTCAATAGTTCCCGGGCTTTCTCATCGGGGAATTCTTCGCGGGTTACACGTCTTCTTCTACGTTGCCAAATTTTAGCTTTTGCCATGTGGATAGGGGTAGATTGGTTAATTGTAGGTATTATTATTGGGTAATAGATATCAGGTGTAACACAATGCGCTCCTGCTAAGAGGACTTTAAAACTATTAATTTAACTCCCTGGGCACCGGGGGTTATGCAGATTACAAATATCCTGTTTATGCAGGGGCAGGGGTTATAATAAAAATAGGTATTTCAGGTACTTTTTACAGATGGCAATCTTAGGGAATGCTAAATTTTAAAGGCTAAATGGTAAATGGGGATATAGGAACTGAATTGTAAATATGCTTCATTTAGCATTTAACATTCAGCTTTACCATTTTCTTTTAATGATTGTTCCCGGAAAGCTTGCGGAGATTGGCCTTCCCGCTGGCGGAAATACTTGGAGAAGTAGGATTGGTCGGTGAACCCGAACTGGAGGCGATTTCGGAGACAGTGAGGTCGGTGTACAGGAGTTTCCGTTTGATTTCCAGCATTACTTTATCCTTGATGAGTTCCGAGGCAGTGCGGCCCGTAAATTGTTTTACGGTTTCGTTAAGGTGACTGGGATTAATTTGCAGGTAGTCAGCAAAGTCTTTTTACGGAACGGTACTCTAAATAGTGTTCTTCAATAGCCTGTTTGAAACGCTTGACCAGAATTTTTCCTTTCGCCTGCGTGGCTTCCTGAGAACGAGCCGGATAAACCCGTTTACAGAAGGTCAGTAATACCAATAAAGGTCGTACTACGTCAGGTGCATCCGACAGGGCTTTATCGTATTCCTGAACGGCAATCTTGCATAGTTGGGTAATAGATTCTACATCTGTTTGATGCTGGATGTAAAGCGGGGCATTTTCATTGTTCAGGTTATAGAAAAAATGGCAGGTCGAAAATGCCGTTTTTGTCCTGCTTTTCGGTCAGCAGAAAATCAGCGGTAAACAAGGAAGAGGTAACCACAGATGTCGTCAGAGGGGTCAAGGGTATGGACTTGGCCAGGGGGAAAAATGCAGGGGGCTTGATTTCGTACTGGATAAAATCAATGGTATGTGTACCCGAACCCTGGTGCAGAAAAAGTATTTCGTAGAAATCGGAGTGCCGGTGGGGAAACGGAGCCCGAAGGTTTCTGGTTATCAAATATCTCTACCAGATACTTCTGCCGGCTGTCCGTTTTCTGCTTAAACGCCTCAATATTGTAGAGGGGAATTTTCTCCTTTGGTCATAGAGATAAATTCTTGCAAAAATACGCGCTATTGTAACTGCTTCTCTGTGTTCCTCCGCGTCCTCTGCGGTCAAAACAGATTCAACCGCAGAGGATGCGGGAGGAACACAGAGAAGATTATTCACTTTCTACTGCATTTCCTCTTTACCCACCCCTCACCGATTTGGTGCTGAGTTCTTCCAGCTCTCTGAGGAAAGTCTCGGTGCGGCGCTTGGACTTGGAAATGGAGATGCGGGCTGACCGGACGAATTCGGATACCCCAAACTCTTTCAGTTCTTCGAACAGTTTTTCGTTCGCTCTTCCGTCCCGTTTTTCGATAATCAAATAATCTCGTTCAATGTATAGGATACGGGCAAGTGAGTTCTTATCAGTTTTTTCTACCCGGTTATCAGTATCATTTAGAAAAGGCTCCAGCGGTACTTTGTAGAGGGCCATTTCCTGAGAATGGGTTTCTTCTTCTTCAACATGAATGCCTAACACCTCAATAACCTTACGGATTTGCTTCACCAGCTTTTCAGCCTTTTCGCGGGTCAGTTTCACCACAATTGTATAACGGCTTACTCGGCAACCTCGGATTCGGAGACGTTAATACTCTCAATATTGGATTTTGCGCCGGGTAAAAATGATGGTAATGGCATTGAGCAGACCGCTTTTATTTTCCGTCAGTATGAAAATGATAAAGGTTCTTTCCGGGTCGTGGTGGCCGTTGGTCGTCATAGAATTAATTAAATGTTCGATTGTCGATGTGCGATATTCGATGTAAAAAATGTTTCTTTCTGGTTTGCAAGACTATGCTATAATGCTTAATCGTAGTAAGAAGTTAAAACACTAATATTAGCTATTCCTAATATTAATATATTACAAATAATAAAATCTAAATATAGAGATTAAAGTCAGCAAGTAACATCAGTAATGGTAATAGGAAAATTATTTTGAATTAAACCTTTATTAGTTGAATCTTTATCTATACCGAAAACAGTATATCATCTTTCCATCTGAACAAGTAGTTCTTCTCGTTTATAGCCCGCATCATTAGAAGTGCTTTCGGAATATTCACATACAATTATAGGCTTTCCAAAAGAACTTTAACTCATCGCCTTCTACGTCGCTTCAAGGAAGAATAAATTATTGCTTTTATTATATTAACAAGTGCATCTAATTCAATATTTATTTTTTCTTTTGTTTTAATCTTCATTTTATCGGGGAATTTTCTCTCGTACAGACTATTTAACCCACTATTACTATATGCAATTTGTTTTCTCTTATTTGAAACACCTAAACAAAACGTGGATCCAATTCTATTTTTATTGATATTTTTTTAATAATGCATCTAAACTGGTTCCTATAAATTTTAAAACAGCAATTTGAACTATAGTAGCCAATATTAACACCAATATCATAAAATACAGAATTGTGTATTGTATTGCTTTTATCAACCAATAGTTTATATTACTTTCGTCTAATGGTAAAAATGCGTGTTCTCTTGATTAGCTCTATATTTTCAACTTGTATTTTAATATAGGGAGATCTTTTATTGCTCTTTTAATATTCTTAGTATATGCATTGATTTGTTTAGTCTTCAGTGATTGAAAGACTGTTTAAAACTCGGTTTAGATGTCATTAAAAATGGAAGAAAGCATGTACTGCTTGAATCTTTCGTTCAAAATCAACTTTTAGCCTTCTTTTCTCTTCGTGACACCAAGATCCATCGTTTTTGTGTACTTTTAAATCCTTGATAGTTTTCTTATTTTCCTTCCGTTAGTTAACAAAGATCTTTGGGTAGCTGTTTTCATATAGCGATAATAAATGTCTCGTTACGTCTACTAGTATGTTTCTTTCTTCACCTTATTCGCTTACGGCCGCTTATTTATTATCGTTGATTCCTAGAGTCTCTTGGTGGGCTATTTACTAGAATGTCTTCCAGATTCGCTGGACGTTCTTCATTTTCATATCCTTACTCCATTTGCGCAAATCACTTACCATCTTGGATACTTCTTAGATAAGTTACACTATTTTACCCCCACTATCCAGCAAATACAAAATGTCATTTACAATCTATAGTAATGCATATTTGCGTTTTCTTTGAGCATCTAACTATTTTTCTACAACTTCAAATGATTGAAATATTCTCGGTCACATAGCTTCACTTAGCCGTTTATGCTTTTTCTTTATCTTTATTCTGGCTCTTATACTAACATAACTACCGAATGTCTTCAATTCGCTGGATGTTCTTTTCGTCCTCCGGCAAAATCAGAAGTCTGCAACCCTTCGTGCCAGTCGGAATGGTCTGCTTGCCTGCTTTTTCCCCGGTAATGTTCCAGCATCGGAAGATTTTTAATCAGGGTTAACAATTCGGCAGAAGTCATAGAATAGAATTTGGTTACTACTCCAAACGGATGTTCGAAACGGAAGCACCGGACGGTACCATTGGGAATACATTTTCTTCTTTCTCAACGACTACTTCTAATAAGTACGGTCCCTGATGGTCGAGCATGGTTTGCAGGGCCTGCTTGATTTTGTCGCGGGTGGCTACCTTATCCGCAGCCAGACCAAATCCCTTGGCAATGGCGACGAAATCGGGGTTCACCATTTCGGTGCAGGAGTAACGTTTTTCGTGGAACAGCTGCTGCCACTGGCGTACCATGCCGAGGAAGCTATTATTCAGAATCACAATCTTGCAGCCGATATTAAACTGGAAAATCGTGCCTAATTCCTGTAAGGTCATCTGGAAACCGCCATCGCCGATAATAGCAATTACTTCGCGGTTAGGCTGACCAATTTTAGAACCCATAGCCGCCGGTAAGGCAAAACCCATCGTACCCAAGCCACCGGAGGTAACGTTACTATCCGAAACTTTGTATTTATAATACCGGCTGGTAACCATCTGGTGCTGACCTACGTCGGTTACTACAATGGCTTCTCCGCCAGTCATCTCTGAAATCAGGTGCACTACTTCCGACATGTTCAGTTCGTCGCCAGTCGGGTGAATAGCTTTCTGAATAACCTTCTCATGCTCAATCTTATCGCACTCCTTAAATTCGGCAATCCAGTTGTCGTGACGCTTGGCTTCTACTAATGGAAGTAAAGCATTCAAGGCTTCCTTGGCGTCGGCATTGATAGCAACCGCCGTTTTTACGTTCTTATCAATTTCCGAGGGGTCAATTTCGATGTGAATCACTTTAGCCTGTTTGGCGTAAGCCTTCAAATCGCCGGTTACCCGATCATCAAAGCGCATACCAATCGCAATCAGAACGTCGCATTCGTTGGTTTTAACATTAGGACCATAATTGCCATGCATTCCCAGATAGCCTACGTAAAGCGGGTGGTCACAGGGGAACGCCGACAAACCCAGCAAGGTAGAAGCTACCGGAATACCGGCCTTTTCTACGAATGCCTTAAACTCAGCTTGTGCTCCGGAAATCATAATTCCGTGACCCGCCAGAATATAAGGCTTCTTGGCATTGTTAATCAGGTCAGCAGCTTCCTGCACGGCCTGCTTATCAGGCTTGGGGTAGGGTGCGTAGGAACGGAGACTGGTGCATTTCTTGTAAGAAAACTCAAATTTGGCCTGTTGTACGTCCTTGGTAATATCAATCAGTACGGGACCCGGACGGCCATTCTTAGCAATAAAGAAAGCTTTAGCCATTACGGCCGGTAGTTCAGTCACATCCGTTACCTGATAGTTCCACTTCGTAACCGGCATGGAAATACCCAATACATCGGTTTCCTGAAAAGCATCGGTGCCTAACAACGTAGAGAAAACCTGTCCGGTAATGCAAACCATCGGCGTAGAATCAATCTGCGCATCGGCAATACCCGTAATCAGGTTGGTAGCACCCGGGCCAGAAGTAGCAAAGACGACACCGGGACGGCCGGTAACCCGGGCATATCCCTGGGCAGCATGGGTAGCGCCTTGCTCATGGCGCACCAGAATGTGCCGCAACTGGTCCTGATACCCATAGAGGGCATCGTAAATCGGCATAATAGCTCCACCGGGATACCCGAAAATGGTATCCACGCCTTCCTCTACTAAACACCGCAATACGGCTTCCGAACCGGTGATAACTTCTCTCTTGCCGGCTTCTGCCTGTTGCGACTTGGCTTGCTTTTCTTTGAGTGCTTGCATACGTTTGACCGCTGACTTTAAAAATGAATAATGCTAATTTTCTTAATAAATATAGGTTAAGCTCCTTTTCGAAAGACCACGTCTTACAAATAAGCAGGGATTTGTTACGCTGCCTGATTGCTTTTGTCTTTATCCACTACTTGTCCGATTTCTTCGACTCGCTGGCCAATAGCTTCTATTTCCGCCTTCCGCTCCTGAGGAGAAAGTTGGCTGATTCGCTCCCGTTGAGCAGCCCAAAAAGCTTCTTTTTCATCCGAATTGCGCCGCTTTTTAAGCTGTTCAAAAATCTCTTTTAAGTCTTTTATATTCATAAGAACAACTATTTTAACTGTTCGCGAAACAAATTTCTGCCCATTTTACTTTTCCCGAAGTAGTTTCTGAATTTGGGCAATTCTCTCCATTATATCGAGTCGATGTTCTATGCTTTCCTCAGGTGTTATGCTCTGTAACTTGTCCACATTTTAACTTGTTCGCATTTTAATTGTGGAAATCAAGTAACGTTTTTAGCATAAACAACTCAAACTCTAATTCTTCTCTTTCTTCGTATGTCATATCGACAGTCAGGTAATGCTTAAAAATCTTTGCTAGCAGTTAAACGAATATATAATTTTCATTTAGCCTTTAGCATTCAACATTTAGATTACCCTATTATCTACTCCCATCCGTCCGTTACGCAGCCTTCTGAAGCTGGTGAGACGTTGCGGATGTATTTTTTCAGGACCCCTTGCGTGGCCTTGAAAGGAGGCGCCGTCCAGCTTTTCTTCCGCCTGGCTAATTCCTCATCTGAAACCATTACTTCAATCGTGTTCTTGACGGCGTCAATCCGGATGCGGTCACCGCTGCGAACCAAGGCAATGGCGCCGCCTTCCTGAGCTTCAGGGGTAATATGCCCTACCACAAATCCGTGGGTTCCACCCGAGAAACGACCATCCGTAATCAATGCTACTTTGTCACCCAGACCCGCTCCCATAATGGCACCGGTTGGCTTCAGCATTTCGGGCATCCCCGGTCCGCCTTTCGGACCAACGTAACGAATTACCACCACATGGCCGGCTCTCACCTGTTTAGCTTCCAACCCATCATTCAAAGCCTGTTCGGAGTCGAAAGTAATGGCTTCACCTTCAAAAACTTCTCCTTCCTTGCCGGTAATCTTGGCAACGGCCCCCTGAGGCGCTAAGTTCCCGTGCAGGATACGGATATGACCAGTTTCTTTAATGGGATTGCTGAACGGACGAACCAAATCCTGGCCTTGCGGTAAATCAGGAACGTTGGCTACATTTTCGCCCAAAGTCTTACCCGTTACTGTCAGGCAATCACCCTTTACAATACCTTCTCTGACCAGTAGCTTTAAAACGGCCGGGATTCCGCCAATCTTATGGAGGTCTTCCATCAGGTACTTGCCGCTAGGCTTCAAATCAGCCAGTAGCGGTACTTCATTGTTGATTTTTTCAAAATCCTTCAGGGTTAGTTTCACTCCCACAGCTTTGGCCATTGCCAGCAGGTGCAGGACTACGTTGGTAGAGCCGCCCATCACCGTAGTCAGCTTAATCGCATTCAGGAAAGCCTCGTAGGTCATAATGTCCCGGGGCTTAATATCTTTTTCCAGCAAAGTCCGGATGGCAGCACCTACACTACGGCATTCCCGTTTCTTCTCTTCGCTTTCGGCTGGCAGGGAGGAACTGTAAGGCAAGGTCATGCCCATCGCTTCAATGGCGGAAGCCATCGTATTGGCCGTATACATTCCACCACAGGCACCGGGTCCCGGACAAGAGTTTTTGATAATCTGCTTGAAATCTTCGGGAGTAATGGTGCCGGCAATGTGCTTGCCGTGGGCCTCGAAAGAGGAAACAATATTGAGCTTCTCGCCCTTGTATTCACCGCCCTTAATCGTACCACCGTACACCATCAGGGAAGGCCGATTTAAACGACCCAGCGCCATAATGGCACCCGGCATGTTTTTATCGCAACCGGGAATAACCACCAAACCGTCGTAAAAATGAGCTCCGGCAATGGTTTCAATCGAGTCAGCGATTACATCGCGGGAGGGCAGCGAAAATGACATGCCACTGGTACCCATCGAAATCCCGTCACTCACGCCAATGGTATTAAACCGGAACCCAACCAGCTTAGCTTCCTGTATGCCTTCTTTGATAATATCGGCCAGACCGTTCAGGTGCATGTTGCAGGTATTGCCTTCGTAGCCGGTGCTGCCAATGCCCACCTGGGCTTTTTCATGTCCTCATCGGTAAGGCCAGCTCCGTAAAGCATGGCCTGAGAAGCGGGTTGGGTTTCGTCCTGGGTTAAGATTGCGCTGTAACGATTTAAGGATTGTTCACTCATGTCTATTGATATGCTTATTGGAAGATATTCGGATGTGCTTATAAGATATTGCTAATCAAAATGCTACCCAGACTCTTGTTTAACACTTTTAGAAAATAAAAAGGCCTTTCTCATGCGGGGAAAGGCCTTACCTATCATTAGCAGAAAGAGTCTGTTAGCAGGCTGCTGTTGCTGAAAAGATTTGAAGCTTCGTTTCGTATTCATTTTTATTGGATTAAATGCTAAAATCAATTTTCTGTTACTGTCTAATGGCTATTTTATCATCTGCACATTATCATATCACCTAATTATCCTATCAATTGTATGAATAAAAAAAGACCTTTCTGGGTGAGAAAGGTCTTTATACGTATACAATGTACCTTTCTCACCTGCCTGAGGCAGTGACCAGCACATTGATAACAATATTTAGCGTAGTTAATAGCATTTTTGAAAAAACGTGGAGCCAAATTGGGCATTGTTTTTTAATAAATCAAATATTTTCTATAAAATTTCTTCATTTCTGCAATGAGTACTATTTAATTTGGAAAATGTTCAATTTTATAAAATTAAATATTTTCCAAAGAGTTTAAGTATATTTTTGAAAACACTTAAATTGTTTTACTTTAGCATTTCTACGCGGGAATAGCTCAGCTGGTAGAGCGCCGGCTTCCCAAGCCTGAGGTCGCGGGTTCGAACCCCGTTTCCCGCTCCATTTCAACTCTGACTGGTTTTTAAAAATTACAGGTAATTTCACTCCTTTCCGGTCTGATATTGCCCTATTTATTTGTTCAGGAATCAGCTTCTGAAGGAAGTAAAAAATCAGACAACCTGTTCAGTTTTCAAAAAAATGCCCCGAGCAGAGATCTTGCTCAGGGCACTTTTCTATCCAGTGAAATAGCTTCTTAAGCTTTCTGGGCTACTATCATAAGATGCCTGGAAGCTTTAGGCCCAAATGAACTGCTAACACTGGCAAGTAGTTTTGCTACAGAAATACTAGCCAATGGCTTCGACAGAAGACGTTCCGTTTGAGTTCGCTTGGCAAATGACTCCATCAGGTACCAGAGCCGGTCATAGATGTATGATACTTCCACTACCTTAAGTGGGCTTTTACGTACTAATTCGGTATGAGAAGCAAACTGCTCAGGTACAGCAAAGTCAGTAAGAATAACGTGCCCACCTTTCTTCACTATCCGATGAGCCTCCTGCAGGGTATCCTTCATTTGTTTTTCCGTAAACCACCAGCCGATCAGCCCGTCACAAAGCATCACTACATCAAATGTTTCGTCTTCAAAAGGTAGATCAGGAGCTGAAGCAACCATGTAGTGCATAGAGCAGCCATTTTTTTTAGCGATGGGATCACACTTTGCTTTGCAAGACTTCACTGCACTCAACGAAATATCTGCCGCATACACTTCGCGGGCAAACTCAGGCAGTTGAACTGTCATCAGTCCCTTGCTGCACCCTAACTCTAAAATCCGTTCCGGACGCTTATTGTATTGTTTTATCTTCTGTACAGTATAGTTGTGCCGGTAACGTTCGCCGCCACGGCGACTGTAATCCCAGGGTTCTTGGGTATTTTGATATTGGTCTTCGAACCAAGAGTTATACTCCGGATTATTGTATACAAGAATGTCATCCACAATTTGGCTAGGCGGCGTCTTAAGCAGGGAGGGAAGTTGGGTAACTTGGTTCATAAATTATTGGTAGATTGTATAAAAACTTAAAATACTTCTTTTTTTAAGTACTTTTTTAAAACTCTATATTTTTTTTTAAAGCATAGGTTTTTTTTAGCGTTATACATATAAAAATGATAGAGAATATTAAAATAAGTCTATTTTTTTGAGCGACACTGTCTATTCAATAAAAAAGAAACCCGTAACGGTTTGTAACCATTACGGGTTTTCTTATATAGCTTGAGTATACTTACTCTACTTCGACCTTGTTGACATTGAAGAACTTGATTTCTTCGGCTTCGTCGTCCCAGTACATACCCACTACATCGTCCTTGCTAATTTTGCCGGCCAGGATGCCCTTCGACAACTCGTTCAGGATCAAACGTTGCATTACCCGTTTCAGCGGACGGGCCCCGAACTGCGGATCGAAACCTTTCTCGCCAATTCTCTCCAGCACCGCTTTGTCGGCTTCTAAGGTAATACCGCTTTCGGCCAATCGCTGCTGAATGTGGCGGAACTGAATCTCGACTACCTTGCTGATTTCCTTCTTGGTCAGCGGCTGGAACATTACCAGTTCATCCACCCGGTTCAGGAACTCGGGACGAATCGTTTTCTTCAACAATTCAAATACCTCCTGCTTGGTATCCTCAATCACTTGTTCGCGGTTCCAGTCTTCCATCTTCTCGAAGTTCTCCTGAATCACGTGCGAACCCATGTTGGAGGTCATAATAATAATGGTATTCTTGAAGTTGGCAACCCGGCCCTTGTTATCCGTTAAGCGACCATCATCCAGCACCTGGAGCAAGATATTGAACACGTCCGGATGCGCCTTTTCAATCTCATCCAGCAGAATTACGCTGTAAGGCTTGCGGCGAACCGCTTCCGTTAACTGACCGCCTTCTTCGTAACCTACGTATCCGGGAGGCGCACCAATCAGACGGCTTACGGCGTGACGTTCCTGGTACTCCGACATATCAATCCGCACCAGGGCATTTTCGTCGTTGAAGAGGAACTCGGCCAGGGCTTTGGCTAGTTCGGTTTTACCCACCCCGGTCGTACCCAGGAAGATAAATGAACCAATGGGTCGTTTGGGGTCTTGTAACCCGGCCCGGCTCCGGCGTACCGCATCGGCTACTACCTGAATCGCCTCGCTTTGCCCGGCTATGCGTTTACCTAATTCGGCTTCCAGGTACAGAAGTTTTTCCCGTTCACTTTGCAACATCTTCGATACGGGAATACCGGTCCACTTGGCTACTACTTCAGCAATATCCTCGGCAGTTACCTCCTCTTGCAGCATGGCGTTATCCATCTGCTTCACCTGTTTCTGCAACTCCTCCAGATGCAGTTCGGCTTCACGGATGCGGCCGTAGCGTAGTTCAGCTACCCGGCCGTAGTCACCGGCCCGTTCAGCCTGTTCGGCTTCCATCTTATAGCGGTCAATACTCTCTTTGTCCTTCTGAATGGCCTCAATCACACTTTTCTCATTTTCCCACTTGGCTTTCAAGCTGTTGCGCTGCTCTTCAAGGTCAGCTAGTTGCCGGGAGAGTTGCGCCTCCTTGTCCCGGTCATTTTCCCGGCGAATGGCTTCCCGTTCAATCTCCAGTTGCATGATGCGGCGCTGCAGCTCGTCCAGTTCTTCGGGCAGCGAGTCAATTTCAATTCGGAGTTTGGCCGCGGCTTCGTCCATCAGGTCAATGGCCTTATCGGGCAGGAAACGATCCGAAATGTACCGCTGAGACAGCTCCACAGCGGCAATCACCGCATCATCTTTGATACGCACGCCGTGGTGCACTTCGTACTTCTCCTTAATTCCACGCAGAATGGAGATGGCGTCCTGGGTATCCGGTTCATCGACCATCACGGCCTGAAAGCGGCGCTCCAGGGCTTTGTCCTTCTCAATATACCGCTGGTACTCCTTCAGGGTGGTAGCTCCAATGGCATGAAGTTCACCGCGGGCCAAAGCGGGCTTTAAGAGGTTAGCCGCATCCATAGCACCTTCACCGCCTCCCCCAGCGCCAATCAGGGTGTGAATTTCATCAATGAACAAGATAATCTCACCATTGGAGTCGGTTACCTCTTTAATTACGGCTTTCAGGCGTTCTTCAAACTCACCCTTGTACTTGGCACCCGCCACCAGCAGGCCCATATCCAGGGAAACCAGGGTTTTGCTCTTCAGGTTTTCGGGTACGTCGCCGGAAACAATCCGTTGGGCCAAGCCTTCGACAATGGCTGTTTTACCTACCCCCGGCTCACCCAGCAGAATAGGATTGTTCTTAGTCCGGCGGGACAAAATCTGCAGTACCCGGCGTATTTCTTCATCCCGGCCGATAACCGGGTCAATCTTTCCTCTTTTAGCCCGGTTGGTCAGGTTAATGGAATATCTTTCCAGGGATTTGTACTTGGCTTCTGCGTTTTGGTCAGTCACTTTTGCACCTCCTCTCAATTCGTTAATGGCTTTTTTTAGTTCTTTTTCGGCAAAACCAGCATCGCGTATCAATTGGGCGATCTTATCACGCCCCGCCAGAATGCCTAGTAAAATATGTTCAACGGCAACAAACTCATCGCCAAATTCTTTCAAATAGCTTTCGGCTTTTTGTAAAGCTGCTGCTGCTTCGTTAGACAAATAAGGGCTTCCTCCGCTTACTTTAGGGTAGCTGTTTACGATCTCCTCCAACTTAGGCTCCAGCCCATTGCGGTTAACATTTAATTTCTTCAGCAGGAAGCCCATCATATTTTCATCCGTTGCCAGGATGGCCTTCAGCAAATGACCCGTTTCAATGGCCTGCTGCCCATTGCCCTGCGCAATCTCGGAAGCATGTTGAATTACTTCCTGAGATTTGATGGTATACTTGTTAAAATTCATATCTTCTTAAGGTTATTCTTGAAATATTGCAATTTCTATGTATCAAATCTAAGACCAGGCTGCATTTCCGGTTATTTTTGTCCGTTTTTATGAATTATTTCTGATTAAATAAGCCATTTTGTCGTACTAAGCGGAAGTCTTACCCACTAAGTTACTGTAGCCAATTCATTAACTGTAAAGTTAGTCACATGGGGTGTACGACAAAATGCAGAGCGTTCATCCGCATTTAGCTTCGCTGAGAATAGTTGCAATGCGGAACTGAGAAAAAGGGCATTTCAAATGCCCGGCTATACACATCCGCATTGCAACTATTCTCAGCGAAGCTAAATGCGGAACAACACGAACAAAGTTTAATGGTTGATCTGCAATTTGTCGTACACCCGTCACATGAAGCAACCCTATCATGTCTTGTTTACCCGTTTATAAAAGATGATCAAAAAGTACATAATCAGAGAATAGATTTTATTCAGTTTATCAACGGCTTAATAAAGGCTAATTTTCATCCTGAAGAAAATTATCTTCTTAGTATTTAGCCCTTTATCAACTTGATACGCACACAAGATAAGCTTACGGATGTTCAAGCCTATTGGTTGGCAGACGAACACTTACGGATTCAGACGCCCTACAGCTCCCAGTCTGGACTAGCTGGATTAGAAGATTTTGAGAAGGGAGTACCTGGCCAGCTTATCCTGGAGGTGATACCCCAAAAGTTCAGGCCGAAATAACTCAGGTATTCACGAAAGCAGTCCGATACCAACAGCTATGTGCAACTAAAGTCAGAAAGGTAACTGACCATATCCAAAATGCGGCCTATATACAATTGGTAGTGGAGCCCCATGAAACGCTACCTTTTTATCAGGTAAGTTTGCGGAAAGTAGAACTGGACGAAGAAATCTGGGCAACTCGTCACGTGAGCGCAGTAAACTTTGCGCGGCCCGACAATCAGCCTTTATCAAGTTTATCGAGATCTTACGAGAAGATTTTCAATCATATACCGGTAGAAATAGTTGTTTTTGATGTAGATCACCGTTTTCTGTACATTAATCCAAAAGCCATTAAAGACCCCGATCTGAGAAAATGGCTGATAGGAAAGGATGATTTTGATTATTGTCATTATGTGCAGCGAAATACCCAACTGGCTGAAAACCGCTGGAAGCTTTTTGAGCAGGCGGTACAAAGCCATACAGCTGTGCAATGGGAAGAACACGCTGAAGGTCTTCATTCTCAAGCTATAATTACTAACTGGACACTGACTCCAGTATGCAACCAGGCCGGAAAAGTTGAAATTTTGATTGCTACTGGCAATGATATAACGGCCATTAAAAATGCCCAGCAGCAGATCCGCGAACACCAGGATAAATTTATGCTTCTGGCCAATAACGTAAAGGAAGCGTTCTTTATCCGCAATGCGGAGATGAACAAATTTATCTACGTTAGCCCAGCATTTGAGCAGATATGGGGCTATCCCGCTCAGCAACTGCTGGACGACCCTAAGACTTGGTATTATCCGGTACATCCCGAAGACAAGTCCGTGATGAAGAATCTGCATGTGACAAATATATCCCGGGAGGAGGCCCGGGTTGATTTCCGCATTATCCGGCCGGACGGAGTGATCCGCTGGTTGGAGGCCCGGCAGTTTCCAGTACATGATGCACAGGGGAAATTTTCACATATTGTAGGCGTAGCTGAAGATATTACCGACCGCAAGATTGCTGAACTGGCTCTGAAAAACAGTGCCCGTGAATTCCGGGACATTTTTGAAAATGCTCCTATTCCGATGGCTATTTCCACGGTGGACGGCAAATTAGTCATGGTCAATGATGCTATGGTACATACGATGGGCTACTCAAAAGGAGAGTTTTTGGAAAAAACTCTTAGTATTATCAGTTGTCCCGAAGACCTGGAAGCGAATCGTCTCGGACAGCAGAAACTGCTGACGGGAGAGTTGGAGAGCTTCCGAATGGATAAGCGTTACCTGCATAAAGATGGGCATATTATTCATTGTCTGCTTAAAAGTTCACTAATAAGAGATGCGTTGGGGAGGCCAACTCATTTTCTAGGTCAGTTGGTAGATATCACCGACCTGAAAAATGCCGAAGAAACACTGACTAAACGCAATGAGGAACTGGCTAAGATCAATTCGGAACTGGACCGCTTTGTGTACAGCGCTTCGCACGATCTCAGAGCACCGCTTACCTCATTACTTGGCATTATTAATTTATTGGAACTCGAATCTCCCGCTGATACAATTAGCAGTTATCTGCGCATGATGCGTACCAGCATTAATCGTATGGACTCTTTTATCAAGGAAATCATAGACTATTCCAGAAATTCCCGGACGGAAGTAAACCGGGAAGCCGTTAATCTGGAAGAACTCATTCAGGAGTGCTATGAGGACCTGATCTATTTGCCTGGTTCCAGCCGGATCAGCCGGGAGGTCCATTTGAAAATAGCTGAAGTGTATACAGACAAACGCCGGATTAAGACGGTACTCAGCAATCTGATAGCCAACGCAATTATTTACCATTCGCCTTACCGCGAAAAACCTTATGTGCGGGTAGAAGTGGAAAAGATTGCGCAGCAGTATGTAATTAGCGTAACCGACAATGGCAAAGGCATCGGGGAAGAACACCAAGCCAAAGTATTTAATATGTTTTACCGGGCTTCTGATGATACCAAAGGTTCTGGTTTAGGATTGTATATCGTAAAAGAAGCCCTTGATAAACTGGAAGGACAAATCAGGCTTCAGTCACAATTGGGCGAGGGCACTATTTTTACCATTACGCTTCCCGCTCTTCAATAGATAGCACAGGGATAGCGGGACTGCCTCAATTAGGTGTTTTTATACGGAGGAGCACCCGACCCGATGATTTTCATAACCTTTTCATATAGGAGCTTAATTAGTGCCAAGTGGACAAAGGAGTCAATAAGGGTATGCCAAAAGTGCAGATGTTGGCTTTTTTTCGTTCTAACATAGTTCTAAGCAAGTCTACTCCTTTGCGAAATAAGCTTTTAGCACGATAGCCGTGGTTCTTTCGAGGAATGGGCGCTACGTGTTTCTCATAGTACAAGCCCGCATGAACACAGAAAGCATAGGCAATACTAACTAGATAGACTAATTTTTTGAGCTTATAAGCTTTTTTCAGATGCGTATCTTCTAAGTGAAAGCCTTGGGATTTGAAGTCTTGAAACATCACCTCAATGCTCCATCGTTTCTTATAAGTGCGTAAAGCTTCATAAGCGACAGTGTTAGTAAGTACAATCAAATAGTCTGCCTTTCCCTGTTTATCTTTTATCTTTTTCATGCCCACACTCAAGCCCTTCATTCCCAGTACGGATACATTATCCAACTTACATTCCTTACGGGATTGCAACCGGTTTTCGGCCTTTAACTCCACTCCGTTCACGGTAAACCAATAATGCTTGGGCAGACGCAGAAAGAAAGTGATTTGTTCTTTGCCCAAATACGCCACCCAGTCTTTGCCCACAAACTCTCTATCAGCAATCACAGAGCCAATCCGGTTTTTGCCTAATAAGGCAATCGTTTTTTTAAAATCAGTATTCGGTCCTGGGTGGAAGAATTCCCACTATTGTTATCCAGAAATTCTACATAGAGTGGTATGCCTACCCCCTGAGAGTACGCACTTAACACGAGCAGATTGACTTGACATTTCCCAAAATCCCACTCAGTCCGGTCTAAACATAAGTCCACTTTACCAAATACTAAAAACAAGGACAATACAAACGCCACTTGATCTTCGTCTAACTCACAATCCGTAAAGAATGCCTGCAGACGTCTTTCGTTGGAGGCTTCTTTGACTTCATTATTGAACACTACCGCCACTGTAATTGTACTTTTTGGCTCCGAATCAAGGACAATATAATTGAGGTAGCACATTTTTGCCGCGATAAATGCTTAACAATGGCAAAACTGCTCATGAGTTTAACTACTTTTGGAGAGAGAAAATCTTTCATTGTGGTACTTGTTTTGGTTTGCAATCTCAAAATTAGTCCCTTGGGAAGATTTCTCCCTTTCTACCCTTTTTTATCCCTCTTTTTTCATCGGGTAGCGTGACGGAGGAGAATACCTTTCTCTCCACTGCTTGGTTTACTGGCGTACACGCTTTCGATGACCCCCATCCCCTGCTTGAAGACCTCAACTTCAAATGAAGTTAGTCTTTTATTCCGCGCCTTTAACACAGTCCGGTTTAGATTCTCTTCGTTACTACTAACAGGCATTTATAGGAGGTCTCAAGTGAGGACTACCGGCATATCTACTTACCGCAAAGATTGCCGCCTTATATAGCATTTGCTAAATTGGCCTCTGATATATTCACTATTTCCAGTTATAACTACAGCTGAAAGATTTAACAATTATGCTCTCTCGGGCATTATTGTTTGATTATATACTAATGCTGAATAGGGTCGTGAAATCGTAAAAAGGCTATCTTTACGCTTGTTACTACATTCAGACTTTGTGGACTGCACGGGAATGATAAACTGGAAACAATATACTAGACTATTGTAGTTGGGTTAATTTGTTAAAATGGACTGAATCTCCTTCTCTGCATAGATTAACTACTTCAACTCGTTCAGTATTTCAATTACTACATAATTTACCTATTGCATTGGTATCAATTATCACTTTTCCATAAAATATAATGCTTATTTGGGTTTGGGTTGATGATGCTAAACTGAGTTAATCACGAGAGAGCCCAGCAGGGGTACCTGTTTTTGATTATTGCTTTATATTTGATCTTTGTCTGGGCCGGTTGATCTGCCGATTACATTTCTAATGTATAAAAAAGATTTTAACTTATTCTTCCTAGTTAATGAAATCCTCTCCCAATAGTACTTCTGTGAATACCCAATTAATCGGTCATCAAGCATCAGGTGATAATTCTTCAAACTATCCTCAGATTTCTATTGTAGTTCCACTGTATAATGAAGTAGAAACTTTTACGCATTTGACGGATAGGCTGAATCAAATAATTGATTCAATTAATCTTTCCGTTGAAGTGGTACTTATTGATGATGGTAGTAGTGATGGCACTACTGAACTGATGTATCAGCTTGCCCTGGAGAATGAAAGGTATCAATGTATATTCCTTTCAAGGAACCACGGTCATCAGATTGCATTAACGGCCGGTTTAGCGGCAGTTACGGCAACTGAAGCGGTTATGATTATTGACGGTGATCTGCAGGACCCCCCCGAACTATTACCCGAGATGTATAATGCATACAAAGAAGGGAATGAAGTAGTATATGCAGTCCGGAAGAAGAGAAAAGAGAGTGGTTTCAAAAAACTTAGCTATTATCTTTTTTACCGCTTACTCAAATCCATCTCCTACATTAATATTCCGCTGGATAGTGGCGATTTTGCCTTGATCAGCAGGCGGGTGGTAAATATATTGAATAAAATGCCGGAAGAAAGCCGTTTTATCCGGGGTATGAGATCTTGGATAGGCTTTCGTCAGATTGGCATTGAGTACGAGCGGCATGAGCGGTTTGCCGGCCAGCCCAAGTATTCGATTAAAAGATTAATACGCTTGGCTCACAATGGGATCTTTAACTTCAGCGAATTCCCCATCAAGTTAATTACCAACTTAGGGATAATGACTATTTCAATATCACTTATCTATCTAGTCATTACCTTAATTAATAAAATTTTTTACAATGATGTTCCCAGAGGCTTTACTGCGTTATTATTCACCATTATTCTGTTTAGTGGCGTTCAATTGATTTCTTTAGGCGTAATTGGCGAATATGTACTCAGAATTTTTTTCCAGGTAAAAAATCGACCTTTATTCATAGTAAAGAATAGAGT
This sequence comes from Cytophagales bacterium, assembly GCA_030448185.1. Lineage (GTDB taxonomy): Bacteria > Bacteroidota > Bacteroidia > Cytophagales > 172606-1 > CADCTQ01. Next base: position 10,952 of record JAUJNL010000053.1, on the reverse strand, counting down.
TTACAAAAAAGAAGTGTTTAATGAATAAGGACTATTATTTCGAATACTACAAATTAGAGCGGAACCACTGGTGGTTTAAGGTACGGGCAGAAATTCTGATGAAACACATTAAAAATCTTCAGTTAGGCTCTAACCTGAAGATATTAAATATTGGGGTGGCAACCGGGAAAACCAGTCAGTTATTGGATCAGTTTGGGACAGTTACTTCCCTGGAATACGACAAAGATTGTTGCGACTTTATAGAGAAGGAAGTAGGTATTCCCGTAATCAATGGCTCTATTCTGGAGTTGCCTTTTCAAGCGGATAGCTTTGACCTCGTCTGCGCCTTTGACGTGATCGAGCATGTGGAAGACCATTTAAAGGCGGTGCAGGAGATGAAGCGGGTATGTAAGCCGCGGGGTATTGTCTCCGTAACCGTTCCCGCCTTTATGGCGCTGTGGGGCCAGCACGACGTAGTGAATAATCATTACAGAAGGTACGTTTTACCCGAGCTAACCACCTTGTTCAATCAGCAAGAAGACGGCAAGATCGTGTTTAAAAACTATTTCAATTTTATCTTATTCTTACCCATTCTTTCGGTACGGTTCGCCGCCCGTTTAGCGCCCTCACTTTTCCAGCGTAAAGGCGCGGGTTCCGATTTTACGCTGCTAAAAGAAGACGCTTTTATCAATAAGCTTCTATACAAGCTTTTTAAGCTGGAAGTCCCGGTACTGAAAAGACTTAGGCTCCCATTTGGAGTTTCTATACTTTTAACCTGGCAAAAACATTAACCGGTATGTATGAAAATGTTGAAACCCTTCAAACAGCTACCAGCAAATTATTATTTGATATAGGCAAACAGGGGTCCATGTATTGGACAATTGCCGCGTATACTCTTTTCTTACTGTTGTTAGCCTTACTGCTGCTTCAACTCCTCAAACGTATTACTCTTTCTCATTACTTCAATACCGGTTGGAGCCGCCTGATCACTTCTGATACTTTTTTCATGGGTTTACTGGCATTCACTATTCTGCTGCTGCGCATACCTTACTTTTCCCAGCTTGAATGCAATGTGGATGAGAGCCAGTGGATAGCTGGCGCCCTTACCTTGTCTAAAGATCCCAGATACTGGTATTCCCTTGATGGAACCACCAACGGACCATTGGTAGTTTTTCCGCTCCTCCTTATCAAGGCCTTCGGAGGCAGTATTAATTACGGCACCGTAAAACTCTTCCATATTGTCGTCTGGATCCTAAGCTTATTATTGACTTACCAATCGCTGAAATGGCTCTTCGACCGGTTCATTGCGGGTGCGGCGGTGCTACCAATAGCAGCCTGTATGGCCACCTTTAGCACCAGAGATTTTATTGCCTATAACAGTGAAACTTTTCCAGTTCTTTTGCTATCAGCAGGTACGTTTCTGACGGCAAGACTCCTGCAACAGAATAAAAGGTATACCTATTCCCTGGTGGTACTGCTCGGGTGTGTACTGGGTTGGGTACCCTATTCGAAACTACAAGCCGTACCGACGGCGCTGGCCCTGGCTGCATTCTGTTTGGTTGTTTTGCTCAGAGACTGGAGAAGATTACTGCTGTTCGTAGGCAGCGGCATTCTGCCCAGTGTGCTGGTATTTGGCTACCTGCAAATGATGGGATTATTTGATGACTTTTTTACCTCTTACATCGTTAACAATCTGTTGTACGCCAAGCAAGGGCTTAATACTAATTTAACCTTTACCGAGAAGATTTTCCGTTTCCTGAATGTGTTCCTGCATGGAGCAACTGATATCAACCTTTTCTTCTTGTTCCAGATCTGCGGTATCCTGTTCTCCTTAACTGGCCTGCTCTTACTGCGAAAGCACATATCTAAGCCGATGTTTCCCCCCATTATTTTGGGCTTGCTACTGGTAATCAGCAATTTGTATAGTGCCATTCAACCAGGCACTGGTTTTTTACATTATTTGCTTCTGTTAATTTTACCGTTCGGACTTCTGAATGGTATTCTGGTAGGCACTGTACATCAGGCGGCCTCCCGGTTACCAGTAACAAAATTCTATATGCTGTCTGGTCTACTCTTTGAGATGTTAGGTTATACTACTATTGCTGTTTTGATCAATAACCCGGTACCTCCCGTATTTGGTGATGAAGCTGCCTATAACCATAACCGGGGTAAGCTAAAGAGTGACGTAGCCCGGAAAGTTCTCCAATACGCCAATCCCGGCGATAAGCTGGCGATTTGGGGGTGGAGCAACCTCTACTATGCCGAGACCGGGCTGCCGCAGGGCTGCCGCGACCCATTAATTTACTACCAGGTAACGCCCACTCCTTCACAAAGCTATTACCTGAGCAGGTATGTCGCTGACCTGCAAAAAAACAAGCCCACATTTTTTCTGGATACAGTTGCTCCCCACGAATTTTTCTTTACTGATAGAGCAGCTTACGGGCACGATAAATTTGCAGTCATAAAGGAAGTTATTGACAAAAACTACTGCCTGCTGGAGGAAATCAACGGAGTAAGAATATATGTCCTCAGAAATCGGTCTCTTGACAATTTTGTTAAGTGAGCTAACTTCACTAAACTAAACGAACTGCCTAACCAAACTGGCAATGTGCATTGCAATGTAGAGTCTATTGAACCTGATACTAATGGAGTGAAAATCTATGGATGGGCTTACGTGATTGGGCAAAAGACCAAGGGCAATCAAATAAAATTAGTCCTGCAAGCAGAAGATACCCAATTTTTACTGGATGCAGCACCTATTATTCGTCCGGATGTATCCACCTTTTTCAATAACCCCGATTTAAGTTATTCAGGGTTCGTGCAGTATATTCCAAGGGCAAAATTTAAACCTCGCCAGTACAAATTGGGTGTACTGATTAAGAATGCAGATATGAACGCTTTTATCCTAACGGATAAAGTGGTCAGCTTCTAAGTTTTTATGCTGGAAGACATAACACCATAACAAGGAGGCAGGCTATTTATCTAATCCAAGACTTGTCCAGCATCTGCAAGCCCATTAATCTTCCAGCACATTATTAATGAAGGTAGCCTTGATCAGCATCCAGAGCACCAGCATTACTACCGCCCAGCGGAGATAGTTAGTATAAAAATCCTCCGTTTGGAGGAAGCGTGTTTCCTCAATTTTACTTTTTTCGAGCCGGTCAATTTCCCCAAATACATCTAACAAAGTATGGCTGTTGGGAGCCCGGTAGAATTTACCTGCTCCCGTCTCGGCAATATGGCGCAGGGTAGACTCATCAATGGTATTTTGCTCATACTGTAGTTGGCCGTTTACCGGTACTGGTACCATCCCTTCCCGACCTACGAGAATAGTATATAGCTTTATTTTAAACAGCTGAGCTAACTCAGCGGCAGTCTGCGGGTCCAGGCTGCCAGCGGTGTTATCACCGTCACTGATCAGAATAGCTACCTTTGACTTAGAAGTGGATTGTTTCATACGGTTGACTGCTACGGCTACCGCACTCCCAATAGCGGTGCCTGGTGTTCTTACAATCCGGGGTTGTATTTCGTTAAGCAGGCCTTTAAGCAACGCATAGTCAGTGGTGAGTGGAGCCAGTGAAAAAGCATCTCCGGCAAACAGTACCAAGCCAATCCGGTCTTGTAAGCGGCCCTCAATAAATTTGCGGGCTACCCGTTTGGCTGCCTCCAGCCGGTTAGGTTTAAAATCTTCAGCCAGCATCGATTCAGAAACATCCAGCACCAACACGATGTCAATACCCTCTGAGGAAACTACGATCCTTTGCTGGTTCCGCTGCGGCCGGGCCAATGCTACCAATGTCAGTACGATAGCTGAGCCAAGCAATAGATCGGGTATAAAACGTAGCAAGCCCACGGGAGACCAGTGCAGCCGTTGTGAAGGAAGAGCTACGGGAAGTTTCTGCCGGAAGCGGGCTACAAATAACCATCGAAGTAGAAAAAGCACTGGCACAAATGGTATTGCATACAAAAAATAAACCCGTTCCCAGCTAAAAGCTTTTAACGTGTCCCACTCAAACCATATCAGTGAAGACCAACTCATGATTTAAATCAAATCCTAAATGGTGAATGGTGAATACTAAATGCAAGGGTAACCATTTAACATTTAGCACTTAACATTTACAATTTAATTACACTACTTCCCGGGCTTTCAGACTTTCGAGGAGGGCTCGTTTTTCACGATAACGGTGGGCCGCAATGTACTCTAAAGTCCTGCACGGAACGGAAAGAAGTTTCACCGAAGGCATTTTTGCGTAGATAACCCGGTCCGTATCCTGCAAGGCTTCGGCCAGCGTGAGATCGGGGATAATTTCAATGATTTCCCTGGTAGTATACGTGCTGAAAGGTTCTCTTCGAGCCATTCCATGTATTCTTTCCAAAGTATAACTGCATTTTCTACCGTAGCTACATCGGCCTGCTGACGTAGCCGCCTGATTAACCGCTGGTAAGAACCCATAAATCCCCGGTGGTGTGACGACCCATACGGAACAGTCGGTACCGTTTCCCGATCTGCTTCCCAAACAATGCGTAAATGAGCAAGCCACAAGATAGTATAGCACCCATTACTATTGCTACAAAAAGATAATTGGTTTGCTGAGGTACTGGTACATAGACTGTATTTACCTTCAACCCCAGCTCATGGGAGGGCTTACGGATAAGCTGGTGCAATAGGACAGAATCATATTCGGTAAATACCAAGGTGCAATCCCGCTGGCCGGCTATGTAAACCGGCACCGATAACGACTGAATACTATCAATGGAAAAAGTTGTCAGGATGTATACGGCACTATCAATGCTTATTCCTTTCTCATTGGTACGGGTTGGAAAAAACTGCTTGCCGGCGAATTCAAAGGGAGAGAATCTATAAGACGAATCCGGGAAGATTACCTCGATGCGGCTTGAATGCTTAAGCGTAAGGGCATACCGGATTGGCTGGCCAATCTTAACGCTGTCAGACAGAAACTGTCCTTGCAGTTGCCATTTCGGGGTAGGGGTAAAGATGCGTTGCGTGTAGCCCACCGGACCAATCATACAAAGAGTACCCGTCCAAATCAGCCACCTTATTGCAGTAACGCTGCAACCGGGTAGACGCTTAAGGGTAAATAATAAATGAGTCAGACGAAAATTAAGAACCAAAGAAGCAAGACGGTAGATCTTCATTTACGCTTTAGCATTAAACATCCAGCCTTGAGTAAACAAGTTAATTTTTTGTATTGGTTCGCAGATTTCTGACTTTAAACAGTCTGATCAGTGGCGGAACAAAATCTTCCCCCGTCCGCACGGTAAGATAATTGGCTCCGTTCTGGCGGGAAATTTTCTCTAGCTTGGACTGCCGCTCCTGAAAATCCTGCTGACAATGCTGCTGAAACTTACTTGAGGAAGTATTCATCCAGATAGTGCGGCGGGTTTCGCGGTCAAATATAGGAATGATGCCTAGTTTGGGTGGGTTTATTTCCCGTTGGTCCAGCAAGAGAATGGTAACCAGGTCATGCTTACGGGCTAGTGCTTTCAGGTCTGATTCATAATTCTCGTCCAGAAAGTCAGAGATGAATATAATTACGCTACGTCGCTTGAGCATTTTGTGCGCAAAACTAATCGCTTTAGTCAGATCGGTGCGGATAGACTGGGGCTCTAACTGGAATAAGTTCAGTAGCAGCTCGTAACCATGCTTAAAACCTTTAGCCGGCTTCATGTATTTCTCCTTCTGATCTGAGTAACAGATAAGCCCTACCTGGCTGTTCTCCTTAATGGCGGATAAGGCCAGTACGCCGCAAATGTCTTTAGCCAGATCCATTTTGGTCTGCTGACGGCCAATATCCTGCGAAGCACTCACGTCAACCAGAAAAAATACGGTCTGTTCTTTTTCCTCCCGGAACAACTTCACAAACGTACCATGCCCTTTGGCACTCACGTTCCAGTCAATCGTACGAATGTCATCCCCAGACTGGTAAGCCCGTACATCGTCAAACTCCAGGCCCGAACCCTTGAATACCGAATGGTAATCACCCCGCATTTGGGCATTTACCGCTTTACGGATCCGAATCTCGTATTTGCGGAGCCGGGATAAAACTTCCTTCATCAATGAAATTGGAATGATTTTAGAGTCAAAGGTAGCAAAACGATGTCGGAGTGCGGATATCGGAAGTTGGAAGAAAATGGCAGCAGCAGTGGACAGGATGTGCGATTGATGATATAAATTAAGTGGGGTAGTTGCATATCGGCAATCGCACATGGTACCCATCTATTACAGAGAACATCCGAAATCCACATTCCGACATCCCACATTCATTATTTACCTTTACAACGTGAAAAAGATAATCTTCAGTCTGCTAGTGGTGGCAACTGCCTGCGTACAGCCTCCCGAGCCTCCTCCCGGGACTATTCCAAAGGATAAAATGATTGCTATCCTGGTTGATATTCATATTGCCGAAGCCAAAGTGGGATCTATGGGACTGCATTCCGTAGATTCTATGCAGGTCTTGTATAAGTCTATGAAAGAGGACGTTTTCCGTAAGCACAGGGTAGATTCCACGGCTTATAATAAAAGCTATAATTTCTACCTGGAAAACACCAAGTACCTGGACGAAATTTATGCTGCCGTGGTAGATAGCCTCAGCCTGAAGGAGAATTTAGTTAAAACGGAATGAAGAACAGTGGTTTGATGTTGTAAAAAAGGCGTGATTTAGCCAATTCAGATGATTGTTATCACAATTATTTTACACACCAAGCCCGATACAAGACATAGATATAATGCTTTACCCAAACACGATAGAACAAAAATTGGTTTTGATAAAAATCCGCGAACACCTGAAGGCAGCCTGTATCAGCCCGCTGGGACAGACAGTAGTGGACAAAATGCGGTTCTCGTCAGATTTTGATTTGATTGATAAACTCGTCCGGCAGACGGCTGAGTTCAAATATATTCTGCAATCCGGAGAAAGCTTTCCCGCCAGTAATTATATTGATGTACATGGTCACCTGAGCAAGGCAGCGGTAGAAGGGGCATTTCTGACTGAGGAGGAACTTTTCGAAGTAAAGTTGTCGCTAAAGACCATTCATGACTGTCTGCGCTTCTTTGAGCAAAAAGACGAATCACTGTATCCTCAGCTACGTGAACTGAGCAAGATCGTGGAAGTAGACTTTAATCTGCTCAAAACCATTGACCGAATCGTAGATGACCGGGGCAAGCTCCGCGACGACGCTTCACCCGAATTGCAGGCCATCCGTCGTCAGATGCTGGCTGAGCAGGCTAATCTTCGCAAAACCCTGGATAGTATTTTACGACAGGCCAAAAGCCAGGGCTACACGGCTGATGACGCCTCCATCACCATCCGTAACGGACGGATGGTGATTCCGGTAAGTGCCGAATATAAACGGCGCATCAAAGGCTTTGTCCAGGATGAGTCGGCTACCGGCCAAACCATTTTTCTGGAACCTGCCGAAGTACTGGATATCAACAACGAGATTGCCGAACTAGGCTACCGTGAACGGAGGGAGATTATTCGTATTCTCACGGAGGTTACGGGAAAACTACGGCCTTTTGTTCCTGCCCTACGCCGAGCCTACACGTTCCTTGGCCTGATGGATTTTATCCGCGCCAAGGCCAAATTTGCCATTCAAACCGAGGCCATTAATCCGGCTTTTGTTAAGCAGTCGCTTATTCAATGGGACAATGCCCGGCATGCCTTGCTGACACTGTCTTTCAAGAAACAGGGTAAAACGGTAGTACCGCTGAATATTCGCCTGGACCACAACCGGCGTATTCTGGTCATTTCCGGCCCTAACGCCGGTGGTAAATCCATTGCCCTGAAAACAGTGGGATTAACTCAATACATGTTTCAGTGCGGTTTACTGGTTAGTGTAGGAGAAGATTCGAAAATGGGCTTGTTCAAGGACCTTTTCATGGATATTGGGGACGAACAGTCATTGGAAAATGACCTGAGTACCTACTCGTCGCACCTGACGAATATGAAGCATTTTCTGAAAATGGCCGGCAAACATACCCTGTTCCTGATTGATGAATTTGGTACAGGCACGGAACCCGGCATGGGCGGCGCCATTGCCGAATCTATTCTGGAAGGACTGAATCAAACCAAGGCTTTCGGGGTAATCAATACGCACTACGCCAATCTGAAATCATTTGCTGACCGTACGGAAGGCGTACTAAATGGAGCCATGCGTTTTGACACGGAACACTTGGAACCTCTGTACCAATTGGAAATGGGCCAGCCTGGTAGTTCATTTGCCTTTGAAATTGCGCATAAGATCGGCTTGCCAAAAGAAATTATTGCTACTGCCAAAGAAAAGGTAGGACAGGGGCAGGTAAATTTTGATAAGATGCTCCGCGACCTGGAAAAGGAAAAGCGGCAAATGGCAACCAGAAATCAGGAAATGGCCCAGAAGGATAAGCAACTGAACCAGACTCTGAAAGAGTACAATGAATTGAAGAGTTATCTGGATACCGAACGGAAGAAAATCCTGAACCAAGCCAAGGAAGAAGCCAAAAAACTGCTCAAGGACACCAACCAGCGAATTGAAAGCACCATTCGGGAAATCCGCGAAAAACAGGCGCAAAAAGAAGAAACCAAAGAGCTACGCCGTGAATTGCAGGTGTTTGAATCATCATTGAAGCCCGAGTATGTACCACCAGCCCCGGTAGAAGAAGCTCTCGAAATCAAGGTGATCGGAGGCGACATTGGGGTGGGCGACCTGGTACGGATCAAAGGACAATCGGCAGTGGGCGAAGTACTGGATATCAACCTTAAAGGTAAGGAGGCCCTCATTGGTATTGGCGAACTAAAGTCCAATGTAAAGCTAAACCGGCTGGAGAAGATCAGCCGCAAGGAGTACCGGGCACATACGGTAGAGAACACCCCTCCGCGGCTGCGGGGCGTAGACCTAAACGAGAAAATGAATAACTTCAGCTACCAGCTGGATCTGCGGGGCAAGCGGGGCGAAGAAGCACTGCAGGAGGTAGACAACTTTATTGATAATGCCATTCTGGTGGGATCTCCCGAACTGCGTATCGTGCATGGTAAAGGAGACGGTATACTGCGCAATCTGGTCCGGAGCCATTTGCGTAACTACAAGCAGGTGAAGTCATTAGAGGATGAACACGCCGACCGCGGTGGTGCCGGGGTAACTATTATCAAAATGAATTCCTGAAACATATTACATGTGTACTTTAAACCAGTAATTAGCAGCCCTCTAGTCCAATTACGTGTAGGTACCCAAAAAAAGTTATGGTAATTTTACTTTTAATGAGCATCCCTTATCGAAGTACTTTCTCTCAAAAACCAGAAACTTTAGCAAATTTCCGAATTGCTGAAATAGCTGATTAAGTACCTTCAATAATGGAGCTTATCAACGCTTTTAAGAGTATAAATGACTGTTACTGAGAACGTTTCCCTGCTACCTTATAACACCTTCGGTATTGCAGCACAAGCACGGTATTTTGCGGAAGTAGCAAACATCAGCGAGTTGCAGGAGCTATTGCGGGATGTTCACTGGAAGGACGTACCCAAATTAATGCTCGGTGGCGGAAGCAATGTACTGCTGGTCTCTCAGTTTGTTGACAAATTAGTGATCAAAATCACAATTGGTGGGATTGAAGTAAAGGAAGATACAGTTGAATATACTACCCTGCGTGCCGGAGCCGGCGTAAACTGGCATGATTTCGTTATGTTTTGTATCAGGCATAGGTATGCCGGGGTCGAGAACCTTTCGCTTATTCCGGGCACGGTTGGCGCTACTCCAATTCAGAATATCGGCGCCTACGGAGTAGAGGTACGGGAGACAATAACCGGGGTGACAGCAGTACACCTGCAAACTGCGGAACTTCGTCATTTCAGTAACGAAGAATGTAAATTTGGCTACCGGGATAGCGTATTTAAGAATGAATTAAAGGGGCAATACATTATTACCCACGTAGACTTCCGGTTGAGCAAGATACCAGCATTCAACGTTTCCTACGGCGCCATCAGGGATACACTCCGCGAAATGAAGGTTGAGGAGCTCTCCCTGGCAGCAGTAAGTGAAGCCGTATGCCATATTCGCCGGAGCAAACTGCCTGACCCGGTTAAAATCGGGAATGCCGGAAGTTTCTTCAAAAACCCCGAAATACCCAAAGCGCAATACGAGGCTTTAAAAGAACAGTACGCTACTATGCCTGGTTATATAACCTCCGATGCAACGGTGAAAGTACCCGCCGGCTGGCTGATTGAACAATGTGGCTGGAAAGGACGTCAGGTCAGACAGGCAGGCGTGCATAAGGACCAGGCACTGGTGTTGGTTAATCATGGCGGCGCAACTGGTAACGATATATACCAACTAGCCCAAGCCGTACAGCACTCCGTGGAAGAGAAATTTGGCATCCGGCTACATCCGGAAGTAAACATTGTCTGATAAATACCAGTCAGCCTGATCGGCAAAATTCTTTTGCCATTTCAGCTTCTTGCGTTGGAAATAAAAGCTTTATCAGATTATAAACCCTATATATTTCTATACCCCTACACCCTACCGGCTCTACCAGCTTAGAAAGCCGTTACTTAATGAATGAATGAACCTGTAGTTACTACGTATAAGCGGCCCGTCCAATCAGTGAATACGGAATTTTCCGGTCGCAATAATTACCTGCATATGATAGCCCAGTGGTGGCTGTTAAAACGATTTATACGGCGTATTTCGGGGAATGGAGTACGTACCGAGTATGATGCTGAACTGCAAACAAGCATTTTGCTTGCCAATTGGGTATCCATTGGCTACATGCTTATGACCTTGCCGTTCGTATGGTTATTCACTGAAAGTAAGCCGGCCGTGTTTATGTGCGTCGGCTCTATGGCCGTATATCTTTTTTCCATGTGGCTGTTACATAAAGGAAAGCACCAGATAGCCCGGCTGATGATTGCCAATCTCTGCCCGCTCACGATTTATACCATCTCAGCCCTGGTGTATATTAACGAGGCCGATTCGGCCCT
>JAUJNL010000052.1 GCA_030448185.1 Cytophagales bacterium | reverse complement strand
TGTGAGCTGTCCTTTTTTAACAAGAAGTTTGACGAGGAAGATTGGGATGCGCAATTAGAATTTAAGTGTTATGCACTGGAAGCCGAAGGCCGCCGGGTGGAACTCTGCCACCTGACTATTGACCGGCACGTTTCCAAAGAAGAAAACATTGTAATGGCGCGGCACAGCTGGGGAATGGCCGAGCCGGGAGCCTTCTGGAAGAAGGGTAGCTATGAATGGGAAGCTTATATTGACGGAGACAAGGTAGGCCGCAAAGCCTTCTATGTGGAAGAAGCTGGTCAGGTATCCGATGAAGTCAATCCTTATTTTGTAGTAGACTCAGTGAAGATGTACGAGGGCGGATACGAAGGGGTGGCTAAAGACCAGCGGGTGTACGTTACGCAGTTTCAGAACAAGGAAACCCGGTACATTTTTGCCGAGTTCAACTTTGTGAACATAATGCCGCAGCCCTGGCAGTGCGAATTGTTCTTCAATTTTTACAATGACACGGGCCAGCTGAAAGGCAGCACGTCTTATCTGCGTCTGATTGAGCCTGACCAGGAAGGCGTCAATAATATGGTAAGCGTCACTACGGGCTGGGGGGCGTCCGAAAAGCGGACCTGGTTCAAGGACCGGTACACGCTGGAGGTGATTTTTATGGATACGCCCATTGCGGTGCTTCCCTTTGAAGTAGGAGAAGAGTGGGTGCAGGGCATTCCGCAGGTATACTCCGGCGGTGGTCATTTCCTGACCCCGCCGTCCAAAAGCATCAGCCAGCGGCAGCCCGAGGAAGAAACGCTGGATGATATGATGGTGCAGCTGCATAATATGATTGGGCTTACTGACATTAAGACCAAAGTAGCAGACTATATTTCCTACCTGAAATTCCTTAAGATCCGCCAGGAACAGGGATTTGAGGAGTCGCAGAAGCTGAGTCTTCATACGGTATTTACGGGTAATCCCGGCACGGGTAAAACCACCGTAGCCTCCATGCTTGGCAAAATTTACCACAAAATGGGCCTGTTGAGCAAAGGTACGGTAATGGAAGTAGGCCGGGCCGAGCTGGTAGGAAAGTACATTGGTCAGACCGCTCCTAAAGTAAAAGAAGTAATTGATAAGGCCCGCGGGGGAATATTATTTATCGACGAAGCCTACTCCCTGGTACGCAGTGAAAACGATGAGCAGGATTTTGGCCGGGAAGTAGTTGAAATTCTGATTAAGGAGATGTCTGATGGACCTGGTGATCTGGCTATTTTAGTAGCGGGTTACCCGCAGCAAATGCAGGTATTTCTGGAATCCAATCCCGGTCTGAAGTCACGTTTCAATCTGTATTACCACTTCCCGGATTATTTGCCGCAGGAACTGATGAAGATTACCGACCAGAAGGCCGAACATAAGCAGGTACATTTTACTACGGAAGCAAGGGCTTATCTGCAGGAAAAATTAATTGATGCGTATCGTAACCGGGACCGCACCTTTGGCAATGCCCGTCTGGTAAATGCCTGGGTGGAAGAAGCCAAAATGAACATGGGCCTGCGGATCGTCCGGAATGGAAACCTAAGCACCGTTACCACGGAGCAATTGAAAGAGATTGCCCTGGAGGATGTTAAATGCATGTTCAAGAATAAGTCAAATGCACTGCCTGACATTCACCTGGATGAAGAACTGCTCAATGAGGCATTGGAAGAATTGAATTCCCTTACGGGCCTCTCTTCCATCAAAACCGAGCTGCACGAACTGGTAAAACTGGTGAAGTTCTACCGTGAATCAGGGAAAGAAGTACTCCATAAATTCTCCTTGCATACCGTATTTACCGGCAACCCCGGTACGGGTAAAACTACCGTGGCCCGGATTGTAGCCAAGCTATTTAAAGCGCTTGGTCTGCTGGAACGCGGCCATCTTGTAGAATGCGACCGGCAGTCAATGGTAGCTGGTTACATCGGCCAGACAGCAATTAAGACTTCGGGCATGATTGAAAAGGCCATCGGCGGGGTACTTTTTGTTGATGAAGCCTATACCCTGAGCAATGGCAGTGAAAATGATTTTGGCAAGGAAGCCATTGAGACGCTGCTGAAGCAGATGGAAGACCGGCGCGGACAGTTCGCTGTGATTGTTGCCGGGTATCCCGAAAATATGAGCCGTTTCCTGGAGGCTAATCCAGGCTTAAAATCTCGCTTTGATAAAGCCCTGCATTTTGAAGACCTGAACGCGGACGAGTTGTACGAAGTAGCCAAAACGATGTTTAAATCGGAAGGGCTGGTGCCTGATGAAGACGCGGAAAAACACCTGCGTATTCAGTTACAGGATCTGCACGACCGGCGTGATAAGTTCTTTGGCAATGCTCGTTCAGTACGCAAAATTGTACAGGGCGCCGTCCGGAAGCAACATCTTCGCATGGCCCTGCTCTCCAATGCCGAACGTACGCAGGATGTAATCGGTACGGTCACGGTGGAGGATGTCAACGCTTTCCAGGAGCATACTGACCGCACCAACCGGCCTCAAGTAGGTTTCCGGCTACAGGCAGGATAACAGGATAAGTAGATGCGCTAATTACTTTTTTATGTGCCGATACGGTATTAGCTAGTAGATAATTAAAAGAATAGATTTCATAATTGATTCTGAAAAAAGCCACCGCTAAAGGTGGCTTTTTCTTTTGTTCTCAACCAGCTATCAGGCAATGAGACCAAATTAATTGTAAAATGAAATCTAATTACAACTCCCCGATCAGGGCCTCAAACAACTGGCTGAGTTTACCGTCTGCTTCTCCGGCAATTTTGATAATCTCCTCAATGCTGATGGGTTGGAGATGGTCAGGGTCACATTCATCCGTCACCACTGAAATGACCGCGCAGGGGAGGCCCATGTGATTGGCTGCGATTACTTCGGGTACAGTAGACATGCCCACCAGGTCGGCTCCAATTGTACGCAGGAAGCGGTATTCGGCGCGGGTTTCAAGGTTCGGTCCCATCACTGCCGCATACACGCCGGAGTACAGCGGAATAGTTAACTTGTTGGCAAGGTGCAGTAGTTTCATGTTCATTTCCCGGGAATAAGGCCCGCTCATATCCGGAAAACGGGGACCCATTTCATCCAGGTTTTTTCCGCGTAACGGGTTGTCGGGTAGCAGGTTGATGTGGTCGTCGAGTAGCACTAATGCTCCTTTTTTAAAATTCGTATTCATGCTGCCCGCGGCATTGGACAACAGTAACTGTTTCACTCCCAGCAATTTCATCACCCGGACTGGAAAAGTGATCTGCTGCATGGAATAGCCTTCATAGTAGTGAAACCGCCCCTGCATGGCGACCACTTTTTTACCGCCTACCTCTCCATAGATCAGATTTCCCTGGTGAAACTCCACCGTTGCGACCGGAAAATGCGGAATCCGGGAGTAGGGAATAGACTGGATGATTTTTACTTTGTCAACCATTTTTCCCAATCCGGTTCCTAATACAATACCAATTTCCGGATCATGCATGCCTTGCTGCCTCAGAAACTGTACGGATTCTTGCAATGTTGATAACATATTTTGTTTTCGGTAGTTATAGTAACGATGTTAACCGTAAAATTTTGTAATCTTAAGAAACAGAGACTTATTTGGTTTAGAATTTTCTACCGCCCATAACTCTCTTAATCCACTTACCTGATGAATCAAAGCTATTATAATCCCGAAGACTTGCAAAAGTTTGGCAACATTGCCGAATTTGGAAAATCGCTGGCTGATAAATTTTTTAGCTATTACGGGGAAGTATTTGCCGAAGGCGCCCTGACTGCCCGTGAAAAATCCCTAATAGCTCTTGCGGTTTCCCATGCGGTACAGTGTCCGTATTGCATTGATGCGTATTCAGTAGACTCCATGGAAAAAGGATTTACCGAGCAGCAGATGATGGAAGCGGTGCACGTGGCTGCTGCCATCCGCGGCGGAGCTTCCCTGGTGCACGGCGTACAGATGATGAATAAAGTGAAGGAGTTGTCGATGTAAATGGGTACCGGGTATTGGGTATTAGATTGGTTATTGGGAAAAGGTCAATTGGGGAAAACTATTGACTATTACCCAATACCTGAGTACCTGATACTGCTTTCCCAGTAATTATCTCTTATAAGGGAGGAGATAAATCGGATTACCAATCCGAGCTCACTTAGTGTGCCGATGGTTGTTCGGCATTTAGCTTCGCTGAGATAGTTGCAATGCCAAACCGGGAAATAGCGGATTTGCAATCCGCTCAAAGGCCTTACAGTAGCTTATTGTAGACCTTTTTATTTATGACCACCCCCTCAATTATTGACTAATGCCTATTACCCAATACCTATTATCCAGTACCCACTATGAAAAGTTTACAGGCCAATCGGCATACCCTGGCTTCTGCGACGCAACAATTGCAGGTATTGGAGGAATCTCCCAAAGGCAAACGGTTTATTCCGTTCAGGGATAAGCTGGATGTTGTTGGGTTTTTTCCTTTGCGCCCCACAGGAATCGATATTTTTCAGGTGAATGTGGGCAAAATGTGCAACCAGGCTTGTAAGCACTGCCACGTGGACGCAGCCCCTGACCGCAAAGAGATTATGACCCGCGAAACGATGGAACAGTGCCTGTCGGTACTGAGTCAGTATCCAGTGGCTACCGTAGATATTACGGGGGAGCTCCCGAGATGAATCCTGATTTCCGGTGGTTCGTCGAGGAGTGCGTAAAGCGGGGTAGCAAGGTCATGGTGCGTTGTAACCTCACTATTATTGTGGCCAATCCGAAGTATTACGATCTGCCGCAGTTTTACCGTGATCATCAGGTAGAAGTGGTTAGTTCTCTGCCATTTTACAATGCGGACCGTACCGACCGCCAGCGGGGTAAAGGCGTTTTTGAGGATTCTATCAGAGCCTTGCGAATGCTTAACGAGGTTGGCTACGGGCAGGAGGGGACCAACCTGGTACTCAATCTGGTTTACAATCCCTCAGGGGCGTTCCTGCCGGCTTCTCAGCAGACGCTTGAGTCGCAGTTTAAAAAGGTTTTACGGGAAGAGTTTAGTATCCAATTCAACAGTCTGTATGCCATTACCAATATGCCGATTAGCCGGTTTCTCGATTTCCTGATTCAGTCGGACAATTATGAGGGATACATGGATAAATTGGTAAATGCTTTTAATCCGCAAGCGGCCCAGGGCGTAATGTGCCGTAATACCATCTCCGTCGGGTGGGATGGCCAGCTGTACGATTGTGATTTTAATCAAATGCTGGAGTTACCCGTACAATCGGCATCGAACCACATCTCCAGCTATCTGCCTGGAGCGCTGCTCGGCCGCGATATTGTATTGCATCAGCATTGCTACGGCTGCACGGCTGGTACCGGATCAAGTTGCGGGGGAACGACAGCGTAATGATTAGTCATTGGTCATTAGGTTCTGGGTAGTAGGTATTAGAAGAATAGTCAATAGTTTTTCCTGAATGATCCTTTTCTAATATCCAGTACCCTAATACCTCCTTCCCAATCACTGCTGACCAATGACCATTGACTAATCCACCATTACCCCAATAGCCAATTCTCATGTCTCCCAGGCTTCTTCTTGTTTTTATCAAAAACAGCATTCGCGGAAAGGTAAAAACCCGGTTGGCAAAAACCATCGGGGAGGAGCAGGCATTAGCCGTATACGAACGTTTGCTGACGCACACGCTGCGGGAGACTAAGACGCTGCACTGCGACAAATGGATCTGTTATTCTCATTTCATTCCGGATCAGGACCCCTGGCTTGAGGCTGGTTTTAAGCCCTATCTGCAACAGGGAGAAGATTTAGGCGTACGGATGTGCAATGCTTTCAAAGCGGGGTTCGAAGCGGGTTACCGGGAAATTGTGATCATCGGGAGTGACTGTCCTGAGTTGTCCGCCGATATTCTCAATGAAGCATTTCAATCATTTAACTATTGCCCGGTCTGCCTTGGACCAGCCGACGATGGCGGCTACTACCTGTTGGGGATGCGTCAGTTGTACCAGGTTCTTTTTGGGCAAAAGCAATGGAGTACCCCTTCCGTTTTTAGGGATACGGTTGAAGATCTCAAAAAATTGCAGGTATCTTACTATTCCCTGCCTGTATTGGCGGATGTGGATGAGGAAAAGGATTTGTTCCGGATGAGATTGCTGTGATGCTGATGAATGAACAATCAGCTGTTCCGGTGGGATTTAGAGAAAAAATATCGTATAAATAAAGAATTAAGATGCAACTAAAGTAAGATTAGCCGGGTCAGTTAAGAAAGGATTAATTCAGGCTGATCACTATGAAATATGTATCTTTTGGACTGTTGTGTTCGCTTATTGTGCTTACAAACTGTCAGACTGATCCGGCTAACCCAACCGCTGATGATTGTGTAGGCAGCAGTGGGTACTACATCAAGAATGAAAGTGATTATCTGTTTTCAGTTACCTCGGTGACTACTCCCCAACTGGACGCAAAGTCTGACTTCTCTCAAAAAATTGCCAACCAACAGGCAAGAAAATTCACTCAGGATGCTAGCTTTGGCTTTATCCCTAAACCGGCCAATACCTTTACTTCCCGGATCCTCTACCGAGAGGTAGACGGCAAGACCATGGTCGTGTACCGGAAAAATCCACTCACCGGTAAAGGCTGGGTAAAGCAGGAATAAATTTCCCGGGATCCTGACTTTAGTTGCTGCTCGGTTCAGTCATGCCTTGACCATTGCCAATCGGGAAGTGAAATAAATCAAGGGCTACAGGTAGAGACTCATTACCTCCGCTTCAACTGGTCAACAGTCTCGCCATTGGGAAGCCATGATTACGCCAACACCCGAAAGGTTTTAAAACTTTTCGGGTGTCGATTCCGGCAAAATATGTCATTCTCGGTATTCAGGAGTAACTGAAACCAACTATGACCTGATTAAATTAAACATCGGACATCGCTAATCTAACATCGAACGTAAAGGCTACTCATTATTCCGGGAGGCAGCCTGGTCACTCGATTTAGTGAATATATTCCTTGATCGGGCGGATTCAGCCTCGTACCCTTTATAACGTTCCGTTCCGTGAGGACCTGCCTCCGGTAACATGTCATTGATAAAACCAAGCACATCAGCCACGAAACCCGGTGCTACCCCGTGAATAACCTCCGCCAGTTTACCCGAGAAGGTTAGGGTAACCTCCGCTTCTCCCTGTTCTATAGCGGTAATAATCCGGGAGGCGGCTGATTCGGCACTTTGGGTAAAGAGGGGCAGTGAATCGGCGATTTTGAACCAGGCATATTCGGCCTGATGATCCCCTTTGACGGTTACATTTTTTGGGCTGCCGGTACGCGTCAGATTGGGGACTACGGTGGTAACCAGGATATTATCTTTTTTCAGTTCGGAGTGCATGCCTTCCGAAAGTCCCATTAGCGCAAATTTGCTGGCACTGTAGGGTACCATATGGGGAAGCGCAATTTTACCGCCGACGGAAGAGACATTCACAATCCGGCCGTGCCCCCGCTGCTTCATGTGCGGGATTACGGCCAGCATGGTATAAAGCGGCGCCCAGAAGTGCGTATTCATGGCTTCCTCGTACTCAGCAAGATTCATGGTCTCGACCGGCCCTACCTGAATAACCCCGGCATTGTTGATCAGTACATCGATTGCCCCGAATTGGGACCGGATCTGATTGATCATGCCTTGTACCTGATGCCGGTCCGTAATGTCGCAGGGAATGGCCATTACCGGAGTTCCCAGCGCTGACAGTTCGTGCCGGGCCCGTTCCAATTGGTCTTCCGAACGGGCGCAGATGACGAGTCTTGCTCCTTTCTGAGCTAATTGCCGGGCCATTACCAACCCTAATCCCCGGGAACCACCCGTGATCAACACTACTTATAACTGAAGCCGGTACTTGGTTACTAGTTTGTAGATCGCATTAGCCACTATTAAAGCGCCAATACCTACCGCAGCCCAGAGTGCGTTTGTACGGTTTGCTTCGGGCTGTTCGTGAGGTGTCTGAAAATCTTTTTCCGCCATAAGTGATAGAAGCTGTTTGTCTTCGATACCTACGGGAAAAGCAAAGGAGAGTTAAGGATAATTTAACTTCGTTGAGCCCTTCGGGGTTCGTAATGCAGACGGCAAATTTCGGATGGTATAATGGCTTCGATCCGTCTTTAATGCCTCAGGATGCGTTGCTTTTGACTAAAATACAATAATTTCGCCCCTTTCAGCCCATAACCTAGCGTTGCCACTTATATGAACATTCTCATTACCGGTGCCGGAAACATGGGCACTACGTATGCCCGTAGCCTGCTGGCTTCTCACTTTGCCACTACCCGAAATGACCCTGCTGATCCGTAGCGAGGCCAGCCGCCAGCGTTTACCCGAAATTCCGGATGAAAACGTATACGGGCAGGCCAATAGCTTTGTCTCCCAGGCTGATATTGTGATTGTGGCCGTAAAGCCCCAGGATTTCTGGCAACTGGCTCCAACCATCCGGCCCCTACCTGCATCCTGAACAGATTGTCCTTTCCATAATGGCCGGGGTTAGCATCCAAAGCCTGCGGGAAGCACTAGGGGTACCAAAGGTGGTACGGGCCATGCCTAATCTCCCTTCCCAGATTGGAATGGGCATGACCGTCTTCAGTTGCACTACTGATCTGGACCGGAAAGAATTATTCATCATCCAGAACCTGCTGAATACTACCGGCAAGGCAATGTACGTGGAAGATGAAAAGCTCATTGATTCGGCCACGGCCATTTCGGGCAGCGGTCCGGCTTACGTCTATTGACCATAGATACCCTGATTAAAGCCGGGGTGGAGTTGGGTTTTAGCCCTTCAGGCCGAAATGTTGGTTAACAGACTTTTATGGGGTCCGTTCACCTCCAGAACCAGAATAACCTCTCTTGCGAAGAACTCATGCGCCGGGTAGCTTCCAAAGGCGGTACCACCGAAGCAGCTTTCCGGGTATTCAACGAAACCAGTGTGGACTCGAATATCAAAGAAGGGGCCTTTAATGCCTTCCGCCGTTCGCAGGAACTGGGGAGGTAGAGGGTAGTTTCGGGTTTACGGTTTTAGTTGCTAGTTTATCGTTTTTGGCTAGTATTGCCGGTATAAGTGGGTACATTAGGTAATAATATTCTTGATAACAATGGGCGATTCTTTGTTTAAACAGAACTGTTTGACCTTTGGAGAATATGAGGCCCTTGAACAGAGCTGCGGACGAAGGAGTGCGCTATGAATTTTGGATGGAACTGTATATGCAATGGCGGCGGGACGGTGGATCACTATAACATCGTACAGAACTGCACAACCCAACTCAAGAAGCATTTTCCGGCCAAAGGATGCGTAGTCTTTAGCGAAAATATCAAGCTGGAAGTATCCCAAAACAAAAAAGCCACGTTTATCGGATGTAATGGTGACCTGCTCCCCACGTGACCTTAACTCCAACCGGATTATGAAAGACCCAGTAGTTATTATTGAAGTACTTTCTGATTCTACGGAAGTAAAGTTTACGGAAAAAGTAGATCTTTATCAATCATTACCAACTTTAAGGGCTTACATTATTATTGATCAATACTCCTGCTGGATTCGGATGTATGAACGAGATTCGAATGACATCTGGCGAAACCGGTTGCTGAATGATATGGAAGACACGTTAGCAGTTAACGGGTTTGACTGGGAAATACCGCTAACGGCAATTTATCAGGATGTAAAATTTAAGCGGAAGGAAGTTGATTAAAGTAGTCCCTTGGTCTTCTCATGCTGAGCATAGTCTCCTGCCGGCCATTTAACCGGCAACAAAAAACCAGCAACCGGAAACCATTAATATAAAGGCAACTGAATAAAAAAGGTCGTACCTAACTCTTCCTCCGTTTCAAACCAGATTTTGCCCCCGGCGTGTTACAATTCGTTTGGCTACGGCCAACCCAATACCCGAACCCGCGTATTTCGTGCTGAAATTAAGGCGAAATACCTTCTGCCGGATATTTTCGACAATGCCGCTGCCATTGTCTTTTACGAAATCAGTACCTGGTGCCCGTGCGGCTCCAGACTCACTATAATTTTTGGAGTACGGCCATGAGGCACTGATTGTATTCCATTGAGGATCAGGTTGGTAATAATCCGCCCGAGTAGCTGAGCATCTCCTCTAACCATACAGTTTCCTTCCGGAATGTGGGTTTCGAGTTGCACTTCCTGATCGGTACGGTACAGTTCAGTGGTTTTACGAAGTACATCGGCCAGGTCGAAAAGTTCATCCTTGGGGATGGGCATCTTGGCAAAAGCCGAGAAAGAGGTAGCAATGTCACTTAGGGTATCTACCTGGGTGAGCAGGGTGGCAATAGGTTTGTCCGTTTTATCGGCTATTGCCGGATCATCCCGGCGAAGGGTCCGCTGCAAATGTTGCAGGGTCAGTTTCATCGGGGTCAGTGGGTTTTTGATCTCATGCGCTACTTGCTGGGCCATTTCCCGCCACATCCGGTTGTACTCGCCCACCATCAGTCCGATCTCATCATTCGAGTTCCACTGCAAGGGTTCGTTATATTCTTCCAGGGACGTTTTCTGCAGCTTGCGGGTAATCAGTTCGAGGGGGATGGTCAGCACCCGGGCGGCGAAATAGGAAAATACCAGCAGCCCGATGAAAATGGCCGTAAAAATATTCATAATCGTGGCCAATACTTCAATTACTTGCCGGTCAAGTTCGGCTTTGGACTCAAAGAACGGAATACTGGCAATGCCCAACAGCTGGTGATTCTCAAATGACCGTATTCCTACGTAAACCGAATTATAATGGAGCCTGCCTACTGATTCTGCCAGAAGGATCTTTTCTTCCCCTTGGCCGCCGATTGCAATCAGGGCGTTTTGGCTAATGTACCTCGACAGTACCCCTTTTTTATAAATCTCAGGCTGGCTCGAAATCAGGAGTCTTCCCAAAGGATTAAACACGTTTATATCCGATTGTGAATGCCGGGCAATGTGGGATATCTCCTCGGAAAGCTGTTCTTCCGAAATAAGTCCCTGCTGGTATTGGTCCAGAAATCCCTGCATACTGTTACTGACATTCTCCGCCTGTTCCAGAAAAGACCGGTTCAGATCTTGCCGGTAAGCGGAGTGAATAATGCTCAGCGTAGCGACACTAACCGCTACCATGGGCAAAAAGAAAGCAATATTCAGATACAACTGAATTTTGGCGGCAAAGCTGATGCTGCGTCCGGTAAGGCTCCAGGCCAGATAACGGATCAGTACACCCAATGCAATCACCAGCACCAGTACAATGAACAAAAAGGAAAAATTGGAGAAGAAGTTCTGGGCCGGATAGGCCGGAGCCGAAACCACCACCAGTTTGTGGCCTGCTCCCGATACGGCGATATGATGATAATTATTCAGGATAACCCCATCCTCGCAAAGTTCCTGATTGCGGAGCGTGGAAACGGGAAAACTGCGGTGGTAATTGTAGTCTCCTTCGGTATAAGCCAACTGGCTGCCCTTAAAGACCGCGTAACTATATTCTCTTACCTCTGGCGCCTGCGAAAACCGCTTATGTACCAGTAAGGCTGGGTATACATTCCGGTTGAGCATACGCTTCTGCTTCAGGTCAATCACCACATAGCCAACGAGTAAGCCGGCCCGCCGAATAGGTAGCATACTTACGTATTGCTTAATAAAATTACGACCCAGCTCATTGATAAAATACAGATTCGGATAAGCAGTCCGGTATATTTCCCGGCCGTTCTCCTTTTTACGATACGTTCTTTCAAAGTCAAAATAACTATGCGGCTGATCGTCGCCCCGCAGGTGATAGCCCGCCGGGTCAAAGGCATGTACCTCCACCTCATAACGGTCCGTGAAATAACTGCCCAGGTGGAGGACGCGTACTTTATCGGCTATTGCCTCTTCGGAAATAAACGGTCCGCTGAACCGGGAAATAATGTACTGATCTTCCTGAATGGCAAAGGATGCTTCATTGAGCAGAAACTCTCCAAATTCATCTTGATCGGCCAGCATCTGCACGCCAAACTTCTGCATGTTTACCAGCCGTTTTTGCTCCTCCAGCCGGTAGACCATAAAGGCTCCCACGGCAGCGCAGACCAATACCGTCAGGAACAGGTAGATGGAAAAACTATGCCGGTGACCAAACAGGTATTGGGGCAGTTTAAAGATCAGTACCAGTAAGCCGTATACCGTATGAATAATGATTACCTCCGGATAATAAAAATTGCCGAGGTGGCTCAGCAAAGCGAACAGAAAAGACCCGGTCAGCAATACCAGCAAGGGAATCCGCCGGTCAGGGCCCAGGCGGGCTTCCAGCCGGAAGATCAGGTACATGGTCAGAAAGTATATTGTTGAATTACAGATGAATATGAACAGACACACGATCTTCAGGAACGAAAAATCGAGGCTGCGGGTAATATCCAGCGAAAGCTGTGAATACAGGTAAATACTCCGGAGAACGTAGAAGTGAAGGTACAATAACCAGTGTCCGAACCCAATAGCTACTACCATCAATCCGGTGCGGATCGTAGACGGAAGGGTCAGGTAAAACTGGTAGAGCCGCGACTGAAAGAAGTGCCCGAAGGCATATCCTACCAGGATCAGTGCCACCAATACATTCAGCAGCAGGTCGCCCAACGAAGGGGTAATGGTAGAGGAGGCATAGTATTTGGAATTAAACAGATCCGTTTCAACGATTGAATTGGGCAGGTTGAAGTATAACATCAACCCCCTTACGCCAATCAGGTAAAACGCCAGCACTACGATACCCCACCCGTATTTTTTCTGCTTGCGCAGCCGGATGACCGTTATGGCCATCGCTATTCCCGATGCCACTGCCAGTATGATCCCGACGGCGGCTACCCAAAAATAAAGGCGCCGTTGTCGTGAGTCAGGGCCGGTATTTTTTTCAATGGAGAAAAGAAATGTGCCATCCGGGGCCACTATTTTCCATCCGTAGGCCAGGAATTCGGTATTGACTTCAAACCCTTCAGCCGGAAATAGTTGGTCATTCAAGCCCGAATCCAGGTAGTCATTTTCTATTTCATATTCTTTCCGGATCCAGGTAGTCATTTTCTATTTCTTATTCTTTCCGGATGTGGAAGAGGGAGAAAATTTCAAGATCCTGGTTCTGGTAAAGCACCGGTTGCCGGATGGCTACGTAAAGTCCCGTCTTAAGGCTTACCGTCCGGTAATGGTAGCCTCCTTCCACTTGTTCGTATTCCGGAATTACTCCGTTATTGGTCCAATAAATTAGCTGACCCCTGCGGAAGACATAGTAAGCCCCTTTGATTGATTCCTTACCTGTTTTTAAATGGGGGTAAGGACTCAGTACCAGCCGATCTTTTATCTGACCAATGCCTTTTTCGGCAGCCATGATCCCATCCTGCACCTTGGTCTGGATGTATTGAACCTGGCGGTTTTCATCCAACTGGTAATAATGCTGGTATACTACCACGATCAGTCCGGCAGTCAGCAACAGGACGCCAAACAGCAATCCGTATCGGCGGAGAATATTCTTCAATTAGGTTCCGGATTAGACAGGGATGGTAAAGGAAATGATAAATGGGTATTAGGTACTGGGTATTGGGTATTTTCTGAATGATCTTTTTTCCAATGACCAACTCACCAATGACTATTGGCCAATACCGAGTACCCATTACCGAAATTAATATTTCTCCCGGGCCATTTCGCGTTCAACGTCGCGGGTTTTGATGTCTTCGCGCTTGTCGTACAGTTTTTTACCTTTCGCCAGGGCAATCTCCAGTTTGGCAAAACCGCGGTCATTGATAAACAACCGTACGGGCACAATCGTCACGCCCTGGTCCAGCGATTTACCGAATAGTTTCTTCAGTTCCCGCTTTTCCAGCAGCAGCTTGCGCTCCCGCAGCGGGTCATGATTGTAATAGGTCCCTTCCCCATAGGGAGAAATGTGCATATTTTTGACGTAGAGTTCGTTGCCGCTGAAGTAGCAGTAGGCATCCTGCAGATTCACCTTGCCTTGCCGGATCGACTTGATCTCCGTACCGGTCAGCATGATGCCCGCTACGTAATTGTCAATGAGGTGGTATTCAAAAGTGGCCCGTTTATTCCGGATGTTGACCGTTTTCGCTAGTTCTTCCTTTTTATCTTTTGCCATGGTGATGGTAAATGCTAAATTTTAAATGCTCAGTGGAAGGCACTTTAGACAGGGAAATTATTTATTGATTCAGTAATTCTATCCTTCTGTCATGCAATAATTCCCAATGGGATGTTAACGCAAAGTTGCCAAAGAAAAATGCAAAGTCCGCACGTATAGTCCTTGCCGAGTCCGCCAGTGAAAGCAATGATAGGAGTTATTGACCTTCCGCTAAGCTTTTTGACGAAAATACTTGCTCTTATTGTAATAAATACACTAACTTGCCTGCGTCAAATGATAGATACTATGCGTAAGAAAAATGCTTTTCTCATTATTGATGCCCAGTATGACTTTTGCAACCCGAAGGGAGCCTTGTTTGTGCCAGGGGCAGTGGAAGATGTGCAAAGACTGAGCCAACTCGTCCGGCAGCAGGGCGAAGGGATTGATCATATTGTGGTTACCCTGGATACGCACCCGGTGATCGACATTTCACATCCCTCTTTCTGGCAGGACAGACAAGGGAAATTTCCTTCCCCATTTACCCAGATTACCGCGGAAGAAGTAAAAAATGGCCGGTGGACGCCCCGGTTTGAATCCGAAAAGGCCCTGCAATACCTCGAAAACCTGGAAATTCAGGGTGAGTTTCTGCATTTTATCTGGCCGGAACATTGCTTGTGGGGCTCCAGGGGGGCGGCATTGGATGATACGTTGCTGGAGGCCCTGCGTCACTGGACCCGCTCCGGTAAAAACTACCATGCGGTGATCAAAGGAACCAATCCCCTTACGGAGCATTTCGGCATTTTCCGGGCCCAGATCCCGATTGATACCGCTCCGGAAACTCAACTTAACCGCCCTCTGCTGGAGGAACTGTCAGATTATGAACACGTGTATCTGGCCGGAGAGGCTAAATCGCACTGTGTCGCCACCAGCCTGAAGCAAACGCTTGATTTTGCCCCGGAATTGGCGAAAAAACTAATTGTAATTGAAGACTGTGCTTCGGATGTGACTGGTTTGGGGCATTTAGGGGAACCGATTTACACCCAAGCCCGAGGGCAGGGCGTGCAATTTGTGCGGTCCGGTGAGCTGAAATTAGGGTGAAAAGAAGGAAATTTCAAATGCTGAATTCTGAATGGAACAAGTATAAACAATGAAGCTGTTTAGACTTTTGAGAGGAGGAGCTAAAATGTTGGTAAGGAAACAACTTTTCGTCGGTTTTGAGAAACCGACGACACAATTAGGTGGTGTTGGTTTCTCAAAACCGACACTTGTTGACAACGATTAGGTGCAAAAATTACCCTCTTCGAAAAGTCTAAACAGCTTCAATTGAAAATAGAACCTCTATCTTCTTAGCATGTAGCATTCAAAATTTAGCATTTAGCATTTATCCCAAGCTTACCATCCGTAAGGAGCCACCCATGCCTGAAGCTGTCATTTTGCTGATTGACGACGAAGAAAAGCTGCGCAAACTGCTGGCCCGTATTCTTGAATTGGAGGGATACCGGGTAATCCAGGCGCCTAATTTCAGCCGGGGAATTCAGGAGCTGGAAGCCCACCCCGAAGTGATGCTGGTTCTTACCGATGTGAAACTGCCCGATGGCAATGGCATGAATGTGTTGGAAAAAGTCAAAGCCCGGCGACCCGATTGTGAAGTAATTGTGATGACGGCTTATGGCACCATCCAGGATGGCGTAAAGGCCATGAAACTTGGGGCTTTCGATTATATCACCAAGGGTGATCAGGACGAGCAAATACTGCTGACCGTGGAAAAGGCCGTGGAAAAAGCCAGGCTTCGTCACCAAGTAACCGAACTGGAAGGCCGCATGCAGGCCAAATGTAGTTTTGACAATATTATCGGAAGTTCTCCTGCCATCAGACAAGCCATCAGCCTGGCGCAAAAAGTGGCTGCCACGGATACCGTAGTACTGCTGGAAGGCGAAACGGGTACCGGCAAGGAACTGTTTGCCCAGGCCATTCACCAGGCCAGCACCCGGAGCAGAAAGCCTTTCGTGGCCGTAAATTGCAGCGCTTTCCCGCGGGACCTGCTGGAATCAGAAATGTTTGGATACCGCAAAGGGGCGTATACGGGAGCGGTATGCGACAAAAAAGGTTTGTTTGAAGAAGCCCACGGTGGAACCTTGTTTCTGGATGAAATAGGAGAGATGAATCATGATCTGCAGGCAAAAATGTTGCGGGTACTCGAAACCCAGTCTTTTACCCGGCTGGGAGATACCAAACCTATTCAGGTGAATGTCCGGATCATAGCGGCTACCAACCGGAACCTCGCCAAAGAAGCAAAAAGTGACCACTTTCGGCCCGATTTGTACTACCGTTTGTCCGTGTTCAATATTCAGATTCCCCCGTTGCGCGAACGGAATGCGGATATTGAACCGCTGGCCCTTTTTTTCTTTCATTACTACTCCCGGAAGATTAATAAGCGGCTGGAAGGCATGGAAGGTGATTTTTTGCAGAAGCTATTGTCTTATGAGTGGAAAGGAAACATCCGGGAGCTTAAAAACGTGATGGAACGGGCCGTAATCCTGGCCGATAGTTCCCGGCTTTCCGTTGACCTGCTACCCGCCGAGATCCGGGGCACGATCTGCCCGGAGCCTTCTGAGACTTCCCTGGAAGCCATTGAAAAGGCCCATATTCAGAGGATGATGGTCCTCGCACAGGGGAACAAACCCGAGGCGGCCCGCTTACTCCACATCGGCCTGGCTACCCTCTACCGTAAGCTGAAAGAGTACGGGTTGGAATAATGAGTTATTGAGTATATGAGTTGTATTTGAGTAAATGTTATATGGGTAAGGGAGGGGCATTACTGATTAGCGGGCATTTTTAGTCACCAAGACAAGCATACTTCTCGCAGAGCTTATTCCAGAACGCTGTTGCTTTAAGCAACTAACTGTCAAGTTATATCCGACATTCGCCATCCGAGCCCTGAAGGGCTCAACTAAGTTAATTTTAAAACCCTTTCCGTACCCTTTTTGGCCATTGAGTCAGCTTTTATCGTTGCTTGCGTGCAGCGAGTAAGGGCTATTTAGCGGGCCTTCACTCCGACCCATTTGTTTCTGATTCGTCAACGAAGTAATTTTTCTCATTTTGAGAAAAATACATTTTCATTTGGAGAAATCCCCATCATTTTTCACCAATTCTTATTATTTTTTAAAGTAGTAGTTGCTTGATTTAAAGTAAGTTATACTATTCAGCCCTCCTCTTTAGCCCTTTGATGGCCCCTGGCATACAGATTGGCTATTAAAAGTAGCCGGCTTACCCAATAGATCCTATAACCGCTACTGATCTTCCCATCATTTTACCCCGCTACCCACCATGATTACGCTACTGATTGTTACCGCAGCCGTCTACGGCTATTTAGGGTATGTTTTCATTAAACCAGCTAAAATTTAGCACTACCTATGAAACCGGTTCTTTTTTCCGAGAAACAAAAGTTTACCCAGGCCTGGCTATGGGTTACGCTGATCTTGCAGACCCTAATTGTTTTCCTGATTCTGTTTCTGATCCCGAATCCGGCCATATGGATAGTAGTTCCCATTAGCCTGCTGGTCATTCTGTTGCTTGCCTTTGCCAACCTTAAAATCGAGGTAAGGGCAGAAGGTATTTACTACCAGTTCTTTCCTTTTCACCTCTACTGGCATTACATTGCTCTGACGGAGATTAAACAGTATCACCTGCGGCAATATGAGCCCTTAATGGAGTATGGAGGCTGGGGCTTACGGTACAGTAGAAAGCACGGAAAAGCGTATAATGTGAAAGGCGAAATGGGGATGCAATTGGAGCTAAATAATGGCAAGAAAATCCTTTTCGGAACTCAGCAAGGAGAAGGATTCAAAAAAGCATTGGATTCGATTGTCAGGTCTGGGGAAATACACTGAAAGTACCTACCTGCTTATCAGTTATTTGCCGGTACAGCAACGCATAAACTAATGGGTAGCTTCACGTCAAACCCTGGTTTTCCTCCTATTATTGCACATTCCGGGTATAAGAAAACCGGGCTCCGTTTGCATGACCATAAAAACAAAGTTATCCCTGGGCCTGGCCTTTCTTTTTGCTATCATCCTGCTGATGGGCGGCTTGTGGGCCTATTTCACCCAGCGACTGGCTGCCGCTTCCAACCAGATTATCAGAGACAATTACGAATCAGTGCAGTATGCCAATGGCATGTTTCATGCGCTGGATGAGATGAATAAAGACCTGACTCTGGCCTTACTTCGTTCCCGATCCCTGACTGATTCTTCCTTTTCTCCTCTCAATTCACCGAAGTACCAGCAAGACGTGCAGGCTTTTGAAAAGAACCTCTTAGCAGAGGAAAAAAACCTTACCGAAGTCGGCGAACGGGAGTCAGCAACGGCCTTAAGAAAGTCATTTGAGGCATTAAAAACAATGGTCGTAGTGCCCGGAAAGCAGCCTCTTTTGCCTGAGCCGTTTTACTTGGGTGAACTGGTGCCCCGGGAACGGGCAGTCCGGGACGGAATTATGCGAATCTCCGAAATTAACCTGGAGGCTATGAATCGCAAAAACAGCCTGGCTCAGCAGCAGGCAAACGAAGCCCTGTCCTTGCTTTCCCTGATCGGGACTTTGTGCTTTATCGTTACGTTTACGTTCATCCTGAATTTTCCCGGCTACATTGCCAATTTCCCGGCTACATTGCCAACCCCATTTCCCAACTCTCGGATGGTATTCGCCAGATTGCCAACCGCAACTACCAGGAGCGGCTTCACTTCCAATCGAATGATGAATTTGGTGCGCTGGCCACCGCTTTTAACACCATGGCCCGGAAACTCGATGAGTATGAACACAGCAATCTGGCCCAATTACTCTTTGAAAAGCAACGCCTGGACACCGTGATTAACCAACTGTCTGACGCCATTATCGGGCTGGACGAGGAACAGTACGTGCTCTTTGCCAATGGAGCTGCTACCCAACTGCTGGACGTTGATAAAGAAGTCCTGATCGGTCAGTATGGGCCTGACATCGCCAGCAATAATGAATTAATGCGTACGCTGTTCATGGGGCTTTCATCGAACGGAGGTGGAAAGCCCTCGGAAAGCCAGCCGCTGAAAATCAGTACCCAGGGCCGGGAACTGTATTTTATCCGGGAGGTACTGGAGGTGTCCGTAACCCGTACGGGTGAAACGGAAACGCAACCCATCGGGCACGTCATCATCCTTAAAAATGTGACCCAATTCCACGAGTTGAACGCTGCCAAAACCAATTTTATGGCTACTGTATCCCACGAATTGAAAACGCCATTGTCGGCCATTAACATGAGCCTACGGTTGTTGGATAACCGGCGGGTAGGAGAGCTCAATGAGGAGCAGCATCAACTGGTGGATAATATCCGCGATGAGACGCAACGTCTGCTGAAAATTACCGGCGAACTGTTAGATCTGGCGCAGGTAGAAACGGGTAACATTCAGATGCATTACCGCTTAACCTTTCCCCTGGAAATAATGACTTATGCCCGGGAAGCACTGAAGGTAGTGGCCAGTCAGAAAAACGTCCGGGTGGAAATCGCTGCGGGACCCGATTTGCCCCAATTACATATTGATTCGGAAAAAACGGCCTGGGTACTGGTTAATTTCCTTTCCAATGCCATCCGTTACAGTCCGGAAGGGGAGACAGTGCACATGCGGGCCGAATACACGCAAGGCACGGTTATTTTTTCCGTTAGCGACTCCGGGCCGGGTATTGCCCGGGAGTATAGAGAAAAAGTATTCGAAAAATTTTTCCGGGTACCCGGCAGCGGAAATTTTGCCTCCGGTACGGGCCTTGGGCTGGCCATTTCCAAGGACTTTATTCTGGCGCAGGGCGGTCAGATCGGGGTAGAGAGTGAACCCGGCCGGGGCAGTACGTTCCTGTTTTCTTTGCCGGTAGTGTAACGCAAGAAGAAACGTGTTTACCCCAGCCTTCTGACAATCAAATCATTTACCCGATCAAAAAACTGCTGAGGATTCAGGGTGCGCCAGTTGTCAATCTGCAGGGTACCGCCAAAATTAATGTAGTAATCAAGCCGGTACTTTTGCCATTCGTCCTCCACGAATTCACGGAAATTAACGGCCGCAATCCAGCCGTCTTCCACGTCTTCAAACCATTCTTCGTAGTAGCAATCATCCGAGCCGTGGAAGTTAAGAATGTTTTCCCCAACCAGAATAAAGTACTTAATGTCCCTGCGGAGCATATAATCGAGTACATTCCGCTTGAAGTGCATGATATCATTGTGCAGGGTGTCGTTCCACTCGCCGAACATCTCAATAACCGCAAACTGGCGGTGGTAATTCACGTAAAGAATTTTGATATATAAGGTCTCCGAACCAATATCGTCCCAAAGCGGGTGAATGTAATACCCATATATATCGTGGGTGTAGCGGTGCAGATTGTAGCGGCGTCCGAAAAAAGGCGAATTTTCGTCGTCCGCGGCTACATAGTAGTTTTCCCAGTTATAAAAAGGCTCTATTTCGTGCATTTTCTTTCAGAAGGTTAAATGCTAAAGGTTAAATGCTCAATCAAGATTTCACCTCCTCGCCCTAAATTAAGTTCATCTTTTCGGGCAAAACCTCCCTCCTTCGAAGAGGAGTTTAAAAGAATCATTTAAGCCTTCAACATTTAGCATTAAGCGTTTAACAAGGCTACCGGTTGCGGTAATTGTCAACCGCCTCCCGTACATTTCCGTACCTTTTCAACAAGGCTTCGGCTTCTTCTGTTCCCACCTGCAATTCTTCCATCACCATACGGATGGCACGGTCAATTAGTTTGAGATTACTTAGTTGCATATCTACCATTTTGTTACCTTTCACGTGACCCAGCCGGATCATTACGGCCGTGGAGATCATGTTCAGCACCAGCTTCTGGGCCGTACCGGATTTCATGCGGGTGCTGCCCGTCACAAACTCGGGACCTACCACTACTTCAATAGGGTATTCGGCGTTTCTGGCTACTTCGCTGCCTTCGTTACACACAATACATCCGGTCAGCAGGCCATTTTCACGGCTTTTGCGGAGCCCTCCGATCACGTACGGCGTCCGGCCAGAGGCCGCGATCCCAATTACCGTATCCTGACTGTTTACCTGATGCACCTGCAGGTCTTCCCAGGCCTGATCAAAGTCATCCTCGGCAAACTCTACGGCCTTACGGATGGCCCCATCTCCACCGGCAATAATACCAACTACCAGACCGTGCGGAACGCCATACGTAGGGGGGCATTCAGAAGCATCGACTACGCCTAAACGGCCACTCGTACCGGCCCCGATGTAAAACAGCCGGCCTCCCTGCCGCATTCTTTCGACGATCTTTTCGACCAGGGCTTCAATCCGGGGAATGGCCTTTTCCACCGCGTAAGGCACTGTTTTATCTTCCCGGTTTATATTTTCCAGCAGTTCCTTCACTGACATCTGCTCCAGGTGATTGTAGTTTGAGGATGACTCAGTTGTTTGCATAGCTTTGGGGTGAATGGTTGTCTGAACCGTTGATGTAAATGATTAATTGATCAATAGGATAGAATCATTGGGTAAGTAGATGTGCTAGTTATCAGCGGGTTATCCTAAAGGTGCTTTATAATTAATTCTTTTAGTAGTCAGTTAATTTGCATTATGGAGTTATAGATTTATCTGATATTTAGGAAGAAATACTTTAACGGTGAGTTGTATTAGTTCCTTGAATTTCCATCATCTGGCTATATCAAAGAGACCTGATTTAATTGGTCAAACTCATCCTGTTAATCCTTAAATCATTTGTATCAGCGGTTCAGACTTACTTGTGGTACGAAATCAATCCTTCAATGGGGTTTTTGAGGATGTTGCCGATTTGGAGTCCCTTCATTTGGGCAACTTCCCGCAGGATATCCTGATAATAATGGGCTACTGAGCCGGTAAAGTGTACCGGGTAGTCTTCGGCATTTGGATACTTGCAGACGTAGCGGTCAAAGAACAATCCGAATCCTCCAGATATAAGTCTTCGGCAGTAGTCATGTTCCTTTTTGTCGGCCAGAAACTTGGCAAATGCGGCAAAGTAACTATTGGGAAAAGGCTTTTTGTAGGCATTTTCCAGCACAACCGGCAACTCGGGATGGAAGGCTTGTCCGAATTCCTGCCGGATATCAGGAGGCATGTCTTCGTGAAAATAGTGCTGAATCAGCGTTTTTCCCAGGTAGCCGCCACCCCCTTCGTCCCCTAGCCAGAAGCCCAGTGAAGGGCGGCCGCTGGTAATGGTTTCCCCATCATACTGGCAGGAATTAACTCCCGTACCGAGAATACAGGCAATACCGGGTTTGCGGCCGGAAAGTGCCCTTGCTGCTGCCAGCAGGTCATGGCTCACGTAAATGCGGGCTTCGGGATACAGCCGGCTGATCCCTTCCCGAACGATGCCGCAATTTTTTTCGGTAGAGCAACCGGCACCGTAAAAATACACTTCGGTGACCCTTACCGTGCTCAGCTGCAAAGGCAACTGATCGGCAATTTCGCTGTAAATGTGATCGGCATTCTGGAAGTAGGGGTTAAATCCAGCGGTGTGGGCCGACTTCACTACCCCTTCCGGGGAAACTAACCGCCAATCCGTTTTAGATGAGCCGCTATCTGCGATTAAAAGCATATGGCTGAGTATTGTGGGTTATTACGAGGTTCGTCCTGCAAACATTTATTACTAATAATCCGTCTATTGCCTGAACCTCCGCGCAAAACTACATTTATCTGCCGGCTTCCTATTCATGTACGGCAAATTGTCCGTAAGTATAAGAATCTTCTATTAAATGAGTATGTTAGAAAAACCGACCGGTATTTCGGAAAACAGGCTCAAAAAACAATCTATTCACTTTACTCATAAACTCACGCTCCACTACCAACACAGGAATGACCTCATCCATTACTACAGCAACTGCAAAGTCAGATGTTTTGCCGCAAAAATTAGAACGCTTCCTGAAAGTCAGGCGAGTAACCGAAAAAATATGCCAGCCCCTGGAAACCGAAGATTACGTGCCCCAACCGATGGTGGATGTAAGTCCGCCCAAATGGCACCTGGCCCATACTACCTGGTTTTTTGAGACCTTTGTGCTGCAAAAATACCTGCCGGGTTACCGCTCTTTCCATCCTGACTTCAACCATTTATTTAATTCGTATTACAATACAGTGGGCAACCGGGTGCGCCGCGATCACCGGGGTTTTATGACCCGCCCTACCGTGAAGGAAGTCTACGAGTACCGCCATTACGTGACGGAGCATATCATGCAACTGGCAGATATCCTGGCGGAGGAAAATGAAAATGAGTGTCTGTCGCTGATTGAAATCGGGTGCCAGCACGAGCAGCAGCACCAGGAATTGCTGATTACGGATGTAAAGTACATCCTTTCCTGCAATGTGATCCGTCCGGTTTACCATCAGCCAGTAGTGGCAAACATTGCCAATCCCGTTAAGTCCACATTCTTAACCGTAGCTGAAGGCGTCTATCCGATTGGTTATCAAGGGCGAGATTTTTGTTTTGATAATGAGACCGAACCGCACCGGGTGTTTCTGGAGTCCTTTGCCCTCCGCAATACCTTGGTAACCAATGCCGAATACCTGGAATTTATGCGGGAAGGCGGGTACCATGACTTCCGGCACTGGCTGGCGGAAGGGTGGGAGGCAGTCAATCGGGAGGGCTGGCAGGCGCCACTTTACTGGGAGCAAGCGGAGGGCCAATGGTTTGAGTGGACCCTGATGGGACGGCGGCCGGTAGTACTGCAGGCGCCAGTTACTCATATTAGTTTCTACGAAGCCTATGCTTTTGCCAGTTGGGCCGGGAAACGGTTGCCTACGGAATTTGAATGGGAAGTAGCCGCGGCCCGGTTTAATCCGCAGGGGCAAATGACTAATTCCCAGGATCATTGGATTTTCCAGCCGCAACCGGCCGGGAGCAGTAATGGCCCCACCCACTTACAGTTGTTTGGTGAAACGTGGCAGTGGACCAATAGCGCCTATCTGCCTTATCCCGGCTTCCGGATTGCGGAAGGGGCCTTGGGAGAGTATAATGGCAAATTTATGCTTAATCAGACTGTGCTGCGAGGCAGTTCCTGTGCCACACCTGCCGATCATGCCCGGGTGACGTACCGTAATTTCTTCCCGGCCAGTGCCCGTTGGCAATTTTCGGGGATAAGGCTGGTAGAGTAGGGGAAACGATGTTCGATGTTCGTTAATAGTTATTGGTTATTCGTTACTGGTTTTATTAGCGCAGCCGCCGCCTGCTTCCGGCGAGTGACGGTTATCGCGGGGGCGTATCGCATACGCCCTTCTGACCCGTTTCTCCGCCGATGCTGACTTGAACAAGTAGGTTCCGCAAATGCCTTTCAGCCGGGATGCCACTATCTGATGAAGAACGAGCAGCGGTGGAGGAGGGAATTAGAGCAATGAGAAAGTTGTGTCAGCAGTTAGCTAATGTACCTACCCCTTCCGGTTTAACTCCAATTAGCTTAATTATACCAACAGTAATAACCATTAAGCCACTAATTACATTATTCGAACCTGTTGGTTTACGGTTGTAACGGCTTAGCCCGGTTGATAACGGCTCTTTTCCAAGTGTCCATTTTTGCGGGTGAAGTCCAGTATGGTATATAATGTTTTCATAGGGTTGGTTTTATTCGTGGTTCAACTCTTATTAAATGAATAGGTATTGAAAAAAGATACGGCAAGAAAATCTATTTCTTGCCGTATCTTTCTGGTCCTATTTTGGATTAATATCCTGGGTTTTGCACTAAAAATCCTTCTTCGCTAGAAGCGCCATCGACTGCTCGTTGAGGAATCGGGAACAATCTTTTGTTGACATCGTTATCGGTCTTCCCTGTCCAGCTGCCCTCATATTTGCCAAACCGTATTTGATAATTTCTTCTAAACCCTTCCCAGTACAGCTCAAATCCCGATTCACGGAACAATATATCAAGGTTAATAGTATTCAAGGCATCAGGAGTCTGATCAGGGCGGGCATTTCTAGAAGTTCTTAAGGTATTGACATCGGCCAAAGCCCCGGCATTGTCACCTTTTCTCAACTTGGCCTCGGCACGCATTAAATAAATCTCTCCCAAGCGGATCAAAACCAGATCAACACTACTATAGCTGCAACAATTGGGAGCGGTACGGCTGAACTGATACTTTGAAAATCGGTAACCGGTGTTATGTAAGCTCCCCGGACCGGTAAAATCTAACATTGCGGGTATGGTCAACATAGGTTAGGTTGGCACCACTGGTTCTTCTATTGATAACGGGGTATATCCTTACCTTGCCGTCGCCGCAAGTCAAAATATTGCCTCTTGCATCTTTTCTGGGGCCCCATATAATCCCACAGAAGTATTCCCCGGTCCATTTCAAACGCTTTGGCCTCCACGCAATAATGCTCCGAATCATTTGTTGGCGTTACCCCGGTAAGGTCTTTAAGCCTGTCAGGTATAATCTGATTTCTTTTAAAGAAACGGGCATCGGCATCGGCAGGATCTACATTGCCGTAGGCATCTACCCAAGTCTGGTAAAATCGGGGTAGCCGCTACCGCATCCGTTCCACAGGTATTGGGAAATTCCGGTCTTGGGACTTGATCACCGGATATGGACCAGTAGGCCCACCGTTGGTGGTCGGTTTCAAGTACCCCTCTTTGGTCAAGGGCAAATATCAGTTCACGATTGGTATGGTTATTATCACTGAACAAATCAAAATATTCAGGAGATAATGCATAAGGTCCGGAAATAATATCGCCCGTATATTGAATAACTTTATCCATATCCTCTCTCTGAAGTCGGGTGTACCATACGGATTGCGATAAACGGCCGCATTCAAATACAAACGTGCCAACAAAGCTTTCACGGCATTTTGGTTTAACCTGCCCGGCCCTTGTCGTTTTCATTACATTCACCACCGACAAAAGCTCGCTTTCGATGTAATCAATGGCTGCTTGTCCCTTAGGAATTTCGGATCTTTCATCCGAAAGCTCTTTCTGAAAACAAGTCCTCAATTGTCAAGTGCCAGCATATTGAGGTATGCCTCATGGCTACCATTTCGTAATACCCATCCTGGGCGCTTGCATTACCGTTTTCAGCTTCTTGGCTTAATCGTTCCGCCGCAAATACGGCTCTCCATAAAGTTAACGTTATTTCCGTCCAGGTATCGCCTACCAAGCTATTACTGGGGGTCATCAGGTGCTGGTGAACCGCAATGAACTTACCCCCATCAAACCAGTCGGTACCCCCCCGATAAGGAAGAATGCCTTCGTCCGAAGCAACCTCTTGAAGTCCAAAATTAACCGTATGCGACCATACACCATGCCGGAGACGACCATATACCGGTGCCAGGGACCCAGTTACAATTTCCGCCTGGCCGCTCCGGTCAGCGACTCATCCAGGACATCCTCCTCTAAGGTGGTACAACCAAAAAGACCAGGAATAATACAACTATCGGCAGGGTTTTAGTAAATCTTATATAGTTCATTTTGTTTTGATTATCCGTGTGATGGTAAATGAATCGTTTGTTTTCTTTAGAATGTTACATTAAGACCCAGCAGAAATGTTCTTGCCCTTGGATACGTAAATCGGTCAATGCCAAAGGTTTGATTCCACCTGAAGTAGATCAGATTGACTTCAGGTCAAATCCCTGAATAATCGGTAATGACAAACAGGTTTTGACCGGTTAACGTAAGACTGATCCGTGGAAGGCATCCCCTAATCGGGTCCCGGTTAAATTCAAGTTATAGGCCAGTGTCGCGTTATTCAATCGTAAGAAAGAGCCATTCTCCAGATAACGGGTGGATACGGTATTGGCATTGCTCAATATCTCATTGGGGTACTGGACCGCAAAATCGGTTGTATTATTAGACCTAGCCAACAGTGCCTTATTGAACAGGGTCATGGTCGTGTGATTGTACACCTTGTTTCCGGCTACCCCATTGGGGTTCAAACCCAGGTCAAAAGCTTTGTACTTTAAGTTTAGGTAATACCCATAGATGAATTTAGGAATCGCACTGCCTACTACCACACGGTCATTGTCCAGTATTGCACCATCTCCATTGGTGTCCCTGAATATATTCTGACCATTATCCGCATTAATGCCGTCAAACTGATACATATAGAATGCACCGATCGGCTCATTGTTAATGTAGCCATTAATGGTCGCCCCCGTTTGGCCGGAGCCCTGGGCTGCCCCCGTTACCAAGACTGAATAGGGTGAATCTTTCACTCTATTTTGAATATAGGTCACATTCCCGCCCATACTATAAGAGAAGTCGCGTTTTGGGTCGCTATTGTAATTCAAAGTCAATTCGACCCCATTGTTTTGGATGATCATATCCGGGATATTGGTCCAGTAGATAGAGGTAGGCTGCACCGATCGGGAGGAACCACTTCCAAAAGTATGTTGGAGGACCGTTTGTTGAAATAATCCAATGTGCCGGTCAACCGGGAATTAAGGAATGCGAAATCAATTCCCACATCTACCTGGGTGGATACCTCCCATTGTAGATCTGGGTTTGCCAATCGGTAAATACAATTCGTAGGGGTAACCTCCTATTGAAGTGGCATCGGTATCAATGGGATAGGTACTGATACTTCCGGCACCGGTTAGTAATCGCTGCTCTAAATAACTGGCTTTGGTGATCTTGAGGAATCTCCTGTTACCGGTCTGGCCCCAGCTTGCCCGCAACTTTAAGTTGTTGAAAAACGAATTGGCCATAAAAATCCTCGTTGCTGATATTCCATCCTAAGGCAAAGAAGGGAAATACCCATACCGGTTGTTCTCGCCAAATTTGAGGAGCCATCGGCACGCAATGTACCGGTAAACATGTATTTATTGGCATATATGTAGTTCACTCTGCCGAAGAAAGATTGCAGCTCGTTTCTAATGGCTTCCGAATTTACCGCAGTAGGAAGTACAGTTGTACTGGTATGGTCCTGGTAAATAGGGTCAATATTATTCGTTGCAAAGATATGTAGTGATTCGGGTTTCATCCAGAAATTCTTGGTAAGAATGTTCTGCCAACCGTAACGTTGTGAACATCCCGGTTCCAGTTATAGGTAAGCGTATTCTCAACCAGTTGATTGGTATTGGCACTTACGTTAGCATCCAGTACCCATTGGAAACATTAGACCTCATTGATCACTGCCGAAAGGGTTTGTACTGCCTGTTCCGATTGGTAGCCGAATAATCAACCCGAAGTTCAGCTTATACGTAAGGCCCTTTACTATTTCTATGGATGGTGAAATGTTGGCCAGAATACGGTTATTAATGGCCATGTCACTAAACAAAATTATACCTGGTAAGTGGATTTAAGGCATTCGTAGGCACAGTGTTGGCTCCCCATCAGTATACGCTGGAACCGTTGGTTTAAATCCGTGGCATATCACTTAAGGTCGAAGTAATGCTGGGGCGTAAGTTTTCGGTGCGGGAGGCCGTAAGATTATAATCGATGTTTAACCTGCCCTTGAATGCCCTTTGATTCATATTCAATTTTCCCGAATAACGTTTTAGCCGCTATTCTTCAAGATTCCTTCCTGATCCTGATAGCCTACCGACGCGAAGTAGAAAATTCTCACTGGCTCGCCTCGCTCATAGACAAATTGAGATTATTTGATACCCCTTTGGGTCAATTCATCTGCCTAATTCGTATTGGCACCAAAAGTCTTGCAAAGTTCCACCCACATCCACCACTTGCCTGCGAAAAGCGTCGGCATCGAAAACATCTATTGTATTGGCTATGGACGACACCGCGGTGGAGGCGGCAAATTAACCTGCGGTTTTCCCTTTCCTTTTTTAGTGGTAATGACTACTACACCCCATTGGATGCTCTGGAACCATATACGGCGGTTGCACTGGCATCCTTTAGCACATCGATACTTTCAATATCATTAGGGTTAATAAAGTTCAGGGGATTGTTGGGAACACCGGTAGAGGAATTGTCTAATAAAAATCCATCGACCACGTAAAGCGGCTGTTCCGGAACGCAAACTACCGATACCCCTAATAATTATATCTTGTGCAGCCCCCTGGTTCACCACTATTTGCGGCAATGGAGACCCCGGCCAATTTACCCTGCAAGCCACCTGGTTCGTTACCACGCCCCTATTAAAACTTTTCACTATTAACAGAAGCAATGGCGCCAGTAACGTCTGACCTTTTTGGGTACCGTAACCAACCACCACCACTTCATTCAATTGCGAAAGATCTGGGTCTAATCGACCACTATTGATGATTGCCCGTTCACTGAAACTTCTCCTTCGGAGAATATCCCACATAAGAAATTTCAAGAACGGCATCGGCACCGGCGTCAATCACAAATTTTCCATCAGTATCTGTTATTGTGCCATTTGTTGTTCCCTTAACCAAAACCGCTGCACCAGGTAGGTGTGCTCCTGTTTCATCTGTAACCGTACCCGAGATGGGTTGGGCAACGGATACAACATTTAAAAAAGGGTCTTTTATTTTAAAAAAAGACCGCCTTATCAATCTCTTTAGAAAACGCATGGGATGGGTTAACACCAAATTCAGCCCAAGCTATCAAATAGGCGGAAGCGCATATGATTTTTGATAATCGTAATTTTGAATACATAAATTTAGGTGTAGGTTGGCTAAAATTTTTCGGTATTTTTGGATTTAAATAAGGCCATAAAAGTAACTTATATGCAACAAAGTGCTGTTAAATAGATGTTAGCATTATATTACGAACTGATGTTATATTACGAACTGATGTTACGCGGAAACAGTAGACTAAAGGGCAAAAGCGACGTAACCCGGAGGCAGCCATCCTGGTTATGAACGACCCGGTGAAGGATTTGACCAAAATCCAGGAGTTGGGTAAAAAAGAGGCTACATCGTCCGGACGCGGGCCGACGCCAACACGAAAGAAGCCCGCAGCAACAATAAAAGCACCTTCGAGGCGGCTTGCCAATCGGGGGCACAAATCATCACCACCGACTATTACCAGCCCAGCCGCCACTTCAAGTCAGCCTACAAAATCAGTTTTGCGGACGGCTCCTTTTTCCGAGAACCCCCTCCTGCAAGGAAAGCAAAGCGCCATTAAACCAATGAAAAGGTAAACCTTATTGTCCTATTCATCTCCTGCTTTTCGGGGTACCCCCCCTTCCGGCGCAGAATCCTTCCAAAATAAACCGGTCGGGACACGTACCGGCCGGGGATTTATACAAGATATTCTACGTACCCTTCACGGTTCCCGAAGGAATTGCTAAAATAAGCGTCAAACAGATTTACTCCGGCAAGCAGGGCGCAATAACGTGCTGAACCTGGGCATCTACGGTCCGCAAGGGTACGAATTAGGCAACCCGGCCGGGTTCAGGGGCTGGTCGGGCGGCGGAAAAACCGAGTTTTTCATCAGTGCGGATGAAGCCTCTACCAGCTACATTCCCGGTAAAATAGACCCAAAATTCGGAATATCATCATGTATGCTTCCACGATAATTCCCGAAGGAATCGACTGGAAACTAGAAATTACCTTGGTTCCCAGGGGCCGGACGGACTCCCTTCCAAATGAAATCCTGCCAGCGAAACGGTACACAATAAGCCCGGCTGGTACCGGGGTGATCTGCACATGCACACCTACCACTCCGACGGGAAACGCACCCAGCAGGAACTGGTGAACGAGGCCATGGCAACCGGCTTAGACTTTATTGTTTCTACCGGAACACAATACCAACAGCGCCAACCTCTCCTGGGGCGGTATCCCACCAACAATTTGCTGATCCTGAATGGGGAAGAAATTACCCACTACCGATTTCGGCCACACTGGAACGCCATTGACTAAGTCCCCAAACCTACATTGATTGGCGTTATTCCCCTCAGGACAGCGTGATCGGGGACTATATCCGCCGGGTGCACGATGACAACGGACTGGCCATCATCAACCATCCTTTTCTACGCCAACAAGTTTATCTTTGACGTGAGTCCTTTTGATGGCATTGAGGTATGGAACGGTCCCTGGGATAAACTGGACGAGCAAGCAGTACAATGGTGGGACCAACTGTTGCATCAGGGAAAAGTAAAAATTGCGATTGCGGCCAGCGATACGCACACGATGAATCCCAAGGAAAATCGTCTCGGCATTCCCCAAACTGTTGTCTATGCCGCTGGCCTCTCCCGGAAGGATGTAATGGCAGGTCTGAAAGCCAGCAGAGCTTACCTGGCGAGGGACAAAAAAATAAGCCTTTCTTTCACTGCTCAATGCGGGGCCGCTATTGCCGGCATTGGCGAAAAACTGGCTGCCCCGGCAGAAAAACCCATTCGGGTGCAGTTCTCCCTGCAAGGTGCGCCTGATGCCGTAATTACCCTGCACACGGACAAAGGCGTATTGATGACGGAACGAAATACGTCGGCGGCTTCCGAAAAGTTCGGGTGGGACGTTCCGGCCCAGTCAGCCAAGTATATCAGGGTGGAAGTACGTACTCCGCAAGGTGACATGCTGGCCCTGACTAACCCCGTCTGGCTGCAGTAAAATTAAGAAGGCCCCCAGTTCTCCCGCTATCAGCAGTTGAGCTGCCTATTTTCAAAACGACCCTTTTGCTTTACTGCCTACGCATCCAACTACTGCACGATGGCTGTTTTTGAATAGCGCAATAAAAACTCGTAACATTAATCAAAGCAACAATAACATAAAGTAATACCCTTATTTGTTACGAATTTTCTTATTCCATATAATTTCTATTGGTGAGAATCAAACAGATTGGCTATGCCGCAACCACCCATATTCCATAAAATCACTTCATTCATCTACTCATTCATTCCTGAACTCATTTACGCATCTACTCACGTGGGTATTGGGCTTTCATTTCAAGTAGGGATTTCGATTTCCACTTTACCCGATGCCGGGTATCCGGTGCAGGTCAGGGTCCAGCCCGCCGCTACGTCGCGGTCCGTAAGTACTTCATTGATGGCCATCTTTACATTTCCTTCCCGGCAAATCCCGGCGCATGCCGAGCAGCGTCCACCCTGGCAACTGTAAGGCAGTTGTATCCCTCTTTCCAGGGCGGCTTTCAGAATAAATTCATTCGACTGTACGGGGAACGTATGAGACTTGCCGCCCAAATGGACGGTTACTTGGGACGTAAAGGTTGATTGAGGCGGAACGCCCACGGCCGGTAGCGGCTCCGTGACGAAATACTCCTGCCGGATCTGTTCCCCGCGGAACTGCAGATAGGTAAGCGCCATACGGGCTATGCGCATGAAGTCAGACGGCCCACAGAGGTAAAACCGGGCTTGTTGCCGGTCAAATTTCAGGTTTTTGTGCACTAACTCTTCCAGCCTACTGATCGTGAGCCGACCCCGATATGCAAGGGTGTCGGGAGTGGGGTCGCTAAACAAATGGATGCATCGGAGTTGGGCCGGGTATTGGGCTGCCAAAGCATTGATGGGTTGCCAGAAAAGGGCCGTGTGTTCATTGCGGTGACAATTAATGAACGTGATGCTACTCTTCGGCTCGGCCCGCAATACTGTTTTGAGCAGGGAAAACAGGGGCGTAACGCCACTGCCGGCCCCAATCAGGAAGATGTCTCTTTGCGCCTCAGGATTGGTTTGAATCGTAAAACGGCCCGCCGGCGGAAGGCTTTGAATCACCTGCCCCTCTCGCACATGGTCGATTAAATACCGCGAAACTTCTCCGTTGGTGACTCGCTTGATAGTAATTAACAAGTCTTGGTCTATACCCGGCGCTGAACTCAGGGAGTAAGACCGGCGCTGCGCAGCGCCGTGCATCGTTACCAGCAAGGTTAGAAACTGCCCTGCCTGGTAAGTTATCGCTTGGGTACCGGTATTTTCCAGTACCAGGGTAATGGCTTCAGTAGTTTCCCAGATAATCTGTTTGATCCGGAGGCTGAGCAGTGTGTCGTTCATATAGAGAAGGGAGTGGCTATAAGTCAAAAATGGATGCTCCGGGCATCCATTGATTTTGATATAAAAGGGAGAAATCAGGTCAGGAGAGGCTCACTTCAAAGATTTCGCGTAATTGCTCTTCTGTCAGAGGCTTACTGATGTAGTAATGGATGTTGAATGATTTGGCCCGTTCTATATCCGAATGGTACTGGGAAGAAGTCAGGATAATGATTAGTGGTTGGTGGGTATGCATGCAGGAAAGCTCCTTTGACTTTTCCAGAAACTCAAATCCATCCATAACGGGCATATTTATATCTAGCAGGATCAGATCCGGAAAGTCTGCCTGATTACGGTCACAATAATCCTGTAACAAATCCAATGCTTCCTTGCCATTGGTACTTACGTGCAGGGGAGCGGTCACCCCGATATCAGATATAATTACTTTGGCAAGGTAGTTACTGGCTTTGTCATCGTCAATGAGCAAAATGCTGTTGAATTTTTTCATCTACTACGTTTGAGTTTGCGCCAAAATTTACCGTAAATGTAGTGCCTTGGTTTGGAAGACTCTCTACCTTAATACTACCCTGGTTATTCTCAATGATTCTTTTGA
Organism: Cytophagales bacterium; assembly: GCA_030448185.1. Classification (GTDB taxonomy): domain Bacteria; phylum Bacteroidota; class Bacteroidia; order Cytophagales; family 172606-1; genus CADCTQ01. Next base: position 5,248 of record JAUJNL010000052.1, on the reverse strand, counting down.
CAATGTACAATCCGATGCCAGAGCCTTCCACGTGGGTGTGTAAGCGCTTAAACATACCAAATAATTTTGGTATTTGATCCGGATGAATACCAAGGCCATTGTCAGCCACACGCAGGACGATGTCATCCCCATCCCGGTAGGTTCGGATCTGTATCCTTACTCGTTGCTTCGGATTCCGGTATTTAATGGCATTGGTCAGCAGGTTATAAAGAATACTCCGGATGTTCTTCTTGGCGTAAACCAGCTCCTGTACCTGATAGTCTTCCTCAATTTGGGCGTCTGATTCTTCGATCATGTGGGTGATGTCACTCTTGATATCCGAGACAATCTGCTTAAAGAATACCTGTTCCCGTTCTTCTTCCAGGTCCTTCTGAACTTTGGTAATTTCGGTCAGGTCTTTGATGGTACGGTTAAACTTGGCAACCGAGTGATTAATCAGTTCAAAAAGCTGGATATCGCTGGCGTCAATTTTGTCGCTTACTTTGCGAAACAGGATCGAAATCAGGCCTTCCAGGTTGGCCATTGGGCCTTTGAGATCGTGGGAAGCCGCGTAGACGAAATTATCCAGGTCACTATTGATTTTTTTCAGTTCCCGGTTCTTGGTTTCCAGTTCGGCATTTTTTCGCGTAAGTTCTTCCGTCCGGTGTTTAACTCTTTCTTCCAGCTCGTTGTTAATAGCAATCAGTTTTTGTTCCTGCGCCATCAGCTGGTGATTCTTCTTATACAACTCAACAAAAACGGACACCTTAGCTTTCAGCAGGATCGGATTGATGGGTTTGGATATATAATCCACCGCACCCGCCTGGTAGCCTTTATGAATGGTATCTTCACCAAAATCAAAAGCGGTAATAAAAATAATAGGGATATGCCTTAGTTTTTCCCGTTCGTATATCATGGAAGCCGTCTCAAAGCCGTTCATATCGGGCATCTGGACATCCATCAGGATCAGTGAAAAGTCTTGTTCGGTAAGCAGGATCTTGAGCGCTTGTCTGCCGGATCGGGCTTTGACGAAATTAAAACCGTTGTTTTCCAGTACTGCTTCAATGGATATAAGATTATCTTCCCGGTCATCTACGAGCAGAATTTTAATGAGAGGTTTGATGCTCAGTACGCTATCGTGAGTGCTTTTTTCCAAGACACAAATCGTTTAAGTAAATCGGGAACTGATTATTATGTATAATCTACAACAAAGCCGGCTCTTATGCAATTTATCCCAGACCCATAACTATTGCTGCAGAAACGTCTTTTTATTACCCTTATCTAAGCTTTAACTGCCGGGTGAAAACATTTATTTTTTCAGGTTCAGTAAGTCGATCAGCAGATTGAAATTGTCCATTGATGAACCCGGGTTGTTAATCCGGATCGGTTTGAGAATATAACCTGATATCCCAAGCTCTTTGGACAGGGCCCGGTCCGTCTCGTGGTCAGAAGTAGTGGTGATAAAAACTTTTATATCCTTTCGCTCCTCATCGCGTCGCAATTCAGTCAGAAACTCCAATCCATTCATTTTGGGCATATTGATGTCCAGCAGAATAATACTGGGCTTAGGATTGATCTTTTCTACTCCTTCACCCCGGAGCATAGCTAAAGCCTGCTGACCATCATGAGCAATAAAAAGCCGATGGTTGGCATTAATCTTCTGGAGGGCTCTCTCCGCATTACGGATGTCGATGTAATTGTCCTCTACCAAAAGAATGTTAGCTACTTTTTCAATCATGGTACAATCTTTCTTTAATAGTTTACAGCAGCCTGGTAAAGCTGCAAAAGTAGTGTAATATTAGCTTGTAGGGTAGGCCCGGGTAAAAAGCCATTGTACACTGTATTATTTTGGCTCCGCGTGTAGTGAAACCCTTCCGTTTCGGCCATCAGGCAGCTGCCTTAGGCCAGGTAAAGATGAAACTGGCCCCTTTTCCCGGATCCGAGTCGACCCGGATCGTGCATTTCCGGTCATCCAGTATTTTCTTGACAATAGCCAGCCCTACTCCCGTACTTTCAAATTCGTCTTTTGGTTTAAGGGTTTGGAAAATGATGAATATTTTCTGGTGATACTGCGGGTCAATGCCCGGCCCATCGTCGGTCACTTTAAATTCATACACGTGGTCGTGCTCATCATAACTGATGGCGATCTGCCCTTCCTGCCGGTCGTGGTATTTGATTGCGTTACTGATCAGGTTGATGAATATTTGCTGCAAGGGGAGTTTTTCGGTGTAGAGCTTCGGCATTTTTCCGGGAACTATTACCCGTAATCCGGAGCCGGGTGAGAGCAATTCGATGATTTCAGTCAGCATCTGCCCGGTGTCAACCCACTCCAGCACCCTTCTTTCGCGGCCTATCTTCGACAGCGCCAGCAGCCCTTCGATAAAATTACTCATCCGGTTGATCTGCTTCTTGACCAGCCCGACATACTCCAGCATTTTAGGAGGAAGGTTGTCGCCGAAGTCTTCCTCGGTCCAGAGAATGACATTTTCGATACCCCTCAGTGGGGCTTTCAGGTCATGCGAAACTACGTAGCTGAAGCGGTCTAGCTCCTGGTTTTTGCGTTCCAATTGTGAAATGTTTTCATCAAGAATTCGGGCCATGCGGTTGAGGGAACCCGCTAAATGGCTCAGTTCATCTTTAGATGTATCCTTTAATATTGTATCAAATTTGCCCTCAGTAATGCGTTGGGCCATGCTGACCATTTCATTGATCCGCCGGGAAATATGGTAACTCAGATACAGGGCAATGGAGAAGCCCGCCGCAATCGATAACACCGTCAAGGTAATGGAGAGTGATCTGGTCTGAGCTACTGACTTATCTAATACTGCCCGGCGGGTTGAGCGTAATCCGTATTCAATGTTGGTTATCTCTCTGAATTCGTCCCGCATCTGCTGGTTTACCTGTTTCTCAAACTGGCTTTTAATCTTTTCGCCGTAAAACCTTCGGAAGGTATTTGCCGCCGCATCTGACTCATCAGCCCGGTTGCGGGCTTCAATGAGGGGTTGCGCATATTCGGTCTTCCACCTCATATTCAGATTTTCAATTACTTTCAGCTTCTTCAGTTGCAGGGACCCGGCAGGCATCAGTTGGTTAAGTTCACTGATCAATTGCTTATTTTCGGCCTCCGATGCATAATAAGGTTCCATCAGTGATTCGTCTCCCGTCAAAAAGTACCCACGGAGGCTACTCTGAAGATCACTGATGTTGCGCTGATACCGCAGCACATCCCGGATAACTCCCTGTGATCTTGCTACCCATTCCGTGTTTTCCTTTACTGCCTGCGATTGCCGGAAGTTTACAAACGTAGTGAATGAGAAAAGCAGCAGAATGACCGTAAACCCTAAAAAGATGGCGTGGGATAGTTTCATTATTTAGTCAGAAGACGGAAGTCAGAAGTCGGAAGTGGAAGAAAAACTTTAGTCTTCGGACTCCTGACTTCCTGCTCACTTAATTTTCTCTTTAAATGCTGCCATCATATTCATTAAATTAAATGCGAACTCATAATGCAAAGTAAATTCTTCATGAGAAACATAGTTTCGTCTCTTGGCTTTGTACAAACAGGTAACTGCTTCAGCTAATGAACGAATGGCATATCCCATAAACTTTTTAAACTCAAGGTTAGACTGTCCAATCGCACCTTCTGAAATGTTTAAGGCAATAGAGTCTGCTGCTCTCCTTATTTGAGAGGAAAGATTAAATAATTCTTCTTTGGGAAACTTTTGAGATAGCGTGTTGATATTTTCTCCAAATTCCATCGCCTTCTGCCAAATAATTAATTTCTCAAATTTAAATCCCATAATTTCTATGATTAAAGTGGCAAGTCGGGAGACGGAAGACCGAAGTCGGGAGTCCGAAGTTTTTTCTTCTGACCCATGGCTACCGGCCAATTACAATATTCTTCTAACGTCTCCCGTATCCTGTCTTCCGACTTCGGTCTTCCGTCTTCCGACTACCGATACAACCAAATCCGCATCAGGGAAAGCAACTGGTCAATCTTTACCGGTTTGGTGATGTAATCCGAAGCGCCTGCCTCAATGCATTTCTGGCGGTCACCTTTCATGGCCTTTGCCGTTACCGCGATGATGGGCAAGGTGCTATTTTTATTTTCCCGGCGGATTTTCTGCGTGGTTTCGTACCCGTCCATTTCGGGCATCATAATGTCCATCAGCACCATATCGATATCACTGCGTCCGTTGAGAATCCCAATGGCTTCATGACCGCTTTCTGCCGTTACCGCATTGATGTTATGTCGTTCAAAGGCGGTGGTCAGGGCAAACAGGTTCCGTACGTCGTCATCCACAATCAGGATATTTTTACCCGCTAGCAAATCCTCTTTCAGGTAGATGTTCTCGATAAGCTTACGCTGCTGCACCGGCAGATCTTTATGGTTAATGTGCAGATTCAGCGTGGTTTCTTCCAGTAACTGATCCAGTGACCTCACATCCTTCATGATCACATTGCGGGCCGTCTGCTTCAGCTGGCCCATTTCCTGATCGGTAAAATCCCTGGCCGAATACACAACCAGAGGGGTCAGTTGCTGGCTTTTGAGGGAGCTCATCTTCTTCAGTAACTCACTGCCGGTCATATCGGGCAGCATGTAGTCAAGCACCACACTGTCAAACGATTTACGGCGCATGATTTTCAAGGCTTTTTCACCGGTTTCGGCAACGGTAATTTTTACCCAATCATTTTCCAGCATTTTCACAATGCCAGAGCAATCTGCCTCATTGTCTTCGATGACCAACAGGTTGCGGGGTTTTTTATCCTTGAACTTTTCGATGTCGCTGAAGAGAAAGTTCAGGTCTTCGCCCTTGAGCGGCTTGAGCAGGAAATTGCGGGCTCCGCGTTTGTAAGCTAAAGCGCGGTTTTCTTCCCCGGATATCAGGTAGACCGGAATATGACGGAAGTTGAGGTCATTCTTAAACAGGTCGAGTACTTTCCAGCCGCTATTATCGGGCAGCTTTACATCCAGGGTAACGGCTAACGGATTATAGGTGTTTACCAGACTGAACACCTCGCTGTAACTGGTAGCAACCACTACTTTGAGGTCATTTTCGTGGGCTTTGTCGATCATGATCTTGCCGAAGCGCAGGTCGTCTTCCACTACCAGCAGGACCTTGTCGTTGGGCATAATATTGCCTTTGTCGTCACCCGTCTCGTTAATGATCTCATTGACCACTTCAAGGTGGCGGGCATCTACCATTGCCGGAATGGGAGAAGATAAGGTTTTAACCAGCGATTTACCTAAATCAGAAGCGGTCCCATCTTC